>JBJKPM010000067.1:0-72623 GCA_046706325.1 Desulfocapsaceae bacterium | reverse complement strand
ATTACACGGCAATCATCTTCTGCAGGAGTTTGTAGTCCGTCTTGCCGGTGCCAAGAACCGGGATCGCATCGACTTCGACAACCATCCTGATGTTGTGCAGTGGTGAGAGACCGGCCTCTTTAATCCTGCTGTTGGCCTCTTCTCTGGTAATGGCAAGCGTTGTGAATAGCACAACCTCCGGCCTTTCGTCCGTTGGCGTCGCCTCGATAGCCAGGGCAGGACCGTTGCTGCTCTCGGAGACAAATTGGGCCTGCAGGACGTTTTCGATGGCCGGCAGCGAGATCATCTCTCCTCCCAGTTTGATGAATCGCTTTTTTCGTCCACAAAAGGTCAGAACTCCATCGGCGTCTTCTGTAATAAAATCACCTGTGTTATACCAGCGTTTATGGTCGAATTCTATAAAGCCCGTTCCGTTTCCGTCCCGATGATATCCGGCAAAAATATTTGGCCCGCGCACCAGTAGAATTCCCTGTCGGCCGATCTCCACCCGACTGCCCGTCTCTTGATCGATGATTGCATACTCCATCGACGGCATGACTTTGCCGATCGTCCCAGGGCGGGGATCTTCAACCCTGTTGATACTGACAAGCGGTGAACACTCGGTTATTCCGTAGCCCTCACAGAGGGTAGCGGCAGGATTTATTTGTTTCAGAGCCTGGTAGGTATGCTCCGGGCACTTTTCCGCACCGGTGAAGACCAACCTGAGGGTCCGGAGCTGTTCCAGGGAGGCCGCTTTGACAATACCCAGGAGAAAGGTCGGAGTGCCGATAACTATCGAGACCTTGTATCGTTCTATCAGACCGGCGAGGATGGCTGCCTCGGTTGGATTGGCATGATATACCGTTTTCAGGCCAAGGCAGAAGGGCAGGATGATAGTGCCCACCAGGCCGAGTGAATGAAACGGCGGCAACATTCCCATGAGCCGATGATCGCCGGTGAATGAAACGATGGAGGCGAAATCGGCAAGGTTGGCGATGATATTCTCATGCGAGAGCGGCACAGCCTTCGGACGTGATTCGGAGCCGCTCGTAAACAGTATGGCTGCAGTCTTGGAAACCTTGATCTTTTCAAGGGAGCCGGCGGCAAATTTTGCCTTGAGGGCGGCACGGATCTTTGTATAGAGCGATATTTTCGGTACGATTTCATCGAGGAACAACCAGTCCGCTGAAATCGCCGCCAGATCGACACCCTGTCCGGTCAGCTTTCTGTGCAGGGCGCGGGCAGTGACGATAGTGTCCACACCTGTCAACTCCAGGCCGTGCTGGACGTTACCGACCCCGGTCGTCCAGTTTATCATCACCGGAGTCTTGCCGGAAAACAGGGTGGCGAGGTAGAGAATGCCGGCACTGACCGAAGCAGGCAGCATGATGCCGACATGCTCTCCCCGGACCTTTTGCAGAATAGGCTTCAACACGAAGATCGCGGTCACAACCTGACGGTAGGTCTTCTCTCCCGCGAGCTGATCGGCCAGGATGATCCTGCCCGGATACCGTTTCGCCTGAGCCAGAAAGAGACCTGTAATCGTCGAATGAGTACCCAGCAACAGGGGGAGGCCGTCATCCTGGAACCACTTTTCAGATACCCGCTTCTTTTCAGGAGGGGCAGAGTGGAGGACCTGGCCGGCTGCAACCAGAATGCAATCGTTCACCGTTGCAAGCGCGGCGAGATCATCAACGGGGACCCCGAACTCACTTTCCAGCCAGGCCGCCAGCTCCATCATCGTCAAGCTGTCCATGGCCAGATCATTGGCCAGCCGTTCCGCACCGTTTACCTTCTGACCTGTCAGCTGCTCTATCTTTTGCCTGACCAGCTGCCTGGTTGCAGGGGAGACCAGCTCGATATCGCCCACGACCTTCTTTTTTTCCGGCTCGGGCAAGACAACCGGCTTCCGGCCCTGCCACCAATAATACGGGACATGGGTATTGGACTGGGACGAAGCGTTATAGAACCGTTCCAGGGCGGTATTTATCTGCCGGCGTCCTGCAAGTCTCGGCAAGGCAGTATCCTCGACCAACTCTATCGACACCTTTCGACGCGGGCCGAAGAAAAGGAGGTTGCTGCAGAAGTAGAGAAGAAATCGCCCGATATTCCTATGAAAAGACGGCTCGGAGCCTCCTCCCCAGCTCAAGCTGCTCCCCCAGAGCCCGGTGGTTCTGACCAGGACGGTCCGTACACCGGGTACCTTCTCCAGGATATATTCAACTGCGGAATTCCCCGCCAGATCTTCTTCGTTACTGTGAGAAAGGCGGCCGGAGGGGTAGAGCAGAATATTATCGCCTGCCTGCAGACCTTGCGCGACCTCCTGCAGGGCCTCTCTGATGCGATCACTCCCGTCTCGCCCGTTTTTATTCAGATCGGGCAGGGTAATCGGCCGGATATGCTGCATTATCCAGCGGTTGCCTGCCATATTGGCCTGATCGGCATCTGAGAGGGGGCGTGGCTGGAAACCAGGATAGAGAACGGACATCACAATGATCGGGTCGATGAAGGCCGGGTGATTGGGCAGAAACACTATCCCTCTTCCCTCTTCTCTGCCGATCGATTCAAGCCCGGTCACCTGAACCTGATACCGCAGACCGAGGATAAACCGGAAAAGATGCACAAGGATGGAAGGAATAGGATTGAACTGCGGATTCTTGACCCTATGGATAAATCCTGCCGCAAACAGGGAGAGACTCCCCAGGCATGCCATTACCACAGCCGGCGAAAAAAGTGCATCGAGCCATGAGAAAAAGACCCCCGCAAACATGATCCCGACAAACCCACTGAAATTTACCGTGGCAAGGACACGGCCTTTATCCGTCTCCGCCGGTCGCACCTGAAGAAAGCTGGCAATCGGGATAAGAAAGAGACCGCCGAAAATGCCGGTTCCGGTCAAGGACGCTGCAATCCAATAAAGCCTGACTGCCGAAGGCAGATAGACAGTCGCTGCCGCCATGAAAAGTCCTGCGCCCATACCCGTTGCCGAATGGCACAGGAATCTGGACCACCGATCCATGGTAACGACTTTGGCGGCGATGAAGGAGCCGATGCAGACGCCAAGCATCAGAGACATCGACAGAAGGCTGGTTACGGTCTGGGAAAAACCAAGCTGACGGAGTCCTATGGTGTTGATTGTCAACACCACGATTGTGGCCAGGAAGTAGAAGAAGTTGTCCGAGAAGAATGCTATCAGCATCTGCCTGTCGGCGCAGATCGAAACCAGGTCTTTCAGGGAACTGACCGGGCCGAACCACGGAAATGGCTTGTCTTTTGCCGCCGCAGGCCGTCTATGGACACCAAAACTTGCGATACAACCGATAGCTGCCATCAGGACAACGATCGTTGCCACCATTAGGGACCCTGGATTAAAGGTGCCAAAATGGAGAGGACTGTGATCAAGAGACAAGCCGGCTGTTGCAATGCCAACAAGAATCGACAGCGTCGTGGCAAGCTTCAGGATCGCGTTGGCCTTGGGGATGTACGCAACCGGATACAGTTCCGGGATCGAACCGTTCAAGGCCGGGCTGAACAGAGTCGACTGCAGCCCCATCAGAAAGACCATGGCCAGAATACAATACCAGTTGGTGGTGATCACTCCCACAGCGCCGATGAGCATGGCCGCAAGTTCCAGGGCCTTGGTGGCGATGACGACCTTTCTCTTCGGGAACCGATCGGCAAACCATCCGGCATAGGAGGAAAAGAGGATGAAGGGCAGGGCAAAAAGCACGGTGGCGGTACCCTGTAATTGGCTCAAACCCGCCGAGACCGCCATCAGCATGGCCGCCTGCTTGAAATAGTTGTCGTTGAAGACACCCAGGCAATAGGTGACCGCCATGGCGATGAATTTGCCCCGGGCTGCCTTGATTTCCGCTTTGGTATTCATTTTTTGCTCCCTGATTCTGTTGTAGACAAATGTCTTGAGGTTTGCAATGGTTGACTGCCTGCCGCACATTTACGACCTGAAAATCGGCTGTTTTCTTCCCGGGCTGCCGAAAATTCACCGGATTCCAAAAAGACAAGGGTTTGGTTGATAACTGCTCTGCTGCGCATGATAAAGGTGTGGTTGCGGCGGACAACCAGCATATCCCGCATTCCGACAAGCATCGTTCGACTAACCGCGACCTTGCCGTCATCTGCACCGTTAAAGAGAAAGTACGAAAGCGGGTTGAATGAAATACTGCCGGCAATGATCCCGACCTCAAAATCGACCGGACCCAACCGATTCGGCAGCGATGTCTGAGCCGTCGACAGCTGTTGCCCGGCCGGGCCCAAAATCATTTGGAAGAAAAAAGTATCTTGTAAAAGATCGACCAGTTCACTCCCCCGGTTGGGAGGAGCCAGCATCACGACCCTTCCAAGCCTTTCGCATACAGTGTGTTCAAGATAAAGGCGGACGATGATGCCGCCCAAGGAATGGGTGACAAAATGGATAGGTCCGGTATTCTGCAAGGCCACCTGCACTGCCCGCTCAAGAAAGCCCTCGGCAATCTCTTCGATACAGAGGCTCGTCGACGGATATTCGAGATTCACCACCCGATACCCCTTTTTCTTTAGTGCCTTTGCCATCGGGATCAAGGATCTGCTCCTGCGGGCTAATCCGTGTATCAGGATGACGCTTCCCCGAGCTGATCCTGTGGCACCGCTCTCTCTTTTCTGTTCCTGTTTCATAAGGACTCCCTCTCCATCGGTGTAATTCGTCTTCTCCGGCAGATAGTCGCCGTTGTGACCATGTTTTAGCACGAATCGTGCCATTGAGGTTGTTCTTCATTACCTCTTGAAATCAGAATATTATTTACAGAACTGCCGCAACAGTGTATTCAATAAATTAACAATTAATGCTCAATTGATGTACATTTTTTGATCAGACAGAAAGGTATGTATGAACAGAGATGATCGGGTTTTTTTCCGGAAGATTAAAACAGCCGCCTTTGCCAACCCCTTCGGGGAAGAACGAGAACGGGTCGATCTCGAACTGACCGAACTGGGCCCGAAAACACCAAACGATGAGGTTCTTGCCGCTTTGATGGCAAGGGTTGAAGAGAAGCTTAAAAAGACAGGACACCAAAAAATCGGCAGGTATTTTGCTTCCGGTGAAGAAAACGGCATGCTTGGGCAATACGGCCAGTTGTTTTTCCTGTTTCATACCTACTGTGACGCCTTCGACCGGCTTATCGAAGAACAGATTCACACCGGTGATACTCCCTGCCGTATACCCTTTGCAACAAAGGTCTTGCAGGCCTTCACCGGTTTCGGTTTTTCACGGCAGGAGGCCCTGCGGTATTTTGCCCTCTTTTTCCAGATGCGCCGCGCCTTCTATTTTATCAACGGTATCGCCGGCCAAAGCCGATGCATCCGTGAGATGAAAAAAAGCCTGTGGGATAATATCTTTACTAAGGATATCGCACTGTACAACGATTATCTCTGGAACAGAATGGAGGATTTTTCCACCCTGCTGCTCGGTGAAACCGGAACCGGCAAGGGCCTGGCTGCAGCGGCAATCGGCAGGTCCGGCTTTATCCCTTTCAACGACAAGACCGGCACCTTCAGAGAAAGCTTCACCCAGGCCTTTGTCTCGATTAATCTCTCCCAATTCCCCGAGCAATTGATCGAATCCGAGCTTTTTGGTCACAGGAAGGGTGCGTTCACCGGTGCCATCGATAACCATAGCGGCATCTTTTCCCGCTGCAGTCCCTGCGGAGCTATCTTTCTCGACGAGATCGGCGATGTAGCCATACCAGTCCAGATTAAGCTCCTGCAGGTTTTGCAGGAACGATCCTTTACCCCGGTAGGTAGTCATAAGCCGGAACGTTTCTCCGGCCGGGTCATTGCCGCCACCAACAGGGATATAGGAAAATTACGGGAAAATGGAGAATTTCGTGACGACTTCTACTACAGACTCTGTTCCGATATCATCGAGGTGCCGCCTCTTCATAGGCGCCTGGCCGAAAATGAAGACGAGATTGACATCATCCTCTCATTTATCGTCAGGCGCATCCTGCATCAGCCGTCAACCGGGCTTGTAAAAAAGGTAAAGGTCTACCTGCAGAAGAATCAGCCGCAAGGCTATACCTGGCCGGGTAATGTCAGGGAACTCGAGCAGTGTGTACGCAGCGTGCTTCTGAAAGACAGCTACCGGTGGCACCAACTGACACCTTCGATCGGCAACTCCGGGCAGCCACCCGCCGGATCAAACGAGGATTCACTCACCGCCCAGGGCCTTCTCGCCGATTATTGTCGGGCACTCTACCTGCGCCTGGGGTCCTACGAAGCCGTGGCGAGAATCACCAGGCTCGACAGACGGACGGTAAAAAAACACATTGATCTTAAACAGTAGTCTTTCAAGGAAGTTCTTGCCGCCATCCAGGCTCTGGCCCGGGATCATAGTATCATTTACCTGATCAGATACACGGCACTCCCGGTATTTAGGGCCTGGGCATAAGGGCCCCACTCACTAAGGGGGCCCCGACCGTCTTTTCCTACAACTTATGGCTCTTTTTCAGAGTCTTGCGATCATTTTCAGGGACCCGCAGGCATCTCCTGATGATGGCCCGGTAAGTGTCCCAGTCTCTTGTGGCCAGGACGGCCTGTTTGGCAAAGGCGAGTTCTCTCTTATCCATCTGTTGCCTCCTTAAAAAGGTGCGGTCCGGAGCAAAAAAACCCCCGGACCAATTTCGAAAATTGATCCGGGGGCCCTGATTTCTCCACAGATGCTCGGCAACGTCTCTGGTCCTCGGAGACATGGCCATGTATGACATAAGGCAGGTATTCTGACTCCCGGATCATCCTCCGTACCGCACCTTCCCAACCCTCTTGGTCAGTGGTTTACGCGGTCTTTGTCCCCGGTCACAGCGGCGGGCCCGTTCCTGATTTACACAGGATTCCCTCTTCTCTTCTGATCGACACCTTATGTGAAAAAAAGACTACCTGATTTGCAATGTAAGGTCAATTCTATTTCATCAAGGGTCCACAGTGGGCTAAAAAGCCTATTCGCAATCACTCCCCCAATCCAGCCTGATCTCCTTCTCCACCGCCTCCACCATCGCACCGCCTTCGATAAACCGGGCAAGCTTCATCAGATCATCGGCCAGAAAACGGTCGGAGATCACCACGGGAAAGAGCCCCTGCTCCTTGATAATCCTGTAGAGGGTCTCAGATACCGGGCTCAGGCAGCGCTCAGCCTCGCCGACCGGATGCTCACCCTGCACCGAGACCTCGAAGATTACCCCGGCAACGGATTTCTGCAATCTCTTCCTGACCCGTTCCAGCTCGCGTGAGATATCGGCGGGCAGGGTCGCATGGGTCGGAATCACCGGCAGAACCTTTCTGATGGCAATGGCCTGACAGATATAGGCCAGCTCGATGGCCAGGACCCGGACCGCCTTCGGGATGGTCTTCAACAGACGGACGGCAAGGCCGGCCCCCATGCTGACATGGTCCTCCTGACCGGAATTGGTGCCGATATTGAACAGGTGGCTGGGCGTCAGCGAACCCCAGATATCATTGACCAGGGCGGCCGAGGTGTATTCCAGCATCATCATTCCGGAGGAGACGGCCACCTCGTCCGGGCTCAGCCCCGGCCATTTCAGGTCGCGACCCAGCCCCTTGTTTTTGGATTCATCGACAAAGCGGGCGGACCGCTGATGGGCCAGGTTGGTCATAATGCCCAGGGCCTGCAGCAGGTTGAAGATCTGTACTGCCACCGGCATGCCGTGAAAATGGCCGCCGGAGACGATATCGACATGCTTTCCCCGATAGGCAGGCGGTGTATCGATGCCCGCCGCCAGCAGGATCGGATTATCGGTGGCGGCGTCGGCTTCGAGCAGGAAGGTCCTCTCGGCCTTGTCGATAAGCTCCCAGCAGGTCCCGAGGACCTGAGCCGCACAGCGGATATTGTACGGGTCCTGCACCTGGCCGTCCACCTCGAAGGGACGATGGGACTCACGGATCGGTGAATCCGCCATCAGGCGCCAGATCCAGTCCGCGACCCGGACCGCGCCGGGATGGGGTCGCAGGGCATGGAAATCAGCCCGAAAATAGGTATCGGGGGCCAGCATCACCTGGCTGACCAGGGCGGTATTGATAACCGCACTCTTCAGTAGCATCTTCAGACGGCTGCAGGAGAGTATCCCGATGGCATTCATGAACTGCACCCCGTTGTTCAGGGCCAGTCCCTCCTTCATCTCCAGACGCAGAGGTGCCATCCCCGCCAGGGAGAGCGCATCGGCGGCCTCGAACTCAGCACCCTGGTAGAGCACTCGCCCCTTGCCCAGCAGGGCAAGGCCGATATGGGACAACGGCGCCAGGTCGCCGCTTGCCCCCACCGAGCCGTATTCGGGCACCAATGGCGTGATCCCGCGGTTCAAAAGACCGATCAGCCCTTCCACCAGTTCCGGCCGGACCCCGCTGTAGCCGCGGGTAAGCGAGACGATCCGCAACAGCATCGTGATCCGGACAATGACCGGATCGATGGCGGGACCGATACCGACGGCATGGGAGAGGATCAGGTTCTCCTGGAGCTGGCCGACTCTGTCCGCAGGCACCGCCAGGTCGACGTTATGGCCGAAACCCCGGTTGAAGCCGTAGGCCGGTCGCCTCTGCTCGGCAATGAAACGTTGTGCATCGGCCCGCCGGGCGCAGAGCATCTCTCTGGTTGCAGGCGACAGGACAACCTGCAACCCCGGTTCGGCAACGGACAGTATCTCCTCGATGCCAAGAGGCCGGTCGCTTTCGATTATGAGCTCTTTCGCCATCGTTTCCCTCTCATCCGAGACCGTAGAGAAAGGTATAGACGGCAAGCGCCGCCAGCCGGGCGGTACAGCCGTCCCGATCGAAATCCGGGTTGACCTCGGAGATCTCGAAGACCGACGTAGCAGGATGCCTTCGGACCCCATCGGCAAAGACCAGGACCTCTTCGGCCGTAAAGCCCACAGGGGATGGGGCGCTGACCCCCGGCGCATCGGCACTGCGGACACTGTCCATATCAAGACCCGCCAGAAGCGGCCTGGATGGCAGGGAGGCGATCAGGGCCCGGCAAAAATCATCGGCACCCAGCCTGCGAATCTCGCCGAGTGTCGACACCCGTATGCCCAAGTCCTGTGCGTCCTGGAGATATGCGGCCGAGTTTGCCCACGGCTGAATGCCGATCGTAAACAGGTTACCTGGCGCTATCAGGCCATGTTCGAGCAGGTTGCGGTACGGTGTACCGGAATGGCGACAGGGTCCCCTGCGGAGATCAAGATGGGCATCGATATTGACCGCTGCAATCTCGGCGAACACCTCGGCCATGGCCGCACCATCGGCATAGGAGATATCGTTGCCGCCGCCCAGGACGATAACCGTTTTCCGTTCCTGAAGGGCGAACGCCACCACGGTTTGCAGCCGGGCATGAATGTCCTCCAATGTCCCTCCCGTTGTGATATCGCCGAGATCGAGCAGCCGGATCCCGGCATGATCGGACGGGGGTTTCAGGCGATAGAGCATCGTCCTGATCGCCGCAGGCGCTCCGGCTGCTCCCGGCCTTCCGTGATTGCGGCGCACGCCCTGATCCTGTGGACAACCGACCAGGACATGGGTGGCCCGGGACAGCTCCGCCAGGGCAAAGAAGCTGACATCACACAGCAGCAGATCATGGGGATCATGGCGGTCGCCGTCGGGTTGAAACGGAAGCAGGAGATCTGCAATACCTGGCGTCATACGACCACCCCTCTCTTGATAACCTGCCGGACATGGTTCTCACCGTAGAAATAGACCAGGTCACGGTAATCGGCACTGTCGATGATCAGCAGGTCCGCCTGCCATCCCTGCTCGATACAGCCGACACCGGCAAGCCCCAGCACATGGGCGCCGTTCTGGGTAGTGCAGCCGAGGGCCTCGTCGACCGTAAGGCCCATCTTCATGCAGGCCAGCGACATCATCAACTGCATGGACAGGCACATGTTGGAGCCGGGATTGAAGTCTGTGGCGATGGCCACGATGCCGCCGCCATCAATAAGCCTTCGCGCCGGAGCATAAGGGATACCCAGAAAGAGCGAGACCCCCGGCAGCACCACGCAGGCCGTATCGGAGGCCGCCAGCAATGCGATCTCCCGTTCCTCCAGGACCTCCAGGTGATCAACCGACACGGCACCGAGCTCCACCGCCCTGTCGATACAGCCGATGGCATGAAACTGATTGGCGTGCAGACGGGGCAGCAGGCCGTGGGACCTCGCCAGCCCGAGAACCTCGGCGCTTTCTTCCGGATTGAAATATCCCTCTTCGCAGAAGACGTCGCAGAACCGGGCAAGGTGTGCCGCCTCCGGGATCATCTCCTTGAGCCGCTCGAGATAGACCTCCTTGGCCATCCCCTCCGGTACGGCATGGGCGCCAAGAAAGGTCGGAATCAGATCGATGGGCTGCTCGCCGTTCAGGCTCCCGATGATCGTAAGGATCGCAAGCTCGGTCTCCAGATCGAGCCCGTAGCCCGACTTGGCCTCCATCGTAGTGATCCCCTGCCTGAGGGCCCGGGCCAGATGACGACGGCCGACCTCCCTCAGCTCCCGGACGGTGGACTCCCGGGTCGCCCGGACAGTGGCCATGATGCCGCCGCCCAGGGAGGCTATTGTCTGATAATCGACCCCGCTCGTCCTGAGCGCAAACTCCCCCGCCCTGCTGCCGGCGAAGACCGGATGGCTGTGACAGTCGACAAAGCCCGGAATTACCGCCCTGCCGTTCGCATCAAGCACAGGCACTCCATCCCGGATCGCGACTGGTTCAAGATCGGCAAGCGCTCCGATGGCCTCGATCCTGCCGTCACGAATCAGGATCGAGACGCCCTGCCGCACCGTCAGATCGCCAAACCCCCGGCCCCGGATCAGACCGGGCCGCGGGGAAACGATCGCAGCCGGATTTTTGACCAGCAGATTTCCCATGGCTTTGCGTTCCTAGATGATCATCGGCAGATCCAGCCCCCTCTCCCGGGCACAGGCGATGGCCGCCTGGTAACCGGCGTCGGCATGGCGCATGACCCCGCTTGCCGGGTCGTTCCACAGGACCCGCTCGATCCGGGCCGCGGCTTCTCTGGTGCCGTCGCAGACGACGACCAGGCCCGCATGCTGGGCATAGCCCATCCCGACCCCGCCGCCATGGTGAAACGAGACCCAGGTCGCGCCGGAGGCGCAGTTCAACAGGCAGTTTAAAATCGGCCAGTCGGAGACCGCATCGGAGCCGTCCAGCATCGCCTCGGTCTCCCGGTTCGGGCTGGCCACCGAGCCGCTGTCCAGATGATCCCGGCCGATAACCACGGGGGCCTTCAGCTCACCACTCGCCACCATCTCGTTGAAGGCCAGCCCCAGCCGGTGCCGGTCACCGAGACCCACCCAGCAGATCCTGGCCGGCAGCCCCTGAAACCTGATCTGCGCCCCGGCCATATCAAGCCAGGTGTGCAGATGGCGATCGGCCGGCATAAGTTCCTTGACCTTGGCATCCGTCTTGTAAATGTCCTCCCGGTCGCCCGACAGCGCCACCCAGCGAAACGGCCCGCGGCCGGTGCAGAACAGATCCCTGATATAGGCCGGGACGAAACCCGGAAAGGCAAAGGCCTCCTTCAGGCCGGCATTATAGGCCTCCTGCCGGATATTGTTGCCGTAATCGAAGACCGGGATGCCTCTTTTCTGAAAGTCGAGCATCGCCTGCACCTGGACAACCATGGAGTTCCGTGCGGCCTGCATCACCTCCGCCGGGGTCTCGACCTGCCGCCTTTCCCATTCCGCAACGCTCCAGCCCGCGGGAAGATAGCCGTGCAGCGGGTCATGGGCACTGGTCTGGTCGGTCACTGCATCGGGGCGGGCGCCCATCGCCAAAAGCTGCGGATAGACCTCTGCGGCATTGCCAACCACGCCTACTGTTACCGGCTTCTTTTCGGCGCAGGAGCGCTCGATGATCCGCAGACCGTCGGCAAGATCGGCCGCCTGCAGATCCAGGTAGCCGCTGTCCAGACGTTTCGTGATCCGCTCGGTCCGGCACTCGATGGCCAGCATCGAGGCCCCGGCAAATTTGGCTGCGAGCGGCTGGGCGCCGCCCATGCCGCCCAGGCCAGCCGTCAGGATCCAGCGACCGGCAAGATCACCCTGATAGTGTTTCCTGCCCATGCTGACAAAGGTCTCGTAGGTCCCCTGAATGATGCCCTGGCTGCCGATATAGATCCAGCTTCCGGCGGTCATCTGCCCGAACATCATCAGACCCTTGCGGTCCAGTTCGTTGAAATGTTCCCAGGTGGCCCAGTGCGGCACCAGATTGGAGTTGGCGATCAAAACCCGGGGGGCATCGGCATGGGTCCTGAAGACCCCCACCGGTTTGCCGGACTGAATGAGAAGGGTCTCATCGAGACCCAGTCTTTTTAAGGTCTCGACAATCTTATCAAAACACTGCCAGTTCCTGGCCGCCCTTCCGATGCCGCCATAGACGATGAGTTCGTCCGGGCGCTCGGCCACCGACGGGTCGAGGTTGTTCATCAGCATCCGCAACGGCGCCTCGGTCTGCCAGCTCCTGGCGGTGAGTTTCGTGCCGGTCGGCGCGGAGATAGTGCGTTTCTCCATCATACGAACCTCCTCGGGATTGGCTTTTTCAGCAGGGAACCCGGCCGGAGCCGCTCTCTTCCTGGCACTCGGCCGGACCCTTTCTTACATTGTCAGTTCATTTCCCGATGGAGTCAAGACGAAAATCCATGGAACTTCTCAAGATTCCGACCCGCTGTCGTCTTTTTCCGGTACTAGAAGATTGGTGTTGGAAATGGGTGTCGTCTGCGTCTTAATAGGGAGCACAGCAGATTTTACACATGTTTACACTTCGAAAACCTCCGGATCGCTTCCCTCTTCCAGGACCTGCCATTCTCCGCCGTCAATGTCCATTTCGGCTATTTCGTCAATGGGCTTCTTCAGGTACCTTCCTTGACCGACGATGGCAATGCTGCCATCGCCAAGAAGAATTTCACCGCTTCCCTCAAAGAACCGTTTCCCCTCCTTGACGATCCGTCCCACAACCCGGATTTCCTGGTCCAGCGGAACCGGTTTTTTCAGACGCATGGAAAAATCTATCGTTACTCCCCATACGGTATCGGAAGTGGAAACCATTATGGCCCTGCCGATGGTCTCGTCAAGGATGGCTGCCGCAACGCCTCCGTGCAATCGTCCTGGATATCCCTGATGTTCGTTGGCAGGCTGAAATAGAGCCATGATCTCACCAGTATCCAGTTCGTAAAATCGACTTTTCAGCCCATATCCATTGTCGATACCACAGACAAAACACATCTTTGAGTTGGGTTGCTTGCCCACTACTTTCAATTTCATTCGCACATCCTCTGCTGGTTGGAACGATCGCCACCTCGACGGCGGCGGGTTGACACATCGTTTTTACTATGCCCACGGCAACTCTGCCATCAAGAAATCAAAGAGGCAGGGAATTGGAAAACAGAAATGAATACCTTGGAGTTCACATTTTTTGTGTTATTCATTGTTAATCAGTGGTATTACTTGTCCGGATAATGAAATTGTTTCATTACAGGTGTATGATTTATATCTTTATGAACTGGGGCACATATGCCTGCCATGACAGGATTGCAGTCTGTATTGATTTGGAACCCAACGGCAATAAGATGACCTGGTAAACTCCCCTGGGACTGCAGGGACAACACGATAATTCAATACGTTACAACACTGAACCGTCGGCGAGTAAACATTTTGCGATACCGGCAAAGAAGGAGTGAATCGATGAGCACAACACCAACAATTGTGATCAACGGCAGGGAGATTGAATTTAAAAAAGGGAAGACGATTCTCGAGGTCTGCAGGGATCAAGAGGTCTATATCCCCACCCTCTGCTACGATGAACGGCTGAAACCGCATGGCGGCTGTCGTCTCTGTCTGGTTGAGGTTAAAGGCAGACCCGTTCCCCTGACCTCCTGCACCACACCTGCAGAGGCAGGAATGGAGGTCACAACGGAAAGCCCGAGGTTGACCAGGCTTCGAAAAACGGTTTTGGAACTTCTGCTCTCCAACCATCCGAACGATTGTATGTGCTGCGAGGCCACGGGAGATTGCAGCCTGCAGGAAATGGCCTATCTCTATGGAGCTCGTCTCGATCGATTCCAGGGTGAACAGTGGAACCTGCCGATTCGGGAGGACAACCCATTTATCACCTTCGAGCCCAACAAGTGTATTGTCTGCGGCCGCTGCACGCGGATCTGTAACGAGGTCGTCATGGCTGGAACCATAGATCTGGTCAACCGCGGATTTAACGCGATACCGGATACGGCGTTCAACAAACCCAGAACCCTTGAAAACTGTGAGTTTTGCGGACAATGCGTCTCCGCCTGCCCCACCGGCGCTCTTACCGACAAAAAGGGGCGTGGAAAAGGCCGCACCACTGATGTCAGAAAGGTAAAAACCACCTGCTCCTACTGTGGCACCGGATGTAATTTTTTCCTCAATATCAGAAATGACAAGGTGGTTCGGGTCACCTCGGATTATGATGCCCCGGTCAACAAGGGCAATCTCTGTATTAAAGGCCGTTATGGTTATGATTTTATTCACCATAAAGATCGAATCACGACCCCGCTTATCCGCGATGGAGAAGGCTTCCGGGAGGCCGGTTGGGATGAGGCCTTAACCCTGGTCGCTGAAAAATTCAATGCTTTGATCAAGGAATTCGGAGCCGATACGGTGGGTGGTTTCTCCTCCTCGAGGTGTTCCAACGAAGAAAATTTCCTGCTCTCGAAATGGGTGCGATGCGCGGTCGGCTCCAACAATGTCGACAACTGTGCCCGTGTCTGACACGCTCCGACTGTGGCCGGTCTGGCCACTAGCCTCGGCGCTGGTGCTGCGACAAATTCGCTCGAGCAGATGCCTGATATGAACACGCTCTTCCTGTTCGGTTCCAACCCGACGGAGGGACACCCCATCGTCTCCCTTCATCTGAAGAAGGCCCTGGCCAACGGTGCCAATCTCGTTGTCGCCGATCCAAGAAAGACCTGGATGGCAAAACGGGCCAATGTCTGGTTGGATCTCAAACCGGGAAGCAAAATCGCCCTGTTGAACGGGATCATCCGCGTTATCCTCGACAACGGCTGGGAGAATGCTGAGTTTATAAAAAAACGAACCGAGGGTATCGACAAACTGCGGGCCAAGGTTCAGGAATATGACCTCGACCGTGTGGAACAGCTGACCGGGGTCAATCGCGATAAGATCATAGAGGCGGCCCGTCTCTATTCCCAGGTCGAAAAATCGATGATTGTCTATGGTCTGGGTGTAACCGAGCACCAGACAGGAACCGAAAACGCAATGGGAATCGCCAATCTTGCTCTGGTAGCCGGCCATATCGGCCGTCCCGCTACCGGCATCATGGCCCTGCGCGGTCAGAACAATGTCCAGGGGGCCTCTGACCTTGGGCCGTTGCCCGCCACCCTGCCAGGTTACCAGTCGGTCACCGACCCGAAACTCAGGGGAAAATTCGAAAAGGAATGGGGCGTTACAATCAAAGATAAGCCGGGACTCAAGTCTGTCGAAATGCTCGATGAATGCGTTCGGGGAAAATTCAAGGGCATCTTCATCCTCGGTGAAGACCCGGCCCAGACCGATCCTGACCTGAACCATGTCCGTAAGGCCCTTGAGAGTGTCGACTTTCTTGTCGTCCAGGACATCTTCCCTACCGAAACGACCAGGTACGCCGACGTCATCCTGCCGGGTGCCAGCTTTGCCGAAAAGGACGGAACCTTCACCAACGGCGAGCGAAGGGTCCAACGGATACGCAAGGCCATCGAACCACTTGCCGGCATGGCCGAGTGGGAGGTTATCTCGAAGATCTCCACCTTGATGGGCTACCCCATGACCTACGCCCATCCTTCCGAGATTATGGATGAAATTGCCCGTCTCGTCCCGCCCTACGGCGGTATCAGTTATGATCGGATCGAGGAGCGCGGGATCCAGTGGCCCTGTCCGACCAAGGACCATCCGGGTACTGAAACCCTGTACACCAACATCTTCTCACGACCTGGAGGACTTGCGCAGTTCATGCCGCTTGATCATATTGGCTCGGCAGAGGTTCCCGATGAAACCTACCCATTGGTCTTGATCACCGGCAGGATCCGGGAGCATTACAATAATGGTTCAATGACCAGACGAGCCGCGGGCATCGCGGAGGTGGTCCCTGAAGAACTGGTCGAGATAAGTCTGGAGGATGCCCGGGCCCTCGGAATCGAAAATAAGGATTGGGTGAAGGTGTCCTCGCGTCGTGGCGAAGTCAAGGTTCGGGCCAAGGTCACCGACCGTTCGCAAGCGGGAAGCATCTTTATGACCTTCCATCACCAGGACGCATTGACCAACGTGTTGACCTCGGAACATCGAGACCCGATCACCGGAACACCTGAATACAAGGCCTGTGCCGTTCGGATTGAAAAAACGGCTTAGGTGATCTCGACCCAAGGGCCAACATCACCGCTCGCAGTATGGAACCGGTACGGATGGTGGCCCTTGAAGAAGCATCTGAGCAATGGTCAGTCTGATTTTGGGATAGAGATATCTTTTGCCCTCCAACAGATCGTTTTCCAGGAAGGCCAACTGGCTGAGAAGCGGTGTCCTGTCCATACGGGGCACCGCTTCTTCCTTTCGGTATCTTTTCCCAACAAGTTCCTGACAACGGAAGCATCCGGGAAACGCAAGCCTCCTGCCATCAGGCCGGGTCATGCCTGCAGGCACGCCGTGGGTCCTGCAGACCAACAACCGGTAGGGGTAGAGAATGCAGAGCCCCTGCTCATTCAAAGGACACATCACCTGGGGACGCAGACCACAATCCAAGGCATCTCGACAGGCCTCCTGATACAGCTCGGCCCGATGGAGAATCTCTGCTCGTCGCTCTGCCGAAACCTGTCTGAACCCCAGCCAGAGATAGCCCCACTCGATATAGGTATGATGCTCGAAATAAGAGTCGCAGCAATTATCGGGACACCCGGTACAGGAAAAATCCAACCGTCCTGCCACCTTGTCATACACCTCTTCCATTTCCCGATAGATCCCGGCCAGGCGCTGCAGTAACGGGGAAGCGATGACTATCTCTTTCACGACCCTTCCTCTGCAAAGCATTGCACTTGATACACAAGAACCTCAGGGTGATCATCCTGCCAGGCCCGATCGGACAATCCTGCCTTACGGCAGAGGTGTCCGAGAAAGTCCTCCGGACGGGGAAGCTGCTCCCATACCTGCGGTAGAAAAGTGGCCCCTGCCGAACCGTGCCGCAGGATAACCCCATCGACTCCGGGACGCAACTTTCGGAGAAGATCTTCGGCATCGACATAGGCAAGAACGGCGGCCGGGGTCAGGATGGAAATATCGATATGCACCCGCTCCAACTCCACCGACGATAAAGGGGGAAACCTATAGTCACTGAAGGCGGCGCTCAGCGCATTGCTCTTGATTGCATCGTAAAGCGAACCGATCGGTTCAAGGTTACCGATACATCCCCTCAGCTGACCGTCCAGTTTCAAGGTCACGAATGTCCCGCTTGACCGTTGAAGCCGTGTGTCGGTCGACTTCGGGATGCTTATCTGGCCTGTGAACTCTTTTTCTATGGTCGACCGCGCCAGCCTCAGCAGGAAAGCACCTTGCTCTTTGGTCAAGAGATCCATGCTCATTACCACTCCACACCCAGCATCAGGCAGTTGATGCCGCTGCCTATCCCCAACAGAGCGGCCTTTTGACGGGGCCCGAAGAAGCCTTTCTCCATGGCCATGGCCATGGTTACCGGTGCAGAAACGGATCCCACATTCCCAAGAAAATCCAAGGTCTCGAAATTCTTCCGATGATCAAGACGCAAGGTATCGAAGAGCATCCTGGCGTGGGCGGTGCCAACCTGATGACAGAAAAAGCAATCAATCGCTTCGGCAGTCCACCCCGGACGGGCTGAAAAGATCTTCCAGGTCAGCGCGGCCGTCTCCACTCCGCGGTGCAGCAGCTCTTCCGAATTGGTAGCCATCAAGGTCCCGGCCCTCTGCCGGTCGCCATGGCAGAGGTGGGAATGAACGGTATTGGCACACCATGCCCCGTGAACCAATCGAGGCAGACTCTCCGACTTCGCTGTGGTCCTGCACATAAAAAGAGCAACCGCCCCGGAACCGATGGTCAGAGAGGCAAAGGCCGGTTTGATGCCTTTTCTGCTCATCGTATCATCGGAAAGCAGACTCGTCATGGTCGACTCGATCAACTCCTCAGCCGTCTCTCCCGAGACAACAAGCCCATTGTCCACCTGGCCCAATTCGATCATATTGGCAAGCATGATCATCCCGTCAAGGAACCCCAGACAGGCATTGGAGAGATCAAAAACCAGGCAATCACCTGAAAGCCCCAAGTTCCTATGGACAAATGAGGCTGTGGCGGGTTCCATCATGTCTCTGGAAACCGAAGTGAAGATCAGGCACCTCACCTCTTGGGCTGCAATATCGCCCTTTTTCAGGACAGCCTTCCCGGCCAGGGTCGCAACCTGACTTGGACGTGTATCCGGCGGCCAAAGCCGTCGCTCTTTGATGCCGCTCATGAGCTCCAACCTGCCCGGAGTCAATTTCAACCTTTCGTAGACAGGCGCAAGGCGTTTTTCAATATCCTCGGAGGTCAGTATCCGGGGTGGAAGTTCATACCCGAAGGTATGAAGACAAACTTTGGAATACTGTATCATACCCGGCAGCTATTTTTCCTTCAAGAGAAGCAGTTTTTCTTTGAACTCTTCCACTGACACCGGAACAGTGATAAAATCATCTATTTCCTTATGAATGTCACCCTCCTGCCTGCTGGCAACCGCAGGAACACCTATACCGATAATGACCGCATGTCGGCCTGAATATTCTTCCAATTTGCGGATTGTGCGAGCAGTTTCAATGCCGTCCGATACAAGGGCGGTATTGATAACGATCAAGTCAAAATTAGACAAAGAGGCCTCATACAGCGCCGACCTGTCCGTCTCGACAATGGTAACACGCCATCCTGTTTCAATTAAGACCCGGACAACCGCCTTCTGGCTCACCTGGTCTCCGCCGACAACAAGGGCGGTTTTGGTCAGATATTTAGTCAGCATCTCAACCAGTTGCTGCTTGTTGATCGGTTTGCTGAGATAATCGTCCATTCCAACCTGAAGGCACCGCTCTCTGTCACCTTGCATTGCATGAGCAGTCAAGGCTATCACGGGCAGATGCCCTCCCCGCATTCGCTCCTGTTGACGAATCTCATGGGTAGCGGCCAGACCATCCATCACCGGCATCTGCACATCCATCAAGACCACCTGATAACCCCCCTTTTCAATTGCCTCGATTGCCAGTCTTCCATTTTCCACAAGGGTCACATCGACACCGGCCTGTTGCAGAAATGTCTTGGTCACGGCTCCACTGATCGGTTCGTCTTCTGCAAGCAGGACGCGGGCCCCCCTGAGTACAAAACTCCCCTCCGGACTCTCATCCACCGCTCCTCCGGCAATCTCTCTTTCACGTTCCATCGGTTCGGCGACAGGCCAGGTAAACCAGAATGTCGCCCCTTCTCCGGGATCGCTTTCCAGTCCGATCTCGCCACCTGCCAAATCCACAAGTTTTGCCGAAACGGCGAGCCCCAGCCCCGGTCCGCTGCATTTATGATCCCATCCACTTACAGTAGACCTTAATGTTTCAAATATCCCCTTCTGTTTCTCATAGCCGATACCAATCCCGGTGTCGGTTATCGAAAACCTAAGGACCGAATTGCCATCGCCACCAGTAAGAGTAACATCGACGGTTACCAACCCTTTTTCAGTGAACTTTATGGCGTTATTGACCAGGTTGACCAAGACCTGTCGCAGTCTTTCCGGATCGCTGCGGACATACTGCGGGATATTCGGGTCGATATAGTGGAGAAGGTCGAGTTTTTTATGCTGGGCTGCTGTTTTCAGAATATAGAGGTCACATTCAAGAAGATCCAGAAGATCAAAATCAACTGAGGCCAATTGAAGTTTTCCGGCCTCTATCTGAGAATAATCAAGGATGTCATTGACTACACTTAACAGCCGGTCACCGGAGGCACTCACCATTTCAAGATAACGTCGCTGCTCCTCAGAGAGTTCCGTCTCGAGAACCAGGCCTGTCATTCCCAGTATCCCATCCATCGGCGTGAGAATTTCATGGCTGACATTGGCCAGAAACTCACTGCTCTTGCGTCTCTCCTTTTCAGCAAACTCCAACGCTCCCTGCAGGTCCTGGGTCCGTCTCTGAACCTCATCCTGTACCAAGGTATCGAGATCAATACCGTTTGTTTGCACGGCCCCCTTTATCTGTTCCTGCAGGTCGTCACTGATCTCTTTTTGAAGCTTCAATTCCCGCTCAAGATCACTGACCCGTTGCTTAAGCTTGGCAATTTCCAGCACGCCTTCAACCTCCATTGATAGGAAAACACGGATAATGAACAAGGCTCAATTATTTTACAGCCCCTTTTTATCCTCCCGATATGGTAGTCTTTCTACCATATCTTTCTGAAAGCCTCAAGCATCCTTAACATAAACGGATTTTTATGGATTTTCTAATCTCCCAACACCTGTGAATCTTGGTGTTTCTCTTATAGTCCAAAGGAATGGTCCGGTCGCTTATCTCCACTATCTCAAAATTCTTCAACAGAGCGTCATCAAGGGTGAATTTCCTGAAATTAGTTGAAAACAACAGCAATCCTCCTCTTTCCAGGCGTGCCATAGCCAGTGTAATCAATTGTCCGTGATCACGCTGGACATCAAAGACACGTCCGGCCTTTTTGGTGTTGGAAAAGGTCGGTGGATCAAGGAAGATAAGATCAAATTTTTTTTCCGTCCCGCGAATCCATTCGACACAATCGGCCCGCACGATTTCGTGATGTAAATTGGAAAACCCGTTGAGTGCGAGATTCAGACGCGTCCAATGGAGATAGGTATTGGACAGATCCACGGTGGTCGTAGAGGCAGCCCCGCCCCGAGCAGCAAAGACGGTTGCCGTGCCTGTATAGCCGAAGAGATTGAGAAACTTCTTTCCTTTTGATTCCTTGGCAATCTTTTTCCGTAGGGGACGATGATCAAGGAAAAGACCGGTATCAATATAATCGGAGAGGTTCACTAAGAATCGGCACCCCCCTTCCCTCACCTCGTGCAACTTTCCATGGCTTTCTTTTTTTTCGTATTGGCCTCTTCCTTTCTGCCGACGTCTGGTTTTAATAAAAATACGCTCTTTCTTGACCTCGAAGATTTCCCGAATTATGGCCAGAACCAAATGGAGACGACGTGTCGCTGCATCTGCAGTAATGGAGGCTGGAGGAGAATATTCCTGAACATAAAACCATTTGTCATAGATATCCACACTTACGTTATATTCCGGTATATCTCTATCGTAGACGCGAAAACAGGAAATGCTGTTGCGCTTCGCCCACCCTAATAAATTTCGTAGGTTTTTGATCAGACGATTGGCGAAGTCAGCGCCTTCCATACCCGCCGTTAGTGAGGAACCCTCTCGATAGATAAGGGAAAAATCCTCTGGCGAAGGTGTAACGGAACCGATGAAAAGACGGCAGACCAACGGGCCGTTGAAGAGCTTATAGGAGCCCTCCCGCTGTAGCCCTATTGCATCGGCCCAGTCGGGATTTGAAATAAAAATTCCAGCCCGCCAACCGGCGAAACGTTCCCGAAGAATATGCCCAAGTCCTCGATACAATTGCGCGACCTCTGTCTTTTCGGATTGTCGCTCCCCGTAGGGAGGATTACAGACCACAAGCCCTGTTGTGCCGGGATTCTTGAGAACCGCCAGTTCCGCCTGCCCTACTCGAATCTTTTCTTCCAGTCCTGCCCGGACAATATTTTTCCTAGCGGCAGCAACCACCAGCGGGTCTGCATCGTACCCGAGAATAACCGGCCATTTTTTTTCAAAACCTGCCTCTTCACGTAGCACAGCCTCGTCAACGAGCTGGTTCCATATAGCCTTATCGTGTCCTTTCCAAGCATTGAATCCGAAATAACTGCGAGAAAGACCAGGTGCCGAATCACCATAAATAAGTGCCGCTTCGATCAGCAATGTACCCGATCCGCACATCGGATCCAATAGGGCCGTAGCCGCATTTCCCTCCTTCCAACCGGCAAGGCTGACGATGGCCGCCGCCAGGGTCTCCTTCAGAGGGGCCGTACCTGTAGCCTCCCTATAACCACGTCGATGAAGACTTTCTCCCGATAAGTCAAGAGAAAGAAAAGCCTTATCTTTCTGGATATGGATATTGATCCTTATCCCCGGACGTTCCGTCTTTACCGACGGCCGTCTGCCTGTATTACTGCGAAACCGGTCGACTATAGCGTCTTTGACCCGTAACGAGGCAAATTTGCTATGCCTTATCATCGAGTTGTCACTGAGGGTGCAGTCAACGGCAAAGGTGGTGTCACAATCAAGGTGATTTTCCCATTCTATTCCGCTGCACTCTTTATAGATACTTTCATTGTCGGGAGCAAAAAATTCATCTATCTGTAAAAATATTCGGGACGAAAATCGTGACCAAAGACAGGCTCGATACCCTGAGGCAAGATCTCCCCTCCAGAGAACCACACCTTTTGCCCGGACAATGTCTTTTCCGCCAAAGGCTTCTATTTCATCGGCGACCAGGTTTTCAAGACCTGCGGCGCAGCTTGCACGCAAGAGGTTTTCCTTTTTCATCTGCATTTCAAAATTCTCCCCTCGGCATGATTTCAATCGTAGCCCCTGCTACTCGGATAAGGCTTAATGGGGTCCTGCCCCCTTGTCCAGTAAATTCTTTTTCAAGAGGTCGATACGGTCTTGTATATCTTACTGGCACTGATACCCCGAAAAACACATTCTCATATTACTTGGGCAACTCAATACGTCAGCATTTTATAGATCCAAACCGTCGGCAGCAAAAATTTTTACGATTTCGACCACTATCCGGCAGATGAATTTACTTGACCTCTTACCGAATAGGACTAGAATGGACTGCGGGGATAAAAGGCCTATCTGT
This sequence comes from Desulfocapsaceae bacterium, assembly GCA_046706325.1. Classification (GTDB taxonomy): domain Bacteria; phylum Desulfobacterota; class Desulfobulbia; order Desulfobulbales; family Desulfocapsaceae; genus CAWGGS01. The sequence continues at coordinate 49,635 of JBJKPM010000067.1, read as the reverse complement.
CCTTATGAACTCTCATAAGGATTGTCTTTTCCTTTTTTGAGTACCATTAAAAATCTTTATTACCTTATATTTTACACACAACTACCCAAGTCTTGGAGAGAGAGGAAAAACTATGAAAACAAGAATCATTCGGACAATTCTATTTTCAGCTCTTATTGGATCATTGGTTTTTTTAGGAAGCGGCTGCAGCAAAAAGGTGGTAACACCTCCGGAAGCCGGGTCAGACATGTCGGGTGGAAAAAATATCCAGTACCCGAATGCCGATGGGTATTCGGAAAACAATCTGGGAAAGGAAGGCAGCCTTGGCGATACGGGCCGGGGCGATAAATCAGGGAATCTCTCTCTCAATTCTCCAGACGATCAATCCGATGCCTACAAAAGAGAACACGGACGAAGTACACCCGGATTAAATCCCATCTATTTTGATTTCGACCAGTCCAACATACGAGCCGATATGACGGAGAAACTGGACAGCAACGCCAATTTTCTCAAACAGCACCAGGACGAAAGAATCGTCATTGAGGGCAATTGTGATTCCAGGGGAACGAAGGAGTATAACCTTGCACTCGGTGAAAGACGGGCCATGAGTGCCAAACAATACCTTGTAAATCTCGGAATTGACGGAGAAAGAATACGTACTGTCAGTTACGGCGCGGAACGACCTTTATTTTCCGGACAGGATGAAACCTCCTATTCCTTGAACAGACGGGATGATTTTAGAGCAGAATAGATAGATTCAGAGCAGCCTCACTCATCGATATTAAAACCCGGGTGAATATAATCCCCGGGTTTTTGTGTCCTTTCCGATCTTAAGACAGCTTTATCTTTTGAAGAACTTTTTCACATACCTCTTCTATTGTCAGATATGTCGTATCGATCAGGGTGGCATCGTCCGCCTTCTTTAGTGGGGCTTCACTGCGTTTACTGTCATCTGCATCTCTTTTGCAGATCATCTCAAGTATACGTTCCTGCGCCAAGAAATCTTCGTCCAGACCAAGCTGTTTCACCCTGCGGCGGGCTCTTTCCCGGACATCGGCATCAAGAAAAAATTTATACATCGCATCAGGGAAAACCACGGTACCCAGATCCCGTCCCTCTGCAACAACTTTGCCTTTCCGGCCGATATCGCGTTGCATTTCTGTAAGTTTTGCCCGCACGACAGGAAAAGCAGAGATCTTTGATGCCAGCATGGACATCTCCGGAGTACGGATCTCTCCGCTGATATCCTTGCCGTTTAGTAACACACCGGTGTTGCTGTCCTCATTTTCTGCAGGAAACAAGTGAAGGGAAATACCTTCAAGGCATGCAGCCACTGCTTCGGGATCTTCAAGATCGATATTGTAAAGCTGAAGATGATATCCCACCGCTCGATACATAGCCCCGGTATCGAGATAGGAATAGCCTAAATCTGCAGCTATTCGTTTACTGATGGTCGATTTTCCGACACCGGAGGGACCATCAAGGGTAACTATCTCCTTTTTCCTCCTCATTATACTGACAAAACGGGTCTATTCCAGGAAATCCCCAGATCTTTTTCCAGGTTATGGGCTGCCTTGAAAAGCACATCCTCTTTGAAATGAGGTCCCTGGATTTGAATACCTATGGGCAGACCCTGAGTGCTGAACCCTCCCGGCACAGAAATACCTGGAATACCGGTAAGATTTGCAGAGATTGAAAAAATATCAGAGAGGTACATAGCTAACGGATCGTCCCCCTTCTCGCCGAGTTTCCATGCAGGGGTCGGAACTACGGGGGATATCAGCACATCGCATCGTTCAAAGGCCTTCTTAAAATCGTTTATCAAAACGGTTCGAACCTGCGATGCTTTTTTATAATAAGCATCATAATATCCAGATGATAATGCATATGTGCCAATAAGAATCCGACGCTTCACCTCGGCACCGAAGCCCTGGGAACGGGTTTCTTTATACAGATCGAGAAGGGATTTTGCCGTCATATCCCTGTACCCATAAAGTATCCCATCGTAGCGGGCCAGATTGGAACTGGCCTCAGCCGGTGCAATAAGATAATAGACGGCAACACAGTACTCCGTATGGGGAAGCGTAACATCAATAATCTCTGCACCGGCATCCTGCAGAAGTGCTATTCCATTACGAACTACTTTTTCCACTTCCCGGTCGATGCCTTCCCCGAAATACTCTTTTGGGACACCAACTTTTATCCCTTTCATCCCTGATGTCAATGCCTTCAGATAATCAGGTTTTGTAATCTTGACCGAGGTGGAATCTTTTTCATCATAGCCGGCAATTACATTCATCATCAAAGCACAATCGGCAACAGTTCGTGTTAGAGCACCGACCTGATCAAGAGATGAGGCATAAGCAACGAGTCCGTAACGGGAAACCCTTCCGTATGTCGGCTTCATTCCTACTATACCACACAGAGACGCCGGTTGTCTGACTGATCCACCTGTATCTGAACCAAGGGAGGCAAAACACTCACATGCCGCAACCGAAACAGCTGAACCACCTGAAGAACCACCAGCCACATATCCTCTTTTCCAAGGATTTTCCGGAATCTCAAAGGCGCAGGTCTCGGAGGTTGAACCCATTGCAAATTCATCCATGGTTGTTTTTCCAAGAATAACAGCGCCTTCATTTTTAATTTTAGAAATGACCGTAGCGTCGTAAGGAGGAATATAATTTTCCAGAATCCTTGATCCACAAGTTGTAGCAATACCTTTTGTGCAAATAACATCCTTAACTGAAACTGGTATACCACACAATGCACCTCTATCTGCTCCGCTGAGAGAATCTGCCTTGTCGGCCATATCCAGAGCCTTCTCATAATCTGTATTGATGAACGCGTGGATTCGATTGTCAATTTCATTGATTCGCTCAAGGCAACACAACGTTAGTTCACGAGACGACAATTCCCTTTTATTTAAAAGCTCTAAAGCCTGACCAAGAGTAAGTTCGTTGGGTTTCATTCTTACCTTATGATTGGATGATGCGGGGAACAATAAAATATTGATCGTTGTGTTTTGAACCATTGGTCAAGGCCTCTCCCTGTGAAAGAGAATCATCTACCAGATCATCACGAAAGGCATTATAAATGGAAAAGGCGTGAGTTGTCGGTTGTATACCCTCTGTTTCAAGCTCATTCAGTTTTTCCACATAGGAAAGTATGGTATCGAGCTGTTGTGTCATCTTTGCAAGTTCCTGAGAATTAAGATTCAATCTTGCCAGGTGTGCGACGTGTTCGACTTCTTCTTTTGATATCTTCATCTTGTTTTAGTGTTGTAACCTATTGAATATCACACTTCTGCTGCTATATCTTGTTGTATTTACAGGGTTGTCAATTTTCAGAGATATAAAAATTATCGATGTAATCCCTGGAAAAAACATTATTCTTAGGAATAAAATCAGCAATACTCCTAGAAAAAAATTTTACTGCTTCCGGATCGAACTGGCTTCCCGAGCAATTGTCAAGTTCAGCAAGTGCCTCTTCCATCGTCATGTTTTTTCTATAATTCCGACGGGATGTCATTGCATCATAGCTATCTACTACAATCAATATCTTTGTTAAAAGGTCAAGTTTATCTCCAGTTAAGCCATCAGGATACCCCTTTCCATCCATCCTCTCATGATGATGCCGTATAATGAATTGTTCCCTTTTCATGAATCCAAGCGGTTTGACAATATTTGCTCCGACACTGGGGTGCTTTTTTATTAAAAACCATTCTTCCTCGGTTAACTTTCCCGGTTTTTGAATACACGAAAGGTCTATTACCAATTTCCCGATATCATGAAACTGAGCGGCTCTTCTTAGCACAATCTGATCATTTTCTGATATGTTCATATTCATGCCCAACATAACCGCATACTCGGTCACCCTGGTAGTATGACCAGCTGTATAAAAATCTTTTTCTTCCATTGCATTTTGGAGACTTGACATAAGTTGCACTGTAGCATTTTCCAGGCTGTTACTATATGAGAGCAACAATTTATTCTGTTCTTCCAGTTTTTCAGCCTTCTTTCTAACATCGTCTTCCAGTGCCTCTTTGTATCGTCTTTCTTGAAGAACATACATACGTTTTTCTATTGCACGACGAACTTTGACATTAAAAATATCAAGATCTTCAATTGGTTTTGTAAGAAAGTCATACGCACCGAGATTAATAGCCTTAACCGCATAATCCATAGACCCAGCCCCGGTGAGAAAAAGAACAGGTATATTAAAATTGAGTTTATTCAACGCATTAATAGTATCAAAACCATCCATTCCAGGCATATTGATATCCAAAATAATGACATCAAAAGAATCGTTTATAACATCAATGACACCTTTGCCGTCGGAAACAGTCTGAACAATATACCCAAACATTTCGAGAATTTTGGAAACAGTACTGCGGACCATCGCATCATCGTCGGCAATTAGGATTCTTGCTTTCTTATCCAAAGTTAAATCTCCATCAGTATTGGATAAAATAAAACACAGTAATTTAGATAACTTACCTTTTTGGGTGAGCTATTTAAAACCCGGAAACTTTATGTGTTAGATACGTTGCTTAAGATCTTCTTAACATAGAAATAAAAAGCATTTTATGATGCTTCTTGTCAATGAAGCATCAGAGGATGATACCTACTTTATACTATTATACCAAGTTAATTTTAAATCGGGCTTCTTGACTTATTCTTTCTATAACAATAGAGTAATTACGAAACGGGATATTTCATCTTATTCCCTTTTTTCAAATCGTTATAAGATCTGTTTACTAAAAGAGAGTAATTAAAATATGGGCGCTTTCAAAGATATACATGTATTCGATACAATAGACGCTAAAAAGCTGTTTTGTCCCATGCCATTGCTTATGATCAAAAAGAGAATGGCAAAAATGGAGTTGGGACAGGTTCTACAGATCGATGTAATGGATACAAACTCACGGAAAGCTATCTCAGAATGGTGCAAAAGAGTGGGTAATACGTATCTGGGTGAAAAGGAAATAAAAGGTATTCTAAGTTTCTTCATTAGAAAAGGATGATATTCAATATCACTTTCTTACATTTTTAGCAATTCCTTCATTATCATATCATGAACGAGAGGTCTGATTGTTTTAATTTTCACGTTGTCAATTCCCCAGCAGACCCTGTTGGTAAGAAGAACTATTACAATGTTTTTCTCAATATCAATCCAGAAAGATGTCCCTGTAAAACCAAGATGTCCCACAGAGTTTTTTGAAAAATATATACCACTGCTGGAATTTTGCACTGATGGGGTGTCAAAACCCAACGTCCATCCCACTCTTTTTTCTTTTTTAAAAACCTTTCTCAATAACTCATTCGAATATGAGGGATGCTTCGATCTATCATGCCATTCGAGCAATAAATTTTCGCATAGAGACAAAACGCCTTCTACCGTTCCGAAAAGTCCGGCATGACCTGCAACACCACCCAATACACGACAATTATCGTCATGGACATCTAAGTATATGTCTTCTTCTTCGTTAAAAAAATTACGTGTCGAGGCATATGTTGAGGCACACCTGTCCTCCTTTGTCGGAAAGAGAATTTTTTTTTCAAGGGAAAGGGGTATAGCTATTTTTTTCTTCCAGTATTCATTCAATCTTTCTCCTGATATCTCCTCAACAATATAACCTAACAATATATACCCAAGATCACTGTAGACGCTTTTCATTCCTGGAAGATTCTCAAGTTCTTCTTCTAGTATATTTGTAATTACCTCCCTGCGTCTCAATTCCAGAGGAAATTTCATTAAGTTTTTGAAATATGGTCTATACGATGGCAGTCCTGAACAATGCGACATCAGATGGAACAGTCGTATATTTTTTTTATCTTCTGGTATTTTGAAAGAAAAAAGTGACTGAAGCAAAGAATCAAAGAAAATTTTTCTTTCTTCAATTAATGAGAGAAGGGAAAGAACCGTTACCAAAGGTTTCGTTAAGGACGCTAAATCAAAAAATGTTTGATTATCAACGTATATTTCTTTTTTCCCCGAAGAACCATAAAATAATATTTTTCTTTTTATTTCAATATCTTTGATAAAAGAAAAACCCAGAGCAACGGCAGAAAACGCCTTTTCTTCAATAGCATTCTTAAATAACCTGTCCAGATGACATTTAAGATCGTAAAGATCTATCTTCTCCATAACGTTATTAACGTATTATTATATTGAAATTTTTAAAAGTTTCATGTATATTGAGAGCTAATTTACTCTGCAAAAGACAGCTATCCCAATTCTCACTTACAAGACACTAAATTATCCTTAAAAACTATCTGGCAATATAAAAAATAGCATTGTTGAAAATGATCTCAAAAAAGATTTCATATACTGTTTACAACTCATTTTGAACAAAAATCTTCGTTTTAAGCACATTGTTTTCTTATTTATTTTTTATTTAATACTAACTATCTGCATTACCTATCAACATATTAACCCTGGTAATAATAAAGTAATAATACATAAATAGAGGATTAGATATGAAACTCAAATGTATAGTTTCAAAAGATGATCTGCTTGAAGGACTTAACAGTCTACAAAACATAACTAACAAAAAGGGTACATTAGCTATCCTTTCAAATGTTCTAATAGAATCTTCAGAAAAAGGACTCTATATAACGGGTACCGATCTGGAAGTAGGAATGAAGAATTTTATTAAAGCTGAAGTGGAAGGTGAAGGCAAGCTGACATTACCTTCAAAGAAGATATATGAAATTGTAAGAGAATCAGGATCAAAGTTAATATCAATAGAAGAAACAGATAACTGCTGGATTACAATTACTGCCGGATTAAGTACATATAACCTTGCTGGAATGACCAGCAATGATTTTCCTGAATTTCCTGAATACGAAGAGGATAATTTTATATCTTTTAAAGGAAATATTTTTTTAGAGTTGATTGATAAAACCATTTATTCGATTGCCAATGAACAGGAAAACATCTATCTGCTGACATCGGTTCTTCTTGAACAGGAAAAAAGAGATGAAGGGTCCTATTTTAGAATGGTTTCATCAGACGGCCATAGGCTATCAATTATGGAAAAGAAAATTGATGATGATATAGAGAGATTGAATCTTAATACAAGAATATTGATCCCCAAAAAAGGCGTTCAGGAATTAAAAAAATTCTGTGAAAATAGGGATATAATTGATCTTTCCATTGAAAATAAGCAACTGGTTATCAAGGATTCTACATCAGTCATGGTTATACGACTGAAGCAAGGGGAATTCCCACTTTATAAAGCTATAATAGATGCCATTGAATTAAGAGATTGTGTTGAAATTCCAAGAATATACTTTCTTGACTCTTTAAAAAGGATAGATCTGCTGACAGAGGATATATTTCACACTATTCAGATTAAGATAGAAGATAATAAAATGATCCTTTCTTCAAATAATGTTGAATTGGGCAATGCCAAAGATGAATTGGAAATTAGATACATAGGAAATCCTTTATTGCTGGGATTTAACTGTAGATATTTCATTGAGACTTTACAGGTTATGGAATGTGAATCCATTCAGGCTTTTGTAAATTCAAACAACAGTCCCTGTCTGATAAAATCGACTCAGGATGAGGGATTTCTAAGTATAATAATGCCTATGCAGCTGTAATTAGATGGTTTATTTTAAATATGTTTACAGGATGATAAAGTGATAGAAGAAAAAGAAAAATATGGGGCCGAACAGATCAAGGTTTTAGATGGTCTTGAAGCAGTAAGAAAAAGACCGTCGATGTATATAGGAAACACAGGAGAAGAGGGATTACATCATCTGATCTGGGAAGTGGTCGATAATAGTATAGACGAAGCACTTGCCGGGTTTTGTAAGAGAATAAAGGTAATAATTCACGAAAACAACTCCGTATCAGTTGAAGATGATGGCAGAGGGATACCCATTGACGTCCATCCTACAGAAAAGATATCGGCCCTAGAGTTGGTAATGACAACTCTTCATGCCGGCGGAAAATTCGATCATTCAACCTATAAGGTTTCCGGCGGCCTCCATGGTGTAGGTGTTTCGGTAGTAAATGCTTTATCAATAGAGACAACGGCGGAGATAAAAAGAAACGGCAATATCTATAGGCAAAGCTACCATAGAGGAAAGAAGACAGACGAGCTGGAAAATATAGGAAAATGCGACAAAAACGGCACTAAGATAACCTTTTTAGCTGATCCTGAGATTTTTGAAGAGACAACCAACTATAATTACGAAACTGTAAAAAACAGGTTAAGAGAACTCTCCTTTCTTAACAAAGACATACGTATCTATTTAAAGGATGAAAGAAGTGGGGCCGAGGATAAATTTCATGCAGAAGGGGGCTTGAATTCGTATGTTGAATACCTGAACAGAAATAGGACCACCATTACACAAGATCCCATCCATATATATGGAGAAAAAGACCAGGTTGAAGTCGAGGTTTCCTTTCAATATTTTGATGGGTACTCAGAAAGACTCTTTTCTTTTGTAAACAATATAAACACCAGAGAAGGAGGTACCCATGTAGCTGGCTTCCGGGCAGCACTGACAAAATGCATAAATAAATATGCAAATGATGATATTATTCCAAAAAATCTAAGAGAAAAAATGGGCGGAGATGATGTAAGGGAAGGTCTGACCTGTATAATATCCGTGCATGTTCCGAACCCTCAGTTTGAAGGTCAAACTAAGACGAAGCTTGGAAATTCAGAAGTAAAATCGATAGTAGAATCCGTATGCACAGAAAAATTATTTATTTTTCTCGAACAGAATCCCCAAGTAGCTAAAAAAATTCTGATTAAGGCCGTTGAAGCGGCCAGGGCTCGTGAGGCCGCGAGAAAGGCACGTGACCTCTCAAGGAAGAAGGGATCAACCTCTCTCTTGATGGCTGGAAAGCTCGCGGAATGCCAGGAGAAAAACCCTGAAAAACGTGAAATATTCATTGTTGAGGGCGATTCTGCCGGAGGTTCAGCAAAACAAGGTCGAGATAGATCTGTTCAGGCTATTTTACCCCTTCGTGGCAAAATCATGAATGTTGAAAAGGCTCGTTTTGACAGAATTTTAGGAAGCGAAGAAATAAAACAGCTCGTGGCGGCACTGGGGTGTGGAATTGGCAAGGACGAATTCGATTTGGAGAGACTTAGGTACCATAAGATTATAATAATGACCGATGCGGATGTAGATGGAGCGCACATAAGAACGCTACTTTTGACCTTTTTTTACAGACAGATGTTACCTTTGATACATGGCGGGTTCATCTATATTGGACAGCCGCCATTGTACAGGCTTGGCAGAGGGAAACAGGAGAAATATTTTTTGGAAGAAGAAAATTTGAATAAGTTTCTTTTCTCTGAAGCATCGCAAAAAATGAGGGTTTTTTATGAAATCGATGGGAGCCAGGTCGAAATCAATACAGAAGATCTATCTGGATTGCTTGATAAACTGAGTATATATCAAAAAATTGTATCCTACCTGGGAAGAATAAACATATGGGAGGAAATGCTCTTTTTTCTCTTGGAAAATAATGTACGGTCGGCAGATCAATTCGTCGAGGAATCCTTTGTAAAGAACCTGGCTGAAAATCTTTCGACCAAAGATTTGATCATAGGGAATATTCGATCATGCAGGTGGAGGCCTGATTGTTACGAAGTCGATATAGCAATAAGAGGTAAGGTGCAGGTAATGGTAACGCTCGGGCCGGAAATTCCATTAATAAAGGAATACAGAACCGCCTTGGGTCTTTTTGACGGCATTAAACCCTATCTCAAGACAAAATTCAGCATAGAGATTCGTACACAGACCGGTACAGAAAAAAATATCGTTCTGACGGGTTGGAATGAACTGGTTTCAACAATTAAGAACGAATCGTTTAAAGGGAGCCATTTGCAGAGGTATAAAGGTCTCGGAGAAATGAATCCGGAGCAGTTATGGGAAACGACTATGAATCCTGAAAACAGGGTCCTTGTTCAAGTAACCATTGATGATGCAGAACAAGCAGATGAAATATTTACGACCTTAATGGGAGACAAAGTCGAACCAAGAAGGGACTTTATTCAGAGCCACGCACTGGAAGTTACTGAGTTGGATATATAGAAAATGGATCAAGAAACCAATAAAGAAAGCAATATGCAGAAGATTTCAATCGAGAGGGAGTTAAAAAAATCCTATCTCGATTACGCCATGAGTGTCATTGTCGGAAGGGCGCTTCCTGATGTCAGAGACGGGATGAAACCTGTTCATAGAAGAGCGTTGTTTGCAATGCGGGAATTAGGTGTTTTTTATAATAGACCCTACGTGAAGTCCGCAAGAATTGTCGGTGATGTAATAGGTAAATATCATCCGCATGGAGACACTGCGGCCTATGATACTATTGTCAGGTTGGCTCAACCATTTTCAATGCGTTATCCGCTTGTTGACGGGCAGGGGAATTTCGGGTCCTTGGATGGTGATTCTGCTGCGGCAATGAGATATACAGAAGCAAGGATGACCAAGATAGACAAAGAAATTGTAGCCGATCTTGAAAAGGAAACTGTCGATTTTATTCCTAATTATGATAATTCGTTAAAAGAACCGGCGGTGATGCCGACAAGGGTTCCAAACCTTCTTATAAACGGTTCTTCGGGAATAGCCGTGGGTATGGCTACCAATATCCCGCCGCACAACATAAGCGAGGTAATGGATAGTCTCACTGCCTTGATAGATGATTCCAACCTAACGATCCATCAGTTGATGTCAATGATTCAGGGTCCGGATTTTCCGACAGGCGGGCAAATTTGTGGAAGAGCGGGAATTCGGGAGGCCTATGAAACCGGACGCGGAATCATAACAATGAGGGCCTTGACGGATATTGAAAGATCTGCTGACGGTAAAAGAGAATCAATCATTGTAACTGAAATACCATACCAGCAAAACAAATCCGTTCTTGTTGAAAAAATAGCGGAACTTGTAAAAGAAAAGAAGATTACTTCCATATCGGAAGTACGGGATGAATCGGACAGGCACGGCTTGCGAATTGTTATTGAATTGAAAAAGGAAGAAATCGCAGAGGTAGTTGTAAACCAGTTGTATAAGATGACACCAATGCAGAAGACCTTTGGCATAATCTTTTTGGCGATAGTAAACAACCGCCCGGAGGTGCTCAATCTGAAACAGATTCTGGAGCATTTTATTCTCCACAGAAAGGTTATCGTCTATAGAAGAACTGCTTTTGAATTGAAAAAGGCCGAGGATGAAGCGCATCTTCTTGAGGGACTCAATATTGCTATAAACAATCTTGATGAGGTGGTGGAACTCATAAAGGGGGCAAATAATCCTCAGGAAGCTAAGGTTCAGCTCCAGGACCGGTTTATGTTGTCAGAAATACAGGCCCAAAAGATTTTGGAAATGAGGCTTCAGAGATTGACCGGATTGGAAAGAGAAAAAATTGCTCATGATTATAATGAAATAATAAAGCAGATAGCAAAATTGCAGGAAATTCTGAGCAACGAATCTCTGGTTATGAAGATAGTAAAAGACGAATTCAATGAAATTAAAAATGAATATGGAGACAAAAGACGGACTGAAATAATTGATGCTGTCGATGAGATTTTACCTGAAGATCTAATTATTCCAGAAGAAATGGCAATAACTGTTACCCATTCAGGGTATATAAAGAGAAATCCGACGAGCCTCTATAGGTCACAAAACAGAGGGGGGAAGGGAGTTCAAGGCGTGGCCAATATTGAAGAAGATTTTGTTTCTAAACTTTTTGTCGCCTCAACTTTGGACACTTTTTTATTTTTCACAAATTTTGGAAAAGTTTTTTGGCGGAAAGTCTATGAACTTCCTTTAGTAGGTCGAACGGCGAGGGGAAAGGCCATAGTTAACCTTCTAGAGCTTTCTGAAGGTGAAAAAATTGCAGCAATTCTTCCGATCTCAAAACTGGCCGGCAATGATCAAAACAAGACTTTGATGATGGTAACACGCCTTGGAAGGGTTAAGAAAACCGATTTGAAGGAATTCTTAAGGCCACTAAGAAAAGGGAAGAGGGCCCTGACTATCAACGAAGGGGATGAGATTATAGCCGCACATATATTAAATGGTGATGATTCAATTTTCCTGATATCAAAAAAGGGTATGTCGATACATTTTCATGAATCAGATATTAGGAATATGGGAAGAATTGCCGCCGGTGTCAGAGGTATTCGGTTATCTAAAGGAGACCAAATAGTTGGAGCCATTGTAATATCGAATGATTCCTCTTTGTTGATTGTAACTGAGAATGGATATGGGAAAAGGAGTGATATTGGGGATTATAGGATTCAGAGACGAGGCGGAAAAGGGATACTGGCAATAAGAAAAAGTCTGAGAAACGGCGATATCATAGGGGCGATGCAGGTTGACGATACCGATGAAGTTATATTAATTGCAAATTCAGGAAAAATGATACGAATGCCGATTACTAATGTTAGAATAATTGGCAGAACGACCCAGGGCGTCCGTTTGATCAACCTGCAGGTTGATGAACGGGTCGTAGATATGGATTCTGTTGCGTTGGAAGAAGTTGCTGAACAAGATTGCCTTGAAGAATAAGGAAAAAAAGATAGCTATTATCGGCGCCGGATCGTGGGGTACCGCCTTGGCAGCAAGTTTGTCAAGAAAAGGGTATAGAATCTCCTTATGGGGGCATCGTACAGAAAGGATTGATGAATTACTAAGATACCGGGAAAATAGAAAATATTTGCCGGGATATGTTTTTGAAGAAAATGTTCAGCCTACGACGGATCTGAAATCAGCTCTACAGGATGCAAGTGTTACATGCATGGTTGTTCCCTCACATTTCTTTAGGGCTGTTTTCGGAGAGGTGGCAAAATATATTGCCCCGGAAACAGATATTGTATCGGCTGTAAAAGGGATAGAGAATCACAGCCTGATGACCATGAGTCAGATCATGGCTCATGTACTCAATAAAGAAAATCGAAATAACTATTTTTCAGTTCTTTCCGGTCCTTCTTTTGCCAGGGAAGTTGCAGACGATTTGCCAACAGCAATAACCATTGGAAATGTTGATAGGGATAACGCGATAAAATTACAGAAAATTTTCAGTTCTAAGACTTTAAGAGTTTACACAAGTACTGATATTATCGGAATAGAAATATGTGCAGCATTAAAAAATATTATAGCGATAGCCGCCGGCATCTCAGACGGACTTAATTTCGGTCTGAATGCAAGAGCTGCGATTATTACAAGAGGGCTTGTTGAGATAATGCGTCTCGGATTAAAGATGGGTGCCGAGAAAGACACTTTTTATGGCCTCAGCGGAATCGGAGATCTTATTCTAACCTGTACAGGGGATTTGAGCAGAAACAGAAGTGTTGGTTTGAAATTAGGAAGAGGAGAAAAATTAGAACAGATATTAGGTGAAATGAATATGGTTGCGGAAGGAATAAAGACGGCCGAGTCAGGATACAACCTTGCCAAATTACACGCGGTAGAAATGCCTATTTTAGAACAGGTTTATCAGATTCTCTATGGAGAAAAGGATTGTAAAATAGCAGTAAGGGATCTTTTGGACAGAGAGTTGAAAGATGAATAGAACCAGGAAAATCCTTTTTGTTCAAATCCCTTGTAGTGCCGCTTACTTTTTCAACTCTTTTTTTGTATAGAGACCTCTTTTGCAAGAGGCTCTGGAGATTTCCTTACAGCTGTGACCAATCATTATCGAGAAACTGCGTGTGATCCGGTTTGGGAGGTCTATCTTCCAAGATGCGCTGCTCAATCCATTTCATGACCTTGGCAAACTCTGACTTGAGTTCGGCTAAGGCCTTTCCGCGATGACTGATCAAATTTTTTTCCTCAGGAGAAAGCTCTGCAAAGGTCTTACCAAGATCTTCTATGAAAAAGACGGGATCATAGCCAAATCCTTCAGTACCTTTTCTTTCATGAAGTATAATTCCATCGCACTGAGCCTCATAGGTGAGTGCGGGGCCTGAAGGAACGGCAATAGATAGCGCGCACTTAAAGGACGCACGTCGATCTTCAATCCCTTGCATGGTTTTTAGAAGCTTACTAACATTTTCATCATCTGTTGCATTTTCGCCGGCGAACCGCGCCGAATGAACACCTGGTTCCCCATTGAGAGAATAGACAATAAGGCCTGAATCATCAGCTATCGCCGGAAGACCAAGGACCTTTGCTGTATGATGAGCTTTCTTGTACGCATTGGCATCAAAGGTAAGGCCATCTTCAACGGGTGAGGGAATTGGTCCAAAGTCAGAGACGGCACGAAGTTCAACGGGAAAATCCTTAAGAATGCTACAAAATTCTCTAACCTTATTTTTGTTGGAGGTAGCAAGAACCAGTATTCTGCTCATTGGTTTTTATCAGGAGATGGTTTGTTGGTTTTGAATTTCTTACGGAATTTTTTATCAAAGGTTTCTTGTTCGCTAAAGATGCATCCGCAATAGGGTTGTCGATAAATATTAGAGGCTTTAGACTGATCTATTCCCTGCTGCCATCCTTCTCGAAAATCTCTATAGAAAAATTCGATGCCGTAATATTGCGACAATTGTCTGCATTTATCGACAATAAGGGAATGTTTTTGATATTTACTGTAAAGAAGGGTCGTCGAAAACGAATCGTAACCGTTGTTAAGCGCAAATTCAACGCAATTCGACAGCCGAATATCGTAACAGACAGAACATCTGTTGTCTTCATTAAAGACAACATGGCGCAAAAACTCGGTTAATCTGTACTCTTTATCAATAATGAGGTTAAAATCCAAGATCTTGGAAACCTGACAGGCTGCATCGACTCGTCGACGAAACTCTTTATATGGATGAATATTTGGATTGAAGAAATATGAGGAAAAGGAGACTCCGGCCTCACGTATAACGGAAACGGGATAAAAGGAACAGGGTCCGCAACAGACGTGGAGAAGAAGTGTCATTACTTGATCTTGTATTTGCGTGGATTGATATTGTATTGATGGATCTTATAATTAATTATGCGGAGACTTGTGTCAAGATAAGAAGCTGTTTTTGTTTGATTGCCATTGTTTATCTTTAATCCTTCGATAATCAAGTCCTTTTCAAAATTTTCTACGGCGGTTGTCAGCGAAAGAGGATGGTCGGAGTTGCCCTTTTCAGCAATCTGCAGTGTCGGGGGAAGATGTATTCCTTTAATGGAATCATCATCACAAATTAAGACAGCTCGTTCGATACAGTTTTGGAGTTCTCTGACGTTACCGGGCCAATGATACTGAATCAGCATATCTATGGCTGAAGTTGAAATTCTACGAATGGTTTTGTTATTTTCATGGGCATATTTTTCAAGGAAAAATTCCGAAATCAGAAGAATATCGGTTCTTCTTTCACGGAGAGGCGGCATGTACACGGGGAATACATTCAATCGATAATAGAGGTCTTCACGAAAATGTTTTTCAGCAACAGCCTTTTCAAGATCTCTGTTGGTTGCTGCAACCAGCCTGACATTGCATTCAATAGGTTTTGTTGAACCGAGGCGTTGGAAGTTACGCTCTTGCACGACATGGAGTAATTTTACTTGAACTGAATGACTTATTTCACCAATTTCATCAAGAAAGAGAGTCCCACCTTCAGCTTGTTCGAAACGTCCGATCTTTCGCTCCGTAGCTCCGGTAAAGGACCCTTTTTCATGCCCGAAAAGCTCACTTTCAAGGAGTGTTTCGGGAAGAGCGGAACAATTTACAACCACAAAAGGTTTATCTTTTCTTTTACTGTTATAATGGAGTGCCTTGGCGACCAGGGTCTTGCCAGTTCCGGATTCTCCACGAAGCAAAACTGTTGCATTTGAATCAACAACTCGATGAATCATCTCATAGACATCCTGCATCCTGCTGGAATTGCCAACAATATCGTCAATTCTGTTTTTTTCAGATAACTCTCTTTTTAATTTTAAATTTTCGTAATGGAGTTGTTCTTTTTCATGGTTGACAGTTTGAATTCTTTTGGTTGTTTGTGCAATGAGTCCGCTGAGGACGGTTAAAAAGAGAAGATCGGCATTGGCTTGGTCTGTAAGTCCTCCTTCATATACTCTGTCAATACTGAGAGCTCCAATGACATGCTGCCCATCTTTAATAGGTACGCAGAGGAATGACCTGTTCTGGGTGGCCAGGTCTCCTCGAGATTTAGTTCTATTAAGAAAAAGGGGTTCCTCGGAAATGTGTGGTACGACTATAGGTTGCCCTGTGGCTACAACTCTGCCGGTAATACCCTCACCAATTTTATACTTCCCTCTCTTTCTCCCCTCGGCCGTAAGACCATAGGCAACTTCGATTTCAAGTTTGCCCGTGAGGGGATTGACGATCGTAACCGTACCGTTTTCCATCTGTTTCATAACCGCCAAAATCTCCATAGCCTTTTCAAGGCAATCGTTGAGATCAAGAGAGGAGGCAAGTTCTTTTGTTATCTCATATAGACATGTCAAGTCTTCGAGATCAACTGAAAATTCTTTATGCTCGGACATAAGCTAAGGTCTTTATAAATAATGAAATTGGCAATATTACAAGTTTGCTACTATTTAACAGATTTTGAAAATTATTTCTAATCTTTATTACAAAATTGTAGTTTAGATATGGAATAAATGTGATATTTCTGGGTGATTGTTGACAGAATAAAAACCAGATGGTACAAGAACAAAGCTTGGAGGAATGGCCGAGCGGTTTAAGGCGGCGGTCTTGAAAACCGTTGTACGAAAGTACCGTGGGTTCGAATCCTACTTCCTCCGCCAAGGAAAGGAGAGATGACCGAGTAGGCCGATGGTGCTCGCCTGCTAAGCGAGTGTGGGGATAAAACCCCACCGAGGGTTCGAATCCCTCTCTCTCCGCCAAATTAAAAAGGGCCTGTCGATTCTACCAAAAATCGACAGGCCCTTTTTTGCCATTACATGGTGTGTATTATTTATTACCCCAAAGGAGAGAGCTTTTGATCCAACCCGTGAGACCCGAATCATGGTGAACTTTAATCCATCCATGTTTCCTGTCCAGTTTTTCAAAGACCACCCCGTAAAATGCCTTGCCAATTATCTTATAGTTCAAACCGGGCCCCGAATGAATATTGATCTTCCCCTGGTGATCCTTGTTTGCAATTACTATTACTGCAGGTTTGTTTGAGAGAGATTTTCTAATTACCCAGCCGGAATCTTTTTCAAAATCTTCAACTTTAGCCCATCGTCCTTTAATCGAGAGGACCTTTAACGGAAAACCTTTGTCATACTCCCATTTGGCATGGTACTTTTTTCCAGGACCGGATAAAAGATCCAATTTTTCAATATTTACACTTAATACCTTAGCA
This sequence comes from Desulfocapsaceae bacterium, assembly GCA_046706325.1. Taxonomy (GTDB): domain Bacteria; phylum Desulfobacterota; class Desulfobulbia; order Desulfobulbales; family Desulfocapsaceae; genus CAWGGS01. The sequence goes on along the minus strand of JBJKPM010000067.1, from coordinate 32,369 downwards.
TAGGCAGTATTGAAAAAGAAAAGAGAGAAAATAAGAATTGTAGGCAATAATCTCGGCATGTAGGAAATTTCCCAAAGAGATAAATGTAACAGCGAAGCAGACGCTGTGAAACAGCACCAAATTTATGCTGAACCGCCATCAATGACGACTGGTTGCTTATTCACAATAAGCCCGACAAGGCGTTCAAGGTCATCGAGGGAATAAAAATCAATTTCCAGTTTTCCTCTGGAACCATTTTGATGGATGGAAACATTCGAATTAAGTTTGTTGGTCAACTGTATTGTCAAAGCACTTATATAAGAGGAAGGTATCTTGTCGGCTTCATTTTTCTTTATGGATTTATGATGAGAAACAGAAGTCAATTTTCTAATCAGCTTTTCCGTTTGTCTGACTGAAAGTTGATTCTTGATAATCTGATCTCGAATTTCTTTCTGCAACGAAGGTTCTTCATTAATTCGCAAGAGAGAACGTGCATGACCTTCAGAAAGGCGTCCGGCAACCAGATCTTCCTTAATAAATGCTGGAAGGTTTAACAATCTCAACATGTTGGTTATAGTCGATCTGTTTTTCCCTACTTTTTTTGCCGTCTCATCCTGTGTATAACCGAATTTGTCAATGAGCCTACTGTAGGCCTCGGCCTCCTCGATGGGGTTAAGGTCTGTACGCTGAACATTTTCAATGATCGCTAATTCAAGTAATGAGTCATCGTTTTGAATATCGCGAACGACAACAGGGACAGAGGTGAGATCTGCAAGTCTTGAGGCCCGCAGTCTTCTTTCTCCGGCAATGAGATTGAAACACCCGTTTTTGTCTGATGGGGTAACGATTAGTGGTTGAATAATTCCATTTTGACGGATGGAATCCGCCAACTGAAGAAGGTCCTCATGATTGAAATTCGTGCGAGGCTGATACTTGTTAGGTATGATCTTATCAATATCACATTCAAAGAACTTTTCATCTTCCTGGTTATCTCCGAAGAGAAGACTAACCCCCTTGCCGAGTCCTGAAGGTTTAGACACAGTATCACCTCTGATTCTTTAGAAATTCAGCAGCTAATTTCGTATACGCCTTGCCGCCTGTGGAAGATGGGTCGTATTCGATAATGGTTTTACCATGGCTTGGGCATTCACTCAAACGGACATTTCTCGGAACGACTGTTTTAAATACCTGCTTTTCAAAATGCTTATTGATTTCTTCAGCAACCTGAAAAGTGAGCTTGTTTCTTCTGTCATACATTGTCAACAAAAGTCCTTCGATAAAGAGGTTTTTATTAAAGGACTTTTTCACGGAACGAATAGTGTTCACGAGTTGAGCTAATCCCTCTAAGGCAAAATATTCACACTGCATCGGAATAAGAACAGAATCAGACGCAGTGAGCGCATTTATTGTCAGGAAACCCAAAGAGGGCGGGCAGTCGATAAAAATATAATCAAATAAGGGACGAACAGGAGCGAGAATATTCAGGAGGTAGCGCTCTCGTTTTTCAGCTGAGATGAGTTCGATTTCAGCCGCAACAAGGTCAATACTCGCAGGCAAGATTTTCAGATTGCCGATTCCTGTCGGGAAGAGTATATCTGTTACTTTACAATTACCGGTAAAGGCATGGTAAAGATGACTGGTTACATTCCTGCTGCTGAGACCGACAGCGCTGGTTGCATTGCATTGCGGGTCAGAATCGACGAGAAGGACTTTTTTCTTTTTGCTTGCAATGGCAGCTGCAAGATTTACAGAAGAGGTTGTTTTCCCAACACCACCCTTTTGGTTTGCAACCGCAATCACCTTACCAGTAGTATTTTTCATGCTAACCCCAAAAAGAAGAAATAACGCAAGACTCTCATGTTGTTTACTATAAACCAATCACACCGACAAGGAAAATTACTCTTTTCTGTCTTTTTTTAGCAATTAAAACCGAAAACTGTCAAAATGGATCGGCATTTGATAACTTTCTTCTTGTTTTGGTAATATTTGGTTTTTTATTACGTAATGTTTCACGTGAAACGTGAGTGAGGTGGTCTTTATGGATTGTGATTTTTTGGTTATTGGAAGCGGAATTGCAGGATTGTCGTTTGCTCTCAAGGCTGCACAATTAGGAAGTGTCGTTGTAGTAACAAAAAAAAGGGATATCGACACAGCGACAAATTTGGCACAAGGTGGAATAGCCGCGGTTTTGGGAGAAGATGACTCATTTGCGCTGCATGAAAAGGATACCTTGATATCGGGTTCAGGTCTTTGTGATTTGGATATAGTAAAATTGGTCGTTCAGGAAGGACCGAAGAGAATTCGAGATCTGGTGGACATCGGTGTTAAGTTTGTGTGCGATGAGAAAAATGCGAAAAAATTAAACCTCGGCCGTGAAGGGGGACATTCGAAAAGACGTGTGGCGCATGCCTATGATCTTACCGGGAAGGAGATAGAAAGAGCGCTTCTGGAGAAAGTCAAATCAACACATAATATAACTTTTTATGAAAATTATACGGCCGTGGATCTGCTTGTAATGGAAAGAGATCACCCTATCGAGGGCGGCGTTGTTTGTCTTGGTGCATATATATTAGAAGAACAAGGCAGTGTTGTTGCATATAAGGCAAAGGTAACAACCCTCTGCACCGGTGGATGCGGGAAAGTCTACCTCTATACAAGCAATCCCGATATATCTACCGGAGATGGAATAGCCATGGCCTTTAGAGCAGGTGCCAAAGTAGCTAATATGGAGTTTGTCCAGTTTCACCCCACATGTCTATATCATCCAAAAGCAAAAAATTTCCTTATCTCTGAGGCCGTAAGAGGCGAAGGGGCAATACTTATAGATGAAAAAGGAAAGCGCTTTATGAGCAAGTACGATGATAGAATGGAATTGGCGACTCGCGACACGGTGGCAAGAGCCATAGATAAGGAGATGAAGGAACGGGGTGTTGATTGTGTTTATCTAGACATTAGTTCAAGGGATGCCGATTTCATTAAAAAGAGATTTCCTACTATCTATGCAAAATGTCTGACATATGGCATCGATATAACACGAGAGCCTATTCCCGTCGTCCCAGCAGCCCACTATATGTGTGGAGGAGTTCTAACGGATACTTGGGGACGCACATCGATTGAAGGGCTGTTTTCCTTAGGAGAAACGGCATGCACAGGGTTACATGGAGGCAATAGGTTGGCCAGCAATTCGTTGCTTGAGGCGGTAGTTTTCTCTGAAAGAGCATTCCAGTATTGCAGGGACAATTTTTTTGAAATAAAGAGAGAAGGGATCCAAAAGATTGAGGAATGGAAAGCCGGAAAGGCCGTAGCCTTGCATGAAGAGATCCTGATAAATCATAATTGGGATCTCATTAGAAGAACCATGTGGAATTATGTTGGTATCGTGCGCAGCACAAAGAGACTGGAATTGGCAAAAAAACGTATGGTTGACATTGCCATGGAAATAGAGCAGCATTACAAGGATTATTACGTAACGCAAAATATGATAGAATTACGCAATATAACCTGGGTCGCCCTGATGATTATCCATGCTTCTTTGAAAAGAAAAGAATCCAGAGGATTACATTACATCGTTGACTATCCAGATTTGAATGAGCAATACTGCCGCTGGGAGATTTTTCAGCGGAAAGAAAAAGGGAAAGATCCATGGGATATAGAATCATGCTGCGAATTTGGTCCATCTATTCGCTTGGCGTGACATAGGTTCTTACCTAAATCATTTTCTTTTAAGCTGTTGGACTTATTACAAAAGGGTGCCTAATTGTTCCGAGCACCCTCTTGCATATGATGGCGTCCCCAACCGGATTTGAACCGGTGTTGCCGGCGTGAAAGGCCGGTGTCCTGGACCTGACTAGACGATGAGGACGTTATTTTTGGTGGGTCGTGCGCGACTTGAACGCGCGACTCTCTGCTTAAAAGGCAGATACTCTACCGACTGAGTTAACGACCCGGTCATTTGTGGAGCTCGTTTTTATACAAATTGATTGAGATCGTGTCAAGAAAAATCAGTACTCTCTTTTTATCATCGGTGCCAATGAGAGTCAAGACAAGAGGAAATATTACAAAAAATTGGAGATGCCGTTTTCTTGCATCATCGATTGCCGGTAATACCGGAGAAGGTTGCCTGATGGGCCGCTGCGGATCTGCGGGAGCAAAATTTTATGAAAAGGACCGTGATCTCTTAGATATATTAAGGCCTCATTGGGAATTGGAGATAAGCCAGAAAGGCAAACTTTGCTGATACGAAGGAGTGTTCCTGAAATGGGATTAATAAATGGCAGTGCCGGATTTGTCCGGTTTTCGGTTGAAGGGGAGTTGCCTGAAAATTCGTGGGATTTTATTGCTGAACGTGTTTCGCTCTTCTCCTTTAAGGATATTGACGATAATTATGAAGAAAATTCATTGGGATGGGTTTCCGTGTTCAATATGTTCGATTCGGAATTTAGGTTCGGATCGTATGCATGTGGAAACTATGTTACACTTTCATTGCGTTATGATGAAAGAAAAATCTCACCGGCAATCCTGAAGAAATTTGTGACGAAAGAGGAAGAGAGAATTAAGAAAGAAAAACAAATCCCTAAAATTAACAGGTCGATGCGGAGTGAAATACGGGAAAGAATACGCTCTGAAATGATAAAGAAGGCGTTGGCAGTGCCATCAATTTATGATCTTGCATGGAATCTCCCGGATTCAACGCTCCTCTTCTTCTCTACGAACAGTAAGGCCCATGCGCTTCTCGAGGATCATTTTAGAAAAACATTCGGACTTACGTTAATTCAACAGGTGCCCTATATGACAGCCGAGCATCTCCTCAATGAAGAGAATATGAGGCGCATGTCGACAATATCACCGGATGTTTTTATTTGAATAGATTAATCAAGGGATTTAATTAACAATGGATTTAGTTGATATTATATCGGAAAAGAAATTCATAGGTCAGGAGTTTCTCACATGGCTTTGGTGGAAGAGCGAGGAACGTGGTGGTAGCATTTCACTTCCTGGACAGGGCGATATCCTGGTTGTATTCGAGAAGCATATGCTCCTCGAGTATGGTGAGGGTCAGGCCAACGAGAAACTCATCTGCAGGGGGTTACAAACTGAACTCAAAGAGGCGAGGACGGGAATTTCAATAGGCAAAAAACTCGAGCAGGCACGGATACGTATCGAACAATCAGAGCACGAATGGAATTTCACTCTTGCCGCCGGTTGTATGGAGTATAGAAACGTCAGATTACCCAAGACTGCGGCGGGGTCCGACGAAAATTTATCGGATAAACAGCAGGAGCGCGAGGGGATGGTCCTGGAGCGGGTCTATCTTTTTGAAGAGTTGGTCAGGATTGTAAACAGCCTTTTCAAGGTCTTCCTTGATGTGAGGATTGGCTCAGAATGGAGAGAGGAAATCGTAAAGATGAGAACCTGGGTGAGCAAGTCGGTCACTGCAGTATGAAGACACAGTAAAATCCCTTAGATTCTGCAGGGGAGGGGCAACACGATAACTACTCAATAATTTACACAATGCTGAACCATCGGTGGTTTGGCTTTTTACGAGGTTGATTATTATAGCATAAGAATTTTTATTAAATAATTGTTATTATAGGCTTTATATGAATCTGGAAACGGTGATAGGGTTAGAAATTCATGCCCAGCTCAAGACAAAATCAAAGATCTTCTGCGGATGCTCAACAGCCTTCGGGGCATCTCCCAATACACAAACCTGCCCGATATGTTTGGGGATGCCGGGTGTATTGCCGGTATTGAATAAAAAAGTTGTTGATTTTGCGATCAAACTTGGACTGGCAACAGGGGCGACGATCAATCAAAAAAGTCAATTCGCCAGGAAAAATTATTTTTACCCCGATCTTCCAAAAGGTTATCAAACGTCGCAATATGATTTGCCGATAATTGAACATGGCACAATTCAGATTGGATTGAATGGCAAAAAAAAGGAGATAGGGATAACCAGGATCCATATGGAGGAGGATGCAGGAAAGCTGATCCATGATGATCGAGAGCCAGTCTCGTTTATCGATCTCAACAGAACTGGAACTCCGCTTGTTGAGATTGTTTCCGAGCCGGATATGAGATCACCTGAAGAGGCGGTAGCCTATTTGAAAAAGATCCATGCTCTGGTGCGCTATCTCAATATATGTGATGGAAACATGCAGGAGGGCAGTTTTCGTTGCGATGCCAATATATCCCTGCGGCCCTTAGGCGAGAAAAAACTGGGGACAAGAACAGAACTTAAGAATATGAATTCGTTTAGAAATGTTCAGGCAGCCCTGGAATATGAGATACGCCGTCAGAGAGACATCCTTCTCGATGGCGGCAGTGTTGCACAGGAAACCCGTCTCTGGAATCCGGATACAAACAAGACGGAATCCATGCGCGGCAAAGAAGATGCCCATGACTATCGATATTTCCCATGTCCGGACCTCATTCCAATAGTAATTGATCAAGATTGGATCGATCGAATTGAAAAAAGCCTCCCTGAGTTGCCGGATGCACGGAAAAAGAGGTTTATGGATACCCTTGGATTGCCGGAGTACGATGCTCAAATTTTGACCGGTTCAAAGGAGTTGGCCGATTTTTTTGAACTTGCGCTAAAGGAATGCACCTCAACGAAAAAGCTTTCTAACTGGATCATGACGGAGCTCCTCAGGGAGATTAAGGGAGAAGTCGGCTCCTGGCTTACATCCAGTCAAGTGTCTCCTCAAGCCTTGGGTATGCTAATAACTCTTCTTGAAAAGGGCAAAATCAGTGGGAAGATTGCTAAAATGGTTTTCCACAGGATGATGGAAACGGGAAGAGGTCCTGAGGAAATTGTAAGTGAAGACAACCTTGGTCAGGTCTCGGATGAACAAGAATTATCAGCTCTGGTCAAAGATATCGTTGCTGCTCATCCGACGCAGGTTGAAGAGTTCAAGGGTGGAAAAACCAAAGTGATGGGTTTTTTTGTAGGGCAACTCATGAAAAAAACAAAAGGAAAGGCCAATCCAAAAATTGTAAATGAACTCTTTTCAAAGGAGCTGTCCGGCAAATAAGGAGGCGCGTGGATAAGGCGTATTGGCAACAAAAGGGGGTCGGACACCGAAGCCGCTTGCGGGATAGATTCCTGCGAAAAGGACTCGACAGCCTGAATGATACCGAGGTGTTGGAACTCCTGCTATCCTTTGGTACACCTCGCACTGATTGCAAGGAGCCTGCAAGGGAGGCTCTGCAACAATTCGGTTCTCTCTCTGGGGTACTGGAAGGTTCTTCAGCTGATCTCTTAAGGATCAAGGGAATCGGACCAAAGAATAGTTTTGCCGTTCATTTTGTCCAGGAGATTGCACGACGCTATCTCAAAGAGAGGCTTAGAGGAAAGAGGTATCTGCATTCCTCCGATCAGGTCAAAGAGTATCTCTTGCACTCAATGCGAGGTTTAAAAAAAGAGGTTTTTACGGTCATCTTTCTTGATGCTTCGCATGCCGTTATCGATTCTGAAATCCTTGCCGAAGGGACACTAGGCAATACCGTTGTCTACCCGCGTGAACTCCTGCTCCGTTCGCTGGATCGTAACGCTGCAGCACTTATTATTGCCCACAATCATCCGTCGGGCTCCCTGACGCCCTCCTGGCAGGACAAACAGCTGACAAAGACGCTTTACCTAGCCTCTTCATTGATTGATATCCATCTCCTTGACCACCTGATAATTGGAGATGGATCGTTCAGCTTTGCAGATCATGGTCTGATGGATGAAATTAAAAGGGAGTGTCAAGACATCATGAGCCCAACTCAAAAAATGACGATCGTCTCTGGTTAAAAAATGGCTCACCTCTATATACATATTCCGTTTTGTCTCAGTAAATGCTCGTATTGTTCCTTTGTCTCGTTCCCGAACATGAACCATCTCTTTGATCGGTATGTGAAGGCGATTGGAGAGGAGCTGCGGGCCATTGCCTCCGGACCACCTGCAGGTCATCTGCAGACGATGTTCTTTGGCGGAGGGACACCGTCTCTTCTTTCCATTGAAAATATAGCCGATATATTCGCAGCTTGCAGATCATGGCTTACCATAGACGAGGAAACAGAAATTACCATGGAAATCAACCCTAAAACGGTTGATTTCTTGAAACTCCTGAGCTTGAAGAAACTCGGAATAAATAGATTGTCGATCGGAGTACAGTCGTTTTGCGATAAGGGGTTACAGTTTCTCGGCAGACTCCATACCGCACAAGAGGCTTGTGAAGCTGTTGAATGGGCGAAGAAATCCGGATACACCAATATCAATATTGATCTGATGTCAGGGCTACCCGGTCAGACCGTGGAATTATGGAGGTGGGATCTGCAGACGGCAATTGAGCTGGATCCGACCCATCTTTCCCTATATCAACTCACCGTTGAGGAAGGAACAGACCTCGATGCGCAGATCAAAAAGGGCAACCTGGTCCTTCCCCAAGAGGATGATGTGTTGGCAATGGATAACCTAACAGTCGAACTTAGCACCTCCTCAGGCTTTGATCAGTATGAGATATCAAATTTTTCAAAACCCGGATTTTCATGCCGCCATAACATCAACTACTGGAAAAATGGAGAGCATTACGCTGTCGGAGCAGCAGCAGTGCGGTATTTGGCGGGAGAGAGGAGCCGGAATGTCGATAATCCACGAAGCTACTGTACGATGATTGAGCAAGGAGGGACAGCCGTTGTCGAGAGTGAAAACCTCGATCTCGAATCATCTTTTCGCGAAACCGTGGTAATGGGCCTACGAATGCTGGAAGGGGTATCGATGGAAGATCTCTACCAACGTTATGGAATCGATCTCCAGGCATATTACGGGAAAACCATGGAAAAACTTCTCCAAATGTCGCTTCTGCAGGTACATGATTCGTTTTTGCGATTGACACCACAGGGGCGAGCAGTTGCCAATCAGGTTTTGGCCGATTTGGTATAAGGCGTGGCTTCTTTCCTGCCTTACAAAAGCAGCCGCTGTTCCGTGACAAGAAGTTTGCTTAAAGAGACGTTGGAATGGATTGTGTCTGCCAAAGATTAGAAAAACCGATTAAAGATCACCTTTCCAGAGGACATACGGATTCTTCACCAAAGAGGAATTGAAATAGCGCGGATCGCTGGTTACTTCGGCCCCAGCCCATGGCGGTTTTGGGAAGGGCTGGTCCTCGGCCGAAAGTTCGATCTCCGCGACAAGAAGCCCTGTATTTTCACCTAGAAATTCATCAATTTCCCAAGTGAAGTCCATATATTGCACAAAGTATCGTATCTTCTCGATGATCGGCTGATCACAAAAATGATCGAGCAAGAAGTTGGCGTCCTCATAAGGAATCGCATATTCGAATTCGGCACGGGTAATTCCCCTGCTCGGCCCCTTAATGGTCAAAAAACCTTTATTGTCACAGGATCGTATTCGTACTGTTCGCCTGGTATTCTTGACAATGTATCCTTGGCGATAGAAGGATCCCGGGGCGTTTTTTCTCCATTGATCGCCGATCAATAAAAATTTTCTTTCTATCTCACATCCCATAGCAGCCTTTCTTCCGGATAGATAGAAGAATCCTTAATGGGCCTTCTTCATTTCTTATCGGCATTTTCAATAGAAGAGAAATTAAGGGTTGAGTGGACAGTAAGTACCGGAAAAAGCAAGGCCATCAAAAAGATGTTGATCACCGGGATAAGACTTACAAGGGCTGGGAGCAGACCGAGTCGAAAAGAAGTGAAAGTATTTTCTTTGAGCCAAAGGAGCTTCTTTCCCAGTGACCATCTGCGTCTGGAAGCCGGATAATCTATGAACATAAGACATGAATAAAAACAATAGAGAAGGAAAATAAGTATCTGGCCGATTCCGGGAACGAAATTGATAATGAGGGCGAGGATGGTGACTGCAATACCGAAGATGCCGATCTTACACCCCTCGATCAAGTCGATGTAAAGATCATGAAAAAAACGACTCTTCTCAGGCTTCTGAGAGTCGTGGCCGAAATAGATCTTTTCTGCAATCGAGCTGAGAATGGAATATCCCGGGGTAGTTACGCAGTAGGCAAGCACAAAAGCGATATAAAAGGCGATAATATTTGCTACGATAATAAAAAACCATTTAAAAATGAACCAGCCCTGAAGCTTTATCCATCCCCAAATGGTATCGGATGCAGGAAGCCGCGTAAAGTGGCTACCGACATACTGATCAATAAGATGGATTGAAATCTGGTAGACCAGCCAGGTTACAGCCATGGTTATGATGACGAGAATCAGGCTGAGAAGCAGAAGCCGGAAATGTAAGAGGAGAAAAGAGGTTGAACGCGTAAGCGGTATCCATGGGCCTGTGGTTTTTTGAGAATTCGATCGATGTTGGGCGTAACTGGACATAGGAAAAGCTTGAGGTAATAGAGGTAATGGGTTGATACTTCAGGTGGTCATTGGCTGCCATCTTTGTCTATAATAGGAATTATACCGAAATCGTAAAGGCCGGAAGATGACTTTTCTCTCCATCTAGTATACAGTATCACCTCATGAATATGGCCAATAAGAAAAAGAAACACATGATTTTCTCCTGCAGTTCGTGCGGATATCAGAGCATTAAATGGCTCGGCCGATGTCCTGAATGTCAAGAGTGGGAGAGTTTCGTCGAAGAGTCAGGAAATCCTGCCTCACCTGGAGATCTGGATGATTCCAGACCTGTTCCTCTCTATCTTGAACCGGATGATGATGAAGCACGTATAGTAACATCGATCGGAGAGCTGGATCGTGTCCTCGGTGGTGGAGTCGTCCCAGGATCGCTTATCCTGATCGGCGGCGATCCCGGAATAGGAAAATCAACACTGATACTGCAGATACTCGCAGCGGTGGCGGAGAAGGGACTGCAGGTTCTCTATGTCTCCGGGGAGGAATCATCTCGTCAGATCAAAATGCGGGCCAAGCGTCTTGGGGCCTTGCATCCAAACGAATATTTGGCAACGTCCGGTAATGTCGATCGAATCATCTCGATGGTGGTAGAGATGCACCCGGGACTATTGGCGGTCGATTCCATACAGACGTTGACCTGCGACGATATTTTATCGGCGCCGGGATCGGTCAGCCAGGTGCGAGAATCAGCCTATCGGCTCCTAAAGATGGCCAAACGGGAAAATATTCCGGTGATGCTGGTTGGCCACGTCACTAAGGAAGGAGCCTTGGCCGGGCCAAGGACACTGGAACATGTGGTTGATACCGTGCTCTACTTTGAAGGCGATCGCAGCCACGCCTTCAGGATTCTCAGAACAGTGAAAAATCGTTTTGGTTCGACCAACGAACTCGGGGTATTTGAGATGAAGGAGGAAGGTCTGATGGAGGTAACCAATCCTTCGGAAATATTCCTTGCGGAAAGACCTCTCGATGTGCCGGGATCGGTCGTTCTTCCGAGCGTCGAGGGGACACGGCCGATACTAATTGAGATTCAGGCCCTGGTCAGCCCTACAAATCTCGGGACCGCCAGACGAACGGCAATCGGAGCCGACCCGCAGCGACTGGCCTTGCTCTGCGCCGTTCTGGAAAAGAAGGCTGGCCTTGATCTCTATGGACATGATATATTTCTCAACATTGCCGGCGGAATTCGTATTGACGAACCGGCCTTGGATCTGGGTGTTGTCTGTGCCCTGGCTTCGAGCCTGCTGGATCGTCCCGTGCCGTCAACGACCGTAGTCTGCGGCGAAGTCGGACTTGCCGGCGAGGTCAGGGCGATCGGCCATATGGATATGCGTGTTCGGGAGGCGGAACGTCTCGGGTTTACACGGTTTGTGATGCCGAAAGGCAATGCGGACAGGGGCGTGTGGCGATCCGATGTGGAGATCCTGGGTGTCACTACGATCGCTGAGGTATTAAGTGATCTTTTCAACGGCAGCGGGCAAAAATGCTAGCTGATAAGAATCCGGGGAGGGGGTATGAATTTTAAGAGACATTTTGAGGTGGGGTGGCAAAATACCTTGAAGTTTATCGGACCTGTTATTTTGCTTACCTTTGTCCAACTCATTGTAACAATCATCACGCTGGGGATTATGGGGCCGGTAACATCCGCCGGTTATATAAAATCATTGCTACTGGCATCGAGAGAGGGGAGAACGCCTGACGTACAGGATCTCTTTTCTGAGATGTCACTTTTCCTGCCGCTTTTCGGATTTTCTGTTGCGGTGATCCTGGCAATAGGATTCGGCTTGATGTTGTTGGTGATTCCGGCTTTCTTTGTATCGATTTTTATTGCTTTTTCCTGCCTCTATATTATCCCCCTTATGATAGATCGACGACTTGGGGTCATCGAAGCATTAAAGGCATCGTGGGAGATGGCGACGAGAAGGCCTTTGGCGGATCAGGCAATAATCACGATTGTCTTTTTAGCGCTAATTTCTCTTGGGAGTTCGGTACTTTTGGCAATTTTGATCACGCAGCCGTTAGCGACCTTTATATTGCTGTCCGTCTATGAAGAACGTCTGGGAAGTCAGTCGGAGATGCCGCCGCCGATACCGTGAACGGGGAAAGGGGAGGCGATCATTTATGTCGAAACCATCCTATTGATAGGCAGAATTTAAAATTATTGACGAAGAGGTGGAAATAATGAGCGTACACAATGGCCATGAGCATGGCCACCAGGAAGATCATTCGGTAACTTTCAAGGTTGGAATCTTTTTCATAGCCGTGCTGGCAACGATAATCATGTTAGGAGTATTGAAATAGAGGTTATTCGACAATTCAAGAGGAAGAGTACGGTATATCTCGCCGCTTGATGGGGTATCCGGCTTTATCTCGAGTGTCATTATCGGACGGTATTATTTAAAGGAGATGTCCATGGTTGAAATCATGCATAGCAATATCCTGGAACTCTTCGAATTGCGCGAAGAAGCCTTTTTGGGAGGGGGGCAAAAGCGGGTTGACGTACAGCATAACGGCGGAAAATTAACGGCCAGAGAGCGAATAGACCTTCTTTTGGACGAAGGTTCTTTTGAAGAGATAGATATCCTTAAGGTGGGACGCAGCGAGGCAGGTGGAGGGGATGTGTACCCAGGAGACGGAGTTATCACGGGGCATGGCACCATCAGCGGTAGGGAGGTTTTTGTTTTTAGCCAGGATTTCACAGTGACTGGAGGTTCTCTTGGTGAGGGGCACTCCCAGAAGATATGCAAGATCATGGATCTGGCGGCAAGGGTCGGCTCACCCATCATCGGCCTCAACGATTCGGGGGGCGCCCGCATTCAGGAAGGTGTCGACGCATTGGCGGCCTATGGCGAGATTTTTCATCGAAACGTTAATGCCAGTGGGGTCATTCCGCAGATTTCCTGTATAATGGGGCCATGCGCGGGAGGGGCCGTCTACAGCCCTTCGATCACTGATTTTGTCTTTATGGTCGAGCAGACCTCCTATATGTTTGTAACCGGGCCAAATGTTGTAAAGACGGTCATCCATAAAGATATCACCTCGGAGGATCTCGGCGGCTCCCAGGTTCATTCCCGGAAGAGCGGGGTGGCACAGTTTGTCTATCCCAATGATATTCTATGTCTTCGTGCAGTGCGGCAACTGATTAATTATCTTCCGTCAAATAATCGCCAAAAGGCACCTATTCTGGATCTCAACGATCCGCCCGAGCGCACCGATCCGGCCCTTGACTATCTGGTTCCTCCCAATCCGAACCAGAGCTATGACATGAATGTATTGATTTACAGCATTTTGGACGGAGCTGAATTTCTTGAGGTGCAACCGCATTTTGCCGGCAACATCATCTGTGGTTTCGGTCGAATGGGGGGGGAGACAATCGGGCTGGTCGCCAATCAACCGGCGGTGCTGGCCGGAGCCTTGGACAACAATGCCTCGGTCAAGGCTGCCCGTTTCGTCCGCTTCTGTGATTCATTCAATATCCCTCTCATCTGTCTGGTCGATGTGCCTGGGTTTATGCCGGGGCCGGAACAAGAGCATGGGGGTATTATCCGTCACGGTGCCAAGCTTCTTTATGCCTTTATCGAAGCCACGGTACCTCGTATCACAGTGATCGTGCGCAAGGCCTATGGCGGGGCCTATGTGGTCATGAATTCCAAACATATCCATTGTGATATTAATTACGCCTGGCCAACGGCCGAGATCGCAGTGATGGGAGCAAGAGGGGCCACAGAGGTTATTTACCGGAAAGAGATCAAGGCTTCTTCCACACCGGAAGCCCTGTTGAACGAAAAAATGGAACAGTACCGCAAACGGTTCATGAATCCGTTTTTAGCTGCCAAAAGGGGATATATTGATGACGTCATCTTCCCGCGAGATACGCGACATCGGATCATCCGGACCCTGCAATTCCTTGAGAGCAAGAAGAGCGGCCGGCCGGATCGCAAACACGGTAATATTCCCCTGTGAGGAAAGAGCATGTTTGAAAAAGTCCTGATCGCCAATCGTGGTGAGATTGCCGTTCGCATACTTCGTACCTGCAAACGGCTGGGGGTGAAAACCGTCGCCGTCTATTCAGAGCCTGATTTCAGAAGCCTGCATGTTACCAATGCCGACGAGGCCGTATTGCTTGGTGGGGCACGGCCTGCGGAATCCTATCTTGACATGGATAAGGTCATTGAGGCAGCCCTCGGTACCGGTTGCCAGGCCATTCATCCTGGCTATGGCTTTCTTTCGGAGAACGCTCTGTTTGCAGAAAAGACGGCCAAAGCGGGGCTGACCTATATCGGGCCTTCAGCCCCAGTGATTGCAGCCATGGGCGATAAGATAGCCGCCAAGAAATTGGCCATCGCTGCGGGAGTTCCGACGGTGCCCGGTCATATCGAGCCGGTGGCCATGTTGGAGCAGGCTGAAGCAGTAGCCGAAGCGATGGGATACCCGGTGCTCTTGAAGCCGGCGGCCGGGGGTGGAGGAAAGGGGATGCGGGCTGTGGAGAGACCGGAAGACCTTGCCTCGGCTCTGCGGCTTTGTCAACAGGAGACCTTGAAATCATTCGGGGATGGGCGTATTTTTGTGGAGAGGTATATTAAGCGGCCCCGACATATCGAAATCCAGATCATGGCCGATCACCATGGAAATATCATCCATCTAGGTGAACGGGAGTGCTCTATCCAGCGGCGGTACCAGAAGATCATCGAAGAGTCGCCCTCCTGTGCTCTGGATGTTGCCCTTCGTCAGAAAATGGGGGCGCTTGCCTGCTCGCTTGCTCTGGAATCAGGATATACAAACGCCGGTACTGTGGAGTTTATCATGGATCAGGACCGGACGTTCTACTTCCTGGAGATGAATACCCGACTCCAGGTCGAACACCCGGTAACCGAGCTGGTCAACGGCATCGATCTTGTTGAATTACAATTGCGCGTGGCGGCAGGAGAGACCCTGCCGATCGGGCAGAAGGACGTCTCTTGTACAGGTTGGTCCATTGAGGTCAGGGTCTGTGCGGAAAATCCCGCTCGAGGATTTGTCCCTTCGGTGGGGCTTATTACCCGTTATGCTGCCCCCAAAGGAGACCATATACGGGTTGATTCCGGTGTTGACGCCGGGAGTTACGTCAGCTTTTTTTACGATCCGATGCTGGCCAAGGTCATCACCTGGGGCAAAGACAGGGAAGAGGCCCGCAGGCGGATGGTGCAGGCCTTGAACGGCTATCACATAGAAGGGGTACATACCAATGTTGACTTTGCTAATCAGGTACTTTGCCATCCGGCTTTTATCACGGGGGATGTCTCCACGGATTTCATCCCTGCGTATCTCTTGAATGAGACTGAAAGGTTAAAGCCATCGTTGGACATCCTTCATGCCATGGCCACCACCACTACCCTGGTTTATCATCTGCGGGAGAATCTGGTTCAGAGTTCCCTTCTACCGTTGAAATCAAGGGTCGGGGCAACCACTTTTCTTAAGAATTCTTACCAGTATATTGCCAAAAGCGAGGAGGATGTCTTCAACATTCGATTGGAAAAAGATGGATCGGATCTTAACTGGCAGGTGTGTGTTGATGACACAACCTATGCCGTTATCACCCCACAACTCGAGTTTTTTCGGCGCAGGCTAAGACTTTTGATCAACGGTGAAGAATTTTATTTCCGGTTGAAATACTTGGGGAATTTTATAAAAGCGGCCTTTTGCGGTGTCACTCGCACCTTTGAAATCTATAACCCGAGGGAATGGAAGCTGGCAGAATTCATGCCCGTTTTAGCTAGACCAGAGGTGGAGAATATTCTGGAATGTCCGATGCCGGGCCTTGTTGTCGAAGTCAAGGTGGCGGAAGGAGACAGGGTTTTCCGAGGCCAGGAATTGGTCATTCTCGAGTCCATGAAGATGGAGAGCGCGGTTTCGTCTTCCAGGGATGGAGTAATAGAAGCGGTCTTAGCCAAGCCTGGGGATGCCGTGGAATCCGGGATGGTGCTGATTCGTTTCAAGAAAACCACCGGCGGAGATACTCTTTGACAAGAAGGTCGGCTGTAGCATAAGATTCTTTTACCAATTGCAAATAGTTGGGGAGTGCTCCACCCGCTTTTTCAATAGTTAAATGAGAAGTGACCAGGCAAAGATGAAAAAGAAAGGTTCGAATCCATCTCCAGGCTATGAACATGATACAGAAAAAGAGGTTGTCATTCTTCTCAGTGATATGGTGCGCTATACGCAGATAACTGCGGATATGCGTCCTAACGAAATACGTGATTTCATAATCGACTATCATAAAAATCTCCAGAGAATCATCCAATCGGACCAGGAACATCTGCAGGAAATCGAGCCTTCTGCCGGAGATGGGGCTATTGCGGTTTTTGAAAAACGAGAGGGAGAGGGCAAGTCCGGTATGTGCATCCGAGCCCTCACAGCGGCAATCAATATTGCCTATGCCGTCGAGGAGGGGGTTATTCCCCCCACTCGCATCGGTCTTTTTTCCGGAGATATCATTGAGGCACATCTATCGAATAAGACGATGCGGTTTGGGGCGAGTTTTGCTGTTGCCAGCCGTCTTGAGGAGCTATGCGGTTATTTCGGAACCACCTTCCTGATGGATAAGGAGGTGGCCTTTTGGCAGACCATCGAGTCCAGGTATTTGCTTTGCATAGCGAAGGTAACCCCTAAAAATTTCAATCATCCCATTCATATCTATACTGTTTATAGACCCGGGATCCATAATTGTCCCAAGGATATCGACCGAGAGAAACTGCAACAGTTTATCTCCAGGAAAAATCGGGCCATCGAGTTGTTTTGCGGCAATGCTCTTCAAGGAATCCGCCCGGATTTCCCTGGGGCCAGGGAAAGGCTCCATGATATACAAAAGCTCTTTATCGAGATGACCGGTAAGGAAGATGTTGCGACTGAACGCGTTCTCGAATATATCAGAAACATGCCCTATCCAAGCGAAGATTTCCGTAGGATCGGGATGAAGATCAGAGAGCTGACGGGGGAATCGCTGGGAACCCGTCTGCTCCATCTCTCCAATGAATTGCTCAAGGCCATGGACATGGAATTCTATCATACCCTGGTCGTTGATACGGATTGGGAGAGGCATTTTAAACTGGAATGGAGAAAAAAAGGCGATATCATTATCCGAATAAACGAACCTCCGGATGGAGTATACTATATCGATTCCGGCAGCGTGAATGCCTTGGATGATAACGGCAGGCTGATAACAACGCTTGCTGCCGGAAACGTGTTTGGTGAAATGGCCTATTTTTCCAAAAAGAAGCGGCGCAACGCCACCGTTATTGCCAACACTGATGTGGTTGTCAGAAGAATTTCAGGGGAAAAGTTCGATACCTTGCCGGTTATCAAAAAGATATTCAAAAAGATTGCCAATAAGAGAAGAAAGACTTTGTGACCGTCTTTGGGTCGAGGGCCCTGTGCGGGCTAAGCCGATCCCCGGGAAGACCGGGGATCGGCAGCTGTGATGGGTTATTCGGTCGTTAAGACCACATACTGGCTGTAATCTCCGTTTCTTACTCGCAACAAGATGCGATTCTGGTTGGGGGATTTTTTCAATATCCTTTCCAATTCCCTCATATTATGCACCCTCTGTTTATTGACCTCTTCTACGAGCAGGCCCGGTTTTAATCCGGCCATTGCAGCCGGGCTGCCAGCCTGAACTTCACTGATAATGATCCCTTGGTCATGTTTATAACCGAACTGCTCTTCCAGATCGGGCGTTAAATTCTGGAAGGCAATGCCGAATTGTTTGAGGGGGCTGCCTTTTTCACTTACAATGCTCGGTCTGCCCAAATTTGACGGCTGTTCGCCGATGCTAAGAGCAACATCCTTGGCCTTGCCGTCACGAATGATCTCGAGATCCACCTTGGTGTTTGGTGCTGTAAGCGCAATCGTATTGCGAAGATCGTTGACGTTGTCCAGCTTCCTGTTGTTAAGGCTTATAATGACATCACCTTGTTTAAGTCCGGCCTTTTCAGCAGGGGATCCGGCTTCAACCTGGCTGACCAGGATGCCTTCGGGCTTTTTCAGGTTGAATGATTTGGCCAGGTTTTCATCGACATCCTGGATGACAACTCCGAGCCATCCCCTAATGACCTTCCCGTGGGCCTTGAGCTGGGCTTCAATGGATTTTGCCATATTGATCGGGATGGCGAATCCTATGCCCATGTATCCTCCGGATTTGGTATAAAGGGCTGAATTGATACCTATGACCTCTCCATGGATATTCAGCAGCGGTCCGCCTGAATTGCCTGGATTAATGGCTGCATCTGTCTGGATGAAATTCTCGTAATCATTGATTCCTACCTGATCCCTGCCCTTTGCACTTATGACTCCGACAGTCACCGTCTGGCTCAGACCGAAAGGGTTGCCAATGGCGATGGCCCATTCGCCGACTTGCAAGGTATCCGAATCGCCCAGGGTTACTGTGGGCAGATCGTTTCCGTCGTTGATCTTGATCAGGGCGATATCCGTCTGCGGGTCGGTACCGATCAGCTTTGCTTTCAGTTCCTGTTTGTCGGTCAAAATAACGGTTATGGTATCGGCACCTTGGACGACATGATTGTTGGTCAGGATATACCCGTCTTTGGTGATGATAAACCCGGATCCCTGTGCCTGTTGTTTATAGTTCTTAGGCTGTTGGAAACGAAATTGGGGGCCGAAGAATTGCTGGAAGAACGGGTTGTTGTAAAACTGGTCCCCGCCGCCAAACATTCCTCCGGTGGCCTTTATGGTCTTTTCAACCCGAATATGGACAACAGCAGGTGTGACTTTCTTTACGATGGAGGTGAAGGCCTTGGCTGAGGCGGTTAACAGGGCCATATCGTCGCTGGAAGCGGCAAGGGCCGATTGAATACTTCCTGCTGTGAGCAGCAGTATTCCTAAAAGAACAAATGCGATGAACCTTTTTTGAAGGTAGGGTTTTGTTGAGTTATACATGAATGCATCTCCCTTTCTCTGAAGAGGGTCTTTCGATTGACTATCGTTCAGACCCATTCAGAGTTTGCTTGCGGCCAAGGCCTTCTTTTTTCGACCCGACTCAGTGATTGGTGTGAATGGTTGCAATGTGATGATGGTTCCTCCTTGGCCATGGATTGAGGAATCTCGAAACGAAAATCATATCCCTTTTCGATGGTAAAAAAGGTAAACCCGATACTTTTTTCGTCAAGAAAGATTACTTAATTGTAATCTTGGAAGATTTTTTTACAAACCTATCCGTTCACGCGAGGGTGGAGCCGAAGGCATCGGCAGCCGTCCCATGCCGAAGGAGTTGACGGCATGGGAGGACAAAAGGCGGGGTTCTTAGTTTCGGATCATTTCAGCGATCTGGAAGGCCACCTCCAGACTCTGCTCCGCATTCAGTCGCGGATCACAGGTGGTCAGGTAATTCTGATGCAGTTCTTCGGCAATGATATTTCTCGCACCTCCGGTACATTCGGTGACGTTTTCGCCGGTCATTTCAAAATGCACCCCCCCGGGTATCGTTCCCTCCGCCCAGTGAATTTCGAAGAAACAGGCGATTTCCGATAAGATATCATTGAAATTTCGAGTCTTGTGCCCCGATGGGGCGGTATAGGTGTTGGCGTGCATCGGATCACAGCTCCAGACGATTTTGAATCCTTCCCGTTTTATTTCCCGCAACAACTGCGGCAACATCTTTTCGATCTTACTGGTGCCGAAACGGGTAATCAGGGTGAGGCGCCCGGCTTCATTGTTCGGGTTAAGTTTTTCTATCAATTGCTTTATGTTGTCAAGTTGATAATCGGGTCCGATTTTTACCGCAAGCGGATTGAGGACGCCTCGTAAAAATTCCACATGTGCCCCGTCAATCTGTCTGGTTCGCTCACCGATCCAAAGCAGATGAGCGGAGCAGTCATACCAGTCTCCTGTGGTCGAGTCCTGGCGTGTCAAAGCCTCCTCATAGCCGAGGAGAAGGGCTTCGTGTGAGGTATACAGATGGGCTTCTCGGATCTGTGGGGCATCGGAGGGGATGCCGATAATCTCCATGAATTTTATGGCATGCTCGATATTCTTGGCCAACCTTTCATAGGAGCGTCCCATCGGGGACTGGACGACGAATTCCTGGTTCCATGCGTGTACCCTGTTTAAGGCTGCGAAACCACCGCGGGTGAAGGCCCGAAGGAGGTTCAACGTGGACGCGGACATGTTGTATCCTTGCAGCATATATTTAGGGTTGGGGATGCGGGCGTCGCCGGTCGCTTCCGGTCGGTTGACCATGTCCCCTCGATAGGAGGGGATATCAATCCCGTTGATTTTTTCGGTATCCGAAGAGCGTGGTTTGGCAAATTGACCGGCAATTCTGCCGACCTTGATCACGGGTTTGCCGCCGGCATAGGTTAGGATAACCGCCATCTGCAACAAGAGTTTTAAGGTCTCTCTGATCTTCGGTGCCGTCAGCTGGGAAAAATCCTCTGAACAATCCCCACCTTGGAGAAGAAAGGCTTCACCTATGACTGCCTTGGCCAGCAGATCTTTTAAAGATCGGATCTCGCCGGCAAAGACCAGAGGAGGTAATTGCGAGAGGGTTGCAAGGACTTTTTCAACCTCTTTCTGATCGGGCCATCGTGGCTGCTGGAGAGCGACGAATTTTTTCCAACTGGATTTCGTCCAGGTTGTGTTCTTACTAGCCATACATTTAACCTCTTTAATTATAAACAAATACCAATTGTTTAGATGCAGCATCGGTCCAGGTCAAAGGCATTCAGGATGCGTTTTTCCCTTTCGAGTTTTTCCCCCTCCGGTCTGGAGCTAAACGTCAAAGTGGGCAGGAGGAGGTGGGAACAGGCCCTGTCAGGAATGGAATCTAATCCATTTCCGAGAATCTTTCCAGAGGTAGTATCCAACAGTTCGGCATCATAACCGTTCGTTACTACTGCCAGTGGAATGCAGTAGTCGGCATGCATCACCCTTGCCGCGGCGATTGCGGCACGTTCCCTGCTCACCAACGACCCCGGGCCATATCTGATGATCAAAAAGGGGGTGTTTTGAACCATTACGGTGAGATCGATGGTCGAGCGGACGAAATGACGGGTAAAGAGAGTCTCGATAAAGGTTCGTGGAATCAATTCGTCTTTTTCATACCCTTTTTGCTCGACCATCATCCGGTAAATGCTTTGCCGTAACCTTTCATCGTCGGTATCGGCCAATTCTTCGCCGGTAAGGAAATCGGTAAGGGTTCCGTAAATAAGATGATGAGAAATATCTTCAGCCATGATCCCGTTGTGACGGTATGTCGATTTTCCGGTGTTGCACCGAGAAGCAGTATTCGGCGGGAAGATTTCAATATGCAACTTCCCCGATTGTGGTAAGCATTATTATGGTCTTTGCCCTCCTTGTCAATACCGGCCTGGCTGTCACCCGACAGGATATGCAGAGGAGAGCAAAACCGTGTCGACGGTCGAGAGGAAGAGATGCAATGGGAAGGGCTTGGTGAGAAAGGAATGGGCATCTTTTGCGGAAAGCCCATCGATGGTATCATCGGGTCTGTGTCTGCCGCTGATGATCAGGATCTTGATTGCGGGATATCTTTTCTTTATCCGAGATAAGAGTTCAAGGCCGTTGAGTTTCGGCATCTCAATGTCGGATATGACCATGTCAAAGGTGTCCTGTTCCAGCAGATCAAGTGCGGCAATCCCGTCTTCCACACAAACGCAAGTGTAACCCGAGGACAACAGGACTGCTTCCATCAAGCTTCGTAACAGAAAATCATCATCAGCAATCAGGATTTTCGTATTTGCTTTCCGAAGTATTTCTTCTTTTTCCATAAGGTGAGATGACCTCACTGAGTATGACTCGAATAAGAGGTTTTGTTTTGAAAAAGAACATCGGGGCTGACGTATGGATGAGGGTTCAGTATCTACTGGATTATTATATTAATTAACCTATACGAATGAGGGTGAGCGGTGCCTAAATATGACAGTACTTTTTACCCTAACACAAGGTGGAAAGAGAATACAATAGGATAAGGATAAGGATATATGGGGTATGGTAAGTACCCATTCACTGCTATGAGGAGAGGGAGGACAGAACGGAGCGCAGATTCTGCTTTTTGTTTGTAATGCCGAGTTTTTTGCGGATATTTTTTCTGTGCTTATCAATGGTTGCCGGTGAGATGTTCAAGAGATCCGCGATTTCTTTAGATGAATACCCCTGGCGAATAAAATTTGAGATCTGCATTTCAGCCGGTGTGAGCCTCAGGTTCATTGTCATAACGGAATAGATTAACGGCGAGGCCATGTCCTTGATATTCTGATCCAGGATGTCAAGAGCCCTTTTCTGGTCCTTGTCGAGGCAGGATTGTTTCAACTTGTTCATGTAAGGTTCAATATTGCAGAGGATATTGGTGGAGAGATTTTCCTGAAACAGCAGTCTTTCCTTTTCGATCCGCTTGAGCAGGACCTTCAAGGTGATATTGGTTTCTTCAAGATTCGATTGGTGCTTTTTCAGTTCCCTTTCCAATACTTTTTGTCTGGTTACGTTCGATGAGTTGATAACAAAGGCCACAACCTTGTCGTCGTGGATGATGGGGCCGACCCTGGCATCAATATGTTCTGTTGCACCGTCTTTGGCCGGGTATTGAAGATAATATCGGTCCAGTGTCCCTGTACGTTCAACCCGTTCCAGACAGCTTTCAACCTCATCCCGATTCGGTTCCGGAATGAGATTGAGGAGGTTGGTGTCGGCTGCCTTTTTGGGGAAAAGTCCGGGAAGGGTATGATTCATATACAGGATATTCCGATCCAGACCGATCAACAGGATACTGTTGGGTGAGCATTCGCATATGGCCTGACATTTCGCTTCCAAATAGGAAAGCCGTCGTGTTTCGGTTACGTTGCTTACCGAACAGATGATGCCAAGGAAATGATTATTCATATATCTCGGTATCACCCATCCCGTTTGATGGGTCAATCGTCCAGACGAGGTCAACACCGGAATCGGTTCATACTGGATTGGGGTTTTCTCTACCTTTGCTTTGAGATAGAGGGGGATGAAATGCTGGAAGGTTTGGGCTGAAAAGGAATTGGCGATCTCCGTTCCGATAATCCTTTCCTTTGGTATTCCGACAATGTGAGACATTGCGTTATTGACATAGATGATGGTGTCATCCTTGTCGGTGATCCAGATACCGTCAAACAGGATATCCAGAATCTGCGGATCAAGGCCGTCATCCTGGCCGTTGGCGGTGAGTTGTTCAACAATGGTTTTCATCGCTTCTAACCAAGCCTTGGACTTCATGAGCTCGGAGTGTTGCGGCAAAAGCAGTAATGAACTGGAATCGGTAGTGTCATCCATCCTCAAGGTATTGATTTTATAAGTATTTAATAATATTAAAATATTTTCTATACGTTATGATCCGGCAAGCGTAACCATTTTATTTGATCGCCACCAGTCGACGTACTTTAACTTGATGGAAAATCAGAATATAATAACAATCAAATGCTATCAGCAGAGAAATGACAAAGCAAGCATCAATATAAGGAAGATAATGGGGATAAAATATACCCAATGAGGCAGAGGCGGGGGGAAATACAGGCCTAATTCTATCTATTACGGGTGTGCCAAATGTAACGAATGGGGAACATACCGATATTTTTCACCCGAATTATTGATATGTTGGCCACATTGCGACGGATTGGCCAAGCTCATTTTGTCGGAATGAAGTGGGGGTGATCGATCCAATAGGGGTCCAGAACGCCCTGACGATAGGCGGCCAAAGATTCAGGAGAAGAGTTGACCCGGAGGTTGCTATACGATTCGTCCTGATTTTGCCAGCGTTCGTGCCAGAAAACCGCCGCCCTGACCTCCGGAAAACGATTTTGAAAGTCAAGAAAAGCATTCTTGATCCATTCCGCTTTATTGCCGGCCTTCGGATATTCGCCAACTCCCCACTCCGCAATCATCATCGGTTTGGAAAGATCGATCTTTTTGGCTTCCTGATAGGCAAGATGAAAGACATCGTAAAAAGAAGCCCAGTCCATTTCTCGAGACAACTTTCCATAAACACTGAGAGCGATCCAGTCGACGTACTTCGAACCGGGATAATAGGCGGCGAAGCGGTTCCAGCTGCGGTTTGGATACGACTGATTATTGATATGGAAAACCCATTGGATATTTTTTGCACCTTTGGCGCGGACGCGATTGACCACATAACGATAAGCCTCTTTGTAGATTTTCGGTCCCAGGGGTACGGGAGGACCATGGAGGAGGTCTTTCTGACCGCCGCCGTAATAATAGCCCGACCATGGAAACCATGTTCCGTTCATCTCAATTCCCCAGGCGACCAGAACCGGTCTACCAAAGTCCCTTGCGGATTCCGCCCACCTGTCAATGTAATCATCCCACATCCCGCTTAAGATGTTGTAGAGGTTGAATCGGTCCGGCAGCAGGCTCTCCGAATACGGTTTATCCCACGGAGACCAGAAAATGAGAGGGATTGCACCGTATCGGGATATAATCCGGGCGTCTTTCAAGGCAAAACACTGCTGGCCCCAGAAATTGCCGAAGGCGATGATAGCTTGGTGTTTTCCGACCATTTTATCAAATTTTTCCAATGCATCAAGTGTGACATTGCCTTCACCCTCTCCGAAATCCACATAGGCTCCGGTGTAGGCACCATCGGTGGGGATCGCCAATTTCCGGAGTATTTCCTTAGGGTGATCGGAGGCGAACAGCGGAGCTGTCACGCTGGATATCCCCGGAATAATCAGCATAAAAACAAGCGCATGATACAATGTTGAAAAAGGTATGGTTGGTTTCATTCTAGTTCCATCTGCTTGAAAAAGCGAAAAAACGATCAGGGATAGCTGGCTTGATATCAGTTGACGGAGGCAGTTCGTTCGATTTTTCCCCAACTTACCAGTACCCCTTTTGCCGCTTTGAAAAGTGATTTCCAGACCACCCATGCCAGCATCGGCCGATAGATAAAACGCATGGGTACGGCAATCCAGGCCTGCTGGACAGGTTCATGTTCCATCAGACAGCCCAATGCTGCAAGGACGATATCCATCAGCAGAAAAATCGCAAAATAGGCATAGAGAGCAGGGCTGCTCCAACCGAACAGGAGCGAAAGAACAACCAGCAGGTCGATTATCGGGGCGACAGCGACCAGGAGTACCTGAAAAAACCAGATTCCCGGGAGGCTGAAACACCCCAAATATTTGAAATGTTTATTCATAACCATGTCTCTGTGCTTCCAAAGGCACTGGATGGTCCCGAAACTCCAGCGAAAGCGTTGTTTGGCCAGAGAGGCAAGCGATTCTGGGGCCTCGGTGAAGGCCACGGCATCGGAAACATACGATATCAGAAATCCTTTACGATGCAGGCTTATTGTCAGGTCCGTATCCTCTGCCAGGGTGTCGGTGCTTATACCGCCCGCCTGAAGAACGGCGCTCTTTTTGAGCGCACTAATGGCTCCAGGGACGACGGTTATACAGTTGAGATAATGATACGCCTGACGATCAAGATTAAAACCGCATATATATTCCAAAGACTGGCAGCGGGCAATGAATTTCCGTAGGTTCCCAACCTTGGCATGCCCGGATACCGCAGCAACCCGGTCGTCCCGAAGAGGTTGCACCAGCTTGAACAGGGTGTCCGGCTGGAATTGTGTGTCGGCATCCAGGGTGACCACAATATCACCCGGTATGGATTCCAGGCCTTGACGTAGGGCCAGTGCCTTGCCTTTGTTGCTCTGACGGATCAGATGTACCCGCGGATCCGCTGCGGCAATCGTCTCGATGACCGCAGAAGTCTGATCCGAGGAGCCGTCATCGACAACCCAGACTGAGATTTCGCTTGGATAGGTTGTATCCAGAACGGATCGGAGTGTTTTAGCGATAACCTTTTCTTCATTATAGGCGGCGATTAGAATATGTAACGGCGGGGAAAATTCGGTCTGTTGCGATTTTGCCCATTGTCTTTGCTGCAGAAGAGCAAGAATACAGACGACGAGGGTACGCATAACCACAAGAATGGTCGATACGATCATGAAGGCCCAGCAGAATGTCTCAACAAAATGAAATATCCTGAATCCACTGCCGCTGACAAAACGTGTCATGATGTTATGATCCCTCTTCACGGGGGGCATCAAGATATCCCGAGGTTCTCCCAGGAGCGTGCTCAGCGGCACGATATGGTCGCCGCGATCGTAGATGTAATCGATAATCAACGGCAGGACCGCCACTGTCTGGCTGCGATCACCACCGGCATCGTGCAGAAGGATGACATTGCCGCCCAGTTGACGTCCCAATTTAACGCGCTCCAGGATTTTATCGACACCCGGCCGTGACCAGTCGTCCGGATCAATATCCTCGGCAACGGTCAGATAGCCCATATCCTGGACTGTTTTCAGGGGCAGGACCTCACCGAGAGTGGAAGGTCTCGAATCGGCATTATAGGGAGGCCTGAAGAGAATAGTCGACCTGCCGGTTATGGACTCCAGGAGCAGCTGCGTGGCATTCATCTCCAGTCGGATGCGTTCATCCGAGACCAGTGCCAGATTGGGATGGGTATAGGTATGAAGGCCTACTTCGTGCCCTTCCCTGACAACACGGTGAACAAGTCCCGGATTTTCTTCCATCTGCATTCCGACCATGAAGAAGGCGGCTTTGACCTCTTTGGCCTTCAGGATATCGAGGATCTGTGGCGTCCATTCCGGATCAGGACCGTCGTCAAAGGTAAGGGCCACCTCGTCGTCCTTACCGTTTCCTTGGTGGCTGATTGTCAGGTAATTAGGGAATTTTTCATATGTTTCAATGACCTTTCCAGAGGGGTTGATCCCGAGTTTTCGAGAGCCGTCGGATCGCGAATCCTCGACGGTCAGAAATTCCCCGCTTCCTATCTGGGTTATACCGCTGGAACTGAGAGAGCCGATTTTGCGGAGTGTCTCCTCTTCCAATTCGAAAGGATCTTTCTCCATTGCCTTCCAGATTGCCGGATCTTCCGAACCCAGTTCATAGAGAGCTATTCCGCCGACGGAAAGATTGCGGGCGAGCTGGAGTTGGTTAATGAACGTGGCCACATCCAGGAACCAGACGGTATGCTCGACTCCTGCATCCGAATAGGAAAATGTCGGGTTATAGGATGGGGCTTCCACCCTGTCGGTGGGCAGACCTGCATTGCCGGCCCGGGTCATCACGTCGGCGAAACCGACGGTTTCGGCCCTTGGGCTGCCGTTTGCCCAGTCATAGCCGTAGGATCCCAGTTCCACGACCCATTGGGACGGTTTTCCATAGGCGATCACGGTATTGAGCCACCCTTCGTACCAATCCTGAGAGGCGATCGGACCCGGAGGGTCCGAATCGGAATTTTCATCGTGCAGCACCGCAACAAAATGATCGATATCCTGTGATAGGGACTCCAGGTCATAAAGCATCAATTCACGCCCCATCGGAATCCGTAGCCAGAGTTCCATCTTTTTGGTATGCAGAGCGACTGCAATCTCTTGCAGCAACCTGGTTATATTTTCCTGATACGTCGGATCGATCCGACCCCAATCAACAACCACGCCGCCGGCTCCGGCTGTTTCCAGTTGAGAAACCAGATTTTTGATGAACAGTGACCTTCTCTCTTCAGGTCCGTTGGCGACGCCTTCAACGGCTTCAGGTTGCCAGGTATCATCATCGAGCAGGTTTGTCAAGAGGGGCAAGAGCACGATTCCATTGGCTTGCGCTATCTTTTGAACGGTAGGGTCGGGTTTTGCTTCAAGGGTCCCGGTTCCATCGGTCATGACCAGCCATTCAGGACATATGTGCGTCAACTGATGGACATGGGTTTGGAGAGAGGTAAGACTGTTGGGGTCCCAATCTGCATAGAAACCTAGGAAAAGTCTTTTCGGGGGAGGCTTCATCGGGGGGTGAACCGGCAGTCCCGGTTGAAAAAGTTGAGATCGGGATTTTAACGGCTTGGCCTTCAGAAAGGTCCGGACCTGTTTTTTTCCTCCATGTTTAATCCGGGAAAATTGCAACCAGATAGGCTTCGACGATTTCTTGAAGGTGAGGGTGTCATTTCTCTGCATCACCTTCAGTCTTTCTTTGAGAAGTTGAACCGATGGTGGAAGCTGGAATTTTGATACTACAAAGAGAGACTGCACAAACATAACAGTGCAGAAGAAAAAAAGCGCGCCGAATATCAGAATGCCCAGGCGAAGCCTGGGCCATCGTTTTCCCTGGGTGTCAAGGAAAACGAAATTACTGTCATGGGATTGTGGCATGTGGAGATACGAAATACCTCATGGTGGTTCCGGAGACCCGTCTATCCTCTTTTTACGTTTGAAATCCCCGTGCCCCGGAAGGTGTCCGGTTTGTGGGATGACTGAAAGATGATACCGGGAAACCAGGGCGAGGTTTTTCCTTCCCCATGTTTATCGATGGAAAAGAAATTTCCGGTTCTCGGCCCTTGATTATTGCCCTATTATATTATCAGATGGTGACATTACCACCGGATTTTTATACCCTGGTGACAATTTGCATCCCATTGGAAGACATTAGAGGAAAATATGCATAATTCGAACAGATTACAACAGGCATGGTTAAAATTTTCCCTTGCGGTCGACTCTGCCCTTGTGGAAGCTGTCAGCGATTTTCTGGTCGGGGTGACGGGGGCTGAAGTGGAAATAGTCGTTGACGACAAACGTCCACTCATCACTGTCAATGCTTTTTGGGAAAAACAAGGTGAGGATGATACACAATGCGAAACCCTATTGCAGCAGCTTTCCGGCCATGTGTCCGAGCTGGCCGATATTTTTCAGGTTCCTGTCCCTGATATCGTACATTCGGTCATTGCTGACCAGGATTGGGCAAATACCTGGAAAGAACATTTCAAACCCTTCGCGGTCGTCCCCGGTCTGGTGATTAAACCTACCTGGGAGCATTATCCGGTTGACGCCGATGAACTCGTCATCGAAATGGATCCGGGCATGGCCTTCGGGACCGGGCATCATGCCACCACGACGATGTCGCTTGAGCTTATGAAAGACGTGCTTCAGGCCAGAGAGCACGCAATCGTCCTCGATGTGGGTACCGGAACCGGCATACTGGGAATGGCCGCCGTACGGTTCGGAGCGGAGCGGGTTATCGGCATCGACAACGATCCGGAGGCGGTGGATGCCGCTTGCGACAACGTCCGCCGCAACAGCATGGGAGAAAAAATGTCGGTCTCGCTCACCCGTCTTGCCGAACTCCATGGTTCGTTTTCTCTCGTTATTGCCAATATTATTCACGATATCCTGATCGATCTGGCTGATGATCTGGTACGCCTGATGGCCATCGGCGGAAAACTGATCCTTTCAGGAATCCTGACAGGGGCGCAATGTGAAAACATCAGAGAACATTTCACCCGAAAAGGCCTGCGTCTGGAAAGACATCTCCAGAAAAAGGAATGGTCGGCTCTGCTTTTTGCAAGATAGCAGTCATTGTTGATTTTATCCCTGTTTGGAGGAAATGGAGGTTTGGCCATGACGATAGTGCCGTTGATACAATTGCTTGAATTGCCTGCCTCCAGGTATGCCGATGGTTCCGGTGATATGATCGGCGGACGGGATAGATCCATCATTGTAACCGGCGCGCTTGCAATTTTCAGGAAGGATTCGTACCATGAGGTTTCCAACCTAAACCTTTCGATAATGGATAGCAGGTTATGAAAAAGACAAAGATCATTGCCACAATCTCCGACGAGATGTGCGGTGTTCAGCTTCTTTCCGAAATGCATCAGGCCGGAATGGATGTTGTCAGGTTAAATACGGCCCATCAGAATATCGGGGATGCCCTGATGGTGATCAGGAATGTCCGAGCGGTATCCGACCGGATTGCCATTATGGTCGATACCAAGGGGCCCGAGATCAGGACCACGGCAACCGGAGTCGATATCCCGGTTAAGGCGGGCCAGCTTATTCCCGTCATTGGGAACAAGAATTGTGACTGCACACCGGACTGTATCTGTGTGACCTATGATCATTTTGTCGATGACCTTTCCCTTGGGGACAAGATCCTGATCGATGACGGGGAAATTGAGTTGGAGGTACAGGACAAAGACCAGCAGCGATTGATCTGCAAAGTGAAAAATGACGGCTATATCAAAGGAAGAAAGAGCATCAACCTCCCCTCCGTCAAGATGAGAAATCTTCCCCCCCTGTCCGACAAGGATAAGGGGTTTCTCGCGTTTGCAATTGAGCAGGATATCGATTTCATTGCGCATTCATTTGTCCGGAACAAAGAGGATGTCCTTGCCATTCAAGAGATCCTGGATGCCAGGCAAAGCCATATCAAGATTATAGCTAAGATAGAAAACCAGGAAGGTGTTGATAATATAGATGAAATACTTGATCATGTTTACGGGGTGATGGTTGCCCGCGGAGATCTGGCTGTCGAGATACCTGCCGAAAAGATCCCGATCATCCAGAAGAAGATCGTCAAGAAATGCATCGAGCGACGAAAACCGGTCATAATTGCAACCCAGATGCTGCAGTCCATGATCAATTCACCACGGCCGACACGGGCCGAGGTTTCGGATGTCGCCAATGCCTGTCTGGATCATACGGATGCAATCATGCTTTCCGCCGAGACGGCCTTTGGCAAATATCCTCTCGAATCGGTACAGATGATGACACGAATTGCCGAAGAGGTCGAGTCAAGTCTCAGCACCTTTACCGATTCTCCCTATGAATCCACTAAAACCATCACCAGCTATCTGGCAAAGTCCGCCGTCAAGGCCTCCCTGCGCTTGAAGACCAAGGCCCTGATCGCCGATACGATAAGCGGCAAGACCATCCTGAGTCTTGTCGCCTATCGTGGCGAAAACCCGATTTATGCCCAATGTTACAGCAAGCGGGTCATGCGTGAACTGGCCCTGTCTTTCGGGGTTCACGCCTCTTTTATGGACAGAGATCTCACCTCCCATGAATTTTTACGGCTGGCTCTCTCCCGGTTGCTGAAAAACGGGCTACTTACCGAAGAGAGCCTGATAATTGTCCTGGCGGGGAATTTCGGCTCGGATAATGGTGCCTCGTATGTCGAGATCAGCACCGTCCAAAATCTGCTCAAGCGCCGATAGCCAGAGCAGGCTGGATTTTTTCTCGATTTCTTTCGGAAGGAAGTGCGGGGTTTACCTGCAGAGGGAATCGATAAAGGCACCGGCGGCGATCGATAGCGGCAGGTTTTTCGGGAGCACGATTCCGACCTTTCTGGGAGGCATTGAGGGAATCGTCGGAATCTCTTTCAGCAGTCCATGGTGGAGTTCCTCCATGACGAAGTTTTTGATAACCAACGCCACGCCGAGGCCGATTTTGGCGAATTCTATCAGAAAATCCATGCTGCCGATCTCGATTTCCGGTTGCAGCACCACCTGATTTTCTGCCAGGTACTCATCGATCAACGACCGGGTCACATTGTCTTTTTCCAGCATCATCAGCGGATAGCGGGCCAGAGACTGCAGGGGCACCGGACCTTGCGGATCGGGGTGGTTTCGCCCGACGACAAAGACATCGGTGATGGTCAAGAGTTCGCGATAGGTGAACCGGGATCTGTCTCTGGGGATACTGATGACGCCGAAGTCGATCAGCCCCTTGTCCAATAACTGCAAGGTTTCCGGTGATGTGCGGTTGACGATGGTGATCCTGATGCCCGGATAGTCCTGATGGAATTTCTCCAGATGCGACAGAAAGTAGTAGCGGCACAGCGTATTGCTGATACCCACCTTGACCTGTCCGTGCCTCCTGTCCCTTACTTTTTTCAGGATTCGCTCGCCGTTTTGCAGAGAGTCCA
Organism: Desulfocapsaceae bacterium; assembly: GCA_046706325.1. GTDB lineage: Bacteria > Desulfobacterota > Desulfobulbia > Desulfobulbales > Desulfocapsaceae > CAWGGS01. Next base: position 231 of record JBJKPM010000067.1, on the reverse strand, counting down.
TGCCGCTGGCGACGTAGTCGAAGAGTATCCGGCCTTCCGTGGATAGATGCATGCCCTTCGAGCTGCGGACAAAGAGGGTGCAGCCTGTAAGATCCTCGAGTTTCTTGATGGACTTGCTGACGGCGGGCTGACTGACGTACAGGCCTTTGGCAGCGGCGGAGACGGTCCCGCATTTGGCAACGGTATAGAATATCCTGTAGAGTTCAGTGTCGATCAATGTATAACCTCAAG
>JBJKPM010000066.1:0-3109 GCA_046706325.1 Desulfocapsaceae bacterium | reverse complement strand
CCTTGGGGGTCAGTGAGGGTGTGGAGAGTGGGACTCCCGGGAGGTTGATCCCCTTCAGGTCCTTGAGCACGCCGCCGGCGACTACCGAGCAGTGGACCCGGTCCCCTGAGAGGCCGACGACCTTAAGCTCGATCAGGCCGTCGTCCATGAGGATTCGCGAACCGGGCTTGACGTCCCGGGCGAAATCGCCGTAAGAGGTGGATATCAGGCCGGGGCGACCGAGGCACTCTTCCGTGGTTATGTCGATCAGCTCCCCCCTGGCAAGGGGAAGGGTGCCGTTCTCCATTCGGCCGGTCCTGATTTTAGGTCCCTGCAGATCGCAGAGAATGCCGATTCCCCTGCCGAGTTCGTCCGCAGTCTTGCGTATGGCCTCTATGATCCGCTTCTTTTCAGCGTTGCTGCCGTGGGAAAAATTGAGACGGAAGGCATCCACCCCCGCCTCCATCAACTGCCTGATCATCTCCGCCGACGAGCTTGCCGGGCCGAGGGTAGCGATGATTTTTGTCTTTCGAAGCGGTCTGGACATGATGCCGGCTCATTTGTGGTGATAATTGCCCATGCGCCCCTTGTGGGCGAGGTCAGGACTCTTGTGGCAGTCGAAACACCTCGCGTCCTCTTCCTTGCGCACCTCAAGGGATGATTGTGGTTGATCGGTCCTGGGCATGTTGTATTCCGGCGTCTGGAAGTAGTCCCTGTTCCGCTCGTCAGAAAGGATCGGCGCCTTGTACACCAATTGCCAGTTGGCGCTTATCGGAAGCGTGTGGCACTGGTCGCAGCCGCCGGGGGGGGGTATCGACTGCCACGCCCTGAACATGGCGCAGCCAGAGACGAGGAAAAGCAAAAAAATAGAGGGCCAGGAGAAGAGTCTGGACATTGAATATCCTTTCAGGAAAGGCGCAGAAGAACGATCCGACGATAGCTCAAATAATAACACAAAGGGAAGCCATTACAATCCCCATGATTCAGAGTTAACATATTTCTAAACAAATCGGACTTTATACCGATATGAAATATAACAGGTTTGCATGAAGAAGTGACTGCACGCTCCCAACGTCCAACGGCTCTTCGCCCTTCCGGCAGAAAAAATGTCTTGCGAATCGGCTTGTTATTGCTAGGCTAGAAATACAAATCCGCTCCAAGGTGAACGTTATGAAATACAAACTTCTAATTCTCGACGACGAGCAGAATATCCTCCAGATGCTGAAGAATGTCTTTCCGGAAGAGATGGAGCTTTTTCTGGAAACCGAAAGCGATGCCGCACTGCGCCGCATCGCCAGCGAACGTCCCAATGTGGCCATCCTCGACATAAACCTTCCGGGCAAATCGGGGCTGGAGGTGCTCAGGGAGGCAAAAAAGATAGATCCCGGCCTCGCGGTCATCATGGCAACCGGATGCGGAACGACCCAGACCGCCATCGAGGCGATGAAATCGGGCGCCTATGACTATCTTACCAAGCCTTTTGACATCAGGAAGATGCAGAGCATAGTGAACAAGGCCCTTGAGTCCAACCTCATGAGCAGAAAGGTACGCTTCACCAGGGAAGCCGAATCTGTCGACGCCGAGGAGTTTGAAAACGACGTAATGATCGGCTCGTCGCCGGAAATGATCGAGATATGGAAGATGGTGGGGAAGGTGGCCGATTCGGACGCAACGGTGCTGATCCAGGGGGACAGCGGCACCGGCAAGGAGCTTCTCGCCAGGGCCATCTACAACAACTCGCGGCGTCGCAACCGTTCTTTCCTGGCGGTCAATTGCGCGGCCCTGCCGGAAAACCTCCTGGAGAGCGAGCTGTTCGGTCACGAGAAAGGGGCGTTCACCGATGCCCATTCGCGCCGGATCGGCAAGTTCGAGCAGTGCAACGGCGGCACCATATTCCTCGACGAGATCGGTGAGATGAGCCCGGCCAATCAGGGGAAGCTCCTCAGGGTGCTGGAAAATCAGGAGTTCGAGCGGGTCGGCGGGAACGAGACGATAAAGGTCGATGTGCGGGTAATTGCCGCAACCAACAGGAGCCTGCTGAACGCCGTCAAGGAAAAGAGTTTCCGGATGGACCTGTTTTACCGCCTTCGGGTAGTCTCTTTTTACCTTCCGCCGCTGCGCGACAGGGTAGAGGACATACCCTTGCTGATCGACATGTTCGTGAAGATGTTTTCCCGCAAATACGGCAAGAAGATCAAGGGGATCGCCCCCGAGGCGGTGGACATGCTGGTTTCGCACCATTGGGAAGGGAACATCAGGGAGTTGAAGAACGTGATCAATTCCGCCACGGTTTTCAGCAAGAGCGAGCTGCTCATGGTCGAGGATTTCGCCTCGTTCCTCCAGGCCAGGCCGGGAAAGATGGAGATCGACCTGGAGGGGGTAGTCGACGACTACTACACGGTTTTCTGGAATATCCTCGAGCCGATGTTCGACCGGGTCTGTCTGAAGAACAGGGGTGCCGTCTATGACAACGTTAACATGGGGCTGGAAAAGGCGCTCATTCGCATGGCAATGGAAAAGAGCTCGCAAAATCAGGTTGTCGCCGCGAAGCTCCTTGGCATAAGCCGCAATACCCTCCGGGACCGGCTGGAAAGGTACAAGATCGACAACTCGTAGATTGTGCCGCAACCCCGTCAAAGTGTGCTTTAACTCGAGACCTCCGGAGTGCCTGTTTTCCGGAGGTCTCTTTTATAAACCTGACTAAACGGAATGGGGAGTCGTCAGGTCAATCGCAATCCTCGCGCCAGAGGCACCCCATCTGGCCGCAGTCAACCTTGTAACCGGTATTGAAACAGACCTGATTGCCTTCATCCGCCTGGATGGCCCTGATCAGCACTTCCTTCTTCATCTTTGCCGGGTTAATCCCGTGCTGCCTGGCGATTTCCTTGATGTCGCTCACTTTCATTCCCAAACCCCTTTCTTTTACTTGGAATCCTGTAATTTCTGCGCCGGCTCCGCAACCATGTGACCGGAGGCAAGAATTATTTTATTTTAAAATAGGTCGTTGTCAAGCCGTATCGAGTAGATTTCACGGATATCAAGAAAAGCGGTCATGGGCACCGTCAGGCGCCCATGGGACGGGGATGAGGGGCAATCACGTGCAACAGCTTCTATTGGTGATATAATACAT
>JBJKPM010000065.1:0-55013 GCA_046706325.1 Desulfocapsaceae bacterium | reverse complement strand
CTTCTTGCCCGCCGCCCGGGCATAGGTCCCGAGGCCTATGACCATGCTCAGAGCCAGGCAACCATAGAAAAGATTCTTCAGTAGTGCTCTCATGTGGTTTTCTCCTTTTGCTGTGAAATGAAAAATACTGATATCGCATCATGATAAAGGCTAAAAAACCTTTGATGCAGCCGAAAATCCCGTCGCATGACGGGGGCCAACCCGCGCCGCCTGGTTGTGGCAACAGCCCTTGAACCGGAAGCAATCAGATGTTTATCATCGGAAAGTGGTTTTCCGTGCCAAACAACCAACTGAAAAGTGTTGCGTCCCGGGCGATCAATTTCAACCGGCCATTGCCTTCTTTCTCCGGCAGCCATTCATTCCGGAGCCCGATTCCCGGGAACGACTCTGCCGGGGAGGAAGGGGCAATGCCAATGAAACTGGAGAAAGCAAAAATAATGCCATTTCCGCCATTCCATAAACTATCCTTTATTGTTAAACTGTTAGCTAAAAGAGAGGGGAGGATGGCTGAAAAGGAATCAGCGGAAATCCGCTCATTCCCAGCCGTTCATGGACGTATTGGACAAGAGCGATAATATCATTTATAAACAGTAAGTTGCATCAACAACAATACAAACGGCAGTTGAGATATCGGCGAAAAACCACCCATGTAAGCATATCGACATCCCCTGAATCTGCGTCGGTCTTTGACCTCAAATGAAATAAGGGGTCTTTTTCAGGGAGCAAAAAAATACAGATTTCATATGTGCAATGCACTACATTGTGGTGTATAGATGGCACTGTGAAAAACCGGGGGAGGGGTGGGCAGGCAGGAGATCAGGGTCGTATTCATCAGGAAAAGTGCCGCCCGGATGAACCGACAGCTCGAATGCCGGCATGCCTTTGAATCCCCCGAAACAAGCCAGCAACGAAGGAGAACGTATGAACGGTCATAGAATCATGGTGATCGATGATGAAAATATTGTAGGCAAGATGCTCAGGGCCGTTCTGGAGCGGGAGGGGTATCAGATCGAACTCTTTCTCAGTGCCTCTCCGGCGCTGGCCAGATTGAAGGAAGAGAGGTTCGACGTGGTGATCACTGATCTGAAGATGAAGGGCATTGATGGCCTGGAGATCCTGCAGACGGTAAAAAAAGAGAGCCCGGAGACCAAAGTAATTATGATTACCGCCTTTGCCAGCCTGGATGCCGCCGTGGATGCCCTGCGGGGGAAGGTGGATGATTTTTTTGCCAAACCGGTTAGAATTAAAGACATTAAAGCCTGCATTGAACGATTGGTGAGCTAGGCTGTCCAGGTATCGTCTCCTCTTTAATCCGGTGACTCTTCCTGTGCCGCAAACCTGCGCTGCAGATTCTTCACGTTTCGATTGGCCCGTCTGTATCCGATGATTCCGGCTCCGGTCATAATCAGGCTCCCCACCGCAAGGATCCCGTCAAAGACCGACCACCTGGACGGGCCGAACATGCGGAAAAAAGCGATGGCGATGGAAAAAAATGCCAGACCGGTTCGGATCAGGGCCAGGTTGGTTCTTCCCTGGGCCAGGCTGGTCCGGGTGTTGGATAAGATCGTTCGGGAGCCGGCCAGGGAGGTGCGTCTGATCGAATATTGCGTACGGTTGTCGGCCATCTTGTTGCGTTGTTCCGCAAGGCCGGTTCTGGATCGTGACAGATCGGTGCGCAAAACGGCCAGATCGGTCCGTTGTCCGGCCAACCCTGACCGTTCACGTGACAGGTCGGTACGGATGACGGCCAGTTCCGTGGATTTGGTGGACAGACGTGTCTGCTCACGGACAAGGTCGGTACGTTCTCTGGCCATGTCGGTCTGCCGGACGGCAAGACTATTTGTCAATTCACTGTGATCCAGCATGTCCGAGGCGGTTTCCGTCTGCTTTTTCCCCAGTTCGTGCATGGACTTGTCGATTTCGGATCCTTCGAGTTGAATCCGGATCATCCGGCTCAGCAGGTCTTCGATTGAATGTAATGTCGACATGACCTGGTCTTGAAATTCATCCATATCCCTATTCCTTTCCATTAAGTGGTATCCAAGCGGGCCGAAAGGGGTGCTTCAGCCTCATAGCTTTAATTGGCTTTCGATCTCAAGTGTCGGCGCGTAACCTGGAATATACCTGACCGTATCAACACCGGGGACCGATTTGGCGATCGCAATGACGGTGTCGAGCTCCGGATCATCCAGATAGGGACCGATCAGGCGGAGTCCGTCCGTTTTGTCGATCGTGGCGTGGATCTCCAGGGAGGCCGTCCGGGGATCGGTGACCAGCGCCTCTTCTATGGTGGTGGAAAGATACAGACGATCGACCTCTGCCTGGGACTCGGATGTTGCCTGGAAATCAGGTTCCTTCATCAGATCTTCGATGATGCCACAGGCCGCTTCCAGTGTCATATGCCCCATATTCAACGTAAGATCATACAGCATCGTATTGCGGATGTCCTGGGCGTACATGAAACGGGCCAATTTTATCCGATGGTCGTCCTCTTCACGGATATAGTCGCGGGCCGCCTCCTCATCGCAGACCAGCCGCTGCATGGTCATCTTCACCCGCATCGTGGGGGGCGCCTCGATGCGCACCCTGACGAAATGGCGCAGATACGGCAGGATCAGATGGCTGGAATAGCCGTGATAGACCATGTTGTCGTGGCGGATTTCCTCAAGCATCGCCTGCCGCATCAGCACGATATACGGCCATCGGAGTTCACTGAATTGGGCATAGGCCGAAGTGGCCGTAGCCAGCTTGTCGACAATTCTTGTTGCTATCTCTCCGTGTTTATTGACGATTTTTACCAAGTCCTCGACGGAAATGCAGCGGACGCCGACGCGGTCATGCAGACAATCAACCAGGCGATGAACCCCCGACATGGTTCCCCGCGAAATAAAAATAACCGGCATTGGGTGCCTCTCCTCTTCCACTGTAGCCAAGTGGACTGAAGGCCCTGCTGCAGTCATCCCCGGCATACGGATATGATCCTGATCAAGGGCCGAATACGTAATTATGTCGGCCTGGTAGACAGCCCCATTGCCGACGGTTCAACGTCCTGCTCCGGTGATGAATCGCATTGTTTCTGCAGTATCCGAAGGTCTCAGCGAGGTCATCAACTCTGCGAGGCTACCCTTTCCCGCCGAATTTTGCAATTTCCTTATGCCGGATATGGCCACTGCGTCGGATCGAAGAGGGAAAAGAATTTCCCCGGCCCCGCTGTTCGGGGCCGCTCGGGAAGGAAAAAGAGATGACAGGAAAAAAATGATGCCTGCCGGGTGGATGAAAGGCAGATGCTGTCGAAATCGTCCTCCTGCAACAGCGTCTCACTGTCGGGTCGGGGAGGAGACGGTTCGAGCCGTCGGTTTCCGGGGGGGCCGCGATCCGCTCTTTCTGCCGGTTATGGCGGTAATGCCCGAGAAAGGACGGCGGGAGGCAAGCGGATCCAGCGGCGGCCTCCTTTCAGTCTTCAGTGTCCTTGAAGAGCTCCCGGCCGATCAGCATCCGGCGGACCTCGCTGGTGCCGGCCCCGATCTCGTAGAGTTTGGCATCGCGCAGGAGACGGCCGGTCGGAAAGTCGTTGATATAGCCGTTGCCGCCCAGACACTGGATCGCCTCCAGGGCCATCCAGGTCGCCCTTTCGGCTGCATAGAGGATTGCGGCGGCGGCGTCCTTACGGATGTTGGAACCGGTGTCGGCAGCGCGCGCCACGGTGTAGACATAGGACCTGCAGGCATTCCAGGTGGCATACATATCGGCAAGCTTTCCCTGCATCAGTTCGAATTCGCCTATCGGCCGGCCGAATTGCCGTCGCTCATGGACGTAGGGCAGGACCACGTCCATGCAGGCATCCATGATTCCCAGGGGACCTCCGGCCAGGACCAGGCGTTCATAGTTCAGTCCCGTCATCAGGACCGCGGCGCCATGATTCAACCTGCCCAGGATGTTGGCTGCCGGTACCGCACAGTTGTTGAAGACCAGCTCGCAGGTAGGTGAACCGCGCATGCCGAGCTTGTCCAGTTTCCGGCTGGTGGAAAAGCCCGACATGGTCTTTTCCACCAGAAAGGCGGTAATGCCTTTTTGCTTTTTCTCCGGGGCGGTCTTGGCATAGACCACCAGGACATCGGCGGTGGGACCATTGGTGATCCACATCTTGGTGCCGTTTAGGATATAGACATCGCCCTGTTTGACCGCCGAAAGCCGCATGCCGACCACGTCGGAGCCGGCCCCGGCCTCGCTCATGGCCAGCGCACCAATGGCCTTGCCGGCGACCAGATCCGGGAGAAAGTGCTCCTTCTGTTCTTCGGTGCCGTTCAGCTTGATCTGGTTGACACAGAGGTTGGAGTGGGCACCGTAGGCAAGTCCGACCGAGGCCGAGCCGCGGCTGATCTCTTCCATGGCCAGAACGTGCTCGAGGTAGCCCATGCCGGCGCCACCGAATTGTTCGGGTACGGTGATGCCCAGGAGGCCCAATTCTCCCATTTTCGGCCATAAAGCCGGCGGAAACCTGTCGTCGCGGTCGATATCGGCAGCCAGCGGGGCAATCTCTTTGGCCACAAAATCGCCCACCGATTCACGCAGAAGATTGGCGGTCTCTCCCAGTCCGAAGTTCAAGAGTGGATATGTCTTCATTGTATCTCCCGATGATAAAAAACAGATTGACGGTTAGAAAATCTCCCCAACCGGACGGACGGGCATCATGTCAGCAGCTCTTCGATGCCTGAGAAGCAGTCGAGGGCTTCGGGGTTTTTCAAGGCATCCTTGTTTTTGACCTCCTGGCCATGGATGACCTTGCGTACCGCCAGCTCGACCTTTTTCATGTTCAGGGTATAGGGAATGTCGGCAACCGCCAGTATCTTCGCTGGAACGTGCCGCGGCGAGGCGCCGGTGCGTATGCTCTCCTTGATCTTTCTCTTCAGGGCATTATCGAGAACATGACCTGGAGCCATCTTGACGAAGAGGATGACCCGGACGTCGTTTTTCCAGTCCTGGCCGACGATGACGCTGTCCTCAACCTCTTCGATCCGGGCGATGATCCGGTAGATCTCGGCGGTGCCGATCCTGACGCCGCCAGGGTTCAAGGTGGCATCCGATCTTCCGTACATGATCAGTCCCCCTCGATCGGTGACCTCGATATAGTCGCCATGGGTCCAGACACCGGGGAAGCGTTCAAAATAGGCCGCTTTATACCTTGTTCCATCCGGATCATCCCAGAAATAGATGGGCATGGAGGGAAACGGGGCGGCACAGACCAGTTCTCCCTGCCGGCCCACCACCGGGCGGCCGTCCTCGTCGTAGGCCAGGACCTTCATTCCCAGTCCGCGGCACTGGAGTTCGCCCTCGAAAACCGCACCCATCGGGTTGCCCAGGGCAAAGCAGCCGTTCAGGTCCGAGCCTCCGGAGATGGAGGCCAGCTGCAGGTCCTTCTTGACCTCGGAATAGATATACTGAAAATTCTCCCGGGAGAGCGGCGAGCCGGTGGAGAGCAGGGCCCGCATGGCCGTCAGATCGAACTGTCCGGCCGGTTGTACGCCGGCCTTCTTCAGGGCGGTAATGTAGCCGGCACTGGTGCCGAAGACGGTGATCTTCTCGTCCTGGGCCATTCGCCACAGGGCGTCCGGACCCGGATGGAACGGATTGCCGTCATACAGGACCAGCGTTGCACCGACGGCAAGTGAGGAGACCAGCCAGTTCCACATCATCCAGCCGCAGGTGGTGAAGTAGAAGATGGTGTCCTGCCGTTTCAGGTCGGTATGGAGGAGCAGCTCCTTCAGCTGGTTGATGAGGACACCGCCGGCGCTTTGGACCATGCATTTGGGCAGGCCGGTGGTGCCCGAGGAGTACATGATATAGAGGGGGTGCTCGAAGGGAAGCTGGGCGAAGTCGATCTCAGAGGCCTCGTTGCGGCAGAAGTCCCGGTAGAGGAGGGCCTTGGGAAGATCCGAGAGATCGGGGTGTTCCCGGGTATACGGGACGACGACGATCTTTTCGATGGAGGGAAGTTCCTTGATGATGCCTGCGATTCTGTCGAGACTGTCCACCGGCCTGCCTTTGAAGAAGTAGCCGTCGGCGGTGAAGAGGATTCTGGGCCGGGTCTGGCCGAAACGATCGAGTACTCCCTTGATGCCGAAATCGGGCGAACAGGAGGACCAGACCGCACCGCAACTTGTGGCGGCAAGCATGGCGATGATCGCTTCGGGCATATTGGGCAGAAAGCCCACCACCCGGTCTCCGGGCCGGATTCCTGCGTCTTTCAGTGCGGCTGCGGCCCTGGCTGTTGCCTGATGGAGCTCCTTGTAGCTGAGTGTCCGGCGGACGGTGTCCTCCCCGCGGAAGATCAAGGCCGTTTTTTCATCACGAAAACGCAGCAGGTTTTCGGCAAAGTTCAGGAGGCTGCCGGCAAACCAGCGGGCGCCCGGCATCCGGGCGGGATCGTCGAGCACCGTATCCCAGGTCTTTGACGCCCTGATGCCGGCAAAGTCCCACATCTCGGCCCAGAATGCGGCGATATCGTCCACGGACCAGCGGTAGAGGTCGTCATATCCGGTAAAGTTCTGTCCCCGGTTCCGGTTCACCTGCCGGATGAACCTGTAGAGATTGCAATCCTTAATCCGTTTTTTCGACGGTGTCCATAGAGCCTGTATCATGGCTTTCCTCTCCGGTTGATCTCTGCGTTCCTCTGCGGCTGCTTTCCTATGCCTTTGCCAGCTCCTTTGCCGCCATATCCCGCAGTTTATATTTCTGGATCTTGCCGCTGGCGGTGGTCGGGTATTCATTGACGAAAAAGATAAATTTGGGGATCTTATGGAACGAGATCTGGTCCCTGCAAAATTCGGTGATCTCGGACTCGCTCGCCTGTAGCCCGGATTTGATCTGGAGAAAGGCGGCTACCTCCTCACCGTATTTCTCACTCGGGACGCCGACGACCTGGACGTCCTTGACCTTCGGATGGGTGTAGAGGAACTCCTCGATCTCCCGCGGATAGATATTCTCCCCGCCGCGGATGATCATATCCTTGATCCTGCCGGTAATCTTGCAATAGCCGTTTTCGTCCATAACGGCGAGGTCGCCGGTATGCAGCCAGTTATCCTTATCCACCGCCTTGGCGGTTGCCTCGGGCATCTTGTAATAGCCCTTCATCACATGGTAGCCCCGGGTGCACAGTTCCCCCTGGACTCCCGTGGGCATATCCTCGCCGGTCACCGGATCGACGATCTTGACCTCGACATTGGGCAGTGCGCGGCCGACCGTGGTCGTCTTCAGCTCCAGGGAATCGCGATCCCGGGTCTGGGTGATGCCCGGAGAGGACTCCGTCTGGCCGTAGACGATGGTCATCTCGTCGGCTCCCATATCCTTGATCACCCGTTTCATGACCTCAACCGGACAGGTCGATCCGGCCATCACCCCGGTGCGCATGCTCGATGTGTCATAGGGGTTTTTATCCATCTCCTCGAATTCGGCGATGAACATGGTCGGCACCCCGAGCAGGGCGTTGCATTTCGAGGCCTCGACGGTCTTCAGGACGCCCTGTGCGGTAAAGGAGACCACCGGGGCCATGGTCGTTGCGGAAACCATGCAACACAGTGTTCCGATAACACAGCCGAAACAGTGAAAAAACGGCACCGGGATGCACATCGCATCATCCGAACTCAGCTTCATGCATTCGGCCATGCTCCGCGCGTTACCGATCAGGTTGGTATGCGAGAGCATGACGCCCTTGGGAAATCCCGTGGTTCCGGAGGTATACTGCATATTAATGACATCATCGGGATCGAGGGAGTCAAGGCGTGCCCGCAACTCCCGGTCCGAGACCTCTTCGCCCAGTTTCAGGACCTGATCCCAGGTGTACATCCCGGCCCGCTCCTCTTTCCCGAGAGAGATGATGTTCTTCAGGAAAGGAAGCTTGTCGCAGTCGAGTCTGCCGGGTCGGCTGTCCTTGATGGCCGGACAGACCCTGTCCAGGACCTTGAGGTACTCGTCGGGTTCCCTGACACCGCCGGTCAGGATCAGGGTCGTGGCATCGGATTGCTGCAGCAGATACTCCAGCTCGTTGGCACGGTAGTTGGTATTGACCGTCACCAGTACGGCTCCCATCCGGGCGCTGCCGAACTGGGTGTAGACCCATTCGGGAAGATTATTGGCCCAGATGGCGACCTTGTCGCCCCGTTCAACGCCCAGGGCCATCAGCCCCTTGGCGACACTGTCGAAGGTCCTGCGCAGCTGCCTGAAGTCCTGTTTGATGCCCAAGGTATGGTATTCGAGGCCGATATTGTCTCCGAAGTTGTCAGCCAGAATATCCACAAGCCCACCGATGGTCGTCTTCCCCACTTTAATGTCAGGTTTTTTCATCTGCTCCCTCATTCTTAAAAGTGATTGTACGTCGTCAGATATCTCCATGGCAAAACCCCCGGCAACGGCAGCAAACGGTGCCCTTTCCTACGTACTCTCGCCGGAGCATGTGTGCGCTTTCATTTGCTCTCCTTTATGCTCCATGATGGCCGCCCGGTGACGGCCGTCGGACCTTTTTCCTCATCTTGTTCCGGCAGGCTAAAAGCTGAAGCCCTCCGGCAGCTGCCCTTTTGCCGTCCCGGCCGGGACCCATGACAGGTCCAGAATCGTAAAGGTCGGGCCGTTGGTCTTGAAGATCGGGACCACCTTCATCCCGATTTCGGGATCGCCCGCCGCCAGGTAGCTCATCAGTATCGTCGCGACGCCGTCAAACTCGATATTGATGAATTTTATCGGCCGGTCCAGCGCGTTGAAGGCCCCGGATCGGGCGCAGACCATGAAGGTATGCACCCGGGCACTCTGTTTGGCGATATCGGTCAGATCAATGACCGTATTTTTGCCAAGACAGTCCGGGCAGTGGGTCCGGAACGGGATATAGACCGTCCCCTTCGTTTCGCAGGTCGGGTTGTCGCAGCGGGTGGCCAGAAGTCTTCCGCTGCTCAGCGCTTCGAAAAATACGGCTTCGCCACCATATGAATGGATATAGGTCATATCCCTCGGATTGGTGACCCCCAGGAGTCTCCAGCCATCGTCGGCGTCGCGGATCGGGGTGTTCGGTGTCAGATGATGAAATGCGCCTTTGAGTCTATAATGGTTGTTTTTTACATAGACCTGTCCGTACATGCTCATGATATTTCTCCTTTAGGCATCTTTTCGCAGCAGATGATCGGGATCGCACAGGATCGTTGCGGTGACATGGGAGCCGACCCCGGCGTGGCTGATGGCCAGCCCTCTTCTTGCGCCTTCCACCTGCAGGTTGGTCCAGTCGGCGGGTTTTTCACGGTTGAAGTCGTTCCAGCGCCTTTCATCGCCGTGGATCTCGGCCCACCGGTTCCAGATATGGCTCGCGATCTCGAAGGTCTGCATGATCCCGGTGGCACCCACCGCATGCATGCAGCCGATGAGTCCGCCGGAGAGATTGGACGGCAGCCTGCCGGGTTTGCCGGTATGGGGATTCGTGTGATAGCAATCCCCCGATTCGACATAGTCCCGTCCGTAGCCGTAGGGCCGCAGGCCCACGTCCTCATAGGTCTGCACGTCGCTGATGGTAAAGGCATCATGGAGTTCGATCACATCGAGATCCTCCATCGGATCAGTGATCCCGGCCATCCCGTAGCCATAGTAGGCGGCCATCCTGGCGGCAAGGAAGCCGGTGAAACCGGGATACCGCTCCCCACCGGGAAAGCGGTCGCCGAGATCCTTATACTGGTCGGCTGTTTCATGGGGCAGAAGCGGGATGTCCATATGCCGGCGGTCGGCAGGGCGCAGGGTATGGGAGCCTGCCGCAGTCCAGATGCGCAGAGGTTTGTGCCTGGAATTTCTGGTCAGTTTCAGGGCGGTGTCCTCATCGCACAGGATTGCACAGGCGGCGCCGACACTCATCAGGCAGCAGTCGAGCGCCCGTAACGGAAAGGCGACAACCGGGGAATTCAACACATCCTCGACGGTGATCTTCATCGGTGACTGGGCAAAGGGGTTGAATCGGGCATAGCCGTGATGCTTGACCGCGATCTCGGCCAGGGTCTTTCTGAAGGAGTCCTCTGCCTTGCCGAAGATCTGCCAGTAGCGCTGAGCCATGACCGCGTAATAACCGGTGTAGATATGGCCGAGCGGAGACTCCCAATCCTTGTCGGCCGCGCAGGATATCAGGAAGTTTCCCTCATCGGTCGGGACCTCGTCCATCCTCTCCCAGCCCATGGCCAGCACGCAGTCCGAGTAGCCGGAGGCCACCGCCTTGACTCCTTCCCAGATCGTCGATCCGCCGGTGGCGCCGCCGGTCTTCACCCCGACGTTGCCCATCGGGTCGAGTCCGAGCCGGTCGTGGATGACCGACTCGCCCAGCAGCTGATCGCCGAAATGGTCGGCGAAATGGCCGTAGTAGCAACTATGGAGATGGCGTTTCAGTTCGGCAGGGGAGATATCGAGCAGGCCCGCCGCCATGGTAAAGGCATCGATGCAGAGCTCCTCGGTGCGCTTGTCCGGGAAGGCCCGGTCGAATTTGGACTGGCCTGCCGTGACCAGGTAAACAGGCCGTTGCAGTCGGGGAATTTTCAGCTGCTGGTTACTGAAGGTGATCATAGCTCGGTCTCCTTTTGTTAAGGTTTGCAGAGTGCCAATGTGTGCTAGAGTGTTCCCACCCAGAGGATGTAACCGGTGGTTGTGCTTGTATTGGTGATTCTCTGGTTCTCGGGATTGGACAGGTAATGAACCGTGTCGCCTTCATTGAGGACGAAGGTCTCGTCGTTGTGGGCAAGTTCGATCGATCCCTTCAGGACACAGAGGACCTCCTGGCCGTTTTTGAGATTTTTTCGCGCCGGGATGGATTTTCCCGGTTTGAGGACCAGAACGGCGGAGTCGATTACATTCCGGTACTCCGGTGGAAAAAATCTCCGGGTCACAAAACCGGAATGGGAAAGATCGATGTCGTCCCATTCCGATTTCCTGATCAGGACCAGCTTTTCCTGTTTGCTGGCCTGGGAGATAAGATCCCCGGCACTGACGCCGATGGCCGTGCAGATCCGGACCAGGGTGTCGACGGAAGGGGAGTTGACATCGTTTTCCACCTGGCTCAGAAAACCTTCGGATATAGACGCCTTTTCGGCCACGGTCTTCAGCGTCAACCTCTTCTCCTTTCGATATCTTCTGATCAAGGTGCCTATATTCATACCGTCCCGTTCCCGGAGAAAGATTAATATTAATTAGAGATTAATATTTACATATATAAAATATTAATTGCTTGTCAATGGAAATATGCATCGCCATGGTTTTTCTCCCGGCAAAATAAAGCGAACGAAATATCTCGTTTCCGGGTCGATACGACTTATAATAGGAGCATGGCAAAAACGGGAATCGGACATCCGGCAGCCCTTATCAAGCTGGCCATTTTTCTTCTCTGGCTGGTGCTTATCGGTCTCTTGTTGAAAAGAGATGTCTTTATCGGCACCATCGATCTCCGTGAATCTGCGGTCATAGAGCAGGCCGAGCGGGAGGATTACCAGGGGATCTACTTTAACCGGCATAAGATCGGCTATGTCGCCACGACCTATCACCCCCATACCGACCGGACGGAAGGCATCGATCAGCGGGTCAAAATGGTCCTGAACATCGCGGGGCGCAGCAATCCCATCGATCTGCATCTTACGGCCCTGCTGGGAAAAAACGGCAGGCTGCAGAAGTTCACCTTCTCCTTCCACTCGCCATTCTACCGGATGGATGCCGATGGCCGGGTAGAGGGGAAACGAGTCGCCTTTACGCTGTCGACCGGCTCGGCCACCCTGCACGACAGTGTCGAACTCGGTGCTCCCCCCCTGCTTTCCACATCGCGACAGGCCTATCTCTTAAAGAAAGGCATGCACAAGGGACAAAAATTCAAGATCCCCTGGTTTGATCCCGTCTCCTTAAACGGTGAGAATACCATCATCGAATACCAAGGGAAGGAACATACCTTTATCCATGACCGGGTCTATAATCTGCACCACTTTGTCGAGGTGTTCGCCGGCGCCAGGGTGAGTTCCTGGCTGGACGACAGCGGGGAGGTGATTAAGGAGGAATCGCCTGCCGGATTCGTCTTTCTCAAAGAACCGAAGTTCAAGGCCATGACCGGATTCACTGAGGGGCCCGAGTTGCTGTCCGCCGTCTCCGCCAAGATCGTGGGCGAGATGCCGCCCCTTGCCGGGCTTACCCGGATGCGATACAGGCTGAACCTTCCCGATAGCGGTCTTTTTCAGCTGAACTCGGGCCGGCAGCGCTATGCCAACGGCATCCTGACGGTACGTCTTGAATCCCTCTCCGATTTCAGACAGAAGACCGGTCTCTCCTGTCGGTCGGATATCGCCGACCTGTCTCCCACCGCCTATGTCCAGTCGAACGCTGCGGCAATTCGTGGGCTGGCCTCCGAGATCGTCGCCGGCAAGACCGATGATCTGGCCAGGGTCAAGGCCTTGGCCGACTATGTCTTTCGCCATCTTGAAAAGCGGCCGGTTCTGGGGATTCCGGATGCGCTGACCGTTTTGAAGAACGGGAAAGGGGATTGCAATGAACACACGGTCCTCTTTGCCGCCCTTGCCAGGGCGGCGGGCATTCCCTGCCGGATGGTCGCGGGGGTGGTGTTTTTTAGGGGGGCCTTCTATTACCATGCCTGGGACGAGGTCTGCATCTCGGGGCGGTGGCTCAGCCTCGACACGACGACCGACCAGTTGCCGGCGGATCTCGGTCATATCAAGTTCGTCGAGGGGGGGATAAAGGAACAGATGCGCATCGGGGCGCTGCTCGGCCAGCTTTCGATAGAACCCTTGGGGCAGAAGGCGGCAAACGTCAGACAGGGGACAGGGAACGGTGGACCGAATCCTGAAACCGGGAGCCGGAAACCAACAGCAAAAGAGTAAAGGAACAGGGAAGGCAATGCATAAAGGTCAAACCATGGACGCCGGTGTTCTGCGGATCGATCACCTGACAAAAAAATTCGGCAATTTCACCGCGGTGGACAATGTCTCCCTTCTGGTTTCGGCCGGTGAGATCTATGGCTTTCTCGGGCCGAACGGCGCCGGGAAGACCACGACCATCAAGATGCTGGCCGGATTGCTTCTGCCGACGGGCGGATCGATTACGATCACCGGCTATGATCTGAGACGTTTCCCCAGAGAGAGCAAAGGGGCGACCGGCTATATTCCCGACCGCCCCTTTCTCTATGAGAAACTGACCGGCGATGAATACCTGCGGTTCATCGCCAGTCTCTATGTCGATCACGATGTCGAGGGCGTACTGGCCAGGGCCTCAAAATATCTCGAGCTCTTTGATCTCACCTCCTGGCGGCATCACCTGATCGAAGGCTACTCACACGGCATGCGGCAAAAACTGATCATGGCCTCCGTTTTTATGCTCGACCAACCGCTGATCATCGTCGACGAACCGATGGTCGGACTCGATCCGAAGAGTGCCAGGATAGTGAAGGAGCTGTTTAAGACGTTTGCCGACCAAGGCACCGCAATCTTTCTTTCGACCCATTCCATGGAGATTGCCGAAGAGCTCTGCGACCGCATCGGCATCCTGGTCAACGGCCGGCTCACCACCTCGGGGACCGTGGCCGAGCTCCGGAACCAGGCGGCATCCGGCCGGAAAAATCTCGAGGACATCTTCCTGGAATTGACCGGCGTCTATGAACTGCAAAGCATCATCAGAGCCCTGCGCCAGGGCCCCGATTCCGATTCGGCGGATTCCGCCGGCGGCGGGAGGTGATGCGATGCGTCTCTTTCGCCCCTGGCTTCTCGGCGGTATCAACCGCTTCTTCCCCGGCAGGAGGATGGGGCTCCGTCCGTTCCTGCTCCTGGGCCTGGGTGCCGTTGTCTGCAGGATTATTTATTATGTGACCTTCAGGGTGCTGACCTATTTCCACGGTCAGAACGAACTGGGTGTCATCCTGAGTCTGAAGATCTTCCAGATGGCCTGGATCACCATCTTTGCGATGCTGATCTTCTCATCGATGGTCACAGCGGTCTCAACCATGTATCTTTCAAGCGACAATGAGATCATCCTGGCCTCGCCTGTCCGCAGTGATGAGATCTATCTGATGCGCTTCATTACGACCATGCTCGGTACCTCGTGGATGGTCCTGATCTTCTCCCTGCCGGTATTCGGGGCGTATGCGAAGGTGTTTCAGGCAGGCCTTCTCTTCTGGCCGCTGCTGCTGCTGGCGGTTCCGACCATGGCCCTGATCGCCTCCGCCATAGCCATGCTGTTGACCGTCGTTCTCGTCTACTTTTTCCCGGCCCGGCGGACCAAGGACATCATCCTCTATCTTTCCCTCCTGTTCGGTATCCTGCTCTACCTGATCTTTCGTCTGATGCGCCCGGAGGACCTGGTCAATCCGGACAAGTATGGAGAGTTTATCGAATACTTCTCGGCCATTTCGGTGCCGGCCAGTTCCTGGTTGCCGGCGGGATGGTCGGCGAACCTTCTCTCCACCTATCTCCTGGACCGGAAGGTCGATTGGTTGCTGGTCGGCTTGCTTGTCACTACCCCTCAGGTCCTCTACTTTGCAGGCGAGATGGCAATGAAGCGCTGGTTTATGGCCGGTTTCACCAAATCCCAGGAGTCCTTCGGCGGTCACATGCGTTTCCGGCCGACCCGGCGATTCCCCGCCTGCTGGGCCTGGATTTTCAGAAAGGAGCTGAAATACTTTCTGCGCGACTCGAGCGAATGGTCGCAGCTCTTCATGATCGGGGCCTTGATCGTCGTCTATCTCTATAATTTCAAGGTTCTGCCCCTTGATCGGGCGCCAATGCCCACCGTTTACCTGACCAACCTGATCGCCTTTACCAACATCGGACTCGTGGGTTTTATGGCGGCGTCGCTTGCCGCCCGTTTTGTCTACCCGTCGCTTGGCGGTGAACGGGGGGCCTTTTATCTGATCGGCAGCGCGCCGCTGTCTCTGGAGCGGTTCCTGCTCTATAAGTATCTCTTTTACCTGCCGCCGTTCACCCTGCTGACCCTTCTTCTGGTCGTGGTTTCCAATCGTCTGTTGGATATCCACGGTCCGATGCTGTGGATCTCGCTCTTTCTGTCGCTGGTCACCACCTGGACAACCGTGGCGATGGCCCTTGGCTTCGGGACCTGGTTCGTCGATTTCAAGTCGGAGAACAGGGTTGCCGCAATGGGACCCGGCGCCATCCTCTTTCTGTTCTCGGCCATCCTCTATCAGCTGTCCATCATCGGTCTGGGAATCTTTCCGATCTATCGTCTTGTCCGCGGCTGGCTGAGGACCTCGATGATTTCACCGGAGGCCGCTGCCTTGACAGGCATCTGGGCGGTCGGCACCCTTGCCGTCTCCGTCTTCCTTGCCTCCGTCATCTGCAGGCGAAGCCTTTCGACATTGAGGAGATGAGCTTTTCCCCTGTTCATCTCGGGAATGGCTGCAGCTGAGGCCGTCCTTCACCTGCCGCCGAGGGCCGGCATCCTGGTGACATCGATCCGCTCCCTGATGCCGTGATGGACGCCGATCATCAGGGCCAGGTACTCTTTCAAGTGCCTGGTAATGAGGAAATTCCCGTGTACGAAACGCCGGGCTCTCAGCCCCATCTCCAGACTCTTGTCCCGGTGGTGCAGCAGATATCTGATACGAAGCGCGGCACCTTCGGGGCTCTGCACCAGAAAGCCTGTATAGTGGTTGATGACCTGCAGCCGGATGCCGCCGGTATCACCGCCGATCACCGGTTTACCCTTCCACATGGCCTCGGACACCGTCAGCCCGAAGCCTTCCTTTATGGACTTCTGCAGGACGATATCGGCGGCCCGCTGCAGGGCGTTGATCCGGCGGTGGGCGTCCGGCGGCAGCAGCAGGATCTTGATGTTCGGATCATCGCCTGCCGCCTTTCTGACCTCGCCAAGGACGGCCTCGCCTTCCGGATCGTCGGTGGCGCCACCCCCGGCCAGCACCAGCTGCATCGGAGTGACCTTGCTCGCCTCCTTATACGCATGGATTACCCCGATGGGGTCTTTGAAGCGGTCGAACCGCGAGACCTGGAGGATCAGCGGCAGGCTGGTATCGATAGCGAAGGCGGTCAGGGTATCCCGGATTTCACCTTCGTCGAGCTCCCGGTTTTTGTCGCTGAGCGGATCGATGGAAGGTGCGATCAGGTACTGGGGGTGGGGCAGGGGTTGGGCGAAATCCGGCAGGGAAAAGATGCTGGCATCGTAGGGGGCGACCTGTTTTTTGAGATATTTCCAGACCGGCCGGTACGGCCGGCTGCAATCGATATGGCAACGCCAGATCCATTTTCCCCTGCGATCCGGGCAGAGGTTGAGAAAAAAGGCGGGCTGGGGATCGTGGATAAAGACGAAGTCGGCATCCTCGAGCACAGGACGCAGCCGCTCGCAGTTTTTCCGGTTGACCTCTTCGTAGGCGGCGAGCATCGAGGCGGAAAGCCCGACCGTGGTTCCCTGAAGGCCGTTATGGAAGGCCTTGGTGCAATCATAGAAGGCCGGCGTTCCTTCGATGACCTCCCAGCGGGTCTCCAGCCCCAAGGCCTGCATCAGCGGGATCATTTTGACGAGGATCTCCGCGACCCCTCCTCCCTCGCGGGTGGAATTGACATGGACGACCTTCATGCCGGCCAACGGGGCGGCCAGCTGACGCAGATGGTCAACGACCTCGTAACCCGCAGCCTCGGCATAGAGGTCCAGCAGTCCGCTCATGATGCGCCTCCTTCCAGCCGGTTTTTCATCAGCTGTTCCACCCGCCAGCGTAACTCGTTGAGGGAGGAGAAGAAGGGATCGACGGCCGTCAGCTGACCGCGAAGATCGGCATATTCCTCGCCCCAGCCTGTCAACCAGGCACTGAAATCATCGCAATTCTCCTCCGTTCGGCGTCTGGCATCGATAAAATGATAAAAGACCGAGCCCAGGGACATGGTGGGGATGACGGCCAGCAGGTCCGCGGGCTGGTGCAGGCAACGGCCGGTATCGAAGACCACGATCTGCGATCTGAGAAAATAGAATTTCTGGTCGGCCTTGGCCCAGGGCACGTATTCGGAAAGGTCGAGATGTTCGGCAATCCGGTCCGCCACCTCCTCGCGGATGTCCTCGATGGCGGAATAGGCGGCGGGAGTGATCATACTCAACCTCTCCGCCAGTGCCTTCTCGTGCAGGGCGCGATAGATCCAGGAGGCGAAATCGTTGTTGTATTCGGGCTCACTGAAGGTGGGGGCGAGAAACCGGCCCCAGAAATGATGGTAGATGCTGGCCGCATCCACCCGCAGCAGACTGTCATGAAATTCTGCGAGGGTCTGGGCCTTGAATCCCGTCGATTGCGCGACCAGGGCGCAGTCCCGCAGGGAAAAGGGTCCGGATGAGTGATTGCGGAGATGTTTGGGTGTCATGGCGGAATTCCTCGGGTAACCGGTCTCCGGCCGTTTCGTGACAGGCCGGGCCGGGACATCTCTTGCTACGGTGTCTCTAGTAATCTATAAGAACGAGCCTGTGCGAGTAAAGGAGGGGAGATCAATCTTTTTCCCGATATTCCAGGAAAGCCACCGGCAGGGTGGAAAAAATATCTTTCACTGCAAATACTTCCTTATCATCAATCTCTCGTGCTCGGACAGGGGTCCCGGTCAGGATATCATACCAGCCGTCTGCGCCGGCGGCCGGTGCCTCCAGGAAGGTGTCCTCCCAGACGGCGCCGCAAGGGAGTTTCGCGCCCCGGTCGGTCAGGGAGGCAAGAAGCCTTGCACAGACCGAGACCACGGTTTTGTGGCCGGATCGACGGGAAAACCCGCAGAGATGTTCAGCCCTTTTTCCTGTTGCCGCCAGGGGGAGATAGCTGCCTCGCCGAAAGAGATCTGGATGTCGCAGACGGAAGGTGAGCAGCCGCCAGGTGAGGAAAAGCTTGAGACGTCCGTCCTCGATGGAGGTGAGCAAATCGGCGCTCAGGTTGCGATGGTCGTCCTGAGCAAGACGTTCTTTCAGCTCGGCAAGCATGGTCCTGCGGGCGCAATAATCGACGGCTTGCCGGTTGTCCGGGTCCACCAGATGAAAGTCCCAGAGTTCGCAGCCCTGATAGATGTCGGGAATTCCCGGAACGGTCAGCTTGAGCAGGCACTGGGAGAGGCCGTTATAGAGACCGAGGCGGGCGACCGGCCGCTGAAAGGCGAGAAAATCGGTAAGAAACGGGTTCGTCGTGTCTGCCAGAAGGGCGTCGATAAAGGCGGATACCGCCTCCTCATAGCAGGGATCCGGTTCGGACCAGGAACTATGGATCTTGGCCTCCCGGCAGGCCTTCTCCATATAGGCCCGAAGTCTTTGGCGCAACGATTCCCGATTATTTGCGTCGACCTCCTTGAGCGGCCAGACGGCCAGCAGGGTCTGGTAGAACAGGTATTCATCATTGGCACTCGGTGCCCTTGCGGTATCGAGAAACCGTATATGCGGACGATTGATGCGGTTCCAATAGAGCAGCCGCCTGTTCCATTCATCCGGGATCTCCGACAGGACATCGAGGCGGCACCGGGCGTCCTCGCTGCGTTTACTGTCGTGGGTCGATGTGGCGAGCATGGAGTCGGGCCATCGTTCGGCCCGCTCCCGGCACCGCCTGTGGAAGGCGGCGATACTGATCCCGAAACGGCGCGGGTCCGATCCCACCTCGTTGAGCGATACCAGACGGTTATAGATATAAAAGGCGGTATCCTCCATCCCCTTGGCCATGACCGGAGCTGTAAACTGCTGGAATCGCATGGCGAAATCCACTGCTGCCAGGCGGAAATCATGGTCCATGGCCAAATCGGGTTCCGGGAGCAGGACGGTTCGGAGAAAATCGAAAATGGTATGGTCGGAGACGGGGCTGTTTTTTTTTGCCTGGGAGATGGCCCAG
Source organism: Desulfocapsaceae bacterium (assembly GCA_046706325.1). GTDB lineage: Bacteria > Desulfobacterota > Desulfobulbia > Desulfobulbales > Desulfocapsaceae > CAWGGS01. The sequence goes on along the minus strand of JBJKPM010000065.1, from coordinate 36,154 downwards.
TCGATGGAGTTGCGATCCTGTGAGGAGACGCTGTTTTCAGAGACGTAGGTGCGATAGACCGGAAAGCAGGCGGCCACCTCGGACAGCGCTTCCCGCAGGTTGTTGAGCGTGAAATCCCGGGTCTGCCAGTTGCGCTCGGACAGCTTGTCGAGCCGGTTGGCCAGGACATTCAGCTCGCTGGCCAACGCCAGGCGCATGATCTGTTTCTTGCAGTTGTAGAGGATGGTGTCGAAGTCTTCCGACATTGAGGTAAATCTGCGGTAGATGCGGCCCATGCGCCTCTCGGAGCCCTTATCGACAAAGAGGTTGTTGACCAGATTTGCAAAATCATACCCCGTGGTGCCGTGGACCAGCCATTCCGGCGGCAGGTGCTCATGGTGGGCAAGGATCTTTTCCGCCACCAGGTAGATTGGCATTTCGCCCTTTTCCGGCTGCAGTTCGTTGCACAGCATATGATAATATTCCGCCGGGGCAAAGAGACCGTCCGGGTGGTCGATACGCAGACCGTCGACCCTTCCTTGCCGGACCAGGTCAAAGACCAGCCGGTGGATGGTGTCGAAAACCTCTTTTTTTTCCACGCAGAGGGCTGCCAGATCGTTGATGTCGAAAAACCGGCGGTAGTTGATTTCATCAGCGGCGACACGCCAGTAGGCCAGACGGAAGGTCTGTTCTTCCAGCAAGGCGTGAAAGGCCCGCAGGTTGGAGGTGTCGGCGGTCCGGTTGTTGTACTCGTCCGCCGTTTCCTGGAGGTGGCGCCCGATGTCGGGGCATTTATCCGCCAGGATTGCCAGGCGATCCTTCAGAATTTCCTTGTCACGGCGGCGGATGCGGACCTTTTTCGCATCGGTCTCGGTGGCGTGGGACAGCTGCCCGAAGGCGGTTATCAAGCTGAGGAGTTCGATCAGATAGGGGTTGTCCTGACCCATCCGGATCTCCAGGATATCGAGCCGCCGGTTGAGGATAAGAGGATAGGTCCTGGGATCGAGAGGAAAGCGATGGCTGTGGTAAAGGATGGAAAAAGAGCCGTTTGCAGTATCGGCGGCAAGCACCAGGTTGCCCTTCTCCAGGGCCTTGCCGTAGGGTTCGCCCAGCACCGGTATCAGCAGTTTATGCCGCAGTTCGCCTTTTGCCGGTTCCCAGTCGATGTCGAAGAACGGGGCGTAGGAAGACGATTGCCCGTTTTCCAGGACGTCGAGCCACCAGAGGTTGTCCCCGCCCATGATACCCATATGGTTCGGGACAATATCCATGATCTGTCCCATGGTGTTTTCTTTCAGGGTCTGGCTGAATTTCTTGAAGTCATCCATGCCGCCGATTTCGTGGTTGAAATCGTTGGGGTCGACCACATCGTATCCGTGGGTGCTGCCGGACCTGGAGGCGAAGCAGGGTGAGGTGTAGCAGTGGCTGATCCCCAGTTCGGCAAGATAGGAAACAATTTCGGTAGCATGGGCAAAGGTGAAATTACGGTTGAGCTGGAGACGGTAGGTTGCCCGTGGGATCACTGTCTGCCGGGGGCGGCGGACACGATGATCGTGCAGAACGGGCCGGTTGGTCCGCTCGCTGCCGATGGCCGCTGCGAAGTCGGTGAGTACGGAGGAGTCGGCTATCTCCTCAAGGGCCGGAAGGAATTTGGCTCTCGGGTAGTCTTCGCCCCGGCCTGTCAGGTAGGGAGAGCGGTCATTCCGCAGGCGGAAGATGTCTTCCAGTCGCACCATGACCAGCAGGGCCGGCGTCCGGGCGAGATAACGATGAATGGCCCGGTTGAGGGCGTCGGTCATTTCCGGTGTCCTGTCGGTCTCGATCATCGTTCCCGGAGGGAGGAGTTCCTCTTGTTCAATGGCGGTGAGGATCTGTATTTTTTCGGTCTGACGCAGGGCAAGGAGGTCATCGAAGTCTTCCGGTGCGGCCGATGCGGACTCCAGGCGCCGCATCTCCAGATCGAGACCTTCCCAATAGCCGGCAAGGGTCGGCAGGCGGGGGGAAGAGACCATGGCCACCGCCTGCTCCGGAAAATCCTGCGGAGGGCGGACATCCCGGTCGTTTCCTGCCATTAAATAAGAGAATATGAAAATCTTTTTTTCGTGCAGTATCCGGTTAAAATATTCCATGCCGGGTGTTCGATCCCGGCCGATGACCAGGCATTTGTTACGCCTGCTTTCCAGGGCCACAATGCCGAGCAGATCCTGCATCGGGTAGTGGACATAGGCGCCATCCCGGGCTTCTCCACCCTCGGGTATCCAGAAAAGACGCATAAACTGCGTGATATGATCGATCTGTACTGCACCCGCATAGCGCATAGTGTAACGCAAAATGGCGATAAACGGTTCATAGACCGATCGTGTCAGGTGCCGGGGTATCGGCGGTGCCAGGCCCCAGTCGAGGCCTTCGGGATGGCGCTCGTCCGGCGGGATTCCGATGGTGGCCGTCCGGCTGTAAAGGGGCTGCTGGATCCAGGTCTCGGCGCCATTCGGATCGGTACCGGCGGTAATCTCCGGACAGAGGCCTATGCCCAGATGCCGGGTCAGGGAGTGATCGCCGCAGGAGGCCAGCTGCAATTCGGACTGCCACAGGATATAGCTCTGCAAGTCAACCATCTCTTTATACTTCCGGGCGAAGCGGAGGACCTGGTCCGAATCGGGGTGACGATATTCGCGGGGCCAGTCGTGCCAGCCATGCAGTCCGGGTTCCCGGCCTGTAAGGTGCTCCTGCAAGGCGAAAAACACGGCGTGATGGAAGAGCCGTTTGCCGCCGCCTGCTTTGAACATTCGAAACTCCTGTGCCCGTTCGGAGCCGGTATCCAGGTGATATTTGCGAAAATCGCGATAGAGGATCCGAAACCCTTCATGTTTCAGATCGGCGACCCTCCGATAATCGATCATCTCGGCCTGTCGGCAGTCCGAGAGCAGAGCGGCAAATCCCGGGGTACGAAACCGTTCGGCGCTGTAGTCGGATATCCTGGTGAGATCGAGCAACAGGGGGTCGACGACGTACCTGCTTGACGGGGCGCAGGGAGCGGTGACATCGGCACCCGGCTTGCTGGGCACGTGCAGGGGAAGAAGACCGACGGCATCAATACCGGTGTCGGTGCAGAGATCGATGAGGCGTTCGAGATCGCTGAAATCACCGATCCCCCAGTTATGCCGGGAGGTAAGCGAGAAGAGCTGCGCCGTTGTTCCCCAGAGACGATGGCTTTGCCGCAGTCCTTCGGGCAGGTAGCAGGATGAGGGGGTGACGATGAGTCGCAGCGTCGCCTCCCGTCTTGCCGTATGCAGGGTGAGACGATGGTAGCCTGGAGGCAGTTTTTCCCTTAATTCAAAGATAAAGGACCGCTGCGGGCCGCCTGTTTCCTGCAGTTCCCCCGGCTGCAGGACGCATGCCTTGATTTGTCCGGAGAGGCTCTCGCCCTGGTCGGCAGCCAGATAGTAGGTGATTTCCCGGTCGATCTCCTTTTTATCCAGCATCAGCGGGATGGTATGGGCGGCCTCCTCCTCACCCCGAACCAGCACCTGCGGCAAAAGGTCCTGCCGATTTTGTGCCTGCAGCTCGGCCAGGACGGTCTCCGGATCGGCGGCCTGCGGCAGAAGATCCATGGCCTGCAACAGGGCCCTCTTGGTCTCGACAGAAACCTGCTGATACACCCCCCTGCGGTCATGAAAGCCCGGCTGTATTCCCGCTTCGAGGGCCAAGGGGTCGATTCCGTTGCTTTTTTCCATTTCGCTATGTCGTTGTATTGTTCAGATACCAGCCGCAGTAAAAAGGCGGCAGGATCTTCGAGTCGGAAACGTCTCCACCTGTTGTCCGGATACACTCGCCGGAACAAGATGTCTCTATCCCGACCTGTTGCTCACCCAGGTTCAACAGCAGCACCAGGCATCTGCCGTCCCGGAGGGGCCAGGTAGCCTGCAGGCCGGAGCCCCCCAGCCTGCGGTAAGAGGATTTGTTTTCGCAGACGAGATCCAGCAGCGGGACGATGCGTTCCCGGCGGAGGTGGAGCAGTTGTCGATGAAAAAGCAGCCATTGCCGGTGTTCCTCCCCTTCCTGCTCCTGCCAGTTCAATATCGATCGAGAAAAGGTCTCCTCCCGGGTGGGATCCGGAATACGTTTCCACTTACGGGAGGTGCTGAAGGCGGCAAATTCCCTTCGCCGTCCTGTGGCCACCCGTACGGCCAGGTCCGGCTCGAAGTGGCAGAAAAAGAGAAAAGGGCTCGTTGCCGCCCATTCCTGACCCATGAACAGCAGCGGGACGGACGGGGAGAGCAGCAGGGCGGTGGTGGCAGCCCGGAGTGCTGCCGGCCGGGTGAGCTGTGAGATGCGTTCCCCGAAGGCCCGGTTGCCGATCTGGTCGTGGTTTTGCAGAAAGGACACGAACCGCGTCGGCATCAGGTCGGCGCTGGGCTCTCCCCGCGGTCTGTTCTGCCGGTACGGGGATCTTTCACCCTGCCAGGCGAATCCTTCGGTCAGACAACGTCCCAGGTGATCGATCGGCCGGCGGCAGAAATCCGAATAATAGACATCGCTCTCGCCGGTAAGAAGCGTATGATAGGCATGGTGGATATCGTCGTTTAATTGGGCGATATAGCATTTTTTCCCCGAAGAGGTCTGCCAGCGCAGATACCGGGCGGTGTTGCCGTCGTTTTCGAGAAGCAGATGGATATGCCGCCTGCGGCCCGGGCCTTCCTGGACCGCCTGCGCCAGCTCCTGCAGGATATGCGGTCGTGATTCGTCGAAGATGGCATGGACGGCATCGAGACGCAGTCCGTCGAAGCCGAATTCCGTAAGCCAGAACAGGGCGTTTTCAATAAAAAACCGCCGGACCATGGTGGAATGCTGTCCGTCAAAATCGATGGCGCTGCCCCAGGGGGTGCGATGGCGGTCGGTAAAAAAGGGTTTGGCATAGACCGAGAGATAGCTCCCCTCCGGCCCGAAATGGTTATAGACCACGTCCAGCAAGACCATCAGGCGGCGGACATGGGCCTGTTCGATAAAATGGTGCAGATCGGCAATGGTTCCATAGCTGCTGTCCGGGGCGAAGGGAAGCACCCCGTCATAGCCCCAATTACGTTGGCCCGGAAAATCGCTCAGCGGCATCAGTTCGACCGCGGTGATACCGAGATCGGCCAGGTAGTCGAGTTTTGCCGCTGCCGCTGCCAGCGTTCCCTGGGGGGTGAAGGTGCCGACATGCAGCTCGTAGATGACGGTCTCCCGCCAGGGCCGGCCCCGCCAGGGCTGTTTCTCCTCTCTGCTGCCGCCGGATGCGGCCACCAGCAGGCTGGGGCCATGAACATCCCGGGGCTGGTAGCGGGAGGCCGGATCGGGCACCATCAGATCGTTATCTATCCGGAACGAATAGAGACAGGGCGTGGCGGCGGGTAGCTTCAGCCTGGCCGTGAACCAGCCGTCCGTCTGCTGCTCCATGGCGAGATGGTCCGTTGCTCCCGCAACGTCAATGAAGAGATCGACCTTGCCTGCCGAAGGTGCCCAGAGCCGAAAGACCGTCTGTCCGTCGATTGGGCCAAGTGTTCCGAACCGGTAATTGGGATCCATGCTGGAGTGCTCCGACAGGAGAGACCACTGCCTCGACATGTGGTGTTTCTCGATGGTTTCTCTGTTTCGGACTGCCTTGTTTATACTATACCAACCGAGGGTTCGAGGTCAAATATATGTCTGTCGACGGCCGAAAATCGCTTGCCGGCGGTTGGCCCGGAAGGAAGGGAGGCAGCGTGTGGTCCCTGCCGTCGTTCACGGAATTGACCGGGTCGATGTGGCGGGGGCGGCGAGGTCGTATGGCCGGTGCCGATGCGACATCGGGCAGGTTATGATTTGGCCTGGTTTACCGAGATGACGGCAAAAAGGAAACAGACGCAGCCGACGAGACCCAGCAGGATATAATCGGAGAAATGCGTCGGTTCGACGAAGGCGGCGGCCCGGATGGCCTTGGAGGCATGGGTCAGCGGCAGGATCTCCAATATCCGCTGCCCCCAGAGGGGAAGCTTGGACAGCGGAAAGAAGGTGCCGCCGAGGAAGGCCATCGGGGTGATGATGAAGTTGTTTAAAAGGGCCTGGTCGGCATGTGATTTGACATGCATGGCCAGCCCTACGGCCAGGGAAGCGAAGACGAAGCTGTCGAGCAGAAAGGCGGACCAGAAGCGCAGGTTGTAGGACAGGACGACGCCGAACAGGGCGCCGAGGATCAGGATTACGCAGCCGGCCATGAACGCCCGGGTCATCCCGGCCAGTACCTCGCCCAGGACATAGGCCAGGTTGCTGATCGGGGCTGCCTGGAATTCATCAAAGATATGCCAGTAAAACCTCGATATATTAATCTCCTGGGCGATGGCGAATGCCTGGGTCATACTGGCCATGGCGGCAAGGCCCGGCAGCAGGAACTGGAGATAGCTGTGGCCATCGACATTGACGTGGCGGCCGACCGCATAACCGAAGGCGATAAGGTAGAGCAGCGGCGATACCGACCAGGCCGGGATCAGCTTGGCGATACGTCGTTTCAGGATGATGATTTCCCGGAGATAGACGGCACTCCAGCCCCTTAACATGCGATCTTCCTCCCGGTCATCGAGATAAAGGCATCCTCCAGATTGACCCGCCGTACCGTGCAGCCGGTGGTCTGCTCGAGGACATAGTCGCGTGCCTTATCACGGGAGTCGAAATAGACGGTCTGCAACCGGTTGTCATCAAGGAAGTCGACGGCCCACTCGCCGATGGCGGCCATCAGGGCGGCCGGGCTGTCTTCGGCCACGATCCGGCCGGTGTCCAGAAAGGCCACCCGGTCGGCCAGAAATTCGGCCTCTTCGATATAGTGGGTGGTCAGAAAGATGGTGGTTCCATCGTGCTGGATCTTTTTGATAAAGCCCCATATCCGCCGGCGGATGGCCGGGTCGAGGCCGACGGTGGGCTCGTCCATGAACAGGATGCTGGGGGTGTGCATCAGTGCCCGGCCGATCAAAAGCCTGCGCTTCATGCCGCCGGAAAGTGTTTTGGCCAGGACCTTGCGCCGATCCTCCATCTCGATATAGTCGAGGATCTCGGCTGTGCGGCGGTGGATGTCGGCCTTGGCCATGTGGTGCAGGCGGCCATGGATCAGAAGATTTTCCTCGACCGTCAGCTCGGCGTCGAGGTTGGTGTGCTGCGGCACCAGGCCGAACTGCGCCTTGCACCTGATCGGCTCCCTCTCGATATCGAAGCCGTTTAACAGCACCGTCCCTCCATCGCGACGGGTAAGTCCGGTCAGGATCCGGATGGTGGTGGTCTTGCCGGCCCCGTTCGGGCCCAGATAGCCGTAGACCGTCCCGGATCCCACAGTAAACGAGACCCCGGACAGGGCGGCACGATCTGCGAATTTCTTGCTCAGATTGTTGACTTCAATCACACTCTGCCTTGTTGTCTAAGAATGAATCCCGGGTACTGAAAATACCTGATAAGCCCTTTTTTGTACGTCTTCGGCGACCAATGGTTATATGGTTTCTTCGCTCATGTCAATGCCTATCTGTTTTTTTCAGTTAACCGGCTGATAACAGGGCCATCAGCACTCGCTCCCCTCATTTCCTGATTTCCAGACGGTATCGACTGTGCCAAAGGAGTGGTCATGGTGCTGCCTTGAGGTTGGAAACCGGCTGCTGCCTGGTTGCTTCGCATGGGGTAAGGAGATGGCAAGAGAAACAGAGGGCTGCTCGACACCCATCGAGCAGCCCTGGTGGGGAATTTTGGCAGACGAACCGGGTGCTGATCCAGGAATCGATGATCTTTGACCTTCACAAAGGAAGGCTTGTGTTACGATTCTTGAATATGTATTATCAGTACAGTATGGCCTTCTTCTTGTCAACGGAAAAAAGTAATACAAAAAAAATTAAGGTATTAATAGGTTGTATTAACCGGGCAGGCGTTGGCAGGCATTACCCCTGTAGGTTTTTATTGTTCCCGCGAATAGACTCCTTAGCCCAGTGTCTCCCTGATTTTGGCGGTAAGTTCCCTGATCGTGAACGGCTTCTGGATGAAGTGCACACCCTCGTCGAGCACACCGTGATGGGCAATGATGTCGGCCGTGTATCCGGACATGAAAAGACACTTAAGCCTGGGGTGGAGGGATGAAAGTCTCCTGGCCAGGTCCTGTCCGTTTGTTTCGGGCATAATTACATCGGTTATCAGCAGGTGGATCTCCCCGATATGTTCCTCTGCCAGGCGGATGGCCTCGCTGGGCGTGGCGGCCGCCAGGACGACATACCCCCGAGGTTTGAGCATCGTCATGGTCATGGCCAGTATCATGGGCTCGTCCTCCACCAGCAGGATGGTCTCGTGGCCGGACGTGGCCGGTTTCACTTCAAAGTCTGTCGGTGCCGGTTCAGCCTCTCCCGGGTGGTGGGGCAGGTAGATCTTGAAGGACGTTCCTTGGCCTAATTCACTGTAAACATGAATGAAGCCATTATTCTGACGTATTATTCCGTAAACCATGGACAAGCCCAGGCCGGTTCCCTTTCCCGTCTCCTTGGTGGTAAAGAACGGTTCAAAGATATGATCGCAGGTCTCGCTGTCCATGCCGCAGCCGGTGTCGCTGACGGCCAACATCACATATTCCCCCGGCGAAAAGCCGGAATTGAAGGTACAAAAAGCCGCATCGAAGACCGTTTTCCCGGTCTCCAAGGTGACCTTGCCTGTCCCGGTGATGGCATCCCGGGCGTTGATGCACAGATTCACCAGGAGCTGGTCGATCTGTGACGGGTCTATTTTGACCGACAACCGGCCTGCACCCGGATGCCAGGCGAGATCGATATCCTCGCCGATCAACCGTTGCAGCATCTTGAGCATGCTCGATACGGTGTTGTTGAGGTCCATAACCTTCGGGGCCACGGTCTGTTTGCGGGCAAAGGCCAGGAGCTGCCGGGTCAGATCGACCGACCGCAGGGCGGAGTCCTGGATCGTTTTCAGATCAGCATGGATTGCATCCGACGGGGAGCACTGCATGAGAGCCAGTTCCGCATGCCCCAGGATGACACTGAGCATGTTGTTGAAATCGTGGGCCACCCCGCCTGCGAGTCTGCCCACGGACTCCATTTTCTGGGAGTGGAGAAGTTGTCCCTGAAGCTGGAGGGTTTCTTCTTCGACCCGCTTGCGCTCGGAAATATCGCGCGTAGTACCGATGATGCCGGTCGGTTTGCCGTCGTCCGACCACAGGAAGGTGGCGGAGACCTCGGTCCAAAAGATGGAGCCGTCCTTGCGCACCTTCTCCGATTCAAAGGTGCGCATCCAATTGCGGTCATAATCAGGCTCTGTCGTTCTCGCCAACTCTTCATCGATCATAGCTGTATTTTTGAGCACCTCCGACGGCGTGACTACATCGTGAAACGAGAGTTTCAGGAATTCTTCAATCGTCCAGCCGTGGAGACGTTCCACCGCAGAATTGACATAGGTGAACCGGCCGGAGAGATCCGTGGTCCAGATCAGATCCGGAACACATTTGGCAATCTGGCGCAGACGCTCTTCACTGTGCTTCAACGCCTCCTCGGCCTGTCTCCGGTTCGTGATGTCCCGTACTACGCTGATCAACATTCGCGTCCCTTCTATCCTCTCACCCCGGGAGCTGACCTCTACCGGAAAAGTGCTGCCGTCGCAACGACGGTGAACGGTCTCCAGAAGAATACCGTGGGTGTTTGCCTGCTCCATCTGGGCGGAGATGAGATCCAAGGTCTCAGGTGCTCGAAGCTGGCAGATGGTCATTGTCAGAAGCTGTTCGCGGCTGTACCCATACGCCTTCGTTGCCGCCTCGTTCGCCTCCATGATACGCAGGTCGTCATATCGTATGAAAAAGATGATATCCCGGCTGTGGGTCACCAGGAGCTCGAAGCGGCGCGAAACCGCCGCCGCCTGTTTCTGTTCGGTGATATCGCGCAGGATGTGGATAAAACCATGTATCTGCCCGGTGGCTGACCTCAAGGGATCCACCGTCACAAGAAAGGTCTTCTCCCCCATTGGCAACTCCATTTCCTGGCGGCTGTTGCTGTGACGGGCTCTAACGAGAGGGCAATCCTTGAAGAAGGTTTCGGTCTGATGGACAATCCTGTAACACTTTTTTCCCTGTAGCGATGTGGCATCCTGGCCGAGAAGGGCGGCGAAGGCCTGGTTGCATCGTTCCAATGTCCCATCGACCATCAAGAGCGATACGGGATCGGCTATGGCATCAAAGGTTGTCTTCCATCGTTCCTCCGCCTGGAGTAAGTCGTTTTCAGTCTTCTTGAAGTCGGTGATGTCCGTCAGCAGAATGATAGTATTCCTGCCGTCTTCTGCTATCGTCAGACATCGGGGGATGACATGTCGGTCGTGGATTTTAATAAAGGTCTCGTCATTTTTTCCCGGCTTGTCTGAGGTGCTTGATTTGAGACATGGGGCCAGCTGTTGCCAGGATGCGGGGTCCAGGATGTCGTTGAGATAGGCGCCCAAAAGACGTTCCATGGTGATCTGGAGAAGAAAAAGGGCGGCTGGATTGGCATAAAACACCCGGTTATCCGTAACTATCAAGACTCCTTGGGAGATGTTTTCCAGAATTGACTGTTGATATTTGGTCTGGCTGAGGAGCTCTTTGGTGATCTGTCGTGATAAGAGGTTTTCAATGCCGCGGATTTTCGAGCAGGCAGGCACATGCCGGAGTCCGTCGGACTCGGCGATCGTTTCAAGGATATATTGACACATTCGTGAAAATGGACCCTTGGCGATGCAGGCGTCGGCGCCGATTCGAACAATATCAAAGGGCTGCTCCAGAGCCGCTGCCGAAATGATTGCGATATAACAATCGGCAAGCTGGGGAATGGTCCTGAATATTTTACAGAGACTTTCTCCTCCGATCTTGGGCATGACCAAGTCGAGGTAAATGATGTGGGGAGTAAATTCCCGGAGTGCGTCAAGGGCTGCAAACGCATCCTCGACACCGACGACCTCGTGTCCTTCCTTTTCCAGGAAGGAGGTCATCAGTTTGATCATCACCTTGTTGTTATCGACGACCAGGATCTTCTTTTTTTTAAGGAGAGGTATCGACACGGTGTTTTCTCTGGAAATAGAAAGAGCCAGTCCAAAATGCCGTCGCGAGGACCGCTCTCAACGCCTGGATCTTCATAGCCAGATCATATCAGGCATCAGTTGCGTCTCGGTTGCGATCAACCTTGCCGTCGATCGCTTCTTTGGTGCATTATCAATGAGAGGAGGTAATCTGATTATAGCCTTCCAACCATATGGAGTCAAGCGCTGCTCACAGGGCAGTGATCTATTATAGGGAGCGTCCTTGCCCTGATGGAGGGCACAGGTGTCCTCTGCAGGATTTCCTCTGCCTCCGGCCTATCCGATTGCAAGGAAATCTTAAATAACAGCGAATGTTGCCAAATTTTTTCAGGTGTACGGCCGGTTGGGGGAGAGCCGGAGATCAGGCTGACTTCGGGACATTCCGGGGAGCTGCAAATTCGGCTGGGAACTTGCTGAAAATGTAGGAAAAGAGTTGATCTGTTGGTCTTTATCGGCTAGTGTCATGGCAGGCACCGGATGGTGTAAGATTGCAGGCAATAGTGGTTTCCTGCGAGACGCGACTGAAGGAGCATGGCGTGCCGTGTGACCGAAGCGGTAACGATGCCGGGAAGCCGAAAGGGCGGGTAAGCGAAGACTCCGAACAGGAGTCGGCAGATGAGGGTCGGCAGGATATCCGGTTGAATCCCTGGGGCCGAAGAGCAGGGATGGGCCCGGCTGATTCCAGGGATTTTGTAAAACGCTGCCATGTATCACAACGGTATAAAAAAGGAGAAAGGGGAAAGCTATGGTAAAGAAACTTCAATGGTGTAGGCGAGGATCGTATCTGCTGTCATGTTTGCTGCTCATTTTTCTGGTATCTTGCGTAGAGCAATCGGCAAATCAGGGGGCAGGCTCTCAAGAAATGGCGAGCAAGCAGCCTGAAACCAGGTTGAATGGACCTTATACTAAAATTGTCGTACCGTATGTCACCATCAAAGACTCACTTATTAACGACTATCCCGATGCCACAGGTCAATGTCAGGAGGGGGCGCTTTCCGGTCTTGATGCGAGGAGGAAGTATGCAGATGTATCGCCATCCTTTACCGGCCCGGGACATGCAAAGGGTGTCCTGTTGGTAAAAATTCATATCACCGATATGCGGATTGTTTCCGGGGCGGCACGGGCATGGGCCGGAGCGATGGCCGGGAGCTCCTATATGAATCTTGATGTCACCCTTGTTGATGCCGCGACCAACAAGGTCCTCAGGAAAAAAGAGTTGTCCAGCCACAACAATGCCTTTGGTGCGGAATGGACCGGAGGAAGCAGTGACAGGAGTCTGCCCACGGACATGGGAAGGATCGTTGCAGACTATGTGAGTTCGGTAACCCCCTGAATATGTGTCAACAGTACTGTAAACAGAATTTCTGCTCCATTCTGTTTACAGTACCCGGCTGAATGGTCGCTATCTCCAGCCGAAAGGCATATCGGCCGGGATGGGCGGAACCGGTTCGACCCGAGCCCCGTTTCCGGTGGATTTCAGGGGTCGGTACGACGGGGGCGGGAAAGGCCCGGGGGATGGGTCGGGAGCTTAAGGGCAGCGGACGATGGCCCCGTCGACCAGATAGATGACCTCTTCGGCGATATTGGTGGCACGGTCGGCTATCCGTTCCAGGTGCCTTGCCAGCAGATAGGTGTTGATCTGGCGGCCGGGATGCTGGGGATCTTTCCTGATCATCTCCTTGACCGCGTCGTAGGCCTGATTCCGCATGGCATCCACCTCGTCATCGATATGAAATATCTGCCTGGCCTGTTCCGCGTCTCTATTGACAAGGGAATCGAGACTCATCTTCAACATCCGGATCACCTTTTCCGACATGGTACTGTAATCGAAACAGTTGGCGATGATGCTGCTGTCTCCGATGGTCTGAACCCGAATGGCGATGCTGACGGCAGTATCGGCTATCCTCTCAATTTCATTATTTATCTTGATGACAGCTATCAGAAACCGAAGGTCGCTCGCCACCGGTTGGTGGAGGGCAAGGATCTTCAGGCAGTCCTCTTCAATCTCGATTTCCATCTCATCTACTTCATAATCGGAGAGAATAATTGATTGAATCGTTTCTTCATCATGGGTTTCAATGACCTTAACCGCTTTTCGCACGCGATCCTCCACCATGGAACTCAGGAGGAGGAGTTTTTTGTTTAATTTCTGCAGTTCCATATGGAACGTATAGTGGGGTTGCATTACGGCGGATATCCTAGGTTGAAATTTGCGTCCTTGATCTTGTTTGTCTCTCAGACCAATATATCGGAGAGTGTCGTCCAGATCTTGAAAAGTGTAGAGGGAGAATATTTGATGCGGGTTAAGACTCCGTTAGAATCCTGTTAATGGCCGAAAAGGGCTTGCACCTGGGCCTAAAATGCTGCACTCTGCTATGAAAAATAGAAAACAACTAAATCATATATTACGAGAAATAAGCGATGTTGAAAACACATATTCTTATCGTGGAGGACGAAACCGATATCCAGCAGCTGGTAAGCTATAATCTGATCCGCTCCGGCTTTAATGTCAGTTGTGCCGATTCGGGTGAAGAGGCGTTGGAGTGTCTGCGTCGGGAGAAGATTGATTGTATTCTGCTTGATTTGATGCTGCCGGGGATGAGCGGCCTGGAGGTCTGCTCGGCGATGAAGAAAGGAAAGGAACAGACCGATAATTCTATTCCGATCATCATGCTCACCGCCAAAGGAGAGGAGGAGGATATTGTAGCCGGACTCGAGTCCGGAGCAGATGACTATATAACCAAACCCTTCAGCCCGAAGGTCCTGGTCGCCCGGATCAAATCCGTTCTTCGCCGTATCGAAGAGCATAAGAAGACTGCAGATCGGAACGGCAAGGAACGGATTGTCATCGACGATTTGGAAATAGATCAGGGACGGCATGAGATACGCCTGGGAGGCAGACTTCTGCAATTGACCATGACGGAATTTGGAATCCTGACCCTGCTGGCACAAAAACCGGGTTGGGTCTTTACTCGGCAGCAGATCATTGATGCAATCAGGGGGTATGACTTTCTTGTTACACCGCGGGCCATTGATGTTCAGGTCTTCGGCCTGCGAAAAAAGTTGGGTGGATCCGGAAGGATGATTGAAACGGTACGGGGCATCGGTTACCGGTTCACCTCGGATGTAAAGGATAATGAAGAGAACCGATGATACGGCAGAGGAAACTTATCTGGCAGATCTTCCCGGCGAGCCTTCTCCTTATCCTGATAACGATAGCGGGAGGCGCATGGTATGGCTCTCTGGCCCTGAAGGATTTCTATCTTAACCAGTTGGACAGCGGCCTGGTTGCCAGGGCCAATCTGATAAAACTGAGCATAGGGGACTTCCTGCAGCGAAATGATAACAGAGATCTGCGCACGTTCTGCACCACCTCCGGAAAGCAGTCGTCGACCCGGATAACCGTCATTGCACTCGATGGAAAGGTCCTGGCCGACTCGGACGAAGATGCCGACACCATGGAAAACCATGGCAGCAGGCCGGAGATCGTTGAGGCCATGCACACGGAGATCGGGAAATCCCTGCGATTCAGCAGGACCTTGCAGAAACCGATGTTCTACGTGGCCGTTCCGCTGTATCGGCAAACTCTCGGCAGCGGCAAGGGGGATATCGCCGGTGTGCTCAGGATGTCCGTACCTGTGAAGGCGATTGATGACACCTTGCGCTCCATTCGTCTGAAGATGGCATTCGGTGCCCTGGTGGTCATCTTCATCGCCGCGGTCATTGCTCTTATTGTCTCCCGGAATATCAGCAGGCCCCTGGAAATCATGAAGCGAAGCGCCGAACGACTTTCCGAAGGGGATTTCAATCTGCGGATGTCTGCCCCGCTCGGGAAATCCGCGTCTCTCGAGGTAGTCACCCTGGCCGTATCCATGGATAAAATGGCCGAACAACTGCAGGAGCGGTTTCATACCATCGTCAGTCAGAGAAATGAGCTGGAGACGGTTTTTTCCTGTATGGTTGAATCGGTGCTGACCATTGATTCCCATGAACATATCCTGAATTTGAACAATGCCGCAGCCCGTCTTTTCGGGGTGGACAGGGAAAAGGCCAAGGGGCGGTTGATTCAGGAAATCGTCCGCAACGTCTCATTGCAAAAGCAGATTGCCAGAATCCTCGAGACCCGGGAGTCCCAGGAAGGTGAAATCGTCCTGCAGGACGTGGAAACAGAGAGGTACCTGCACACCAGTCTGGTCTGTCTCAATACCGCAAGGAATGACAGGGGAGATATTCTGATCGTTATGAACGACGTAACGAACCTCAGACATCTGG
This sequence comes from Desulfocapsaceae bacterium, assembly GCA_046706325.1. Classification (GTDB taxonomy): domain Bacteria; phylum Desulfobacterota; class Desulfobulbia; order Desulfobulbales; family Desulfocapsaceae; genus CAWGGS01. The sequence continues at coordinate 20,824 of JBJKPM010000065.1, read as the reverse complement.
AGGGTGTGCGTCGTGATTTTGTCGCCAATGTCTCCCATGAACTGCGAACGCCGATTACGTCGATCCGCGGTTATGTCGAAACACTGCTCGACGAGAAGCTTGAGGATCGTGAAAACGGCATCAGCTTCCTGGAAATCGTCTTGCGGCAGGCGGAGCGACTCTCCGCGATCATAGAGGATCTTCTGTCGCTTTCCCGGGTTGAACAGGAGGAGGAAAAAGGGGAGATACAGCTTACGGACGGTTTCCTCCGACCCGTTCTCGAGGCTGCGGTTCAGACCTGTCAGATGAAGGCGGATCAGCAGAATATTCATGTCATTCTGGAATGTGCCGATGAAATCTGGGGACATATGAACGATACCCTGCTCGAGCAGGCGGTGGTCAATCTCCTGGTCAATGCGATTACCTACAGCGGGAAAGACGAAACGGTTACCGTCAGTGCCGAGATTTCCGGGCCGGTCAGCAATAAGGTCCTGGTCAGGGTCAGGGATACGGGCATCGGGATCGGCAAGGAGCATCTGCCGCGACTCTTTGAGAGGTTTTATAGAAGCGATAAGGCGCGGAGCCGGAAGCTCGGGGGGACCGGTCTTGGCCTTGCAATCGTCAAACACATCGTTAATGCCCACGGCGGGGAGGTGACGGTACAAAGCAGAGAAGGGCATGGGGCGACCTTTACCATATGTATCTCCGGAGGGTGGAAGACAAAGGGGCCTTCCCAGGTGCCCGCCGGCGGGGGGATTTCATCCTAGAGAGCAGGGAACCGGCCAGGCGGAGGCGGGTTGTTACTGCCTGACATACAGGGTCTTTTCCAGGATCTTGAAGACCACCTCCCGTTTAATCGGCTTGCTTATATAGTCATCCATTCCGGATTCAATGCATTTTTCCTTGTCTCCCACCATCGCATTTGCGGTCATTGCAATGATCGGAATGGAGGTGAAACCCCTCTTGCGAATCTGGCGGGTTGCTTCCAGGCCGTCCATCTCGGGCATCTGAATGTCCATCAGGATCAGATCAAAGGCATCCGGGTTATTGCAGTAGCCCTCCAAGGCCTTCCTGCCGTTGTCGACAACCTGGACCGTATATCCTGCCTTGGTGAGCATGATGGTTGCCAACTTCTGGTTGACCGGATTGTCTTCGGCGACCAGGATCCGGACGGATTGTTTTATCTCCTCGCGGACCGAGTACTGGGTGATGATCGCCGGCGGAATCTTCGGGTCTGAGGACCTTTCCTTTTTCCCGAGAATTTTTGCCAGAGTCTTTAACAGGAACTCTCTTCGAGTCGGTTTCGTCAGAAAGGCGGTGAAACCGGCATCCCGGCATTGGGCCGCAATTTTATCGGCAGATGAGGTATAGGCAAGAAGAGGGATCAAACGGCTCTTCAGTTCGGACTGACGTATCCTGGCCGCCAATTCGAATCCGGATACGGCAGGCATTTGCAGATCCAGGATACCGAGTCCGAAGGGTTGCCCGGTCTCTTCCGCCGTCCTGAGCATATCCATGACCTCCGTTGGGCGGACTGTCGATTCGACGATAAAACCGGATCGGCCCAGAATATTATGAAGGATTTCGACCGTGGTCTTGTTGTCGTCCGCCACCAGGACCTTGATACCATGAAAATCCTCAATATCCTGCCTGGTTCTGGTGACACGTGCGGATTTTTTCATCACCGCGGTGAAATGAAAGGTTGTCCCTTGTCCCACCGTGCTCTCAACCCACATCCTTCCACCCATCAGGGTGACCAGCTTTTTGCTGATGGAAAGCCCAAGTCCGGTACCTCCGTATTTTCTGGTTGTCGAGCCGTCCGCCTGTTTAAAGGCATCGAAGATTGATGCGAACTTGTCCTCGGATATGCCGATCCCGGTATCGCGTATCTTGCAATGGAGAACGATCCTGTCATCTGACTCTTCCTCCACCTCGATGGAGAGCTCCATCTCGCCTTGTTCCGTGAACTTTGCCGAATTTCCGAGGAGGTTGACCAGAACCTGCCGGAAGCGTCCGGGGTCGCCCATCACGTTTGCCGGGAGATTATCGTCTATCCTGCAGAGAACCTCGATGGGTTTTTCGGCAACCCTCGGCCTGATCAGCTCACAGATGTCGTGGGCGGTTATTTCAGGATCAAAATCTATCCATTCCAATGTCATTTGACCTGCCTCGACCTTGGAAAAGTCAAGGATATCATTGATCAGGTTCAGCAGGGATTCGGCGCTGCGTTTGATGGTAAGCGTGTAATCCTGTTGTTCATCATCGAGATCCGAGGCCAGGAGTATATCGGAGAAACCGATGATCCCGTTCATGGGTGTCCTGATCTCGTGGCTCATCGCCGCCAGAAATTCACTCTTGGCCACACTGGCTGCTTCGGCTGCCATCTTGGCGTCACGCAGTTCCTTGGTTTGGGCCTCTATCTCCGACTGGAGGTTTTGGGAATATCTTTCCTGTTGTTCCTGGATTATCCTGTAACTGTGTTGGGTCTCTTCCAACATCTCCTGATATTTTGTGTCCAAGACATGGAATTTGCGGTGGAATTGCTTTTTCTGGATGGCGAGCTTCTTTTCGAGTTCAGTGCCTGCTCTCCTGGAAGAAAAAAGTGAAACTGCGAGTTGCACCGGCAGGAAAACATCTTTGCCGAAAGCGTCTTCACCGGAAAAGGAAAAGATCAATGCTGCATCGAGAGAAGAGAGATACAGGACATGGTGTGCCCCATCCGATGCAGCAGGAAGGGTTGCGGATGCAGGCAATGGCGGGAGTGAGCGGCTGATTTCTGCGATTACTTCAGGGGGTGGTTTCGGGCCGTCGTTCAAAGAAAATACATGCCCGCAGCAATCGATGCAGCAGAAGCTGCAGTTGACGACCGTCTCGGTTAAAAATGACAGAAGATCTTTGATTTCATCGGAAATTTCCTGTGCGGGATGCAATATTGAAAACCTTTCAGGCATACCAACCTCTCCTAAGCGCCGTAAATTTCCTTGGCCCTGTGCATCTCTTCCGGAAAATCGTCGATGAGCACCCGGTATTCGTCGGCATTGTTTTGCAGATGAAGAACAAGCGAAGGTGCCAGCTGGGGGGAGGATCCCGCCAGCGGAGAGTAGTCGAATTGTCCGGTAATATATTCAGAAATCTGGAGAATTCCGGTCAAACAGGAGGGCTCTATAGCGTCGATCGGGGTGTTGTGGTGGTCGCGAATGGCCTTTTGGATGGCAACGGGCATTTGCCAGTCAAGGGTCATCAGATATCCTATTTCGCTATGATCGGTATTGAGAAATTGACGTTCATATTCGGGAAGAGACCCGGCGGTTCCACATGCCTGACAGGCCTTCAGGAAGTCGGTTTTCGCAACCTGCTCTTCGACAATAAGTCCGAAATCATGAAGTATACCGCACAGGTAGGCGTCATCTCCGTTGACTCCGAAGATCCTTTCAGCAACCATTTTGCAACAGATACTCACCGCGACGCAGTGCAGCCAGAGACGCTTTCTTGAGAAAACCGGGGAGGTGTCTTTTGAGTGGAAGATATTCTTCAAGGCATCGGTAATTGCCAGATTCTGCAGATTTTTCATGCCGATGAAGGCGACGGCCCGACTAATGGAGTCGACGTGTTGTATGAGACCGAAAAATGGGCTGTTTACCAGACGAAGAAGCCGGACCACCAGCGTCGGGTCCATTTTGATGATCTCTTCGAAATCCCCCATGGTGGCATTGTCGTCTCCGACCAATTTTGAGAGGCGGGTTACGACATGCGGCAACGTTTTGATGGAGGTATATTTTTCGATTAGTTTTTGGGCTGTCGGCATACCGGTCGGTAACTCATCGGGAACATTTCGATATTTTTAAAAATATTGATCTGCGAGAAACGGTTTACTGCCTTATGTCTCGTCGCCTTGGAGCTGGGCGTGCTTTTGCGTGGTACTGTCCGATAGCGTCGGAATGCCTTTGGCATGGCGGTTACGAGGAGACACATTTGCCTTCCCCTCGTAACCGGAGGAACGGGCAGGGATCTTCAGGTTTTGCCCGACGCGGATTATCGCCTTAGGACTGAGGTTGTTTTCTTTGCACAGTCTGTTCACCGTTATCTTATGGGCGGCGGCAATTGAACTTGCGGTATCGCCTCTTTTTACAATATAGAAACGGATATGGGTCGCCGGCCGAAGATGTCTTATGGGATGGGAAGATCGAGATATAATATGTTTGATGCGGGCAGCCTTGATGACCTTTGGCTGGGGGGTGCCGGCGGTTCGGGTCCGGCCGGAGGAAACGGTTGTTTCCTGGCCGGGGGCCTTCAGGTCGACGAGTCTCTTGGCAATCCTTCTCGCCGCCAGAAATTCCGAATAGAAATTCCTGGAGGCAAATTTGAAATACCCCTCCTGGTACTTTTTGAAGATGTTTTCATAGGAACCATGGGCTTCGACGGCTCGCAACATTCCTGAAGTTCCGTAATTATATGCAGTTATGGCAAGCGGCCAGGAACCGAGGGCCTCATAGTTTTTTTTCAGCAGCCTGGCGGCGGCTCTGGTCGAGATGATGAGATCGCGCCGTTGGTCGACATGGCGGTTGATTTTCATATACAGTTTGCCTGTTGATCGGGTAAATTGCCAGATTCCTGATGCCCCAGATTTGCTATAAGCCTGCGGATTAAAAGAGGATTCGACATGAGGAAGGTAGGCCAGGTCCGGCGGCAGGCCGTAGGCCTTGAATATCTGACGTATCCTTTTCAGGCAGGCAATCGAACGGATGGCTCCCTTGTAAAACCGCTCCTTCTGTCCGTATTGGGCGCGGATATTGTCTGCCGCAATTCTCATGGCCTTATGGGCTGAAGGTCCTTTGAACATGGCGGCGACACGCGCCTCGTCCCTGGTCATCGGACTTGCACCTGAGGCGAGTCGCAGGAGGATATCGGAATATTTTTCTTCTATCTTGTTGATATGGCTTTTATTTATTTTTTGTGCCCCGGGAAGATCCTTATCGACAAGGTTGACAGCCTCGTATATTTTGGTCAGGTCGTTCTGGTCATGTATGACTACAGTATTGATTGAATAGGTCGAATAGATCTTTTCCCAGAAGGCGATGTTGTTCCTGATGCTTGGGTATTCCGGAAATTCATCGTGCCTGGCGTCCGCCTGGGTAGTTGATGTGTCCGCCAGCAGGGCAAGGATCACCAGAAGGCACCATGCCGTGACGATACTGCAGAGTCTCAGGGCGGATGGAAAATGGTCTTTCAATCCATATTGATAAGATGGCCGATTGGCGGGCAAGGGGGCCTTCGGGGCGTGTCGGTGAAAAAAAAGCATGGCAAAGAAGTCAGGCAGAAAGGATCGAAAAGAGGTAACGGCAGAAGAGAGTCGCCGTTACCCCCAACATTTTTCCTACAGGTTCTTTTCATTTAATCATAAGGGGAATGTGATGTACACTCCAATAATCGCAACTCTGGGTTTTATTTTGTCACCGGAGGGAAACAAGATACTGCTCGTTCATCGGAATCGCCGCCGGGACGATCATCACTTCGACAAATATAACGGACTTGGAGGGAAATTGAAACCGGGAGAGGATATTTTTCAATGCCTGCAGAGAGAGATCTATGAAGAGGCGGGTCTGCAATGCCGGGAAACCGTTCTCCGCGGCACCATCAACTGGAGGGGGTTCGGCAGCGGCGAACAGGACTGGTTCGGCTTCATCTTTTTGATCCGTCGGTTCAGTGGAGAAATCAAGGACTGCAATGAGGAGGGAGATCTGGAATGGCGATATATTGCAGAACTCCCTTCACTCAACATGTGGGAAGGCGATCAGTATTTTCTTCCTCTGGTTTTCGATTCCGATCCGAGAATATTTCATGGGTACATGCCGTATAAGGACGGAAGACCCGCAGGCTGGACCTTTTCCCGGCTATGAGCTGCATTCTTGTTGCATCGACCTCCGGGTTTTGGTTGCGGAGAAAAAAGCGCATGGTATAGTCCGGAATTGAGCTGCCTGCCGATGGGAACAAGCACTATTTGATGACCTTGGAAGAATCCCGGGAGGCTGCAGGAGCAATGTGTTGATCGTATAAGGTATGACGCTGAACCGTCGGAGGGAGAGGTTCCCGATGCCGACAAAATTTGATGAGGAGTAACATGTATGGCTCAAGGAAACGAGTTGGAACGCCTTGAAGGTTTTGTTGGGAAGCTTCTGGCTGAATATAATGAATTGAGAGAAGAAAGAAGAAGACTTCTTGAAGAGCTGCATGAGAAAGAGCAAAGGATAGCCGCCCTCGAAGGAGAACTCGCAGAGGCGCAGACGGAACGGAGTGATGTGGGCAGCAGGGTGAAGGGATTGATTCAGCAGATCGAGTCGTGGGAATCCTCTTTGGGCGAGAACCAAGAAAACAGGTCGCAGAATTCAACGCCGGAATCCAGAATGCAGAGAAATCTTTTTTCTGCGGGACCGCATGAAGGGACCTCGGCTTCAGAGTAAAAGGGAGATGTCTGATCAGGAACGGTTGGTCCGATTTTCCCTCTTGGGACAGGACTATACCTTTTATACCGGTGCATCTGAAGAAGAGATGGAGAAAATCCTTGATCTTGTCAAACAGATGATCGAGGAGAACGGCTCAGGTATGTCCGGGACCCTTCCCACCGGCAAGGTTGCAGTCATGGCGTGCCTGAACCTTGCTTCGAAATTTATAAAGCTCAGCCAGGATTACGAAAAATGTACGAAGGAAACCAACGAGAAGATAGGAGGTATAAACAAGAAATTGAAATCCGCCCTCCAGAAGGAGTAATCCTTGGCCGCGGTGTCCACTTTTTGGGGGTAAAAAGATTGTGAAGATGATTACATCTCATCGAGACGTCAGCCTGCGGGTGGTGACGATGCGTCTTTGGAGCGTGCAGATATAAATCTGTTTCTGTTTATTGGAAATTCTGCTATAGTCTTCTTAAGGAGCAGAGAAGGAAGATGTGTGGAAGACCCGTCTTCCTGACGGTATATCCTTGGGTGACTCCGTTCTTTCATGTTGTAACGGAAGAAACGCTAAATAGGATTGTTGCTATGGTATTTCCCTGCGCTGTTGGTGATCTCCAGTGTTATTGAGCCAACTCTCGTTAAAAGGGCGCCTTCGCTGCCTCCGGATGGAAATCCGTACGCGAATTTCCTGATGTTGGCATGAGGTCGCCCACCTATTATAATAGGTTTAATTTACCTGTTGACACGGCAGGGCGGGGAATTTCACTTCACACAGTGATGTTTTGCGTTACTGTGTTTTATTATATCCGGTGCATCCAGCGGGTTATTGATAAAGTAAGGGCAAGACGTCCTGGATGGCCGGCATGGAATTTAATAAAGATTGATTACAGCTGGGGTGCTGTTTGAACGAAGTGGTTATGTAGGGAAGCAAAATCCGCTTTTTATACTGTCTGTTTTGGAATCCGGGTTTGCAGAGAAGCCGAGGTTTCTCTCACCGGATTTGAAAATGTGGAATTTACAGGGAGTGATGAGAGACTTTCGCCGGTCGGAGAAGAGGTTGATTCTGATGACAGGCAACGCGAAAAAATTGGTTTCAATTGGGAAGGCTACCATCATTCTGAAAAAGCAAAATTTGTTCCGGTCACAGTATTGAACGGCAAGATTCAAGAGTTGAATTGAGCAATTCGGGTTGCCCGATGACGGACTGAACCCGATGCTGATGTGGGATGGATCCTGAGTAATCGTCTGTCGGGCCCGTAAGGTCTCTTGCAGCGGGTGGTGGCAGCGGGATCGAACCCGGAATCATTCTTCTGACTTCTTGTCGAACGTTGAATCATGGCCGCAGCGCGGGTGCGGTTCGATTGATTCGTGGCCGGCGTTTGGGTGATCTGAAAAATTCTTGCTTTCCCTCCTCTTTGTTCTCCAGTCTCGGCAGGTGTTGTCTGCCGCCCTCCCCTGTTTCTGTTCTCAATCGTTACCTATAGGACGTGCGTCGCATGGATCACCTTCATCTGGAGTATTTTTTGGTATCGTTTGGGATATTGGCCGGTGCCGCTTTAGGATTTTTCCTGCGGAAACGATTTGTCGAAAATCATCAAAAAAATATTGCCGCCCAGGGAAAACTGATAATAGAAAACGCGATTATTGAAGCTGAGCAACTGAAGAAAGAGGCCCTGCTGCAATGCAAGGAGGAGGCCTATCGACTCAAGCAGGACGCCGAAAAAGAGCTCAAAGAGGACAGGGATGAGCTCAAAGATGAGACTCGGCAGTTGAATAAAAGAAGGGATCAACTCAAAAGGGAATGGGAAAATTATGATCGGAAACGTACCGATCTGGTAAAGATAGAGAAGGGCCTTCAGCAGAATGAGGTGGAGATCCAGGAACGCCTGCAGGAATTGGATCAACTCGTCAGCAAGCAACGCTTCGAAATGGCGAAGATTTCCGGAATAAGTCAGGAAGAGGCAAAAAAGATGTTGATGGATTCCCTTGAAAGCGAAGCACGAATGGATGCCGGCAAGCAGTTGGCCAAGATCGAAAACGAGATGAAGATGGAGGCGGACAGGAAGGGGAAGAACATCCTCGCCCTTGCCATATCACGGTATGCCGGTGATTACGTTGCCGACAAGACGGTATCCATGGTTCCTCTGCCCAATGATGAGATGAAAGGGAGGATAATCGGCCGCGAAGGAAGAAATATTCGGGCTATCGAGGCAGCGACGGGGATCGATATCATCATCGACGATACCCCCGAGGCTGTCATCCTCTCCGGCTTCAACCCTGTCAGACGGGAGATTGCCCGCCTGGCGCTTCTTCAGTTGATTGGCGACGGCAGGATCCATCCCGGACGCATCGAAGAGGTTGTCGAAAAGGTCACCAAAGAACTGGAGATTACGATCAGGGAGGCCGGGGAACAGGCGACCTTTGACGTCGGTGCCCATGGTGTGCATGTCGAGCTGATCAACATCCTCGGCAGATTGAAGTACCGCACAAGCTATGGACAAAATGTTCTCCAGCATTCCTTGGAGGTGGCGTTTCTCTGCGGGATCATGGCGGCCGAACTGGGGATCGATATAAAAATGGCCAAACGGGCCGGGCTGCTTCACGATATCGGTAAGGCCGTAGATCATGAGGTGGAGGGCTCGCATGCGATTATCGGAAGGGATCTGGCCAAGAAATACGGCGAACCTCCCGAAGTCGTCTACGCAATCGGCGCCCACCATGAGGACCTCCCGCCACAGAGTGTTCTCGACATCCTTGTTCAATCGGCGGACGCCCTTTCCGGAGCTCGACCCGGAGCAAGAAAGGAGATGCTGCAGAGCTATGTCAAGCGTCTGGAGGATCTGGAAAAGATTGCGTCATCTTTCAAGGGGGTCGAGAAATCCTATGCGATCCAGGCGGGCCGCGATCTGCGCATTATCGTCGACTCCAAAAAGGTGAAGGACAGCGATGCGGTTCTGCTGAGCCAGGATATTGCCAAGACCATAGAAAAACAGCTGACCTATCCCGGACAGATACGGGTGACCGTCATACGTGAGACCCGGGCCGTTGAGTATGCCAAATAGCAGAGTTTAAAAACGGAACAAGTTGCCCATGATTTCAGTTGAAGAACAGATTGCTTTGATAGAGAGAGGTGCGGTGGATTGTATCTCCCGCGATGAATTGATCAAAAAGCTGCAAAAATCCATGGAAACGGGTGTGCCGTTGAAGGTAAAGGCAGGTTTTGATCCGACGGCACCCGATCTCCATCTCGGTCATGCCGTTTTGCTGCAAAAGTTAAAACATTTTCAAGATATAGGTCACCAAGTGTATCTTTTGATCGGCGATTTTACCGGCATGATCGGCGATCCGACAGGAAAATCCGAAACAAGAAAGGCCTTGACCCGAGAGGACGTGGCGCGCAATGCGGAAACCTATAAGGAGCAAGCCTTTAAAATACTCGATCGGCAGAAGACCAAGGTCGTCTTCAACAGTGAATGGCTGGGAAAACTGGATTCGTATGCGATGATCAAGCTGGCCTCGCAGTTGACTGTTGCCAGGATGTTGGAGAGGGAGGATTTCAAACTTCGTTTCGAGAGCGGAAAACCGATCTCAATCCATGAATTTTTCTACCCGCTCATCCAGGGCTATGACTCGGTAGCCCTCGAGGCGGATATTGAACTGGGCGGGACCGATCAATTATTCAACCTCCTCATGGGACGTGATCTGCAGCGTTCCGGGGGGCAGGAGCCGCAGATCGTGTTGACCACACCCCTGCTTGAAGGGCTGGACGGGGTCAACAAGATGAGCAAATCACTCGGGAACTATATCGGCATAACGGAATCTGCAAACGACATCTACGGCAAGGTCCTATCCGTATCCGATGAACTGATGTTTCGATATTACGATCTCTTGAGCGACTTATCCATCGAGGAGATAGCGCTTTTAAAGAAGAGGATGTCTGCAGGCGATGTCCATCCCAAAGAGGTAAAGAAACAGCTGGCAAGGGAGCTGACAGCCCGTTTCCATAGCCACGATGAGGCCGCGGCTGCGGAGGAGAATTTCGAAAAGGTCTTCCAAAAAAAAGAAACACCCGATGAGATCCCCGAAATACGGATAAAAGAGTCGGGGCCGGTCTGGCTGCCGCAGCTTCTGGTCAATGCCTCCCTGGTGAAATCGACCTCCGACGGCCGAAGGATGATCAAACAGAATGCGGTGGCCGTGAATGGGGAGAAGATAAAAGACGAGAATGCCACCGTCCAACCTGTCGGCGAGGTTCTTATCAAGGTCGGTAAGAGGCGGTTTTGCAAGGTGATTTTTTCCTGAGCCGTTACATTCAATGCCCCTTCTGTTTTCGCGCGCATTCGTCGCAGATTCCGGAAAATTCGATGTGATGCCCTAGGATCTGATAATCACACGCCCCGGTCGCAATAGCATTGATTTGATATTGCATCGGGATCTCGATATCGTCAACCTTCCCGCATTCGATGCAACGTATATGGTAATGGGGGTTTACCGTGGCATCAAAACGTTTCTGCGTGCCGCCGACCTCGAGTTTGAGGATCAGGCCGCTTTCCGCCATCAACTCCAGGTTCCTGTAGACCGTTCCCAAGCCGATACGCGGTAACCGCCTCCTGACCATGTCGTAGACCTCATTGGCAGTGGGATGTGAGGTGACTTTTGCCAGTTCTTCCAAAATAATCTGTCGTTGGGTGGTCAATCTCATATTGGGCAATTGATCCATATTCATTCCTCGGGCTTGAATAGAAAAGGATAATAAAAATTATTATCTGTTAACGATAGTCGATTCTCAAAAAAAGACAACGGAAATTAGCTTAATCCGAATAAAATCCACAATGGCGCCGGGCTGGGATTTCGGTCCGGAGCCGTGGTTGCTTTTTAGAAGTGCAGGGGGTGTCTGCTCTGTGTCAGTCTTGGCCAAGGAACGGATTGTAGTAGCCAAAGCGAAGAGTCGGGAATTCTTTCTTTAGCTTATGCAACCAGTTACGTATACCGAGGCATTTTTCGTCATGTGGGTGGTCCAGTGTCCTGAGGTACCATTCGGGATCCATGTTCAGGTTGCGTAACTGGATCAGGTCGGGTTGGCAGCCGGCAAGGAGTTCGCACAGGGCGCGCAGTTCCTTTTCGGAATCCGTCAACCCGGGAAGAATGAAATAATTCAGTGAGATGAACCTGCCCTTATCTTTCATGACGGCGATCGATTTCCGCACATCCTCGAACCGATAGTTGACAGGCCGATAGTAGCGGTCATAGTAGTGCGGCTGGGCGGAGTTGAGACTGACGCGAAGACTGTCAAGTCCCGCATCGGCAAGCCTCGCTACCGCATCGGGCAGACTGGAGTTGGAGTTCAGGTTGATGGTTCCGCGTGTGGTCCGTTTTCTGATCCTGCGGATCGCGGTCTCCAGGGTTTCCGCCTGCAGGAGGGGTTCTCCTTCACATCCCTGCCCGAAGCTGACGATCGCCCTGGCCGCCTTCTGCAGATGCGGCACCGCAATCTCTTCTATTTCCACCGGAGTCGGGATAAAACCGATCCGGTCCTGGGTGGACCGGCAACAGCCCGAAGACTGCAGCGAGATACAGCCCACACAACGGGCATTGCAGGAGGGAGAGGTCGGCAATGGGGCCTCCCACCGCTCCAGGAAATAATTGCGGGCGGCCGGACAGGCATAGGTCAGGCAGCATTTCCCCAGGTGTTGAACCAACCGGTTGTCCGTATGCCGGGCCAGTTTCTTCCTGGTTTTTTTGACAATGATATCGTGGTTGAAAGAGGCGGCATCCTGTCTTCTGTCGGCATCCGAGCGGAAACCCGCAACCCAGAATCGTCCTCTATGCCAGCCGATGGCGGTATAGGCAAACAGCGGCAGCACCGGAGCATTTTTATCCACCGTCTGGTAGGCGCTGGAAAAAATGGCCGTATGGGCCGGGGCCATAAAGGCGGCGACAGCCTGGATGGCCTCTCCGGAAAGAGAGGGATGTTCACTGACGAGTACCGGCTCCCGGTTGTCCGGATTGCAACCGATCGGCATTCGGCCGGGGAGGACAAAGAGTTCGCTCCCCTCCGGAAGTGGAATAAGATCCCGCTTTTCTGGCTGCAGGAACCTGCCATTGCTCATGCCGGCCATGGTAAGGGAAGGATGGTCGGTTATGTTGCCATGCCTGTCTGCTATAACAAGCGATGGGATTTTTTCGGGATGGGTCACTTTAGATGAAAGTCTCTGCAAAACACCTTCCTTGCATGCCGGAATATTGAGCTTTCATTTTTCGTTGTGGCCGGCCGTTCCGGTCCAGCCATGCCGGTTAGGGTCTGAGAATCTTCAAGACGGAGTCAACCGTACGGTAGATCTCCAGATCTTCACCGAATATGTCCTGAATGTCCATATGGTTGATCAGATCTTCGACAATAAACTGCGTCAGATAGAGACTGACGATGTTCGGGTCGGGAACAAGCGTCCGGAGCGGGGCTAATTTCATCTGTAATTCGAATTCCTCAAGGGTTCCGATCTTCTTCAGTTGGCCCTCGATGGTTTCCTGGATGCTTTTAATCGATGTTGTTTCGATGATTTCTCTATCCATAAGACGTTGTACCAGCTTGATCGCCAGGGGTTCGGCGTTTTCCTTTGCCTGGGTGAACATCTTTTTTCTTTCCTGTTCCCGTTTTCTGTCGATGGCACGGATGGTCTTATCGGTTGCACGATTCGGACTGATATGTATTTTGGCCATGAAAATCTCCATGTGATCCCATCATTCGGCGGTGTTGAAGATGGGCTGAAACGTCGTTTGTCTGGTGTTGCCGATTGCGAATCCCTGGTATCTTATACTGAAATATCAAGAATCACTACTGTAAAGTTCAGCGAATGACTGCATTTTCTTTTTTATCCCTTCCGGGATCCGCAGGTTGTAGATCCGCAGATATTCGGCTGCCATTCTATGGGTGTTGAAAATGGGAACGTTTCTGGCAAGATTATTGATTCCCTTGTCAAGAAAAACCGAGAAGGTCTTGTCCCGATAAAAGGCCTCGAGTATGGAAGGCAGGAGGGTGTAAAAGGAGAGCGAATCCTCCCGATACAACATCTCCTCTGTTGCTTCGCTGAGACTTTCGATGTCTACAGGTCCTTCATGGCCGAACTTCCAACCTGTCTCTCCATCATGATAACCTTCGACCCACCAGCCGTCCATGATGGATATATTCGGCACGCCGTTCATGGCTGCTTTCATCCCGCTGGTGCCGGAGGCCTCGAGGGGACGCTTGGGATTGTTGAGCCAGGCATGAACACCTGAGACCAGCATTTTGGCAAGGGCCATATCGTAGTTGGGAATGAAGATCAGATTTGCCAGGCCGTTGCTTTTTTTATGCAGCGCTTCCTGGTAGTCGAGGATGTGTTTGATGACTCTCTTGCCGGGTTCGTCGGCAGGGTGGGCCTTCCCGGCAAAGAGAAAGTTGACCGGCCAATGGTTCGAGACGATAATCTCCGACAGCCTGTCGATATCGTGGAAGATCAGATCGGCCCGCTTGTAGGTTGAAAAACGCCTGGCGAAGCCGATGGTGAAGATGTTCGGGTTGAGTATCGTCAGATTATCAATAAGCGATGAAAAATAATTCGGTGGGTCTATCCAGGTCTGCAGCATTAAGGTCCTGTGTTCTCTGAGCATATCATTGACGTAATCGAACAAGATTTCCGAATCTTTTTTCCAGGCAGCATGGAGGGCCAAGCGAAAATCATGATTGTCTTTGAACTGGAAGATGTTTTGGAACACTGCGGGGTCTTGACGCCATCCTGTGAGTTGGGGGAAGCTGTCGAAGACCTGCGCCCTGGCCTTGCTGATCCAGGTAAGATGGTGGACTCCGTTGGTGACGGCGCAAATTTTATCGGCAGACTGCGGAAATTGCTTCCTGGTGACATCCCGGTGCAGCCTGCTGACGCTGTTTGCCGACCGGTTCACCCGCATTGCAAAGTTGGTAAAGTTATACGTATGTGGATTTTCATCGTCCTTGGCCAGAAGATCCAGAACGCGCTGGCATGATTTATGACTAATCCCGGCATAGAGCGCCTTGTCAAAACGATCATGACCCGCCCTGACCGGGGTGTGGATTGTGTAGACGATTCGATCAGCCACTGTTTTTGCTGCGGCCAGTATCTGATCGTTGGTTGCATCGGTCAGGTCTGTGGTTTTGAGCTCTTTATAGAGCTCTTCGGCAATAAGCTGCATGGCCACGATGACTCCATGCTGCTCGTTGAGATGAAACGTTCTTGCCGTCAGACCCAGGGTGTGAAGAACCGGAATGATACTTGTTCCGAGCATTCGGCGCTGTAATACCTTGACCAATGAGGATTCTGCATTATACAGTTGGGAAGCGGCATTTTTTATCAGGGTGGGGCTTTCAGGCAGGGAGAAGTCCAGCAGGATTTCGGGAATAAAAAAATCAAGTGCATCACTGAGTTCGATTTTTATCCATACCTGGGCGATGGCAATGGTTTCCTGGTCGTATTCGTTCAGGAAAGGGACCTCGATGTAGAGAGGCTTTCCGGATTGTTGCGGGTCGCGGAGGAGATAGAGCCCCGGGGTGTCTTCCGGTTGCCAGTCGACTCGCTGGGATATCTGTCCCAATCGGGAATCGACAATCTGGGAAAAATAGCCGTGCCTGTAGAGAAGACTGACGGCTACGACCGGGATATGGCAATCGGCAAAGCTCTTCAACGTATCTCCCGCCAGGATGCCGAGACCGCCGCTGTAATTCGGGATTTTTCCCGGACCGTGCAAAAATTTTTCCACAAGGGCCTGGATACGGGGATCCGCTGATTCGGCCGGTTGCAGTTCGCGTAATTTTTCCTTAAGGGGGTTGTATACGTCCGGATCTGCACCGATTTCCATCGAGATATATATCACCGAGTTTCCATCATCGTCGGTGAGATTTTTCCATACGGTATCCAAGACCTCTTGGGTGATCCCGAAAAAGGCTCCGAAATCATTGACGGCCAACAGGGGAGCAAGGTCTTGCAACCGCGGTGTCTCATGAGTTTGCATGATATTGTATATAGGTACTCTTGTTCGTTTTTTTTGTTTAATACCCGTTGTCGGAGGACGGATAATACCATCCCTCCGGATTGATATATAATATGTCAATTCTTTCTGGGATGTACACCCAAATCTTTCTTTATTGAAACAAGACAGGTAAAAAATAACTTCCGATTTTTGAGAATTCCCCTTTTTTTTTTTAGTTTTTTTGGTTATATAGTGACACCTGAGAGAGAGGAATGTACTCATGGTGGGAATGTATCGGGTTGATGGGTATCACCCCGGCATATTAACTGTACATATTCAGAAGAATAGGAGGTTTTTAAAATGGTTATCAAGAAACAGGCTTTTTTGGTGGCTTTGCTAGGGCTATCACTTCTTGCATTTTCCGGGTGTGCATCGAAGAGCAGCACGGATGCCGGCAACCAAAAGGCCGCAATGGGGGCGGAAGAGTCGCTGACATCCAAACCAATGGGAGTTATGGAGGGACGTACTTCTCCCGGAATGGTGCCGGTTTATTTTGATTTCGATAAATCAACCATCCGCAAGGATCAGGTCGCCCGTATGCAGACCAATGCGGATTTCATGAAGAAAAATGCAAAAACCACGGTTCGGGTGGAAGGAAACTGTGATCCCAGAGGGACCGCCGAATACAATATGGCCCTTGGAGAGCGTCGTGCCTTGAGCGCAAAGAAATATCTCGTAAACCTTGGCGTTCCTGCTGCCGATCTTACCACCATCAGTTATGGTAAAGAGCGCATTCTTGTAGAGGGCAATGATGAGGCTGCCTATGCACAGAACAGAAGGGATGATTTCGTCATCGTCAAATAAACCCTGCTCTTCCAAGGTGAACGGGTATCTTTGAAATATTTAAAAACCGGGAGAATATGATGGTTGGTAAGAAATTAGCTCTGCTGAGTATTGTCTGCTTCTTTTTAGGAACCTTGATCTGCCAGGCGAGCAGTGTTCGTGCGGCAGAGGCAAAGATCGGCGTCATCAATTTTAAAAAGGTGGTCTTGACCAGTGCCGCTGGCGCCAAGGCAACGACAAAGATCAATGAAAAGATAAAGGGGTTCCAGGAGAAATTCAAGGCAGACGAGCAGTCCTTGGTTAACCTTCGGGATGATATTCAGAAGAAAAGTTCTGTCTGGAGCAAGGACAAAAAAGAACAAGCGGTCATCGAGTATAATAAGAAACAACGTGATTTACAGGCCAAACAAGAAGATGCCCGCGCTGAAATAACCCAGATGAGAGAAAATGAGCTACAACCGGTTTTCAATGCAATTAAGACCATTTTCGAAAAATATGGAAAGGAGCATGGGTATTCCCTTATCCTTGATTCGAGTAATGGGCTTATGTATTTTGCTGATTCCATCGATCTCACGAATGATTTTATTAAGACACTGGATAAGAGCATGGCAAAAAAGTAGTCTTCGTTTCTTCATGGAACGAAGGGTGTAGTATTACGTAAAAAAAACGATGCGGGGGGCATATGCCCGTCGCATCGTTTTTCTGTTTTGAGGGAATGATGCCCATTAAAAGCATGACCGGATTCGGTCGAGGAGATACCCAGGCGAGAGGGAGATTCTGGACAACGGAAATACGCTGTGTCAATAACCGTTTTCTGGACCTGAAAATCAAGCTTCCTAAGGAGTACTGCCCGTTGGAGGACAGGATCAGGGCAATGATAGCCGCCTCGCTGCAGCGGGGGAGGGTGGATTTCACGGTCACCGTGGGCGGCGACTTTTCCGACCTCACCACGGTGAAGGTGGATATGGAACTGGCCGGGGCCTATAAACAGGCCTTGACCAGGATGGGAAAGGACCTGGCCGTTGATGGCGGAGTAGACCTCGCTCTGCTGGCTTCATTTCCCGACGTCCTGGTGAGAGAAAGGCAAAGCGAAGATCTGGAGGAAGTCTGGACGGTTCTCTCCGGTGCCGTGATGGAGGCTATTTCACGATGCGAAACCATGCGGGTACAGGAGGGATATGCCCTGCTCTCCGATCTGTCGGAACGCCTGGCTACATTTTCCCGCATCGTCGAGCAGGTGTCGGCTACAGTGCCCGAGCTTCTGGTGCAGAGAAAGGGTATGCTTCAGGAACGGCTGGAAAAACTTCTCGGGGGTATCCAGATTGATCCGATGCGCCTTGCTCAGGAAGTGGCGGTTCTTGCCGATAAGACCGACATCACCGAAGAGCTTGTTCGATTGCGCAGTCATATGCAGCAGTTCCGGTCATTTCTTGAGGAAGATGGCGCCGTGGGCAGAAAACTTGATTTTCTGGTCCAGGAATTTCTTCGGGAGGTGAATACCCTTGGTTCGAAGATCAGCGATGCCCGCATCGCACATCTGACCGTGGAGCTGAAATCAGAGCTTGAGAAAATGCGGGAACAGATCCAGAATATCGAATAGTAATTGAAGAAATTTCCGCTGAAGAATCACTTCCGGTGTTGACCTATGCAGCTGCTGAATGTGGGGTTTGGAAATACCGTCATCGTCGACCGGATTGTCGCTGTAATCAATACCGGTTCTTCCCCGGCAAGGAAGTTGAAAGAACTTGCCAAGACCAACGGTAAACTTATCGATGTCACCGAAGGACGGCGGACCCGCTCGATTCTGGTGATGGATTCCGATCATATCATTCTCTCGTCCATCCAGCCCGATACGATCGGCCAACGGATGTTGGCCCTGCAGCCGGGGTGGCAACTGGCCGAGCAGGGTGCCGTGATCAAAAATTCAGGCGGGGCTGGGGCATGAACAGGGGGCGGCTCTTCATCATCTCCGCTCCGTCAGGAGCGGGAAAGACGACGCTTTTGCGAAAGGTCATGTCCCGTATTGACAATCTGGTCTTTTCAATTTCCCATACTACCCGTTCCCCTCGGCCGGATGAACGGGATGGGATCAATTATTTCTTCATTGACCGGCAGACTTTTTTCGACATGCGCGGCCGCAATGCCTTTCTCGAATGGGCCGAAGTCCATGGGGAATATTACGGCACGGGCAGGGAGGCCGTTCTCGACCGGCTTGAGCAGGGCGTTGATGTCATTCTGGATATCGATGTCCAGGGAGCCGCAATCATAAAAAAATCCGGTCTGCTGGAGGCGGCCACCGTATTTATCTCCCCTCCGAACCTAGCGGAATTGGAAAGACGTCTTCGAGGCCGGGCCCAGGACAGTGAACAGACGATCCTGCTGCGCATGAAAAATGCCGAAAAGGAGATGCAGGTCATGGGTGACTATGAGTACCTGATAATCAACGAGCAGATCGAGGAGGCAGCCAGGGTCCTGGAGGCGATCATCCTGGCGGAACGGGCCAGGATGCATCGATTGCCTTCGGGGTTGACTGCCGGTCCTGCCGTCTGATTATGAGCGGCTCGGGAAAAACGCAAAACCGGCCGGGACCGGAACGTCGGATTCGGCTGACGGACGATCTGCTCTGGGGCATCCATCCCGTAACCGAGGCCTTGGAAAAAGAGGCCGGGAGGATCACCGAGATCGTCTTGCAAAGACAGCGAAAAGACGGCAAATGGGAGAAGATAATCGAGCTTGCCCGCACCAAAGGCATCAAACTCTCCTTCGTTTCCACCCTGCATCTGACCGGACCGGAGAGTGCCCGGATCCGGCATCAGGGCATCGTCGCCCGGACCAGCATAGCTGTCTTCTTTCCTTTTGAGGAGTTGCTTGCACGATTTGCAACAGGAGTCGGAAACGGAGAGTGCCCGCGTCTTATTGCCTGTGATTCGCTACAGGATCCCCACAACCTCGGGGCAATTATCCGCTCGGCCCATGCCGCGGGATTCGGCGGGCTCATCCTGACCCGCGAGCGTTCCGCCCCATTGGGCGGGACTGCCGCCAAGGCCTCGGCCGGAGCGGTCTCTCACATGGACATCTGTCAGGTCACCAACTTGACCGAGTCGCTGAAGCGGCTCAAAGAGGCCGGTGCCTGGGTATTCGGTGCGGTAAAGGATGCGACGGCCCGGTCCATCTATGCAACCGATTTTTCCGTTCCTGCCTGTATCGTTATCGGAGGTGAGGGCCAGGGGATCCGCCCGCTGGTGCGAAGACAGTGCGACGTCCTGGTCTCGATCCCGATGATCGGGACCCTGGACTCGTTAAACAGCTCGGTCGCGGCCGGCATCATCATGTTTGAGATGGTCAGACAGAGTCTTTCAGGAGACAGGAGACAGGAGACAGGAAACGGGAAAAACAGAGGAAATCCGTAAATCTTTTTCCAACCTAGAATCTGCCGGGATGGCTTGACCAGGCCATCCGGCTACAACGAAGCACGGATGCTCATCATTCCGGCATGGCAAGGCTCTGTTTCCGGGCGACTTGCATATAAACAGTCTGCAGCCTTTTTTCCGCCATCACCTTATTTCCCCTTTTCGGCAAGCTTCTTCCGTAAGAGTTCCCCGAGGCTGCCGATCTCTTTTGCTTTTGTTCGCTCTTTGCGGTCGGCCTGAAATTCCCTGAACTCCTTGCGCTCGATCTCTTCCTCTGCCTCCGGAGTCCGGTATTCGGCAGGAACAAGGCTTATCCTTTTATGTTCGTTATCGATGCCTTCAATGGTGACTTCCATATCCTGGCCCGCCTCGATCACCTCCCGCGGGTGGTTGATTCGTTTGCCGCCGCCGAGTTTCGAGATATGGACCAGACCGTCGATTCCGGGGGCCAAGGTCACGAAGGCGCCGAACTGCACCAGACGGGCGATCCTTCCGGTATGTGTCGAGCCGATGGGAAATGTGGCGGCAACCGAATCCCAGGGATCGGCCAGGGTCTCCTTCAGACTGAGTGAGATTCGGTCCTTTTCCCAGTCAAGGCCCTTGATGACCACCGTCAGCTCCTGTCCCACCGTGAAATGATCTTTGATGTCGTCAACACGGCTCCAGCCGATCTCGGAGACAGGGATCAATCCCTCGACGCCGCCTATATCGACAAAGGCACCGAAATCACGAATGGAGGTCACCTCTCCTTTGACGGTCATTCCTTCGGCAAGGCTCTTTTGCAGGTGCGCCTTCTGTCGATCCCTCTCTTCGACGATGACGGCCCTGGCAGAGACCACGATGTTCCTGCCGTCATAGCGGGTGATCTTAAACGGCATCCGGGTCCCCAGGTAGGTCGCTGCTGCATCCTCTACACGTCGCAGTCCCATCTGTGAATACGGGCAGAAGGCCCGGACATGTCCGGCGAGGGTTATCTCGAATCCGCCTTTTATCTCTCCTTTGACCAGACCTTCCACCGGGATGCCGCCGTGCCAGGCCTCTTCCAGGTGGGCGCTACCGGCGCCGGCGCCGGGGCCCCTCCTGGGGGTGTATATCTGTTCCCATTGCCAGGTTATTAATAACTATACCTCCACCCGATCCCCGACGCCTAACGTGACGTTTCCGTCG
>JBJKPM010000064.1:0-76702 GCA_046706325.1 Desulfocapsaceae bacterium | reverse complement strand
TTTTGCATCCGGACCGCCCTTCCTCTGCTGCTCCGCCGCCCCGCAGGGCCGCTTCCTGAATCCTTACCATATTTTATCGTGATTACCAATGAAACTCAGCCACTATCCGGGAGACAGATTGATTTTTCTTGAATAGCCTGAGGGGACTGATTTTTTTTCACGTCGTTTTGTGAAAATCAATCTGTCTCCCGGTTGTAAAAAATGAAAAAAAATCAGTCCCCTAAAGCCCTCTCTTTAACTGTATATTGCATCTGGCTGAGCCTTGGGAAAATCGGCTCAGCGATCAGGCTCGGCGGGCAGGCCCTGGAGGGAAATTCCCAGTGAATAATCATGCGACTCAAACCTGGCAACGCATTGGTCAACCATCGTCTCATCCTCCATTGCCAGATCCAGAAGCCGGGTGACACCGAACATGCGGCCGATGGTACACAATTTTTTGCCGAGATCCTGGGCCGATTCGGCCTTCAGCCGCGCCTTCAGGAAATCGCTCGAGGTCAGCACGTTAAAATCCATATGCCGTAGCACCTCGGCGACAAAGGCCACTCGCAGGCTCCTTTTCCTGGCCTCGGCGGCACCTCCCTTGAAGGACAGGGAGATGTAGTTGTTAAAGGCATCGTCGGACAGATAGCAGTCCAGAACGATATAATGATAGCCCATGCTCAGGCTGACATTGAGATACTGCGGGGCAACAACGGCGTAGCTCCTGGTGTCCGCGGGTTGCGCCGCCGTGTACATCGGCGTCCGTAACATGGCGGAGAAGAGATCGTTGGTCCCCATTTGCCGATCCGGTCCCCTCCAGTTGACCTCGGGATCGGTCATGCCGCCCCAGAGCCTTTGAAACGGCAGGCTTTGTATTGTCTCGGCAGCAATTACGGCATGATGTTGGCCTTGAATTACATTGCCGAGAATATCCAGGATATACAGGGTGAACGGCAGATCGGTTTCAACCCTGAAGACATTTCTTGCCGCCCGCAATCCGCTTTTTTCCTTTAACTGGAACATCTCGTTGAGTGCGGTCTCATGACAAAAACGGAGGATATCATGCCAGGTCCGGCAGGCGGCGGGAGTAAAATCCTGCCGTCGCGGGTCGGTGAGATGCAACGGGAAAATGTATTCGGCGATGTTCTTGATCAGGCGGTGCGACTCCGTCATCGGGATGCTCACGCCTTTTTGCCGCAGCGGTGTCGGCCTGTCCTGCAACTCCCGGACGATCCCGTCATAGATAATACCCTCATCGGCATCGACGGTGATCTCCCGGCCGTTCTGCAGCCTGCCGAATATCCCGGCAACCCGGACCAGGCACGGAACCCCGAATTCTCGAATAACCGAGGCCATGTGATCAGTCCAATTCCCCTTTTCAATGACCACGGCCGCCGCCCGGCGCAACGCCCCGATAAACCGCGGCGAGGAGTTCTTCAGTACCAGGACGGCGCCCTGGGGCAGACCGGCAAGATCGTGGACGGAGGTCGCCTTGAACACCACTCCCCAGCCGACACCGGGACTGATCGGCTGCGTGTCGTCGGCAATGACCGCGGCATCAATCAGGGTGGCCGGGGCCGTGCGCTCGACCTTCTCACAGATCTGCAGCGGACGGGTCTGCAGCATGTACAGACGGTCCTGTTGATCGAAACACCACTCGATATCCTGCGGCCCCTGAAAATGGTCTTCGATGTGCACGGCCATGTCGGCAAGCCGTGCCAATTGATCCGGGTTCAGGCACCGCCTGCCGGATTTATCCTTCGACATAACCGATTGCTTAAGACCGCCCCCCTGCACACGGGTAAGACAGATCTCCTTCTCCGCCGTTTCCTCCCGGACCAGGGGAAATCCAGGCTCCCGCTTCACGACATACACATCCGCCGAGACGGCTCCATCCACCAGCAGCTCGCCGATTCCCCATACGGCATTGATCACCATCTCCCGGCTGTCAGGTCTGACCGGGTTCACCGAATAGATCACGCCCGAACAGACGGGGTCGATCATCTCCATAAACCCCACGCTCATCGCAACATCATCGTCACGAATATTCTTCATGCGTTGATAAACGATCACGTTCGCATTGTACTTGCTCGACGCCACCTCTTTATAGGCCTGCAGCAAGTCGTCGGTTCGAACGTTGAGCAGGGTGGCGAACTGGCCGGCAAACGAGCTTTCGGCCAGATCTTCCCCGATGGCGCTGCTGCGGACGGCCCAGTACAGGGGCCGGCCCCTCTCCTGCTCGAGCTTCCTGCTTTCATCGACAATCGACTGTTCAATCTCATGCGGGATCTGCGCGTCGAGAAACAGTTTTTTTATCGCCTTTTCGGCATCGACAAGCTGACGGTTGTCGTCTTCCGGTTTCAGTCCGTACAGGACCTCGTTTATTTTTTCCGCCAGACCGTTGTATTCCAGGAAATGGGTGTATGCGCAGGCTGTGGCAGCGAAGCCGACAGGGATCAACCGGCCGCAAGAGTTGTGCATTTCGCCAAGATTTGCCATCTTGTTGCCAACCTTGTCGGCCAGCTCTTTTTTGATGGCGGCCAGAGGAATGATGATCGGCGTGTAAATCGGTTCCTTCCTGCCGGTGAGCACCTGCCTGATATCCTTATCCAATCGCCCGTACACCTCGCGCAGATCGACATGATTTCCCCCTGAGAGCTGGATCAGACTCTCGACGATATTGGCGATTCGTTTTGACAGGTTTCCTATCATTCCTTTGAGATACGGGAAACTGATAAGCTGGTTGTTATAGAGTTTCACCTCCAGTCGCGTCATGAGATCCAGGCTGCGCTCGTTGTCAAAGAGCACGGACAAAAACTCATTGTATTTTTTCTTCAGGTCCCTTTGGGCCTGGGTTTCCTGTGCCTTTTCTTTATGCAGACGCTTCCACATGCGAATCATGTACTTCTCCACTTGCCGGTGACCGGTACCGCCTCCTTCAGCAGGAGAAGGCCTGTCCGGATTAGGCATACTTTGGTAAAGCTTGCGGGGGGCCCCCCGGCGAAATCCATCGGCACAGACTCCGCAGCGCCTGTGCCGATACCCGTCAGACAACCGGGCGGTCGCCGTTCACGGCCGGTTCCGGCCCCCTGGGATCCTCCGGAAAACGCGCCACAGCCTTGCAGTCTTCGTTACGGCACCGACTCCCTATGGGGACCTCCGCTGCTCCCGTGCGGATTTTCCCAGATATTCCCGCCCTGATCCTTCTCGTGCGAACGTTTCTCCTGCTTCTTTACGGCCTTGGCAGGGGCCTGTTCTTTTTTATATGTCTGCTGCTCGGAGCCGCGTCTGACGGGCGTGCGGTGGATATTTTCCTGCACACCCCGCTGTGAGGGCACGACCACGGCCCCGTTTCCTTCACGATAGTTGCGCATGTGTTGCCCGTCTCCCCTGTGGTCATATCGATCACCCCGATACTCGTCTCTATGCCGTCGATCATCCCGGTCCCAATGATGCTCCCTCTCCCATCGCCGCCAGTTCCTTTCCACCTCTTGATGATTGAGTCGATGGTACTGACGATAGGTAGAGCGAAAATTGGGTGGCAGATCATATACGGAACGGGGGACCTCCTCCGGATCGACATACTCCCATGGCCCCCGATAGGAAGGTGCACTGTACCAGTATCCCTCATAGGGACGCCACCACAGCCCCTGATAAAACACAAAATCCCCCTGAACATCGGGGGCGACATAGACATTCGTCCCGGGGACAACGACCAGGGAAGGCGGAGCGGGCAGGACAATCTGCGGCAGCAACGGGATCTGGACATTGACCCCGATCGATACTCGCGGTTGGGCAAGAAGCTGATTGGCAGATCCGGCCATCGATATCAGGGCTGCTCCCATTGCAGCCAAACAAAACCGTCGACAATTCATATTCCGTTCTCCTGCAAAATATTTGATCATATCTCATCCTTGAGCATTCCTAGAGCCTCGGCACAAACTATAGCCATTGGTTCATCCTTTGACCAGGACAAAGAGGTGTCCCACAAAGATTGCTACCCCGGTAAAATTCCCGTGAGACTTCAGGGGCGGCACGATGATTCAACAAGGTACAAGGCCGGGCCGTCGGCGGAGCGGCTCTCTGCAAGACAATAAGGGTCCTCCGGAGCAACCGGGGGGGGAGCGACGGCAGGATTCTGCTTATCGCCCGAGCAGACGGCTCGACGCCCCGGCAGCAAAGACGGGAAGCCTGTGTATCGGGCCGGGTGCCGAGGTAGCATAAACGCCGGTTGCCCGGGTGTTGCCCTACAGCTTACCCGAACGGAAGATGGAAATGACGAGCAATACCCCCAGGAACGTTGCGATGCCGTAGCCGGCAATACCGAGCAGGAAGGTAAGAGACAGGGAAAACCTGCCCAGGGGTATGTCCATGCCCCTGATCGGGGAATTGAGAACCAGGGCGCCGGCAAGAGTCGAGGCGGCGATGATCACCGCGGTCACGGCCCGGTTGAGTCCCCGTTCCAATCTGCCTACGGCCGGGTCGAAACCGCTGTGGCGGATCTCGATGCGGTGCCTGCCCTCGGCGGTCCGCTTGAAGATGGCGTGGGTGAGCCTGGGCATCATCCTCAGGTAGGAAGCCATATCCCGGGCATCCCTGCCCAGGTTTTTCAGCAGTTTCTGGGCGTCATATCCCCGCTGCACCAACTTCTTGGCATAGGGCCGTGTGACCTCCAGGATGCTGGCGTCGCTGCCCAGGATCTTTCCCAGGCCCTCCGTCTGGACAAAGGTCTTGAGGAGCAGCAGCAGGTTCCTGGGGATACGGATGCGATACTTGTAGGCCAGCCGCATGGCCTGTTCGTAGACATCCTTTACCGCGATGGTCTGGAGGGAGCGGCCATAGAAGGGCTCGCTGATATCCTTGAGATCGGTCCGGAACCGCTTCAGGTCGACGGCGGTGTCGTCGATGATGCCGGCAGCCCGGAAGGCATCCATGACCAATTCGTAATCGTGCTCGGCATAACCTAAAAAGATATTGGCCACCTGCATCATGGTCTCTTCGTCCAGATAGCCGATGATTCCGAAATCGACCAGGCTGACCCGACCGTCGTACATGACGATGGTGTTGCCGGGGTGAGGGTCGGCATGAAAGAAGCCGAAATCCATCAATTGGCGCGAAAACGCCCGCAGGCCGATCATCGCGACCTCCTTGGGATCGATGCCCGCCTGGCGGATCCTGTCCACCTGGTCCATCTTGATGCCGTCGATATATTCCATGACCAGCACCGATCTGGCCGTATGCTCCCAGTAGACCCGGGCGGTGTAGATCTCCCGGCTGCCCTCGAAATTGGCGGCGAATTTTTCGATGTTTCCGCCCTCGATATACATATCCAGTTCCCGGAATACCGTGCGCTCGAATTCCTGCACCAGGTTGACTGCCCCGATAATGCGGGCAAACTCGAATATCCGCTCCAGCTTTTCGGCGAAAAAACGCATCAGGTGGATATCGTCGCTGATCTTTTTCTCTATCCCCGGCCGGATGACCTTGACGGCCACCCGGTCGCCGTTCTTGAGCCATGCCTGATGGACCTGGGCAACCGATGCAGCGGCCATGGCCTCGGGGGAAAATTCGGCAAAGATATCGTCGAGGGGCGCCCCCAGATCGGCCTCGACCACCGATTTGATGGAGGTGAAGGAGACGGGCGGGATGCTGTCCTGGAGCTTCTTGAACTCCTCGGTATATTCAGGCGGGAAGATATCCGCCCTGACGCTCATCAACTGTCCCAGCTTGATAAAACTGGGCCCCAGTTCCTCGAGCATCCGGCGGATGCGGGCGGGTGAGTGAAAGGCCTGCCGGGCCGACGGGCCCTTGTCGGAGACGGCCTCGTCATGCGCCCCGCCCCGGCCGAACATGCGCTCGATCACATTGCCGAAGCCGTGCTTGGCCAGGACCCGGGTAATGGCGCCGAAACGGCGGATTCCTTTCATAGGCCCGGTTTCCCCGTCGCTGGGTTCCCGCGTCGCATGCTATTTTTCACCCGTGGAACCCGGCTCGACCCTGTGCCATCGTTTGGCCACCTCCTCGAGCTTGGCCGTTTCGCCGATATAGCTCTCCACCAGGCCGCAGTCGGCGCAGACATAATTATCCAGTGCGGCCATGGATGTCAGGCTGATGGGGATGGCGTTGCCGGCGAACGGGCCGCTCTTCAGCGGGATGTCCGCACCGGAATAGACCTCTTTTGACCCGCATTTCGGACATTGACCGTTTTTCATCTTCTCCTCCTCCTTGCATTGGCTTGATAAACGATACAACCGGTGCCTGGTGGACGTCAGTGCACTTCGATTCCCGACAGTGAGACAACAGGCGCCGGACGGCTCCGGAAGGGCCAAAAGGCCGGGGAGACGATACCGTCCCTCTTCCTCCTGCAGCCCGACGGGCAGGCTTCCGTCTCCCCGGCTGATCTTAGCTTATCACCGCCGATGGGGCAATTCTTTTCATTGCCGTTGCAATCCTCCTTTTTCATACGGGGGTCATGGGCGGTTGTCCATCGGTTCATACCGGCGCTCGCCGGAGACCGGGTCGTAGAGCACCTCCACGAACAGGCCGGTCTCGGGATCTTCAAAGCATTCACCCGTTTTTTGCCATTCCCCATCCCCCCGGGAGCGCTCTATGCGACGATAGCGCCAACGTTCGCATAACACGGCAAGCACCACCACGACCCCTGAGATCAACAACGACAGTGACGGGTGCGTACCGGGCAGCACCAGGGATACCAGGCCGCCGCCGATGAGTGCCAGGGCGAATATCAGCAAAGCCCATCGCAGCATAATTCAACCCTGTTTTTCCAGAATGACGGCCGTGCCGTAGGCAACGATTTCGCTCATCGTCTGGCCGATTTCCGAGGAATCGAAGCGCATCATGACGATGGCATTTGCCTGCATGATGCTGGCATTTTTGACCATACGGTCAATGGCATGCCGGCGTGTCTCTTCGAGAAGCTGCGTATATTCGGTAATCTCACCCCCGATTATCGAACGCAGACCGGCCATTATATTGCCTGCCAGTCCGCGGCTGCGCACAACTACTCCGAATACCTGTCCCTTGACCTCAACAACCCGGCACCCCGGTACGTTTTCCGTTGTCGTTACGAGCATAGCCACCCTCCTCATTCGGCCTGTTTGTTTTTCATTCGATGAAGCGGTCTCTCAACACGACCGTCCACCCGGCGCCACTCCGGCAGAAGAACCGCCCGGACCGCCAGGGTCCGGGACAAAGATCCTTTCCTTGGAAAAATCGATGAGTTTTCCTTCCATGACCTGCTGGGCCCGCAGCATCATGCCGGTGCGCTTCTCCAGTTCCCGAAGGGCGGCCGGCCGGCCGCCGCAGGTGATGATGTTGCAGTTGTAATTGAGACAGAACATCGGCTTAAAGAGAAAGATGCATCCCTTGGCACCCAGGAAACAACATTCCGCCCCGCTGCCTTGCCGGGCATCGACAACGACGCCGGCAAGCATATTCATCAGCAGCTGCGCCACATCGGTCTCTGCCGCAAAGACGTCGCTGCAGCATCCCCCGCCGCTTCCCTGAGCGCACCGGGTGCAGGTGCGGTCCATCTCCATCGCCAGCATCTGCCGCCGCAGGGCCCGGCGGCAACCGTCAAGATCCGCCATACCGGCCGCAATCACCTTATCCTCCGCCATTTCCACGCCATGCAACCGGAAGAGCCTCTCCGCCACCTGCAGCCTGGCGCCGGCGGCTCCGCCGTAGAAGAGGGTGTACAGTTGCGGCAGCATCGAAATACCTCCCCATGTCTTTTCCCCTTCGAGAAATCCCCAAACGGGGTCTCATCCCGCTGTGATCAAACCTTTCCCGGGACGGATCAACCGGCCGGCCCGGCTGATGACGCCCGGAATGCCGGTGAAGACAGCCAGGAAAGATGAAAAGGGACAAAATTTCACCTTCGGAATCCGGAACTCGGCATGACAAAATGAGATTCTGATGGTAAAATTACCGGATCCGGCAATCCGCAGCGGCCTGCAGATTCCATACTATCGTATATTCCGTTCAACATCACTCATTTTCCATGTCGAAGATCCATATCCTTCCCGAACACCTCGCCAACCGCATAGCCGCCGGTGAGGTCGTCGAACGACCCGCGTCGGTGGTCAAGGAACTTCTGGAAAACAGCCTCGATGCCGGGGCCGACCGGATCGAGGTCGAGGCGGAGGGCGGCGGCACCCGTCTGATCCGCATCATCGATAACGGTGAAGGGATGGATGAAGACGATATCCTGTTGAGCCTGGAACGACACGGGACATCCAAGATCCAAAGCGACTGCGATCTCGATGCCATCTCGACCCTGGGTTTTCGCGGGGAGGCCATCCCCTCCATCGGTTCGGTGGCAAAACTCTCCATCACCTCCCGGCCCAAGGCAAGGGAACTCGGCACCCGGGTGGTTGCCGAATTCGGCAAGCTGATCAAGGTCCATGAGACCGGCTGTCCCGGCGGCACGGTGGTTGAGGTCCGAAATCTCTTCGGCAACACCCCGGCCCGCCGCAAGTTTTTGCGCACCGTCCGTACCGAGCTCGGCCATATCGATGAGGTCGTGAAAAACGCCTCTCTTGCCGCCCCCGAGGTCACCTTCATCCTCAGGATCGACGGCAGGGAGACCCTCCACCTGGAAGGCGGCCTCGCCCTGGACAGCCGATTGGCGGCCGTCATGCGCTATACCGGCGGCTTCATGGAGGTCGGTCGGCAGCCGCAGCGCGCAAGACAGTCCATTCACGGCTTCCTGGTGCCGCCGGAGGCCGGTATTGCGATGGCCTCCGTACTGCGGCTCTTCGTCAACGGCCGGGTGATCAAGGATAGGATGATGGCCCATGCAGCGGCTGAAGGCATGCGCGGCTTCCTGATGAAGGGCCGTAACCCGGCGGGACTTCTCCATCTGCACCTGCCTGCGGACGAGGTGGATGTCAACGTCCACCCCGCCAAACACGAGGTCCGTTTCCGCAACAGCCATGAGGTCCATGAACTGATCCGCCTGGCTGTCGGCCAGGCCTTGCAGGAATTGCAGGGAACCATCAGAACCGATGTCTTTTTGCGACCGGAAAAAGCCCACGGCCTCTGCTCTCCGGCGCCCGAGCCTGCCGCCGGCAGGCAGGCGGCAGGCTCGGAGAAGACCACCGATCACCGGCCCCTGCCTCCTCGTTATCCGATACCCGATCACCATCCGGACATTTCACATACATCTTTCACATCACTTGCCAAAGAGCCCACCCCCCTCGATCGCACCGGACCGGCCGAAGCCGATGCCTCTCCATACCTGGGTCGAGATGCCGACCGGCGGCCGGCGGCCGAACCGGCCTGCACCCGAGGGCCGGGCCGGGGACATGGCCTGGAGATTATCGGCCGGTTTCTCGATCTCTATATCTTCTGTCGATCGGGAGATGCCCTGGTTGTAATCGACCAGCATGCCGCTCACGAACGTCTGCTTTTCGAACGACTGAAAAAACAGTTCCTGAGCGGGAAGATCGCCGGACAGCACCTGCTGTTTGCCCAGACCGTGGAACTCTCCCGTTTTCAATCGCAGCTGGTGGAGAAAAACAGGGAAGAGATCGAACGTCTCGGCTTTTCGGTCAGGGATTTCGGCGGCAATACCCATATCATCTCGGCCGTCCCGGCGCTCGCCGGACAGTGCGACCCGGCCAGGCTGTTCATCGATATCCTGGAACGTTTCGGCAGTGAAAGCGATAAAGGCGGCGCAACGGACCGGCTGGAGGATATTCTGGCGGATATGGCCTGCAAGGCGGCCGTCAGGTCCGGAGACAGGCTGGCCCCGGCGGAGATCGACTCCCTGCTGAACCAGATGGCCGAGGCCGATCTCTTCAGCCATTGCCCCCATGGCCGGCCGGTAATCAAATACCTCCAGGCCGACGAGATCAGAAAATGGTTTTATCGGCCGTAATCATGGAACCCGCGCGATGAAAAAGCACGACTCCCCTGCACGAGCATTGCGACTTTTTCTGCTTATTCCGGCCGCACTTTTCTTCAGCAGCTGCGCCAAGATGCCGGTGGGCCGGATGATGGAAACCACGGCCTACTGCAACGGGCCCCGTTGCGGTATCTATGTCCGGGGAAGCGCCAGATACCTTAAACTCGACGTCTGGAACCGCTACTACAGTTCCGGCCCGGAGGCGGGAAGACCGTATTCGGGCTTGACCGCCAGAGGCACCAAGCCGCAGGAGCCGGAAGCGGGATTGTTCTCGGAGGACAGCATCGACCGACCATGGATGATCCCGGTCAGGATCCTGCTGTTTCCGTGGTATCTGCTCCCCGAGGATGGCACCATCGCCGCCGACACCAGATATTATCCGTTCGGCACCCGCATGTATGTGCCGGGATACGGCTGGGGAACCGTGGAGGACCGGGGCTCGGCAATCAAGGGGCCGAACAGGCTCGATCTTTTTTTCGACAGCTATGACGGGGCTATGCAATGGGGCAGGCGCCGGGTTGTGGTCCAAATCGAGAAACCATGAAGCAAAAGATAGTGATAATCGGCGCCGGGCTCGCAGGATGCGAAGCGGCATGGCAGATCGCAACCGGAGGTTGTCCGGTACGCCTCTTGGATATGAAGCCCCGCAGATTCAGCCCGGCCCACAGATCGCCCGATCTGGCCGAACTGGTCTGCAGCAACTCCCTGCGTTCCAACGACATCTGCTCCGCAGTAGGCCTTTTGAAGGAGGAGATGCGCAGGCTGGGCTCCCTGATCATGGACAGCGCAGACAACACGGCGGTCCCGGCCGGCAGGGCCCTGGCCGTCGATCGACAGCGCTTTGCCGCCCGGATCACTGCGGCAATCGAGGGCCATCCCCTGATCGAGATCATCCGGGAAGAACAGCTGGAGCTGCCGCCTGCGTCAGGCAGCCCGATCATCCTTGCCACCGGGCCGCTCACCTCCGACGCGATGGCCGCCTCCCTTGCCCGGCTCACCGGCAGCCAGGGTCTCGCCTTTTATGATGCAATTGCCCCCATCGTTGTCGCCGACTCGCTGGACGGCAATGTCGTCTATCGGAAATCCCGGTATGACGACGGCGAGGGCGACTATCTGAACTGCCCCTTTGATAAAGAGCAATATCTCTTATTTATCAAAGAGTTACGCGAATCAGACTCGATGCCGTTAAAGGATTTTGAAGAGGTGAAATACTTCGAGGGCTGCCTGCCCATCGAGGTGATGTGTGCACGCGGCGATGACACCCTGCGCTTCGGCCCGATGAAACCGGTGGGACTTGCCGACCCCAGGACCGGCAGAGACCCGTATGCGGTGGTCCAGCTCCGAAAGGAGAATCGCGAAGGCAGCCACTACAATATGGTCGGCTTCCAGACCAAGATGACCTACCGTGAGCAGCAACGGGTCTTTCGTCTGATACCGGGGATGCATCGAGCCGAGTTTGCCCGTCTCGGATCGATCCACCGCAATACCTTCGTCTGTGCCCCGGAACTTCTGGAGCCCACCCTGCAGATGAAGGTCCGTCCCGACATCTTCCTGGCCGGTCAGCTCACCGGCGTGGAAGGGTATGTCGAGTCCACCGCCATGGGCCTTTTGGCCGGGATCAATGCAGCCCGGGTCCTCTCCGGCGACCATGCCGTGGTCCCGCCGCCGGAGACGGCCATGGGCGCCCTGATCGGCCATCTGACCCTGACTGCGGCCAGGCATTTCCAGCCGTCGAATATCAATTTCGGGCTCTTTCCCCCCATAAAGAAAAATGCCCCGAAGCGCGAGCGCGCCAGGATGAGGATGGAGACGGCCCTTGCGGTCCTGCAAGACTGGCAGGAAACAGCTGGACTGAGGAGACGGCAGACCGGAGAAAAACCCGAGACACCGCTGACGACGATGGGCCGGTAAGGCTCACCACTCCGCCGGCCTGTCGCCTGTCTCTTCTTCAATAAACCCCCAATAGGGGTAATCCAGGGC
This sequence comes from Desulfocapsaceae bacterium, assembly GCA_046706325.1. GTDB lineage: Bacteria > Desulfobacterota > Desulfobulbia > Desulfobulbales > Desulfocapsaceae > CAWGGS01. Next base: position 64,812 of record JBJKPM010000064.1, on the reverse strand, counting down.
ATAGCGGCCGATCAGGCCGGGACTGTGTTCGCGGCTTGCCACCAGCCACAGCGCATTGCGCCTGCTGTCGGTATGTTCCATCTGTTCCCAGTCGGGGAAAAAGACCAGGGCGTTGTCGGCACTGTATTCGATATCGCCGGACCCTTTGAAGATGCCGAGATGCGGCGTCTCTTTATACGATCCCTCCGGCCCCCGGGTAAGTTCCGAGATCACCAGGAAGGAGACCTGCAGCTCGTCCCGGATCGACTCCAACTGACGCAACCAGGCATCTATCCCGCTCCGGCGCTCGGAGATATCCTTGAACGGCAGCTTATGCAGACTGTCGATGACGACCACCGTATATTCGGAACGGGTTTCATGGCGGATGAAATCGATATGGCGGCGCATGATCTCCGGATTGAGCTTCCGGTCATTGACCACGCGAAAGGAGAAGAGCATCCGTTTAAACTCCCGGCAGGCCTGTTCATAGCGCGACCGTTCCTGCTCCGACCAGTCCTGCAGCCGGATCCGTTCGGTTGACAGCCTGCTCATCCTCGACAGTGTCCGCTGATAGATCTTCTGCCTGCCGTTCTCGAAATCGTAGTAGAGGACCGGAATGCCCCTTCTGGACATCTCCGTTGCAATCTGGATCATAAGGCAGGATTTGCCGATCTTCGGCGCCCCGCCCACGACATTGATCCCGTGAATCCCGTCCAGTGCCGCATCCAGCTTTGTATATCCGGATCGCAACTCGCCATATTCGTCACCCGTTTCCTGCGACAGGCGGTCAAAGAAACGGGTCTCCTCCTTTTTCGGGCTCGGAAACGGTGAAAAGGCCCGGGAGCCGTTGATCATCGCCGAAACCACGGTGCGGAAATTTCTGTCCTTGTCTCTGGCCAGCTGCCAGAGGCTGTAATTGCGGGACAGCCCCGAAGGCCAGGTGAAAAGGCGAACCTTAAAGCCGATCCTGGCCGCCACGGACCTGGCAGCGGCCTCGGATTCGGCATTATTGAGCACGACGATAAACAAGGTGTTGATAAAGGCAAACCGGTCCGGGTCCACTGCCTCCAGGGCCCGGCAGTCGGGGGTGGCGATTCCCGGGAACCCGAGCTGTCTCAGGGTCAGCAGGTTTTCCTCATTCTCACAGAGGAACAGGGTCCCGTTTTCACAATGTTCGATTTCCTGGACATTGAACAGCTGAAATCTTTCGGTAAAAAAGCGCTCGTCACCGTGCCAGAAAAAATCGCCGGTCTTGTCGGGAAAGACGCAACGGGCCGAATAACAGTTGCCGTCACTCTGAAAGTAGGGGAAGACCAGATAGCGGCCGTTGAAGCCGACACGCATCTCGGAGAGCACCTCCGGGGAGACATCCGCCTGGTGAAAGTGAGCAAGAAGCTCAGGGGTCATCCTGTCCTGATAGCTTCGTATTTCGTCATTGATATTGGCGGTGGGATAATCGGCCTGGAGCAGAAACGGCTCGCGATCCGGATCAAAGCCGGGGGCATCGGCCGGGTCGATGGCTGCAAGCCTTGCGAACCAGAGAGGAAATCCACCCGGAACACACCGATTCAGGCAACGAAAATAGCCATGGAAGAAACCGCTTTGGTTTAAAAAAACAATGAGCTTTCCGGAAGGCTCAAGCCCCTTCTGCCGGCAGAACGGACAATCGGCTGTCAGGATATTCTTGTCCAGGCGTCCTTCAGGAAGGTGCCGTTTATAAAATTGCGATATAGGATCAAGCCTTTCGGTCATGGTGCGCATCTCTTCTTGAGGTTATTGGGAAACGACGGCCCCTTCAACATGCCCCGGGGCCTGTCCGCCGGACACAAGATCCGGGCCTTGCCGTCATGACGGCATCGTCCCTGACGCTAAAAGGTTCTGCAATTCAGCCTCTTCCAAGACCCTGCTGAATCGTATATGTACCGAATACTCATTTCCGACCACGGGTTGACTCCGCACGGCAAGGACGATGCCGGTAATGCTGAAGGTCGAGACAAAGGCCGACGACAGTGTGACACGCACCCTTCTCCCATAAAACAAACGGGCGGTCTTCTTCTGGGAGATGCGCAGGAAAAAGGAGGCGCCGCTGGCCGATATATCAACCAGGTCGCCCTTTGCTCCCATCCCGGTATCCCTTCCTTCCCTGTCGAGGAAGGCAATGGCCACCTTTCCGGAGATGCGCACCCGCTCAAACACCCGCCGCTCTCTTCCCATTTTCTTGATGGATTCATGGGGTATCTTGAACCTGGCGCAGAAATCACTCAGGTTCGATTCCAGGGATGGATAGTTTTTCTGACATTGCTGCAGCCTCTCATAGGATAAGGTGGATATTTCGGCACCGAGACTTCGGACGCCGAAGGTCCATACGGAGGATTCAAAAAAGGAATCCGCCCCCAGGATCTCTCCCGATCCGGCGGTCTTGAAGGGGACATCTTTGCCGTCTTGATCGAAGATGAGTTCCACCCTGCCGCTGTTGATGAGATAGAGGAGCAGCTGATGGGTGCCCTGTCGGACAAGCATTTTTCCTCTGGCCGCCGTGCTGTGCTCAAGACAGTGGTAAAGCGTGGCAAACTCATCGGCGTCCAGGAACTCCGACATGAACGACCAGACCGCCAGATGGGCCTTATTTATGGAGATGCTCTTTTCCTTTTCTATTATTTCCGCAGCCTGGATGATATCACCGAGGGCCGTGTTATCGATCTCGATCAGCCATTCGCGCAGGTTTTCCGCATCTGAAAATCTCTTTTCCTTGGCCGTCGTCACAATCATCTGTTTTACGAGCAGCTTTGCCTTTTCCTTCTCACCTTGCGCAAGCAATTCCCGGACACCCTGTTCATCCGGACGATCACCGGAGATCGGCAGGGTATTCTTCTGCTGATTGCCCTGATCGCGCACCTGGTGTTTTTTGATTGGGGCCACGGGAGAGGGAAGAGGAGTCTTCGGCCGGACGGGCTCCACCTGCGGTGCAGAATTGTTTTCCACCCGTTTAATGGCACGCTGTGCAGCCGACAGAATAGCTTCCCCGAGATACCCCTTTCTCTTAACCAGCTCCCGTAAGGCAGAAAGTCCTGTTTCAGAGCAATGCCCGAGCGTCTCGCAGATATGCAGCATGAGCCTGTCATGTATCTCGGAGCTGAATCCTTCCTCTGCAGCCAGCAGGGAAACCAGCCTTTTCGCCACTTCATCATCCCCGTAGGGAACCAGGGCCTTGACGATCTGCGGTTTGAGAATCTGGCGGGAGGAAGCCAATGCCTGCAGCAGAATCCTTTTCCTGCTCTCCGGATTCGCCAGTTTGTCTCTCACCCACGTACACCCGTCGCGTATCCGTGCCCGGGAGGCCGACGTTTCCATGCCGATGAGAAGATAGCCGATTTCTGTTTTGCTAAGATGCAACGACCCGTTTTCAAACAGAAAATAAGCAGACCTGGCAGTACCGATGGATCCGATGGTCTTGGTTAACTTCATGAACCCATCATCCGAAGAAAATATCCTTCCATGATCGGATTCGAAGAGGACGTCCCCATGCTCGGACAGCAGGAAGACACTCTGTACGGCTGCGATGTCTGAGATTTCACGGAGGAGATTTTTCATGCCTCAGAGGTCTCATCCTTCCTCATTCAGGGCAGTTATGATGCCTTGCATTTCTTCTATGCGCAGCGGCTTATTGAAACGGACATGGGCGGAATACTCGTTATGCATCACCCGGTGTGAAAAAACGGCAACAATCACCCCATCGACCCTGAAAGGTTTTCCCAAGGCAACCGATTCTGTCGGGAACGCCACCCGCACGTTTCTCCCCAGCAGGAGTCTGGCGTTCTGTTTCTGGGAGATATGGACGAAGAACGAAACCCCGCCGACCGAGATATCGGTCAGATCGCCTCTGGAGGTAATGCCGGTATCCTTTCCGTGCCAATCAAGGACGGTTGCGGTGATCCGGCCGGTGAGGATCGTCCTCTCATCCTCCCTCCTATCCTTTCCGGTTCTCTGAAAAAAGTCTTTGAGATCATCGAATTTTATGCAGAAATCATTTAATTTCGACTCCAATGCCGGATAGTCCTTCTGCCACTTTGCCGTCTTATCCAGGTCAAGTATGGAAAGTTCGGTATAGCCCAAGGCTGCAACGTTGATGGTCCAAACGGAGGCGGAGAAAAACGAGCTTATCCCGATAATCTCCCCGCGTCCGCAAATCTTGACCAGGGTTTCGGCACCATCCTCAATATAATAGAGCTTGACCCTGCCGGAATTGATAAAAAAAAGTGAAGGTCGAATTGTGCCCTGCTTGATGATAACCTCTTCGGATACATATTTTTTATGCACAAAGGAAAAATACAGGGCATTGAATTCTTCAGTCGTCAGCACATCATAAAAACCGAACCAGGTCTCCAGATGGTCCTTGTCTATCGATGAGGTTTTCTCGTTTTCTATGATCTCTGCGGCCTGTATTATATCGGTCAAGGCCATCGGATCGATCTCGATCAGCCACTCGCGCAGTTTTTCGGCCGCGACAAACTGTCTCAGCTTTGCGGCCTTGGCAATCATATCCGAGAGCAGCACCTTAGCCGCAGCCTTGTTTCCCTGTTCAAGATAGGCCCCGACCTTCTGCTCCTCCGGGAAGGTGGTGATGAGGTCATTCCCTTCAAGCTCCTTGATCGGAAAGCCCTGTGCCGCATTGTCCTGGATCTCGCCCGATTGGGCTTCGCGTCTCTGATGCTCTTGATTGGAGGTAATCTGCTGGATCGCATTTTCAGCGGATCTCCAAACACCCTGGTCGAGTTTTCTGGAACTCCCCTTGCGACGTTGGGCCACAAAAGACTCCAAGGCCTTGATCCCTTCCTGGGATGAAGAGCGGGCGAGTGTCCGGCATATCTGCTGGATCAGCGGTCCTCTGATGTCGGCAGAAAAGAGTTCCTGGGCCTGCAGAAGTTCGGCCAGATTTTCGGCGACTTCGTCATCACACAAGGAGCCCAGGGCCTTTACAACCTGGATCTTCATGGTCTCGCCTGCCAGGGAAAGGGCATTCAGCAGGGCCTTTTTCCGGTTCTTGCCGCTGATCTTGTAAAGACAGACGAAGGCCTCCCTCTGGACCCGCAAATCATCATGACCGAGATAGGCCAGCGCCGCATCCAGATGCTCTTCGTCTCCGGTCTCGGAGAGGAGTTTCAAGAGATTTCTCTTGCCGAACCACGGCATGGGTTCCGGCAGCTTCTCAATAATCGCCGGTGGCAGCAAGGACCCCATATTGGCAAGAAGGTCCAGGATCCGTATGCGTTCGCCGGCGTTGTCGGAGGCCAGAAGGGTGGTGATCAGAAAACGGGCGGCAAGGGGACCCTGCATGCTGAGCCTCTGCCCCAGCAGCTCGTCGGCCGGGTCGGCAAGACACTGTGCAAGAAGCGCCGCCAGGTCCCTCCTGTCGACAAACCGGTCCTGGATCCTGCCCGTCAATTCCCGTACCGCCGGGGATTTCCGTATCAGGCCGGATCGAATGCCGAACAGCACAGTCAGGATCTGGTCGGCCGTCTTGTTATTGCCCGTGCGCCAGTCGTTTTGCATGAGATGCTGAAGGACTGTGAGGATCTCTTCATAAATGGAATCAGCCTTGTCCGCCTCCTTGATCCAAAGAAGAAACCTTCCGCACAACTTGTCCAGCCAGTCCCACTTTTTGGCCTCGACCAGGATGGTGCCGATATGCCCCAGACTCCTGCTCAACTGCGACTCGATCTTTTCATTGCCCCGCAACAGTTCCTTGGCAAGCTTTTCAATCAACAGGGCGGCGACATCCTCCTTTCCCTTGCTCAGAAGCCGTTCGATGGTCTGGGGAAGGTACTGGACGATCTCTTCATTCTCCAGGACGGAGGTCTTTCCCTGAAGGATCGCATTGAGGCCCGTTTGTATCCGCTTTTTCCTCCTTTCCTGTTCGCCTTTTTCCATGATCATCCGCGTCTTTTCCAGTGCCAGGAACTGCTTGCCGCGCGGCGTATCCAAAAGGCGGGATAGGGTTGTTCTCACACGATGAAACTGGTTTGACTCCTTGCCGTATCTTTCACCATATGCTTTTTCTTTTTCCTTGAGAAACTCAATTGTGCCCCGAAAAGCATCGTTGCTGATCCGTATCATGAAGGCCCCGAACAGCGCCTCTCCAAAAGAACCGGTAAAACTTTGGGATATCAAGACCCCAAGGATCGGGCCCTTGAGACCCTTGAGCAGAAGGTCCGCCGTCCTCAATACCACCCCATCCTTCTGTGTCTGGTTCAGCAATTCATCCACATTGTGCAGGACCCGTTCAAAGACCGGAGACAATTCGACCACCTCTATCTGCCAGATCTCCTGCAATGCTTTTATGATACAGGCAACAACAGTTCCAGCCGCCTTATCGGGATCGCTGAAAACCTGGACAATCTCCCGCCCGATCTCCTGATCTTCAGATGTGCCGGAAAGATAGCTGATCCATCTCTCAGGCGTATCCGTAAGCGAAGAAGAAAGGGCCTGAAGGATCACATCCGGATCCTCTTCCCGATTCTCTTCGACACTCATCGCATACGACACCGGAAAGACATCACCGAGACCGATCTGGGCGGCAAAGGCCTGCCCACCCCCCTCGTCCTTTATCTTCTGCAGGGGTGTGGTAAAAACAACCAGCACCTTTTTAAAGGTCATACGATCAATACCCGGACGGATGACGATATACGGCAGATCCAGCAATTTCATATGCTTAAAAATATCGGCACCGTGCAATTTCCCGAGGGTCTGCTTCTGGATCGGACTGCCGCACAGCATGCCCTCCCCATCCTGGATACTGATGATCAGTTCACCATTCTTACGCAGATGCCGTTTGATCGCCTGGTAGGCTTTTTCCACCGAGGCCGGAACCTGCGGCGCTTCGGCCGGATAGAGGCGTGTGGTCGTAAGGGCGGTATTAAAGGCCTGCAAGGCTTCCAGCGCTTCATTTTGATTGGTTGCAGCTGTCATCGTTAAACTCCCGATCTTCTAATCCATCCTCAAAATTCAGGTAGGTACATCCAACCTCGTCTTCCATCGATCAGAAAACGCCCGATACCTTGCTCCCTTTTTTACGAAGGACCGTTTGAACGTTCATAAGCACAACCAGGGGGGTCCATCGGGAGAGAGATATTTTTTATATTCTACAGATTCTACTCCAATTTGCGTATCGCATCCTCTTCGGTGGTCCCACGGGGATACCATTCCTGGGTCCGGCCGGTGATTCCCGGTTTGATATCATGCCGAAGCAAAAGGAAACAGCAGAGGATTTCAGGTGCCGCACGGCCGGTGTTTCTGCTGTGAATCCATTGGAATTCACAGTACTTCTTTTAAAAAATGACTATCATACCAAGCCTGTAATTGTCAATAAAAATGCCCCGGCTCCAAAAAATTATTCTCCGTATTCTTTGAATAAAGATACAACAATAACAACATATTATCAACAACTGCCACCTTCTTTGATAAATGCTCGGGGACAAAAGTCCATTTCCGGCGGCTGCCGGATCACCGTCAACTGATGGCGCAAAATCATGAATCAGCAGTTATAACACCATACTGGCATAAACAGGCGATCACCTCATGCAGCGGAAGACCGACCACATTTGAATACGAACCCGTCACCGCCGCCACCAAAAACGCCCCGCGACCCTGTATCCCATAGGCCCCAGCCTTGTCCAGAGGTTCTCCTGTTGCCACATAGGCCCTGGCGATATCCTCGGAGAAAGGGGCAAAGTCGACCTCGGTCGAAACCGCATCGAGGACCCGGATGTTCTCGCACGTGCAGCCGACACAAAAGCCGGTCCGGACACAATGCCTGCGACCGGAAAGACGCATCAGCATCATCACGGCCTCATCCGTATCCTTTGGTTTTCCCAGGACGCATTCCGGGAGAAAGACCACGGTATCGGCGGCGATGACCCAACTGTCGGGATTCTCTTTCATTACCGCCATGGCCTTTTCCGCAGCCATTCTTTTGACAAAATCCTCCGGCGGCTCTCCCGCCAGCATGGTCTCTGCGACATTCGTTGTCCGGACGGAAAATATCAGGCCGAGGTCCCGAAGGTAGCGCCGCCTCCTTGGGGATCCGGAGGCAAGGATAAGCGGTTTTCGGGTTGTGAACATGCTTTTCATCGCCATCGGTTCCGGCCTATCCCTGGATGGCATAGCCGCCATCAACGATAATCACCTGTCCCTGGATCATCGTTGCAAACGGGCTGCAGAGGAAGAGTGCGACATCGGCGACATCGGCCGGTGTCGTCAACCTTCCCAATGGTGTCCTGGCCAGTGCGGTTGTCAGGATCGTGTCCCTGTTGGGAAATTTCTTCAAGGCGTCGGTATCCACAACGCCGGCACTTATCGTGTTGACATTGATCCCTTTTTTTCCCAACTCCACGGCCAGATGACGAACCAGTGACTCAAGGGCAGCCTTCGACGCTCCGACGATGGTATAGTTTTCAATGGCGCGCACGGCGCCGAGACTCGACACGGCGATCACCTTGCTTCCCGCCCCCATCAGAGGAACCCCATGCTGAACAAGAAAAAGAAAGGCACGCGCATTGATATCCATGGCCCAGTCCCAATGCCGCTCCGTCAACTCCAGACACGGTTTCAACACACCGGACGCCGCATTACTTACCAGGATGTCCAGCCGCCCGAACTCCCTGTCTATGGTGGCGAACATGGACTTGACATCATCGCCGTTGGCCACGTTGGCCTTCACCAGCAGACAGCGACGGCCGGCCTTTTCAACCGCCGTCAAGGTCTGTTCGGCATCTTTCCGGTGCCGGACATAATTAACGATCAGATCGACGCCATGTTCGGCAAGCCTGACGGCAATCGCCCTGCCGATCCCCCTCGACCCACCGGTAACCAATGCAATTTTTCCTTTTAATTCATACATTTAATCTCCTGTTGATGAGAGTGGATTCTACCGCAAAAATCCCTGTCCGGGATGCGGCTCCCTTCACCGAGGGGCTTCACCGGCCGGACGAAATATCTCATGGAACACTTTTCTTTCTATTTCACCATACTTACGATCGTATGGCAAGAACGATTCGCTTGAGACGTCCATAAAGAAATCTCAGCGGATTGAAACGGATGGGGGACAGCAGATCCGGTGCTCGAAACCCGGAACCGTGCCATGCCTCCGGACTGAGGAGTGGAAACTGAATTTCTGATGTATTTACGCCTAAATACCCCCTGGCTTTTGCCTCGACCCAAAGAGGGCATTTTTCCGGGGGCAGCTCCAGGGCATCAAGAAAGGCGGTATCGACGGCCAGCGGATTGCGTGATGCCGCGACACACTGCAGGGCAAGAGGTTTGCCCCGCAGGGGACCTGCGATATGCATCACCTCAATACCGTCTGCAAGAGTGATATGTTCAGGCAAAACGGCGAGAAGATCCAGAATGATCCTCGCAAACCTCCGGTGCGAGGCCCCCTGGCGCATATGGAGCATGGATTTTTGTATCCCTTTGATAATGCCGAAGAAGTTCTTGACTGCCAGGGTCATATACATCTGATTATGGGCCTTGATCTTCGGCAGATTGACCATCAGATCACAGTCGAGGGCCTCGGCGGCGACACCGATCCGGACTCCTCCGGCCAGGACAACGGCCGTGGGGGAGGCAAACTCGACCACCCTCACACCCAGACGATCCAGCTCGGTCGAGGCGGTGATGTGTCTCAACACGCCCCCGGCCGTGCCGAAGGCCGGGGAATCGCCGATACCGACGGTTGCCCCGTGCTCGACAAACCATCGGGCGACGGAGATGATAAACCGGTGATCCGTGCAGGCAAGAGACGGCCCCCGACTGCTGATCAGGTTCGGCTTCAACAGGACCTTTTTCCCCTGCAGGCCTTCGTCTATCCCGAGATATGGGGCCGTCTGTTCCAGAAAATCAGCGAGCGAAGATCGGGCGTAGCTACATCTTTTGAGTGCAACCAGGCTCATCCGGTTCATCAGCAGACAGGGGGATTAAGGAATTCGGCGGGGGCCAGAAACAGGAAAGCCGGTCCTGCGTTGGCAAGTCCGGCTTCTCCTGGAGAAAGGAGAGAAGAGATAAAAAGCATAATAATAGATGCACAATTCATGCCAACGCCTGGTGTAATATAAAATATATAATATTATTAAATATTTGTACGATAACGATCCCGTTCCTTCCGTCCTCTTTTATGGCCTGCTGATACAATTTTTTATACGCACCGGCTCCCTTGACGGCAGTTTTATAAATAATTTCAACAGAATCAAATAATTAACGGTGAAGAATTTTAAACCGTCGCCTTCCTGCCCTCCCCTTGCCGTTACAGACCGGGGGAAAACACAATAACAAATTAAAATTATTCAAATAAATTGAAAACATCCGTGAACATCCATCTGGACGGGGTCATAATTTTTCAATTTCACTCCCTTTCCGCCAGAGCCAGAGACATCGGTTTCACCCCATTGTAATAAGACGTGTCCTGATTACATCACGGTTCTTCAGAATGCCGCTCAGGATCCCGTCCGGAACAGCCGATTCCACGTCAATGATATTATAGCCGATCTTTCCGTTCGATTCGTTGAGATAGCTGGCGATGTTCAACCCGCAACCGCCGATGACATTGGTGGCGAAGGCGATCATCCCCGGAACGTCACGATTGATGACGATCAATCGGCTATGGACCTTTGCCGACGGAGTGGATTCGATATTCGGGAAATTGACGCTGTTGAAGACATTGCCGTATTCAAGATAGGCGGCAAGTTCACTCACGGCCATACTGGCACAGTTTTCCTCCGATTCGGAGGTGGAGGCACCCAGGTGAGGCGTGGTCAGGACCTTGGGATGTCCGATGGTGGCAACCGTCGGAAAATCAGAGATATACCCGGAGAGGTAATCGGCGTCCAAGGCCTCGATGACGGCTGGTTCGTCAACGATCGGCCCGCGTGCATAGTTTACCAGCAGGGCTCCTTTTTTCATCTTCTTGATAAACTCGGCGTTGACCATATGACGGGTTCCCGGGGTCAGAGGCAGATGCAGACTGACGATATCGGCATCCCCGATTGCCGCCTTTAACGTCCTGGTGATGGTCACCTCAGGCATCAACTGGTGGACATTCTCCAACCCGGGTGTCGGATCAAAACCCTTGACCTTCATATGCCTGTAGACTCCACTGTTCGCCAGTCGGACCCCTATCTGACCGAGACCGACGACTCCCAGGTTTTTTCCGGCAATCTCAACACCTCGAAAGGCCGACTTGCGTCTCTCAACCTCGCTGCTGAGCCTATCCGGGTCAATGGCTGTCAACGATCGGCAGAATTCAATGCCCTGATAAATATTGCGCATCCAGACTCCGATCATCGGAAAGACCAGATCGACCACGGCATTGGCGTTTGCCCCCGGGGTATTGAAGATACAGATCCCCCTTTCCGTCGCCTTGTCAACCGTGATGTTATTCACCCCGGTCCCGGCCCGGGCCACCGCCAGAAGAGACGGGTACGAATCGACATCGACCTTGGCACTGCGCACCACTACGCCATGCGGAGCCTGTTCCTCGGCGGAAACATGAAAGATGTCCGAGAAAAGGTTCAGGCCTTCCCGGGCTATCGCGTTCATTGTTTTTATTCTGTAGACCGACATGCTCTCTCCTCCATGCATCGCCATCGGTAAAAAGCCGGGCAACGCGTCACAGGTGATGACCTTGTAAAAGCCCTTAGAGACAGCAGGGGCGGATCGATACCTCGGGCAAGATACAACGCAGAGTATCGGCCGGGCAAGATACAACGCCGAGTATCGGCGGGCAAACTCCTTGGGCGATGCCGACCACTCTACAAAAGATTCCTCCGGCGTCAATTCTTTTTGCCGGAATCGTCCTGGTTGGCTGCGGCGGTCGGACAACGGAGCTCAGCCCTCCAGCTGCAGACGGACCACACGCCGCAGGCCATACAGATCCACCTCCTTCTCCGGCAAAAAGCAGACGCAACCCTCTCCCTTCTGATCAACGTACCCGAGTTCGATCAGGGCCCTCTCGGAGAAGATCAGGAACACCCCTTTTTTACAAAACGCGGTCCTTTCTTCAGGCGAATACACCCCCTCCAGGCTCTTGGGCAACTGCTGGAAAAGTCTCTTTTTCAGGGACACAGGCGATTCACCTTCCTGTTGAGGCAGCAGACATTGCGGCAGGAACCGGTATCCGCAACGCAGCCAGTCGAAGCGCAGAAGCCCGCCGATGGTTTCCCTGTCGTCCCGATCGCAGGTGGCTGCAAGCAACATCGCGGTCAGCAGTTCCTGGGTCGGGGCGCGCTCAAAGAAACCATGTCGGCGGCAATCGGAGAGCAGCCGCAGAAAAAAGGTGGCGATATCCTCATCAATGCGGCGGAGATAGGCCCAGAGGCTGATAAAGTAACGGGTATTGACAAACCGCTCGACACATTCACAGAACCAGTAGAGTTCACTCATATGGTCGTGCTCTATCCACCGGTTGGCCACAATACCGTACGGAGGCTGACGGCTGAACCGGTAGCCGTATTGCCGGACGGCATCGCAGATCGGGGTATCCGGCAGGATCTTCAAGAGTCCCATCTGGATATAATGGGCAGCCGTCGAAAAGACCTCGGCGAAGGAACGGTAAAAACTCCCGACCGTCTCATGGGGAAGTCCCAGGATCAGATCGACATGGAGAAACACCGTGTTGAAGGATGCCAGTCTGGCCACGATCTCACGGGCCCTGTCGATGGCCATCGGCCGTCTGACGGCAGCCAGGGTCTCGGGATTCGTCGACTGGATACCGATTTCGAACTGAAACACGCCAGGGGGTATCCTTTCGAGAAAATCAAACATCTCTTCGGTGAAACGATCCGGTGAGATCTCGAAATGGTACCGGGTAGCCGCATCCTGATCCACCAGGAATCGCCAGATGGCCAATGCCCTTTCCGGCCGGTCATTGAAGGTCCGGTCGACAAACCTGATCACCTTCGGCCGATGCGAGAGAATGAACGCGAGTTCCGACTTGACCTGAGACAGGTCTTTATGCAGAATCCCCTTCCGGGCCGAGGACAGACAGTAGATACAGCAGAAAGGACAGCCCCGCGATGTCTCGTAATAGACGTGCCTGTTGACAAGATGGGAGCTGAAATCGGCGTCCCGATAAGGAGACACGAAGGGGTACCCCCCGGTCGGCAGGGACGCCCCGTCATACCGCGACCGCAGGGCCTTGCCTTCAAGATCCCGGTAAAAAACCTGGTCCACTGTCTCGATCGCACCGGTGACCACCGTACACATGCCGTCCCCGAGCCCCCGGCCGACAACCGGCGACTGGGGTCCGCCCACGACGATGCCGCAGGCCGGCAGGCAGAGCCTGAGATCCCGGATTACTCTCTCCACCAGGTCGCTGTTCCAGATAACCGCTGAGAAAAAGACATAATCAGGCCGTGTCGCCGTGATGCGCAGCAGGGACTCGTAGCAGGAATCATTGATGGTCAGTTGCAAAAAGTCCGGTTGCACGCCGGGGCAATGCCGTTCAAGCTCGTTTCTGACATGAAAGAGCCCGAGACAGGAATGGGTATAACGGGCATTGAAGGCAACGAGGGTGATATGCATGGGTCGCTGGTCCATGAGGCTTGTATCGGTGAACAAGGCCGGATCGCAGGGTTCCGGACAGGATTTCAGGGGCACCCCTCTCCGAGAGATGTCGGGTGAAACATACCCCATTACCGGCGACATACAAGGAAAAAACGCAACCTCCTTCTCCCCTTTGCCGGGAGGCTGCTTATTATTGTAGTATCTCTTGCACGGTGGTCATTCCTGGTGGTCTCGCAACACCCCTCAAAGACGGCGGGGAGACGACGACGATTCAACAGGGTGCAAAGCCGAACCGTCGGCGAGCAAACACTTTCCGATGCCGATACCCACTCACGAGAGGATATTCCATGCCATTTCCAGTAAAAACAATTCTTTGCCTACTCTGTATCAGCTTGTCGGGACTCGCACTCACCGCCCCCGCCCCGGCAACCGCCAAGGTCCCGGGCAGCGAAGGGATACGCCCGGTCCGGCCACGGTTGGTCGTCAGTGATATTCGCAGCCGAACCGTTCGCGGACATACGGTTTTTTCATTTCGAATCTCGCAGGAGGCACAGACGCCCGGGACCCTGCAGGTTCCCCTGCTGATCAAGACCGGGGTGGGAGATTTCCACTACACCAGGCCCATATCCTCCGCGCACACCGATCTGGCCTTTTCCCTTCCCGGCCCGCCCCTGACATTGATCATAGACCCGTACCGGCAGCTCAAACGGCAACTTACTCCCCCCGAACTCCCTCCCGTATGGTCCCGATTTCTTCAGGCAAAAGAGATCACAGCCGTCCTTCCCACCTCAAACTCCTCCGTTTACGCCCCTCTTCTCAAGTCGCTTGGCGGCAGAGTAAAGATCCTCACCTCCGAGCAGTTTAAAAATGCGATGCTCGGCAATTCGACACTGCTCTTTCTCGGTACCGACAACCCGGCCGGACGCAGTCTCTTTGGGAAAACCGACTTCCCGGCCGCAGGATTCAGCCTGGATGTGCATAGCAACCCGCTTGCCCCCGAGCATCTGGCGGCCCGTGCCGTCAGCAGCAGCAGCAGACAGACCCGGGCTGCACTCGGCACGCTCCCCGGCACCGGAGATTTTTCATCGATCCACTGTGAAGACGGCAGGATCATCGACAGAAGCAGGATTTCGGCCGAATCGGGACAGATATATCCGCTGGAGAGGCTCCCCTCAGGCGCACCGTCGGCGGCACTGGAAGGATTTTACCGCCTCATCGACAGACTGGCGGCCTCCCGTGTCGTGTATGTCGGCGAGATCCACAACTCCACGGCCGATCACCTTCTCGAATTCCGGATCATCCAGGCCCTCTATAAAAAGAACCCCCATCTGGCCATCGGCATGGAGATGTTTCCAGCGACAAGCCAGAGGGCGCTCGATGCGTACATCCTGGGTGATACCGGAATGAGCGAACAAGATTTTCTCAAAAAATCAAAATACTTTCAGACGTGGAGATATGACTTCCGGCTCTTCAGGAATATCTTCAACTTTGCCCGCAGGTACAGGATCACGGTGGTCGGCCTGAACATCGACCGGGAGATAGTCAGCCGTATCTTCAAAACCGGCTCCACCGACGGCTTGTCGCCGGAGCAGAAACGGGAGCTTCCCGGCGACCGGGACCTGGATATGCCCGGATATGCGGACCGGCTCCGTGAGATCCTGGGTATCCACACCGAGGAGATGAAAGTGCACGGAACGGCAGCCGGTTTTATCCAGGCCCAGGCCGTCTGGGACGAGACCATGGCCGAACACATCGTCTCATACCTGACTCGCCACCCCGCAACCCGTATGGTGGTCCTGGCAGGGGTCCAGCATGTCAGAGACGATTCGGGGATCCCGCCGCGGGTAAAACGGCGGCTTCGAGTCAGCCAATCCACGGTAGTAAATATTTCATCCCAGGACCAATATTCACAAATACCAAATATTGCTGATTATTTCTTTATGGAGCAGGCCCAGCCCCTGTCGCCGCCCGCAAGAATCGGACTGGTCCTTGCCCAGATAACGCACCAGGGGCGGCCCTGCCTGAAGATCGACGGGTTCAATCCCCCCGGGCAGGCGGAGACGGCCGGTCTGAAGAAAAACGATATCGTTCTGGCAATCGATGGCAATCGGGTTTATGATATGGCCGATGTCCGGATCGCGATGATCGATGTCGAACCGGGCGATACGGTGACGGTCACGGTCAGGCGCAAGGAGACCTCCGACCGGCAACAAGAGATAAGCTACAGGGTAAAAACCCACTCTTCCCTGATGAGCAGGGTACATCCCTGGTGAGCAGCGGCGGTGACCCTTGCGTTGCTGCATGCACGCGTCCGCAGTAAGGATCGAGGACGCAAAGACCGCCCGGGACAACCTCGGGCAGGCAAGGGGCGATATGCCTTGAGATAAAAAGGGTAAAGGAGAACAGCACGGTGGATGCACTTGCCCGGATTGCCGAGCGAAAGATCCTGGAGGCCATCGAGGCGGGGGAGCTGACCTCGGAGAAGTGGAAGAACAAACCCCTGCCGCTGGAGGATGACTCCTTCGTCCCGGACGACCTGAAGATGGCCTATAAGATCCTGAAAAACAGCGGCTATCTTCCCCCGGAGATCGAGACCAAGAAGGAGATCAAGAAGCTCGAAGACCTGATCGCCTGCACCGAAGACGAACATGTCCGGCTGAAGCAGATGAAAAAGCTGAACCTTCTGTTGATGAAACTGGAGGCGAAACGGTCGAGTCCGTCAAATATCGCCCTCCAGGATGACTATTACCGTAAGGTGGTCGAGCGGATCACACTCCATTCCACACAGAAAACAAAGTAGCCCCCACCGGCGGTCCCCCGCCCTCCCCGGTCCGGCGCTATCTCTGATACGGCGCCTGCCCGAGATCCCGCCTGACAAGAAAAACAACTATTCCGAAAAAGGAGAAGAGCATCATTCCCGGATGGAACATCCACAGAAGAAGGGGAATGAGAAAATAATAGCCGCGAATACCCAGGGTGAAATGGATTCCGGAGTTGATATACATCCTGGACAGAAAATCCAGAGGTTGCAGAGGGGTTATCGCCCGCAGCTTTTCGTCGGGGACATTCAGGATCAATGTCATATTATGCAGCTCCCGGGTATGCCAGAGAAAGTGAAAGAACGAGTAGAGCAGGACGACGATGATGAGCAGGACCTTGACGATCCCCAGATTGGGATCCTGGAGGCTGAAAAAAAACAGCTTCCCGGTCTTGATCTTTTCGAAATCAACACCGAAGACAAAATTGAATCCACCGATTATCAGAATAAGGGCTGTGGACGCCATGAAGGAGGAGACCATGGTCTTATTGCGCAATGTCTGAACCACGAGGATGGGATCCCCGCCCATCCCGTATCTCTCGATCCAGGCTATGCGAATATGCTGGAGCTGGTGAAGATAATAGTTCTTCTCTTTATTTCCGAGCTGCTGCATCAGAAAAATCTTATAGATCGTTGTCCCTGCCAGAAACACGAAAAGGGCCAGCAGGTCCATCCGTGGAAGATGGACAAGCCACTCCAGGAAGAGTTGCATAATGGGTATCATAGAGGACTCCTTGTCCTGTTCGTTACATGCTCTTACGCCTTTTATCCGTATTCCGCCTGAGCTTCAAGCTGATTTTTCGTCGCCTTTACATCCTCCGCCGTCCTTGTCTTCGCTGGAGCTCCCTGCTGGAACAGATCGAAAAACGAGGATTTTCCTAAACACTTTCACCCGTTACTGGTGCGATTGTCCCAGAGAGAGGCCTGCCTGCCTGCACCTTCTTCTGTTGTTGAGGGCCGGAAGGCAAAGGGGCATGCCGTCCCGGTTCACGGACCGGTCCCCTCTCCCGATCCTGCCGATCAAAGGCAGTTTTTTCCGCAGACCATGCCGATCCATCTCCTGACGACCTGCCGGAAGGAGACACGCTGGTGCCGGCCCCTTGCCGTCGGCGCAGGACCAGGCCGGTCCGCTATCCCCGGGAGTCTCGCGAACGCAAACTACGGATAATTTTCGGCAGGAAAAACGAAAAGATGAAAAGGACAAGCGAGAGATAGGTCTGCCAGCCGTTCAGTCTGGCCCAGTCGCCCCCGGCCCAAACCTGACTGAGCGTCCCGATAAAGAATGTGAAGATGAAGGTGCCGACCAGGATACCGAAGCCTGTCCCCAGAAGATAGTCCTGGAATTTCACTTTCGTGAGACCCATGCCGAAGTTCATCGGGGTAAACGGGAAATAGACGAGCCGTAAATAGAGGACAGCGGCAAAGCCGTTCCGGCCGATGGCCTCATCGTACTTTTGCAGACGCGGACCGATCAGGGAGGCAGCAAAATCCCTCCCCAGGTAACGCCCGATCAGAAAGGCCCCCGTCGCCCCAAGCATCGCACCGATCCAGACATAGATAAACCCTTGAAAGGGCCCGAAGACAGCGGCACCGACAGCTGTGAGCAGTGTCCCCGGCACGAAGAGACAGACACCTACGGCATAGACGAGGATATAGACCACCGGCGCCCAGATTCCGACCGTCGCCAGCAGGGCATGGATCCTCTCCGGTGTGAGGTAACTGCCGACCGATGTAAAACGCACGACGCCTATCGCCACGACGACAAAAACACCCAGGGCCACTGCCTTGCTGATTCCCCTCCTGGTTGAACTCCTGGAATGTATCGCTTCTGGTTTCATCGACCGGATCTTGAAATGAAAGGAATACTTCTGTTTAAAAAAAAGGATCGATGGCTACAATACTACTTCTTTCATCTTTTTAAAGTGCAAAGACGTTGGAATTTTACAATGCCCCCGCCGACGGCACAAAAAACCGATCGGCAGGGTTCCGCCGGCCGGTTGTCTGCCGGCACTCGAATGAGGGCCTCTTCTGATTGAATGCCAATATCTTTGAAAAAAGGCCATATTTTATATTTTCTTCCTTTAAATGCGATGGCTCAGATGCTAATATGAAACCGTGTATAAAGTTGATGAAATCCTGTTACTTTCGATCACCGAGGAGCCGAGATGAAAACAGCACAAAAAATGTGGGATTTTCTTGAGTCTTCCCTATTCGATTCACGTATCAGACGAGCCGTGAGCTCCATTGCCCTTGTGGTCATGGTTCAGTTTATCATTTCAGCCGTCACGATATACTCCCTCTTTGGCATCATCGACTCTGCCAAGGATCCGCATCAGGCTGCACAGATCATGTCGGCGGCCAGATGGTGCATCGTCGTCAACGGCGCAGGATTTTTGATTGTTGCCGTTTTCTGCCTGCTGGTCAAGATGATGCTCGGCTATCTGACGACAAAACCCATGGATACGGTCAACGGCTTCTTCAAGCGTCTGGCGGACGGTCAGGTGGATTGGTCGGAGAATATCAAGGACCTCCCCTATCCGGAACTCAGCTATGTCTCCAAAGGCTACAACGCCTTTATGGTCACTATACGACAAATCATCGAAGATATTAGAAAATCAGGGATCAAGATTGCGATAGGCAGCGCCCACGTGCTCAAGGCCGTCGATCTGGCCGGCACCAAGACCAGCCAGCAGCGGGAGCTTTCCGAGCAGGTATCCGTCTCCAGTGCCGACGGCAATATAGCCATCAAGGAGATCTCTGAGAACGCCCACTATGTCTCCGAGCACACCAGCACCAATCTGGCCAAGGTAAAAACGTCCTTCGAAGAGCTGGAGGCCGTTGCCCACAAGGTCGAATCGATCAACCAGACCGTGACCAGCTTCAGCACGACCATCGAAGAACTCAACCGCAATTCGGCAAGCATCATGGAGATCATCGCCGTGATCGACAATATGTCCGACCAGACCAACCTGCTCTCCTTAAACGCCACCATCGAGGCGGCCAGGGCAGGTGAGCACGGAAAAGGGTTTGCAATCGTGGCGGAAGAGGTGCGTTCCCTGGCCAAACAGATCAAGCCGGCGACGGAGGATATATCAAATAAGATAAATAACATGCTGGCAACGGTAAACAAGACGAAGACAGAAAGCGACACCATCATCGATGCCAGTCTTGAGGTCAACAGCATCGTCAAGGAAACGGCCGTCAACTTCCAATCCATGATCGGGGATTTCGAAGAGACGAATGAACAGCTGCTGAAGATCGCCGCCTCCATCGAGGAATTATCGCTGACCAACAACGAGGTCAACAGCAAGGTGGAAGAAATCAACAGCCTGTCCCACCAGGTCTTCACGGATATGGAGTCCTCAGGCAAGACCGTTCAGGGCCTCAACACCATCACTGAAAAGATGCAGGAGACGGTGGCCCAGTACCGGACGGGCAGGGGTGTTCTGGACCAGATCATCCCGTTGGTCCGGCGCTACAGGGACCATGTCCAGGACACCCTGCTGGCGATCAGCAACAGAGGCATCAATATCTTCGACGAAAACTACAAACCCATCCCGAATACCAACCCGCAGAAATTCTCCACGGCCTTTTCCGACGCCATGATCCAGGCGCTGCAGGACTATGTGGACAAGATCCTGAAGGAAATTCCCGGCGGTGTCTATTCAATCCCGGTGGACAGAAAGGGCTATCTGCCGGTACATCACTCCCATGTATCAAAGCCGATGACCGGAAAATACGAGGTGGACCTGGTGCAAAGCCGTAATATGCGTTTCTTTTTTGCCACCGATTGCGATGTCCGCCGGGTGACGAGTACGGCACCCATGCTGTTCCAGACCTATATGCGGGACACCGGGGAGGTCATGAACGATCTCTCCATGCCGATCACGGTGAACAACAGGCATTGGGGCGGCTTTATCGTCGGATTGAAACCGGAGATATTGACCGAATAGTCCCTTGGCTCCACGTCGCCCGTCTTCTTCCGCAACGGGCGCCATTCACCTCGGGGCCATCCCGGGGTCGAAACGAGGATCAGAGGCAGAGCTGGAGAAAATTCTCCAGGCGCTGCCGGACTGTCCGGACCGGCAGATCGTGCAGGTCCGGTTCCTCTATCCAGTCGAACCGTCCATGCTGGATACCCGAATAGGTGGCCGGGATATGGCGGCTGAACAGCGCCAGTCCCGGCACCTGCAGATGGACGGCCATATGGGTCGGTCCGGTATCGTTGCCGACCACGAAAGCCGCCCTGGCAAGGACTCCCGCGAGTTTGAAGATATCAAGAAAACTGCCGTCCTCATTCAGCAGTATCGTCCCGCCGATCGACCTGCAGAGTTCCATCTCATCGGGTCCCGGCACGGTAACCCACGGCACGCCCGCCTCGGTAAGCAGTACGGCAAGTTCGGGGTAATAGGGCCAGCGCTTCTCCGGATGACCGGCGGATCCGCCGGGAATAAGGACCGCAAAAGGCGGTGAAAGACCCGCCCGGGCCAGGATGGCGTCCACATCATCGGCCATCCAGGAGACATCACAGTGCAGGGTGTGACGTACAGACACCCCGGCCTGTGCCAGGCTTGCGGCAAAATGGTCGGCAGCGCACCGGCCGGCCGGCCGTCTGCAGCAACAGGAACAACCGGGCGCCCCTCCCATCCATGGAGTTCCTCTGATAAAAAAGCGGTAATAGAAATCGGTCCGTCCGACCTGCTGCAGGTCGTACACCCTGTCAAATCTTTCGTTGCGCAACCGTCGTCGCAGGTCGAGCATGCGGCCGAGGTTGAACCGGTTGTCCCGCCGGTCTATAAAGATCCTGTCCACCCAGGGGCAACGCTCCATCAGACGGCGGTACGGCGGGGTGGTCATGACCGTTATCTCATCCCCGACATGATGGAGACGGATGTCATGCATCGCCCCCTCGGCCTGCATGATATCCCCCAGAGCGCTTAATTTAATGACCAGGATGCGTTCCATCAAAAATCATCCGGCCCGGTAGGCCGTATAGGATTTTTCCTCGATCACCTGGGACCCCAAGAGGATATTGATGCGATGTTTCAGCTGGGACCGTTGATCGTTGCTTTGATATGCGGCCCGCGCCAGTTCAACGAAACCCGCGCCGAAATCCTGTTTTCTTTCACAGAGCCTGATTGCATCCTCCGTCTCCCAGATCCGTTCGTTGACCTGGCGAAGCGCTGCAACCAACGCGTCAAGTCCCTCCGGAAAGACGGCCTGCCGGTCGCGGACCGAGAGGAGCAGATCGAGTTCATGCCGGACGTTTTGCAGCTTTTCCCGATCGGCAATCCGCTCGTTCTTGATCTGCAGAATGGTTATTTTATCCAGGAGTTCGCCCCAGGAGACGGGGGCAAGTAGCGACATGTTTTCTTCCTCTTGTTGCCAATATGTGATGCCGGCATCGCAAAAAAAGGCACGTGCCGACGGTTTAGCCCTCTACCCTGTTGACAGCGTCTGTTGTCGCTGCGGTCTCTCATGGGTTTCAGCGGGTGATCATCGATTACTCCCCGGAATAAAACCCACCACCGACTCGGCTATATAATAAAAACAACAGGGAAAGTCAACTTTCCCGGAGCCTTTCCGACCGTCGGAGAAGATGCCGGACACATCTGCGGCCCTGCCGGAATAAAAGCGCTCCGAAGTCTTCTTCCTTTCGCAATAATCATTGACATCCGACACCTGTTTATTGAATAATCATTGAGCAATCGTTTCATTCCGGCAGGCACCTTATCCCCTGCACAGTCGCAGAAAAGACGATGATCCGGAAACATATCCGGGGACATCAGGGGCACCGCGATGATCCACTACGACAGCACGCCAAACCGTCGAACAGTGGCCTTCTGTGATGCCGATCACCTTGATGCACGCTCGCCATTGTATGGTACCGTCCTCCGGGCATTGATGACGTGTTTGTTTCTGTTCCACCCTGCAACAACGGCAGTCCACAGAGTAAATCCAACCAAGGAGGTGAACCGATGATCAACAGAATAGGTGTTTTCGGGATGGTTTTGACAGCCGTATGCTGGGTCTATATCCCGTCGAGCTTTGCTGCGGATATCAACAAGGGGCCGGCCGAAATGGTTCTTCTGGCCACCAAGGATAAGGCCGCCGTTGACAAACCGGCCAAGTTTCCGCATGCTCTCCATCAGAAGATCTATCAGTGCGGCACCTGCCATCACACCAAAAAAGACGGCAAGCAAAGCCCCTATGTCGCAGGAATGACAATTCAGAAATGTGAAGACTGTCACTATAAGGGTTCAGGAATGCCAAGTGAAACCGATGAGGACAACGGCATCGTCAAGCTCGATACCTTCAAGGATGCGGCCCATGCGCGATGCAGGACCTGCCATAATAAGGAAAAAGCGAAGAGTCCGGAATTAAGGGAGAAATGGAAGGGCTGCCTGCCCTGTCATGGAAAATGACCGTCTGCAGGCACATCGTTTCCCGAGATGGAAACAACAAAAAGGCTGCTCGTTGAGCAGCCTTTTTGTTTCCAACCCTGCACATGCCTTTCAGTTCATGGTGTGCCGTTACACGTTAAAACATGTAATCAACGGCCACAAAAACGATATTGGCCGTATAATCGGGATTCGCGTATGCACCGCTCAGATAATTGCTCCCTTGAACCAGCAGATAATTGTCAAGTGAAGCGGTATTGTATTTGAACCTCTGATAGGCATAGCCGACGGTGAACATATAGTGCTTTGTCGGTGTATATCTGAGCTTTAATGACAGGGAACTCAACCGATAATCGTCGAGGCTGAGCAAATCCAGATTGCTGTTGGTGAGTCCTCCGGTCAGGGCGGGTGCAAAGAGGTATGTGAAGTCCGCGCTGCCGTTTGAATTGATATCGTCATACTGCAGCAGAAGGGTGAGTTTTTTCGGCACCAGGTAGACCTCCGAGCCCAGTCCCCAGGAATAGCTGTTGTCCTTCAGTGCCACGGTCCAGTTGTAGTCGGACTTATCTTGCGAGCCGGGGTTCGGACTGCCGGTTACCGAGAACGTCCGCTGGAACTGGTCGTTTTTGTTCAGTTCGATATCGTAATATCCATTGACCTTGACAAGTTCCCCGAAAGTATAGCCCGCATCCAGGTTGATCTGATTACTTCTGGTGCTCTGTAGGCCCAGCACCGTATCCGGGTAATCGGTATCGACGTATTTATAGACGATATTGAAGTCCAGATTGGTGATGGGATAGATATCCACGGACGCCTTCAGGGTATTCCGGTTCTGGGGCGCAACATCGTATCGCCAGATATACGCCTCAACATCATTTGGGCCTGCCTCGACATGATCCGCATCCCTTCGCATCCATTCATAGGCGATTTTCGGGGTCATGAAATCGAGTCCTCTCCATCGCAGTTCCGCAGACAGCTTATTGTCTCCGGTATTGGGCAGGACATCACTGGTCTGTCTGCTCATCCCGGTATATGAATAGGCTGTATCCAGGTTGAATTTGGCCGGCAGGTTCCAATCCAGATCAATCCCGGCCTTGGTTTTCTGGTAGCCCAGGAGATCATTGGTGACTCCGCCGATCGTCAGTTGATCGGAATTATTTTTCTTGTCGTAATATTTAAAATCGAGTCTTGCATTGACCAGATGCACGGGGTGTGACATCAATACCAGGTCGACATTAGTAGTATCCACTTTACCGTTGAAGGCCGGCCCGAAGGCGTTTGTCGTCGCCAGCAGGACGGTATCATCCGTCTGCGCCCTGCCGGTGGCCAGATTCATGCTGAACTGACTGTTCAACGGCAGTTTGGCGCTCCCCTTGAATGCAAGCTTGAAGGCCTGGTTATCTGGCGGCAAGGAATAGGCATCCGGCGTCAGGATAGACCCGAGCGGCGACCCGGCAGGCCTGTCGAAGAAGAGTGCCGAATTGCCATTGTCGAATTGGCTGTAAAAGAAACTCACCTCCGCGAAATAGGGATTCTTCGCATAGCCGGCGCTCATGTTGAGCGTATTGGTGGTATAGTCGATGGGCATAGGGATCTCGGCGATGGATGATCCCGGGCTGACGCTTGATCCGATGGCCGCTCCGATCGGGTAGGCACCGCTCTTCTCTTCATGGGGGACGGAGACGTTGAAGAAGAAGGGCTTCGCCAGATCGACAGAGAACCCGGCCTCGTATCTCTTCCTGTCCGTTTCGTAATCGAAGGTTTTCCATGCCGAGGACGGGGGGATCGGGGGCGTATAACTCAAATGGTTGCTGCCGGCCCCCGAATAAAAGGTCTTTGCCCCGAATGTCAGGTTATGGGGGATCTCGGAATAGTTGAAATAGGCCTTGAATTTGCCGTATAGCCCGCCTTCGAGCCCATAATTCTGCGTATCGTACCCCATATTGGAGCCCCACCCCTTGATAAACATATCTTCGGAGTCGTATTTCAGCAGCACCCTGCCGTACAATCCGTCCATACTATCGCCGTATTCATTGAATTTGGCTTTGCTCCCGTCCACATTTGCAATCTGACCGGTAACACCGATATCACCACTAAAAGTGCCGTCGGCCGCAAAAACAGGAAAAACAGGGAGGAGTGTCATGCATGTACTCACTAAAATCATGCGTAGTTTCATTTCGAACCTCCTATCTTGTAAAGGCCTGGCCTAATGATGATGAGGCGTTACTGCCGTGTATGTTCGAGTGACAGTTCAGACATGCCCGTGAATACATCTTATTGCTCGGCGAACGGGCAAATGTGGATGCCGCCGTATACGGCGTCCCGGGATGCCTGCTGGCGTCATGGCAACTCTGGCAGAGATACGGCAGGTTGCTGACCAGAAGCTTGGGATGATTACTGCCGTGTGGAGTATGGCAGTTCAGGCAGTTTTCCTCGACCGGAGGATGCTCAAACATGAAAGGTCCTCTTTTTTCGGCATGGCACTTGTAGCAGAGCTCGTTCACCGCATCAGCTTTGAGTTGGTGTTCACCGAAGGTCCCGTGCGGATCGTGACAGTCGGTGCACTTGATCAGTCCCTCGACGATCGGGTGATGCGACTGCCGGTGCGTCTGTGACCGAATATCCTTATGACATTCGAAACAGAGTGTCGGCTGATCCTCCTTCAGGAATTTCTCTTTCTGGTTGTGAGGGTCGTGACAGTCGGTGCAGGCAACGTCTTCACTGCTGTGCTTGCTCATCTGCCAATGGGTGAGCTGTTGTGTCTCTTCGTGGCAGGCAAGACACTTGGCGGACTTGGCCTTTGCATCGGTTTTCTTGTTGAACGCGAAAATATCCACGCCGCGACCGCCGCCCTTTTCCACATGTTTTGCGCCCGGACCATGACAGGTTTCGCACGCCTCCTGTGATTCAGGACCCTTCACCGATTTTTTGAAATGGATCGATTTCGAATAACTCTCATATTGTTTTTCATGGCATTCCTTGCACGTTTCCGCACCTATATAGCTATTTTTCGTCGCCGTCTCCTTGGTGCCCTGATCCTTGCCCATGCACAGCGAGAATGAGAGCAACAGCAGACTCAGCGGTACCAGAAACAAAATAATATGCTTTCTCTTCATATGGCGCCTCCGGGAGGTTCGTTGTGATCTTCATCAAGTTTCAATAAAGTCCTCATTTAACGGTCTTGACCAGGCGAAAACCGAGCGCATGATGGCCGAAGTCAGGTGAAAGCGCCACACGATGAGAACTTCTTATCCCCAGAGGCCCGTTGCTCCATCCGCCACCGCGCATCACGCGATACTCCCCTGATCCTTCAAAGACCGGGTTGTCTTTCGGGAGTTTTGTGTATGCCTCACTGTTATACACATCTTCGCACCACTCCCAGACATTGCCCAACATATCGTAAAGCCCATACCCGTTCGGTTTGAAGCTGCCTACAGGCGCGGAAACCGCGTGGCCGTCATCACAGAAAAAGGCCGTCCAGTGCGGCCGATACTTCTTTGCCGTCAGGTCGGCCACATTGGCATACTTGCACGCTTCGTCAGGATCATTACCCCAGAAACGGCTGGTCGTTGTTCCGGCACGTTCGGCATATTCCCACTCGGCTTCAGTCGGCAACCGGAAGCTTTGTCCCGTTTTCCGGGAGAGCCATTTTGCATAGGCAACGGCATCTTCCCAGGTGACATTGACAACCGGCTGCTTATCCCCATCGAGAGTAAATCCCTCTGATTTTCCACTGTTATGCTGAGGTCTGAATTTTTTGTACTGGGCATTGGTCACTTCATATTTGCCGATGTAGAAGCCGGACACACAGACCTGGTGCACGGGCCTCTCGTTCAGATCGCCGTCGCCGACCGAATCCCCCATTTCATAACAGCCGCCTTTTAGATAGACAAAATCCATCCCCGTCGAGGGTTCCGTATAGGCGGCCTGTGCGTAGCTGATAGCGGGATAAGCGACCAAAAACAACGTCAGTATCATACCCTGCATTTTAAAAGTCATCCTCCACCTCCTCCTTAAGCACCGGATTTCCTATTCTTTTAACATGCATAGACTCATTTGAGAGATCACTGCATCGCCAATACAACCTCTTGTTTCCCTGTTGTTTTCTCCAGCAGGCAAGGCATACGCAGATGCGGACCTCTCCTCTCCCATGAGCGTTTCAATCAGGCAGCATGGCCCAGGATCGGGGTCGATACCCTCTCCTGCTCGCATCTTTGTCTCCAGGGATACCCTGCAGGAAAATTTTCCCTCTACTCTCAAACAGATACACCAATATCCTCACAGTCGACCTCGGGGAATTCACCTCCTTTCTGCGTTATGGATGAGTGCCGAACGGCGATGATGGATAGCCGCCATCCTCTGCCTGATTCTTTCTACTCTGAAAAAAACGCTACCGGACCCGGCCGTCTGGCAGACAACCGGGAAAATTTCGAATACGTTACAATGAAGATTCGGTCACACCCCGACTGCTATGCCGGGATGGCAAACTGCTCAAGAATACAGAATGACGGTAAAAAAGCACGGTGATGAAGAATTCGATTGAGAGCAAACACCACAATGTGGTATTTGTAGTACTATAATTCTATGCTATTTCCAAATAAAAAGTCAAGCGCAGGCAAGAATGTACCCCTTTACCGTTTTTTTTACTTCCGGGTAAGGCCGGATTTTTTCATACCTTTCCCTCAGGAAGTACGATATAAGGAATTATTCGCATAAAAAACACCCCAAAAGGAGAGAGTGATGCCTGAAACCAACGCGCATTTTCCCGAAAAATCCCCTTCCTGGTGGAAGCAGCTGCAGTCGTCTTACGCAACTCCCTTGGGCATGATCGGGGCCTGGATCACGACCATCTTCTTCGTCCTCACCGTCCTCGGTCTTATTGCCCACGCATCGGGCATGGTAAAGACGCCCTATGCCGCAATCATCACCTTCGCCCTGTTTCCCGCAGGCATGTTCGTCGGTCTTCTGTTGATTCCACTGGCGGCCTTCCTGAAGAAACGAAAGCTATTTTCACAAAGCCTGACCAGGGAAGGTTTGGTTGTCGATCTCGGCAACGCCCGGCATCGCAAGATCATACTCCTTGTTCTCGTTCTCACCGTGATCAATGTCTCGCTCTTTGCCACGGTTACCTATCAGGGGTACCGTTTTATGGATACCCCCGCCTTCTGCGGCACCGTATGCCATACGGTCATGGCACCGGAATATAGCTCCCATCTGCGTTCTCCCCATGCCAACGTGGCCTGTGTCGATTGCCATATCGGCCCGGGTATCGGCGGATTCTTACAGGCCAAATTCTCAGGATTGCGGCAACTGAAAGAGGTGATCACCGGATCCTATCATCGCCCGATCCCCAACCCGGTGAAGAATCTGCCGCCGGCAGCCGTCACCTGCGAAAATTGCCATTCGCCCGAGCGATATTTCGGAGATCAGAAGAAGGTTTTTATCAAATTTTCCAACCAGAATCAAAAGACGCCGGAAAAGCAGGAGATCGTCCTGCATCTCGGCGGTCACGACCCGGTCAGCGGTGAATTCAAAGGTATACATTGGCACGCCGATCCTGCCATACAGATCTACTATCAGCCGCTGAATGCCGATCTGACAAAAATCGGCTCCGTTAAAATGGTCCGGGCAAATGGAAGTGTCAGGTTATTTACCTCCGGAACCGAAAATAATAACCTGCCCTGGAAACGCATGGATTGCATCGATTGCCATAACCGGCCCACCCATGTCTTTGACGATCCGGTAAAAAGGGTGGATTTCGGGCTGTACAGCAAGAAGGTTTCTGCAGATATACCCGGCATACGCCAGGACTGCCTTACCGTATTACGACATCCGTACGCTACACGGGAACAGGCCGGCAAGAATATCCTTACGGATTTAAAAAATCTCCAGGAAAATCGTAACGGCAAAGATTTCGTGGCCAAAAACGAGAAGGCGATTATCCGGTCGGCCGACTACCTGAAGAGAACCTACCTGCAAAACATCTGGCCGAAAATGAAAATAACATGGGGGACATACAGGAGTGAGATAGGACACCAGCACGCCGATATCGGTTATGGTTGTTTCCGCTGTCATGATGAAGCACACCTGACAAAATCCGGCCAAAGCATCTCCCAGGATTGCGGACTCTGCCACAGGGAACCGGACTGAGAGACAATGGCGCTAGCAGGTCGACAATGCGCCGATCAGTATATCCATATGGGATTTTTCCGCCTGGGAGATCTTGAAAAAGACCTCCCGGGCATGGGCATCCTCGGTCCGGTTCGCCATGGTACGGTAGAGGTCAAAGGCGGCATATTCGATATTGAGGGCAAGCTCCACAAGGTGAATGCAAAGATGTTTTCCGGCCTCGGCGGCCATGCCCAGCGCCTCGGCCAGGGGCATGCCGCCTTCCAGAACATCGCCTGAAAGACCGGAAAAGACCGTATCGAAGTCGGCGGGTTCCGTCTCTTCCTGTTGCAGAAGGCGGTAAATCATCATCGCATGACCGATCTCCGCCTCGGCAAGACGCCCGAAAATCTCACTCCAGTCCTCACCGCCGTACCGCTCGTCCACCAGGGTGTAGAATCTCATGGCACCCTTTTCCAGATCCATGGCGGTCATCAGCAGCTGCCGGCTCGAGACCTGCCTGTCGAAGAGGCGGACCTGCGGGGGTTTCAGGGCCACTGCACCATCCCAGGCAAGCATGCCGCCGCTGAGATTGTATACCTCCACCTGCGGGAATTCCTCTTCAACCATCGTCGAAGCGGCCATGGAACGGGCTCCGCTCCGGCAATAAAAAACCAGTTCCTTTTCCTTCGGCAGGGTGTCGATACCTTTTACCAGCTCCGGCAGGGGAAGCAGCCGGGCACCCGGGATATGACCTTCCCCATACTCTCCCGGTTGACGGACATCCACAAGCTGGTATTGATTTTCACGGTGGTTCTTAATGAAACGGCGCAATTCTTCGGCACTTATGTCATGAAAACTCATTGTAGCCTCCCTGATGACGTTGCAAAAATCCTCCGTGCTTCGCCGGGGCAGATTTTCAATCGTTACGATGTCCTGCAGGTACGCCAAAACGATGAAAAATTCCCGCACCTCGCATGGAGGGCTTTTTATGCGGCCATCCTCAAGTCAAAGGTTTCGACGAGATGGTCCTCGACCGGATACACCGGACAGCCCTTGGCTACTCGGCCGTCAGTTCCGGGCCGCCCCTTTGGAGGATCGCCAGAGTCAGTCTCGACACACAGACAAGATTGTTCTTCTCATCGGATATCCTGATCTCCCAGACATGGGTGGTGCGCCCCAGATGCAGCGGCGTCGCCCTGCCTGTCACCCATCCCTTGCGCGCAGCCCTTATATGATTGGCATTGATCTCGAGCCCGACGCATACCTTGCCCTCCTCGATACAGTGAAAGGCACCGACACTTCCCAGGGTTTCGGCAAGGGCTGCGGAAGCGCCGCCGTGCAACAACCCGAAAGGCTGCAGTGTCCTTGTATCCACCGGCATCCTGGCCTCCAGATAATCATCACCCACTGCGGTAAATTCGATGCCTATATGCCCGACCATGGTCCGGCGGTTAAATTCTTGCAGTTGTTCTATGTCAGGTCTATTTTTCCAGATCATTACATGGCCCCTTGTGAACAAGATAGAGGATTGCCGTCAGAGAAAGAAACTCACCTCCCGAAGGTTCTGCGCTGCAACCTGGTACATCCTGACGGCCCTGCAGTCCTTCGGGGTTTTTCAGGACCGTCATGATTGCCGGAAAGGGGTGTGCCCGTCACACCGTTTTCTCCAACATCATATCCGCCAATTGAAAAAACCCGACCTCCGGCGACCAGCCGAGACGCTTCAATAGGGACGGATCACTGATCAAGGTCGTATACTCCGCCTTGAAGTTCTTCCTTTCCAGGAAACGGCGCTCCCATCGGACACCGACCCTGTTCGAACAGTAGTCCAGCCACTGCCGGATGCTGTATCCGATCCCGGACCCGATCACCGCTTCGTAGATCGTGTCCTGCGATACAAGCACCCATATCGCCCGAACGATATCTCCTGCAAAATTGAATTCCTTTTTGACATCAAGATCTCCGACCTCGATACATTCAGGGCTCCCCTGTGAAATTCGCCTCAGGGATCGGACGATCCTCTGGTTTATATGCCTTTCCGTCCTCAACCAGCTGTCGTGGTTAAAGAAATACCCTATATAGACCTGCAATCCAAACCTTTCCCGAAAGTATCTCCCGGCATAGGCCGACTGGATGCGCGCCACCGCATACGGGCTGCCGGCGGCAAATGGGGTTTTTTCACTGATCGGCACCCCGTCGTTTCTAAACTGCATCGCACTGCCGGACAAAAAGACCTTTGCCTCCGGCACAGATAATCGAACGCTTTCCAGAATGTTCAGGGTCCCGGTGCTTATGGCATTGTGATTTTCAAAGATCGCCGTGTGTTTCGTCGTCGAGTTTGCGGCCAGGTGGAAGATATAATCCGGCCGTTCTGCGGCTATCAGACCGGATACGAAATCATACCTGCCGACGTCGCCCCTGATCCCGTTGCCGGATCGTGACACCGGCACAACGGTTACGCCCTTCTCACAAAGAAGGCTCGACAAAAAATATCCGTCCTGTCCGTTTGCCCCAAAGAGGATCGCCTTCATAGGTTATACTATCTCTATCTCCGGCAAAGGAAAAATAAACTTGCCCCCATGGGTAATAAACTCCTTTTCCCTTTCGAGAATCGTGTGCTTGAAATGCCAGGGAAGAACGAAAAAGTAATCGGGTTTCATCGCCCGCGCCTCTTTCTCCGAGATAATAGGGATGCCGGTCCCCGGGGTGAACGAGCCCACCTTGTCCGCATTGACCTCGGCGATAAACGGCACCTGGTCCGCAGTGATCCTGCAGAACTGCAGGAGCACATTTCCCTTGGTGCTGGCACCATACCCGAGTATCTTTTTCCCGTCCGACACCAAGGCTGCAATAAGATCGGTCAGATTCCTTCGATGACGGAAGACCCGTTCTTCAAAGTCGCGATAGGGTTTCGGCGTGTCCAGCCCCATATCGTCTTCCTGTTTGAGCATCCACTCTATTATCGGTTTATTCGAACGGTAGCAGGCATTTTTTTTACAGGCCGTGACGGCAAAGCTGCCACCGTTGATTGCATTCATTTTGACATCGACAACCCGCAGATCGCACTGTTCCAACAGAGACATGATCACTTTGAAGGAATAGAACTCCAGATGTTCATGACAAATGGTATCATATGAATTGGTGCGGAGCATGCTTGGCATATAGCTCTGTTCAAAGTGCCAGATACCGTCATCGGCTAGAATCGACTCGATATCGCGAGTAAACCCGACTGGATTTTCCAGGTCATAAAACATGGCTATGGAGGTTACGATCTTGGCCTTCTGGTCCGGGAATTTCTGCCTGAAGACGGAAGAGGAAAAAAAATCAGGGAGCAGCATGATATCGTCCCGGTAGAAATCCTTGAATTTCAACCCGGTCGGATCGATTCCGACCTTACGGCATCTCGTGGTATACGCCTTCAGCGACGTGGCGTCATTGCTGCCGATATCGACAACCAGATCATTATTCCCAGGTCCGATAAATTGTTCGAGAGCATATATCTTCTGTCGTAAATGGTTGACCATCGAAATATTTAGACCTGATCGGTAACCGTAATTTTTCCCATACATCTCTTCTATTCCATACGACTGCTTCAGCTGCAGCAACTCACTATCGGGGCACCAGACAAGATCCAACGGGCCCCTGGAGATATCGTCCGTCGGAGATTTCGGGAAAACCCCGGTCAGATACTGCTCTCCGAGTGAAAGAACAGGTATCAGATTGTTGCTGCCGCCAATGCGACACCTCGTGATTTCCGTGTACATCGTAACCGTCACCTTTAGCCGTTTGCCAGATCCATGAAACGGAAAAACCTTTTTGCTTGCCGACCCATTGATTTTTTTGAAAACATGAACAATATCAAAAAGGAAGCGCAAAAATCGACTGCACCGGACGTGGCCGGGAGTCACAGGACAAGACTGCAGGGCGAAACCCCCTCGCGTATCAATGCGTTCCGGAGCCGCACCTTGCCGACCGGACCTGCACCCAGACAGCATTATACGTCCAAATCGATCCGACGGTAAGCTTTTTCTCGCCGCGCCGCCTGCCGCAATTGGCGATATTCATAAATAGGATGTATACTTGTTTCCTGGACACTTCCGATCATACCCCCTGTTTTTTTCCTTTATCTCTGAAAAATACGTTTTATCATTATGAATGCAAGTATCCCAATACCACAAGGATGAAAGATATGGAGACTATGAACGCACTGGTCAAAGCAAAAAAAGAGCCGGGACTCAAGCTGATGAACATCCCTATCCCGGAACCGGGGAAAATTGAGGTCCTGATCAAGGTGCTGCGTACCGCCATCTGTGGGACCGATGTCCATATTTACAACTGGGACGCCTGGGCGCAGGAGATCATCCCGGTACCGATGCCGATCGGGCATGAATTTGTCGGTATTGTCAGCGAAGTAGGTGACGATGTCCATGACTTCAAGCCCGGAGATGTGGTCTCGGGTGAGGGCCATCTCGTCTGCGGCCATTGCCGCAACTGCCTTGCCGGCCGGCGGCACCTGTGCATGAAGACCAGCGGTGTCGGGGTCAACCGACCGGGTGCCTTCGCCGAATATCTGACCCTCCCGGTCACCAATGTCTGGTACTGCGACCCGACCATACCGCTGGATACGCTGGCCTGTTTCGATCCCCTCGGCAATGCGGTTCACACCGCCCTCTCCTTCGACATCCTGGGTGAAGACGTCCTGATCACCGGTGCCGGGCCCATCGGATGCATGGCGGCAGCCATCGCCAGGCATGCAGGAGCCCGATATATCGTCGTCACCGATGTCAACCCCTACCGCCTGAAACTGGCAAAAAAGGCCGGTGCAACCCTGGCCGTTGACGTGCGGGGGACCAGCCTCGCCGATGCCCAGCAGAGGCTGGGTATGAAAGAGGGCTTTGACGTGGCGATGGAGATGTCCGGCAGCCCCGAGGCCCTGCATGCGATCCTTGCCAATATGTGCCATGGCGGCAAGATAGCACTGCTTGGAATTTCTCAGGAAGACATAGCCGTCGACTGGAATACCGTGGTGTTCAACGGGTTGACCATCAAGGGGATCTACGGCCGGGAGATGTTCGAGACCTGGTATAAGATGACCTCGATGATCCAGAGCGGGCTGGACATCAGCCAGCTCATCACCCATCACTTCCACTATACGGAATTTGAAAAGGGATTCGAGGCCATACGTTCAGGCAAATCGGGCAAGGTGGTTCTGAACTGGGAGGAGATCCCTCGATGACGGCGCTGGTAGCCTCTTTTTACCCCGGAGGGTTCGACCATGGCGTTGGCTGATCTGGATAGAAGTCTTGCGCAAACACTCCGGGAACTGCAGGCCTCCGGCAGGGCAAAGGCCCCCGAGCGGGTCATCGTCGGCGTTCTGCCCCCGGTGGACGGGTACGGACCCCGTTATCGTCTGTTGGGTGAAGACAGGGGCTTCCTGCGTCTGAACTCAAACGCCTACCTTTCGCTGTGCCACCATAGGACGTTGATCGAGGCCGCCGACCGGGCAGGCCGGGAGTGCGGGGTCGGCCCCGGCGCGGTCCGTTTTATCGACGGCACCTTTTCCTATCACAGGACACTCGAGCAGCGGATCGCCGGCTTCCTTAGCAAACCGGCGGCAAGAATCTTCACCTCCGCTTATACGGCAAACTGCGGACTGGCGCTCACCATCGGCAGTCGGACGACCCATTGGATCGGCGACCAGTTGAATCACAACAGCATCATCCGGGGCATGCGCATCGCCGGGGTGCCGTCCGAGAATAAGGGGATCTTCAAACACAACGATATGGCCGACCTGCAGCGCTGCCTGAACCAGGTCGGTCCGGGAATCGAACGGGTGGTGGTGATCTTCGACGGCATCTTCAGCATGCGTGGCGATCATGCCCCCCTCGACCAGATCTGCGCAGTCTGCAAAGGGCATAATGACCGGTTCCGGGACGGGGTCGTAACCGTCGTCGACGACTCACACGGCATCGGCGCCTACGGCGCCACAGGCCGGGGGACGGCCGAATTTTGCGGGGTGCAGCCGGATATCATTGTCGGCACCTTCGGCAAGGCCTTCGGGGTAAACGGCGGTTTTATCGCGGCCAGCGAAACGGTTGCCGAAGCGGTGCGGCAGACGGCGGACACCTATATCTATACCAACCCGTTGAGTGTCGCCGACTGTGCGGCAGCAACCGCCGCCATTGATATCTGCGACAGCGAGGAAGGTATAAGGCTTCTTGCCGACCTGCGGGACAGGACTCGCCAATTCAGGGACGGTCTTGCCCGTCTGGGAAAAGAAACCATCGCCGGGCCTCATCCCGTGGTGCCTCTGTTGATACGGGACACCACAGCAACCCGGGCCCTGGTCGACCGGCTCTTCGCCGGCGGTGTGCTGGCGATCGGGCTTACCCATCCGGTTGTTCCCCGGGGGGAAGAGACCATCCGCTTCCAGATCAATGCGGCCCATACCGAAAAGGACATCGAACATGTTCTCGGGCTCTTATCCTGACGCGACACGCTCTGCGGGGTCGGGTCCCGTCCGGATCGTAAAAGCTCTCAGCCGGACGGGACGGCGGACAACGGCCAAGGTATGGAAACCCGTAAAATAGAACTTCTGGCACCCGCCAAGGACTGCCGGCACGGCAGGGCCGCCATCGACCACGGCGCCGACGCCGTCTACATCGGTGCCCCTAAGTTCAGCGCCAGGGCCGCCGCCGGGAATCCGATAGAGGAAATCCGGCAACTGATCGACCATGCCCATGGATTTCATGCCCGGGTCTATGTCGCCCTGAACACCCTATTGCATGACGATGAGCTGCAGGAGGCCCGGGACATCATCTGCAGGCTGTATGAAATAGGTGCCGATGCCCTGATCATCCAGGATATGGGACTTCTGGAATGCGATCTGCCGCCCATCCCTCTGCATGCCAGCACCCAGACCGACAACCGGACAGTGGAAAAGGTCAGGTTTCTCGAAGATGTCGGATTTTCCCGGGTAGTGCTGGCCCGGGAACTGAGCCTGTCGGAGATTAAAAGTATCAGGTCGGCGACCACGGTTGCACTGGAGTTCTTCGTCCATGGCGCCCTCTGCGTCTGCTACAGCGGCCGTTGCACCTTCAGTGAGAAGGTATCCGGCCGAAGCGCCGACCGGGGCCGTTGCGCCCAGTTCTGCAGGCACAGCTACATCTTAAAGGATGGATCCGGCGCTCTCATAAAGGACAGGAGCTACCTGCTGTCGTTAAAGGACCTCAACCTTTCCTCCCACCTGCAAGACCTGATCGCGACCGGGGTCACCTC
This sequence comes from Desulfocapsaceae bacterium, assembly GCA_046706325.1. GTDB lineage: Bacteria > Desulfobacterota > Desulfobulbia > Desulfobulbales > Desulfocapsaceae > CAWGGS01. Next base: position 28,671 of record JBJKPM010000064.1, on the reverse strand, counting down.
CCTGAAGATCGAAGGCCGGCTGAAGGACATCGACTATGTCAAAAACGTGACCGCCCACTATCGCAGGACCCTCGATGCGCTCTTCGATCGGGACCCGACACTTCTACGGGCCTCCTCGGGCAGATGTTCCTTCTCCTTTACCCCCGACCCGGAACGGACCTTTAACCGCAGCGGCGGCCCCTCTTTTCTTTTCAGGGACAGAAACCTCGCCATCTCACTCAATACGCCAAAATCGACAGGGAAAAAAATCGGCAAGGTCCTGCGGACCTCCGCCGGTTTCTTCGAGGTTGAAACGGATGAAGAGATCGCCAACGGAGACGGCCTGTGCTTCTTCGACGGCAGGAACCGTCTGGTCGGATTCCGGGTAAACAAGACGGAAGGCATGCGGGTCTTCCCGAAGGACCGTGTGTCCATTGAACCGGGAACGATCCTGTACCGAAATCTCGATACCGCCTTCCACCGCTTGCTGCAAAAAAGCGAAGATTGCCGCAAGGTCGGACTCGTCGTCACCGTCTTTGCAACCGCAGGCGGACTGGGCACAACCATCGTTGATGATGACGGATACATCTCATCCGAAGACATTCCCCTTGCCAAGGAGAGGGCCAGGGACCCGGAAATGATGCGGCGGAGCCTGAGCCGGCAGATGAAAAAGAGCGGCGGGACGATCTTTGCCATCCACCGGGTGACGATCGACATGGGGGCCATGCTCTACCTTCCTTTGGCAGCGATCAACGATATCAGGAGAAAGGCCTTTGACCATCACCTGCAGGTGCGGCGTGCAGAGCACACGATCCCGCACAGGCCGTTGCTCCCCAATTCCCTGCCCTGGCCCCCCGATCATGTACTCCCACCGGAACATATAAAAAACACCAGGGCCGGTCTCTTCTCTGCCCGGCACCAATGCGGGTCCGGCGGCAGTGCCGCAGCAGACCGCCGAGACCGTCGGGTGCTGATGACCTGCCGATACTGCCTGAAGGCGGAACTTGCTCTCTGTCCTCAAGCCAACCGGCATGCCGGAAATCCGGTCCCTCCGCTGACCATCAGCGACAAGACCGGCACCTACGAGCTGGCCTTCGACTGCCGCCGGTGCGAGATGCAGGTCCTGTTGATCCCCGCAGGCAAAAAAGCCCTTGACCGGAAATGAGGGTTCCTGTCATATTCGGGGATGCGAGTTTTTGAACCGACCCTATTTGCAATCAAACAGCACACCATCCTTGGCGGCCCATATGTCCGGACCACCGTCTTTTTCAAAGGCTGCCCGTTATCATGCTGGTGGTGCCACAACCCGGAAGGACTATCGGCAAAGGTCGAAATACTGACGTTTGCCGACAGATGCCTGGGATGCGGCTATTGCACCGATCAGTGCCCGCAACAGGCCCTCACCCTCTCAGCTGCAGGACCCGCAAGGGACCGCAGGAGATGCAACGGCTGCGGCAACTGTGTCGAGATCTGTCCCGTTCCGGTCCATCAGACTGCCGGCTGGACCACCTCCACGGCGTCGGTGATGGCCGAGATCCAAAAGGATCTGCCTTTTTACGGCCGGTCGGACGGAGGAGTGACCTTCTCCGGCGGCGAGCCGCTGATGCAACCCGGCTTTCTGATCGATCTGCTTAAGGAGTGCGGCAAGCTCGATATCCATCGGGCGGTGGACACCAGCGGTTACGTCGGAACCGGGACCCTTCTCGAGGTTGCCCGCCATACCGATATCTTTCTCTTCGATCTGAAACTGATGGACAGCCAGCGGCATAGGCTGTACACCGGCGTCGGCAACGAACTGATCCATGCCAATCTCTGCGCCCTGGCCAGGAAAGGACAGCGCTTGAGGATTCGATTGCCGCTGATTCCGGGTGTCAATGACGACGACGACAATATCATCCGCACCGGCTCCTTTCTTGTCGGTCTCCCCGATGTGACCGAGATCGACATCCTCTGCTACCATCCGAACGCAACAGAAAGATACCTCGATCTGCCGATGCACTATCCACGTATGTCCTTCCCGGCCGTGTCCGAAGAAAGATTGCAGCAGGTCCGCGCCCTGCTGGAGAATATCGGACTGCGGGTCTTCCGTGCAGGTTGAACCGGATTACACAAATGCCCTGCGAATTACTCTTTTGTATTACATGGACCGAAATTTCCCTCATTGCCAACAGCCTGAAAAAGAATAAGAAATTATTTTTCAATTCTTTTCAATCTGTTAACAAAAAATTATCCAAAGGAGAACAGATGGCACGTCTCTTGCTAAAATAGAGACGAATACCATCTACAAAGCCCCCCCCAACCGGGCGGAAACAACGGAGTGTGTTGGTTCTGCCCGGTTTCCTTTTTTAGAGACCCTAGATAATGGCGAGAGACAGCGCACCGAGAGCGATCATGAAGCTGTAGGGAAGCAGCAGCATCCTGGAGGAGAATTTCCTGACCCCTTTCAGCCGGGCCATGATCCTGTAGATCGCATAGAAGGAGGCCAGCATTCCCCCCAGGACCGTGATATCCTGCAGCACTGCCGTCGTGTCGGGACTGAGGATCCTGTGTGCCTGATAGACGGCGTGAAAACCGATCAGGTCGAGGAAATTCGGCCATATTCGCCAGGCGCCGTTGATGAAGAGTTTGAAATGCACGGCCATATAACAACCGAGAATCAGCGGAATGAACCCGTAGCCGAGCAAGGGCAGCAGCACATCTCTATTTACCGCAGTAAATCGAGCCTGGATGGCGACCATCAAGCCATAACCCGCCTCGAAGATCAGAATCAAGGAGAAAAAGACCAGCGTTGCCGCAACCGGCGACGGTAGAGGAAACCCCGCGGGAATGATGTACCCGCTGATATGCCCGACCAGGGTGGAGAACCTGCCCTGAAGGGCAAAGGGGAAAAAGACGGCGCCCAGGGCGACGATCAGGAAGCTGTCAGGACGTCTCGGGGTCTCCAGGTCCCAGAGTTCCTGCGGGGCCAGCCGAAGGTTGAGATGAATTGAATTGTCCCGGCAGTTCTTGATACACCGGGCACACAGGATGCAGTCCCTGTTGTTATCGACCAGAAAAGGATGTCTGAACATCGGGCACCCTTCCTGTTCATTATCGGAACCAAAGCAGGCATGTTGGCGGCAACGATTGAGGCAGAGATGACGATTGGCGCGTAATTCCAGAATCGAGGGCATCGCAAAGATCGCATTGATGGCCCCCAGCGGACAGACATAACGACACCAGGCCCGCCGCCGGAAAAAAGCGCTGAAGAAAAAAGAGCCCAAGGTGATGACGATGATCACCGAGCCGCTCAAAAACGGATTGTCATAGGCATCCCAGATTATCTCCACCCAGAGGACGATTATGCAGAGCAAGGCCATGATCCATCCGGAGTATTTCTTTATGAATTCAGGCGTCTTCCTGTCGGGTTTCCGGATCGCCTGGATCAACCTGCCGGGGACGGCCAGCGGACAAACGCTGCACCACATCCTGGACAGGAAGAAGAAAGAGAAAAAAAGAACGGGCCAGCCGATCATCCAACTGAGGGTGATGCCAATGTTTTTTTCAGGGTCCCGGGGTCCGAAAAAGAGCGATAGGGTGGCCACCAGGAAGATGCAACCGACAACGGCCCGGGGAAATGCCGGGTAGGCCGTGTTCTCCAAAGAACGCTTGATCCACGGAATACGCAGGAGATTGAATTCCCACTTGCCTTCGGTTTTCGGCAAGCCCAGAAGGATCTGATCGGTCAGAATTTCGTTCTTCTGGGCCAGCATTACCGCCCGTTGGATCACGCTGGCCAGTTCCGTCAGATTGCCCGGCCAATCGTAATTTAATAATATCCCCATGGAATTTTGGGATATTGTATGAATATTCTTTCCATACTCTCTGCTGTAACGGCGTAGATAATGCTCGATGAGCCGGGGCAGGTCCCGTCTATGTTCCCGTACCGGCGGCACCCGATAATACTGCTTTGTCAGCATATCCAGCATCTTCGGAAGAAGGTAATCCTTGGTCTTCAGGGTTTCGATACCGACCTCGCTGATACATATCACCCGGGACTGAAAGAGGATCTGCCGGTTTCCGCCTATCCGGGTAAATGAGCCTGTCTCGATCGCCTTCACCACTTTCTGTTGCAGCGGATAGCTCAGGAATTCACAGTGGAGCAGGACCACGGTCCCGCCGTTGAACTGTTCGAAGGTGCCCACCTGGCTGGCTCTGGCAAAGGGGAAGGCGTCCTGTTGATTGCCGAACAGCGTTTCCGCCATCACCTCTTCTTCCATATCCCGGAGGTCAATTTCGATATACGGCCCGCGGGAGTACACGCTCTGCAGGTGGATCTGTTTTGCCAGGAACTTTTTGCCGGTGCCGGATTCGCCGGTCAGAAAGACCGGTTCGATATTTTGGGCAAAGAGCGAGGTGACGGCCTGGATACGTTTGGCAGTCGTGGAGACCCGCAGGGAAGCCGCTCCGCTTTTTTCTGCCGCCTCGGATCCTTCGATTGCGAAGGCGGAACCTTCCTCCAGCCGGGACATCTTGCCGCCGACCGTTTTACCATGTGCCACCGAGTCCGCCTGATCCGCATAGGCGACCCTGAGCCGCTCGGCCAGGGCCAGATCTATCTGGTCGTGGATGGCGGCATCGCCCAGGAGCCTGTCCTGAAAGACACGCCTGTCGAAGGTAATCAGGATCACCCTGCCGGCCGCCCGCACCCCCAGAGAATGGGGCTTTCCGGTAATCAACGAGGTCTCGCCGAAATGCCCGCCGGCTCCGATGCGCCCGACAGTGCTTTCCCCGCCCTCTTCCCGCCGAAGGACCATCTCAACCTCGCCCGCCACCACCACATAAAAACCGTCTCCGGGATCATTCTGGCGATAGATATACGCCCCTTCACGGAAGACCACTACCCGGGAAAACGATGCCAGGGTCAGAAGCTGGCTCGGGGTGAGGTTCTGAAAGAGAATCGATTTCTGCAGGAAACGGGCAACGCTTTCCTTCTTCATGGCATTGGCGCAGGCCTCGGATGCCGGTCTGAGACTCCCGGTGGGACAGAGGCCCGGCCATTGGCCTCCATATTTATTTTATTGTAGTTTCAACTGCTTTCTAAGAACTCCGGCAATAAGCGGTGCAACCGAATAGATATCGAAGAGATCGTCGCTGACCCTGCCGGGATAGGTGTCGGAACCGATGACCCTGGTGATAGGGCTGTCGACGAAGCGCTGTCTGGCACCTCCGGCTATCACCAGGTGGGTGGCCAGCACCGCCACCTCGGCGGCCCCGGCCTCAAGACATCGTTTGGCCGTCTGGATGATCGAACCGCCGGTCCTGATCATGTCGTCACAGACGATGGCCATCCTGCCCCGGACAACGCTTGACACCTGACCGACAATGGTCTTGTCGACATCGTAACGGTCTTTATCCGCCGCCGTATGCGGGCACCCGAGGATGCTTGCAATCCGGGCCACGCGTTTGGAAAATCCGTAATCGGGCGAGACCAGCACGAAATCGCCGAAGCCGCACTGCCTGATCTTTTCGACGACCAGGGTATCCGTCCAGGCATGAAAGGTGCTGATTTCACCGGCATGGGCATGGAGCACGGCCTCGGAATGGAGATCGATAAAACTGACGAAATCCGGCCGCGCCCGGAAGATCTGCCGCGTCCGGGTGACCCCTTTCGGGATCTCGTTGGAGGCGGGCTTCGCCCGCTCCATGGTCGAATAGCCGAGGTACGGGATGATCACGTTGACCGAGACCGCATTCCAGTAGCGTCCGCCCTGGATCAGGTCGAGCAACTCCTGGTGTGAGGCGTCATCATGGGTCGTGCCGATAATGATCAGTTTTTTTCCGGCCACATCACCGGGAAAGGCATGATAGCCTTCCCCATCGGCAAAACGCTTCCGGACCATCTCCGAGAAGGGCAGGCCCAACTCCCCGGCAACCTTGATGGCCAGCTCGGTGGAGGCCTCATTGGCCACCATCATGATGTCGTCTCTATCGGGCATGGGTACGGTCCTTGTTTAGAGTTCGCGGGCAACGGCATCGCCCATTGCCGCCGTTCCTACCGCCTTGCCTTTATCCGTCGCGATATCGGCCGTAAAAATCCCCCTGGACAGGGTCCTCTCAACTGCCCCATCGATGGCATCCGCCGCGTCATCCAGGCCGAAGCTGTAGCGCAGCATCATCGAGGCCGACAGGATCTGGGCGATCGGGTTGGCAATCCCCAGACCGGCAATATCCGGTGCCGAGCCGCCGGCGGGCTCATAGAGGCCGAAATTCCGGGAGTTCAGGGAGGCGGAGGCCAACAGTCCCATGGAGCCGGTGAGCATCGCCGCCTCGTCCGAGATGATATCGCCGAACATATTGCCGCAGAGCATCACGTCGAACTGGCGGGGGTTCCGGACCAGTTGCATCGTTGCATTATCGATATAGAGGTGGCTGAGCGACACATCCGGATAGTGTTCCGCCACCTCGATCACGACCTGGCGCCAGAGGACCATGGTGGTCAGGACATTTGCCTTGTCGATGGAGGTCACCCTGCCCCGGCGCCGACGCGCCGCTTGAAAGGCCAGGTGGGCGATACGTTCGATCTCGGCCCGGGTATAGGCCATCGTATCGAAAGCGCGCTCCCCGGGCCCCGTGCCTTCCCTTCCCTTCGGCGTACCGAAATAGATCCCGGAGGTCAACTCGCGCATGCAGAGGATATCAAAACCATCGCCGATGATATCGGCCCTTAACGGACAGGCGGAGATCAGCGGCTTGAAGACCTTTGCCGGCCGCAGGTTACAGAACAGATCGAAATGTTTGCGCAGGGGAAGAAGCGCCGCCCGCTCCGGCTGCTGCTCGGGAGGCAGGGCCTCCCATTTCGGCCCGCCCACCGAGCCGAACAGGATGGCATCGCTGGCATCGCATAGCGCCAGGGTGGCCGGAGGCAGGGCCTCGCCGTGGTTGTCGATGGCTATCCCGCCGACATCGGCTGCGGTAGAGTGAAGCGTGAAGGAAAATTTTTTTTGGGCGGCATCAAGGACCTTGATCGCCTCGGCCATGACCTCAGGACCGATTCCGTCCCCTGCCAGTACTGCTATTTTTTTCATTTTTTCACCTTGTTGTCTTCTCGTTGCTCTGCTTTTTTCTCTTCCATCCTCATCGCCTTCGCCCTCGTTCCACAGGTCGGGGGATCTCTCCGAGCTCCCCGGGGAACCGGCAAAATATCAGGGCCGGCAGGAAACCATCCTGCATCAGTTGCCAATCGAGGTTGTAGCAGATTCATGCCGATTTTGCCAGGATCTTCAAGACCACAAGGGTCCGCCTGGCACCGGAAAAGGGAAGTATGAGATCAAGTGTCCGGACCAGTTGCAGGTTCCCGGAACGAATCCCGGCCGCCGGGATATCCATTTCCTGCCGCCATTTCGGCCCCTTCATGCAGACGATCTCCACATCCGGCGTGGAGAATTTCCCCACCATGGCCAGGAAGGTGCCGATATCGTTGAGGGCCCTGCTGGTGATATGGGTAACGGGCATCTCGGAGGACGGCAGCACTTCGTCCTCAATCCGGCAGGCATGCACCTGGACATTTGCCAGTTTCAAGACCCTGGTTATATGTCTGAGGAAGGAGACCCTCTTCAGCCGGGGCTCCACCAGGGTCAAGGCGATTTCAGGCCGGGCCGCCTTGCAGACGAGCCCCGGGAAACCCGCTCCACTGCCGACATCGAGAAGATGCACCCGCTCGCAGGCCGCAAGCTGGGTCAACAGGGTCAGGGAATCGAGAAAATGGTTTTCGATGATCTGCCTGTCCGTCGTCTCTTTGGCGATCAGGTTGCTCCTGAGGCTCCAGTGTTTCAACTCCCGATAGTAGAGCTCAAGCCGGGCAACCGCCGCCGGTGTAATCGCAAGTCCGAGCGCCGTGCATCCGCTGACGATCAGGGCCGGGAAATCGGCTTCGGACTCCGGCCCTGTTCTCTTTTCCCGAGCAGGCATACCCCCCCTCTTTCGAGCAGCAGTCAGGAAACCTGCTACCGTCTCTGCAGACGAACGCCGACCGATGCGGCATGGGCCGTCAGACCTTCCAGATTCGCCAGCCGTCGGATATGATCACCGTCGGCCGCCAGGGCCTGCCTCGAATAGCTGACCAGGGAACTCTTCTTCAGGAAGGTCTCAACCCCCAGGGCCGACGCGAAACGGGCCGTCCCCATGGTGGGCAGAACGTGGTTGGGTCCGGCCAGATAATCGCCTGCCGCCTCGGGAGTATAATTGCCGAGGAAGATCGCACCGGCATGCCGGATACGGGGTATCTGCGCCCAGGGGTCCCCGATCATGAGCTCCAGGTGTTCAACCGCAATATCGTTGGCCAGCGCAATGGCCCGATCGAGATCCTCGACGATCAGGATCACCCCGTGCTGATCGAGTGCCTGGCGGGCTATATCCTGCCTGGAAAGGGCCGTCAGCTGCCGCTCTAGCTCCACCGGAATCCTGGCGGCAAGCGCGGCGTCGGTGACCACCGCCATGGCCCGAGCCTGGGGATCATGCTCCGCCTGAGCCAGCATATCTGCGGCGATGAAGGCGGCATCGGCATCGCCGTCGGCCACGATCAAGACCTCCGAGGGTCCTGCGATCATATCGATCCGCACCATCCCCGAGACCTGACGTTTTGCCTCGGTGACAAACTGATTGCCGGGCCCGACGATCACATCGACCCTGGGGATGGACTCGGTGCCGTAGGCCAGAGCGGCAATGGCCCATGCCGAGCCGGCCTTATAGATTTCGCTGATCCCCACCTCCTGGGCGGCCACCAGCAGATGCGGGCTGACGGCTCCGTCCCTGTTCGGCGGGGTGACCATGACCCGCCGGCCGACACCGGCAATGGCGGCAGGGATCCCGTTCATCAAGACCGAGGAGACAAGCGGTGTCGATCCTGCCTGTCCGCCGGGAACATAGAGTCCGGCGGAATCGACCGGCCTGACCAGACGGCCGACGATGGTCCCGTCGTCCCTGGTCTGCATCCAGGAATCCTCCATCTCCCGCTGATGAAAACTCTCGATCCGCTCTACGGCCCTGGTAAGCGTCGCGCTGAACTCCGCGTCGACCTGGTCATAGGCGGCAAGCATCTCCTGGCCCGAAACCCGGAGTCTTTCGGCGGTCAGAATCGGAGAGTCAAATCGACGGCCGTAATCGATCACCGCCGCATCCCCCCTCTGCCGAACCTCCGTCAATATCTCGGCAACGGTTTTCCTGCACAAATCGTCCGATGATCGGAAACGATCGAGCAGGCCAGCCACTATCTTCTCACCCTGCAAAGAGTCCGCCTTGACCGGTGTTATCCCCATATTCTCCTATCCTTCACTTACCTAAGAGCCGCAACCCTCGCTCTTTATTCGTTTAGTTCATCCTCTCCGCTGCAGCAGCGGGTCTTTTACTATACTCCCAATCGGCCAAAAGAGGAAGCCCTTCCTGATGGTTCCCCGGCCCTGCAATCCGCGGTTATCCTCGAAAAGTGCGGATCCGGCGGGTCTTCTGACCGCCTGCGGCCGGGCCTTCGTTGCAGAAATGGGCGTGATCGACTATACCTGTCTTAGATCGTAAACGAAAGAAAGGCACGAGCGCATCAAGCTGCTGACCATTGAGATGGATGGCAGGGATAATCCGGGACACCACAACCTGTCACAATTGCTTTCCCGGGCCATCGGACTTACAGTTAGATCAAGACCTGCCAGCGGATCAGGCTCTTTCCATGAAACCCGTGCAAAACTTATGGCTGCCGATTTTATTGATTACGAGGTCGTTGTGGAAATTCACAACGCCGGAGACCATGCCTTCCTGAAATCCCTTTTGGATGCCTTCGGAATTACCTATTACTTTCAAGGGGAACATGTGGCTCCGTATCTCTTTCATTCCCTGCCCATGCGGCTGATGGTGCGAAAGGATGAAGCGGCAGAGGCACGGGAGATTTTGCGGGACCTGCATTTTTCTTCGGCATATACCGGTCTAAAGCATTCCACCGCCCGCAAGGATGAAGAATGACCCGGCCGGGCCGGTGTCATTTTTGAGACGAGCAGTCCTTCTCCGGCTCGAGACGAACAGGCAGTACCCTGCAGACCGGGACAGATATCCCCTCTTCCGGCGGCGGGTTCCAGGATTTTTCAAGGGACAGCCGGGCCTGCACCGGCATGAACACAGGCCGTTTGTGCCGTACAACTCACTGGAGGATCCCGACAGATGTCACCCCCGCACCTTATCATCGCCTGCATCCTGCCTCTGCTGGTTATCATCGGAGGGTTTGCCGCCGCCCTTGTTTTCGGGGGGCCGAAACCGCCGCCGCCCATGACCAGCATTACCGAGCTCTTCAAATCGATCGACTTCTCCGACCTGCCTCCGCTGGTGCACTACAGCGGAGCGGATGGAGGATCGCTTGCCTACCGGAAATACGGCCCTGTGGGAACGTCCGTCAGGGGGAGCATCGTTCTTGTCCACGGATCCTCCGCAAGCAGCAACAGCATGCACATCCTGGCCAAGGCCTTCGCCGGGGCTGGATATGCTGCCTATGCGCTGGATATCCGCGGGCACGGCGCCTCCGGGAAAAAGGGCAGGATCGACTATATCGGTCAGCTCGAAGACGATCTGATGGCCTTTTGCCGCGCTGTCCCGCTTCCGAGGCCGTCCACCTTGGCCGGGTTTTCAGCCGGCGGCGGCTTCGTCCTGCGTTTTGCAGGCAGCGCCGGTCAGGACGAATTTCAGACCTACCTTCTTCTGTCGCCCTTTCTCGGCCAGGATGCACCGACCCAGCGCCGTGACAACGGCGGATGGGTCACTGTCGGCCTGCCCCGCACCCTTGCGCTTTCTTTTCTGAATTCCGTCGGCGTTCGGGCCTTCAACGACCTGCCGATCATCAGCTTCGCCTTGAACGCCGAGGCAAAGCGGTTTTTAACCCCGGAATACTCGTTTACACTGGCCGCAAACTTTTGCCCGCGCAGGGACTATGCAGCAAATATCAGGGCGGTGCATCAGCCGTGTGCGGTGATTGCGGGAGCAGATGACGAGGTATTTTTTACAGACAGATTTGCGACCGCCTTCAGCGAGCAGGGCAAGGATTGGCCGGTCACGCTGTTGCAGGGCGTCGGCCATGCCTCCCTTACGCTTGAACCCGGTGCGATCGAGACGATCGTTGCGGCCGTTGAAGACATGACGGCAAGATGAGCCCCCGGCCTTTTCGCCGGATTGCCGCCGCCACAAGAGAGTCCTGGGAGAAAACGACATGTCCGAGATTGAGAAAATGATACTCATGCCGATTCCCGAGAGGGATTTCGATCCGAGCGAAACAAGCATCCCCTGGAAAATATTGACTGAAAATTCTGTCCAGGTGGTTTTTGCGACACCCTCGGGAATTCCTGGTACGGCGGATCAGCGCATGCTTAGCGGCAAGGGTTTAGGCATATGGAAAACCGCCTTGATGGCAAGGAGCGACGCCGTTGACACCTACAACCTGATGATAAAAAGTGATGAATTTGCCCGTCCGATACGATATACATCGATACGGCCTGACAGGTTTGCCGGCATTGTTCTTCCCGGCGGACACGCACCGGGAATGAAACCCTATCTGGAATCGAAACTGCTTCAGGACGTGATTGTGGAATTTTTTGCCGCCGGAAAACCGGTCGGTGCCATCTGTCACGGCGTGGTCCTGGTTTGCCGCAGCGTGGATCCGAAAACAAAAAGATCGGTTCTTTATGATTTCAGGACAACTGCCTTATTGAAAAAGCAGGAGCTTTTAGCGTATTATCTAACCTCGTTATGGCTGGGCAGCTACTACCGGACCTATCCGAAAACGGTGGAGGATGAGGTCAGATCGAGTCTGGGGCATCCGGAGAATTTTTTGAGCGGGCCTTCGGGATTCAAAAGAGACCGAAGATCGGATATATCCAATGGATTTACAGTCTGTGATCGAAACTATCTCTCCGGGCGCTGGCCCGGAGATGCCTATAGGTTTTCCTATGATTTTATACAATTGCTCGACAGACATCCCCAATAAAAGCCGGAGGGTCCCCACCAGTCGGCGACCTCTTTCTCTGTCAATCTACCCTTACCCGTTCCTCTTACCTCAACGGAGATAGCATGCGTATCTTTCTTATCACCCTGTCGATGGTCTTTATTTCCTCCTTTGCCCTGGGAAAAGGGGGCACCACGAACGATTCGAAACATATGCCCACCGTGGCCGGGACACCTTCAGGCAAAATGGAGGCAACCCATGACGGGGCAAGGAAGGAAGCGGAACGACTGCTCGACACGATCGACGCGGAAGGCCTCTTTGAAAAATCGATTAATCAAATGATAGATGTTCAACTGAAACAGGACCCGAAACTTACGCCCTATAGACGGATCCTGCTCGGTTTCATTGAAAAATATATGAGTTATCAGAGTCTGAAACCCGACTTTATCAAGATGTACACCGATGCCTTTACCGAATCTGACCTCAGGGAGATCAACAGATTTTATGCCACACCGGTTGGGAGAAAGGTGCTGCGCAAGACCCCTGAGTTTATGAAGATGGGGAGTGAAATAGGGGCAAAGCGCCTGCAACAGCATATTCATGAGTTGCAACAGATGATACAGGCTGCCTCTGAAAACCAGCAGGGCACCCCGTCCTCCCAGACGTCCTCTTCCGGCCGGAATTCCCCTGTCGTCAATGCCGCCATGCAGGCAAAGGATCTCGTGCCGATAGGCCGCGTTACCATTGCGAGTCGTTACGATGCCGTACAGGTAACGAGAAAAACAATCGGGGCCGAGCTCAGCACCTGCATTCCCCAAATAAATCTCGATTCCCAATATGTCAAAGGGGAGATCCAGAAATTTCCATCTGATATGATCCTCAAGTTCGGCTACCCGAATTCGGGAAAAATGTTTTTGCTCCATCAGACAACGGCCGTCTGCCTGCAAGAGAGCTCGGAGAAATTCCCTATCTTTGCGGCAGAAGAATTTATTGATACCATTAATCCCCAGGGCGTATCGCCGAAGGTTGCCGACGGTTGGTATAAACACATCGCGTTGTTGATTGCGGCCAAAGGCAAGGCAAAAATCGCCTATGTCCTCGGCAATGGTGACGCCTACATCACGGAGTATTGGGTCGAGAGCGACCAGGATTTTCAATTGCATTATTCCTGTGTTTTTAAAAGGGCGGGGGAATGGGAGAAGGAAAAATTGGATGCCACATTCTCCAACCCGTCCATGACCAACATATCCGAGACCAAAAGATCGGGTTTGAGTATAAAGAGGTTTCCGCTGGCTCATCGGTTGCTTTCGGATCAGGGGATCTCAACAAAGTGACAATCGGCCAGGATGGCAGGAGATGCGGGAAGACACCTGGCAGCCGCCGCCCCGCAACGGTTGTCAGGTGTTACCCGCCCCTGCACGATCAGCCGGACCCGGATCAATCCTCGTGAGAAATAATGCCTCATCGTGAAACGGACCAGACCCGGCCCGATCGGAATTCTCCCGGCCCCTGGCAGGTGTTTTCCCTGGTGGCCATAGGTATCTTCATGGCCACCCTGGACGGCTCGATCGTCAATATCGCCGTGCCGACCATCATGAAAGAACTGCAGGTGTCGGTTGCCGCGGTACAGTGGGTGGTGATGATCTACCTGCTGGTAGCAACCGCCCTGCTCCTCAGTTTCGGACGGCTCAGCGATATCCATGGACGGCGCCGGGTCTACAGCCTTGGACTGGCTGCTTTTTCCGTCGGCTCACTGTTCTGCGGCCTGGCCCCTGGGATCCTCTGGCTGATCGGCGCCCGTTTTGCCCAAGGCCTGGGGGCGGCCATGATCATGGCCTGCACCCCCGCCCTGATCGTCGACGCGTTCCCCCCGGCCACACGGGGCCGTGCCCTGGGGTTTATCGGGTCGGTCGTGGCCTCCGGCCTGACCACGGGCCCCGTTATCGGAGGGCTGTTGCTCCATTTTTTTTCCTGGCGGGTCATCTTCCTGATCAATGTCCCCATCGGTCTGATCACCGCCGTCCTGGTCCACTCCCTGCTGAAGGGCAGCCAGGCGGATCGCAAACACCCGGAGACCTTTGACTGGCCGGGTGCCGTCATGCTCGCCCTCTGCCTCGGTTCGCTCCTGTTGGCAATAACCCACGGGTATGAATGGGGATATACATCCAATGAAATCCTGCTGCTTGTCGGGCTGTTTCTGGCAAGCACCATCGGCCTGGTCCTGGTGGAACGGCGGGCGATCCATCCGATTCTCGACAGTGCGTTGTTACGGATACGCCTTTTCAGTCTGCCGATCGCAGCAGCGGTCATCCTCTTTATGAGCCTGTTCAGCCTGGTCTTTCTGATGCCTTTTTACCTGCTCGATCCCGGAGGCTTTTCCGTCGACCATGCAGGTTACCTGATGGCCACGATCTTCGTGTTTCTGTTCGTGGTGTCGCCGGTCTCGGGGGCCATATCCGATCGTATCGGCTCCCGGTTGTTGTGTACCTGCGGCACCGCCATAGTAGCCGTGTCCCTGTTCCTGCTTGCCCAGCTGCCGGCGGATGCCGGTGTTTTCGATATCGCCTGGCGGCTGGCGCTGGCGGGAATCGGCATGGCCGTTTTCATCCCGCCCAACAGCACCACGGCCATGAGTTTTGTGCCGCCCCGGCGGCGGGGAATCGCCAGCGCCACGGTGGCCGCGGCCAGAAATCTGGGCATGGTACTGGGCGTTGCGGTGAGCGGTGCGGTCTTCAACAGTTCCTTCCAGCAGTTAAGCGGCGGCATCCGTTTGCGGCTCTACCGGCCGTCTCTGGAACCCGTCTTTATGGCCGCCTTTCATGTCGCGATGCTCGTCGGCACGGCCATTGCCGTAATCGGTGTGATCATATCCTTTCTCCGAGGGCCGGAGACGCCTGAAAACCGAAACTAAGGAGGGAAGAGATTTCCGTGATTCCTAAGAAACAGCTAATAGACAGCGAACTGATAAGGGAGATCATCGCCATCCGTCTCGATACCCTGTGGCGCATGTTGGAACATCGTCGTCTCGGTTTTCTCCCGGAGGTCCTCGAGGAGGGGGCAACCGGGAAATACGACAACAAAGGGGC
Organism: Desulfocapsaceae bacterium; assembly: GCA_046706325.1. GTDB lineage: Bacteria > Desulfobacterota > Desulfobulbia > Desulfobulbales > Desulfocapsaceae > CAWGGS01. Next base: position 13,653 of record JBJKPM010000064.1, on the reverse strand, counting down.
CATCTTCATTCCGGGAGGCCTGATCTATCAGGACGTTGACGAGCGGTTCATCAGGTACGAACCTTATGGGCCGATCCCCTCGGTGCAGTTTCGGCAGAAAATCCGGGAGGCCATGAGCTATGATAACGCGATCCTGCTCTACCCGGACGGCATCGCCAGCGGGATCAATCTCGACGGCGGCTTCTTCTCCAAGGCCGCCCGCCGGATATTCAGCTATAAAAAGGCGGCCTATCGCCGCACGAAAAAGATCGGCAGCGGCTCGACCATCGAGATCAGCTCCGACGAAATCCTGAAGAGTCATTGCCCCACCTATATGAAGCCGCCCTATGGCGCCAGGACCCGGATCAGCACCTGCGTGTCGGTGGGTCTCATCGATCCGCCGATGTTTTTCGCCTACAACAAAACGGAACTGAACTTTTCCCACAAGCAGTCCCAACGCTTCGTACAGGATCTCGACAGCGCCAGAGAAGCCCCGCTCTCCGAGGACGGCAAGGTGCTCTATCCGCCCTATGTCGTCGTCTGCCACGACACGCGGTACAAGGAGAACAGCTTCACGGGGTTGACGCGGGTCCTGGGAATCGGCAAATTCGGCGAATTTGCGACCTTTTCCTTTGAAATGATCGACAAACGACTGGCATCCGAGATAAAACGCAAGGCGCAAAGTTACAGGAACGAAGATGTCTTCGCCGAACAGGACGGCACCCCGATTCTCGGCATCATCCGCATTTACAATGTAACGAATCCCGGCAGACGCTCACCGAAATACCAGCTTCATGTCCTCTCCCCCCGCGAGGATCTGGATATCGATGTGGGCCAGGCAAAGACCGCCGCCGAAAATCACTATGGCCGACAGTAAGGAATCTTTCCCCGGACAACCGCCTCCTCCAAGCTGGAAGAAAGACCTTTACTGCTCGACCCCATCTCCACTCGTCCAATTTTGCCGATGGTCTGCGATTTACCTTTCCTTCACCCTGCCGTGTGTGATAGGACAAACAATGACCAACCAAAGGGACGGAGAAAAGAATGGCAAAATACAAACCGCAACACTCCAGGCTCCTGTTTATTGACCGTGAAATCAGTACCGGCAGATATCCGAACTGCGGGGAACTTGCCAATGCCTACGAGGTCAGCAGGAAAACGATTCAGCGTGACCTCGACTATATGCGGTATCAGCTTGACGCCCCGATTGAGTATTCCGCCGAGCACCGAGGCTATCATTATACGGAACCAAATTACAAACTTCCGGCGATCTCAATTAAAGAAAGTGATCTGTTCGCCATTTATCTCGCCGAAAAGCTCCTGGTCCAATATGAAGGGACACCTATCTACAGGAGTCTCTGTTCTGTATTTCGCAAAATCGAGGATTCATTGCCTGACAAAATTTACCTGGACACAGGAGATGATCATTCACGATTTACAGTGTTCCCGCCATCCAACACAATTCTCAAACCGGGTATCTGGGAGACGGTAACCCGGGCCGTTCGCCTTTCACGGAGCCTCGAGGTTTACTATCAGACACCGGGGACCGAGCCTACGGTACGTCAGCTTGATCCTTACCACGCTGTGCGCTTTGAGGGAGACTGGTATGTCGTCGCATACTGTCATCTGCGAAAGGGGATACGGACCTTCAGTTTAGCAAGAATACTGGGCGTGAAAATGCTGCCGGATACCTTCAGGATTCCAGCCGACTTTGATTTTCACAGACTCACCGGGAGTCACTTTGGCATACGCTGGTCTGACGACGAGTTCGATGTGAAGATTCGTTTTAACAAGTCGGTTGCCGGGTATATCAAAGAAAGAAAATGGCATCCGACCCAAAAAATTGCCGAAAATCCGGATGGCTCGGTGGTTTTATCCCTGAGAGTAAATCATCTGCTGGAGTTGAAACGATGGATCCTCTCCTGGGGTAGCATGGCAAAGATTCTGGAACCGAGGTCGTTTATCGAAGAGACAGGAAAGACCATCTCGGAAATGAGCGCCCTGTATTGAGTCTCTTGCCGGATGGTCCGGCCGAGGGCGAGAAAACTCTTGCGGCATTCCCGGTAGCCAGCAATCCTCTTCTTAAAAGGGAGGTCAATGCCGCCAGATTTAACCTTAGGGCCTCAATCTCCGGGATGTTTGAATGTTAATGATGTCCCCGTCCCCCTCCCGGAAATCATCAGGAGAGATCCGGCCTACCTGCTGCCATCCCTTTTCTCCCCGTATTTTTTTCGTAATTGGGCCTTTAAGGCTTTACCAACTGGAGAACGCGGAACCTGCTCTATGAATTCAACGCTTTTAGGAACCTTATACCCGGCTAATTTTTTTTTACAATAGGCGATGAGCTCTTCCTTTGCTATGTCCGAGCCGGGAGTTCTGACGACAAGGGCCTTGACTGCTTCTCCCCATTTCTCGTTAGGGACACCAATCACGGCAACATCGGCCACCTCGTCATTGGCCATCAGCAGATTCTCGATTTCTGCCGGATAGACGTTCATTCCACCTGTAATGATCATGTCGTTTTTCCGATCGACAATATAATAATTTCCATCTTCTCCCCAGCGGGCGATATCTCCCACCGTACCCCATTCGTGATCCAGGAATGCTTCATCCGTTGCCTCGGGCTTGTCTACATATCCTTCGAACATGCTGTAGCCGCGGCCATAAAGTACTCCGGGTTCATTCACCGGTGCCGGTTTTCCGTTATCGTCAAATACAGCCAGTTCAAGATCAAAAAGCGGCTTGCCCACGCATCCTTCCGGCGGCATTTTCTCCGAGCATACATACCTTGATATAAACCCGAACTCAGAGGCCCCCAGCCAATTTGACACCTGGGCATTCGGAAAGCTCCTGACCATTTTTGCAGCGGTGGCGTTGGCTAGGGGGGCGCCACAGGCAACGAGGCATCGAACGTTGGAAATATCACTGGTATTACGAATATTTTCAGGCACATTCAAGGCCCATTCATACATTATCGGCACCATAAACGTCCATGAAGCGCGGTTCATTTCAAGTTGGCCAAAAAAATGGTCAGGTATAAACCCCGGAACAATCGCCACTGTTCCTCCGCTCATCATGGTGGCAAAAACATATCCCATGCTGGCTGCTGCATACATAGGTGCGACCGCCATGTATACGTCCTCCGAAGTCAGGGCCAATTCATGGCAGACTGCATTGGCCATATGATAGTCGCACTTATACGAGCGGGCGGCGGCTTTGGGTTTTCCTGTGGTCCCTGACGTGTACATGAGAAGATGGATGTCGCCGGACGATTTTTCAATTTTCGGCTCAACAGGGAGATTTTCGGCCATCAGGTCATAGTAATGATGCATTCCCTCAACATCTGCATCCTCAATCATGATGAGATATTCCAGAAAAGGAATCTGATCTTTAACGGAAAGTAGAGTTTCCAGTTGCTCGGACCCCTGGAAAATGATGGCCCGTGATTTGCTGTCATTGACTTGGTAGGCTATCTCCGGTCCCCGAAGACGGACGTTCCCGCCCGTAACCACACAACCCGCTTTGTTTATACCCAGAATAGTCTCGGGATACTCAAGACAGTTTGGAAGAAAAATTAGGACGCTCTCGTGCCGCTGCAGCCCGAGAGCGATCAAACCGTTAGCCAGGCGGCTGCTTCTCTCCCAGACCTCGGCCCAGGTCAGCTCACGCCCTTCAAACCTTACTGCAATATTCTCAGGGGCCTTGGAAACATTCATGCGAATTGAGCTAATGAGGTCATCGGAAAAGCTCTTTTCCCCTTGTTTTCTGTTGAAATGAAACGCCATGACATCCTCCTTTTCCTTGTCTGAAAAATGATGGGATTGGGGCGGTGAATAAACAGACCGAGGTCGCCGACCGTAGTCGGTAAAAACACTACACCCTGACATATCTTCAGGTCAAGAAAAAAAATCATCGGTCATCCATTGAATCTGGAAGTATATTCTTATTAGAGAGATATCAATGAGGTGAGGAATGAATCGGTCTTCCGCGGATGAGGTCTATTTAAAGATGCCATCGTATAAAAAACCAATGGTCTGCTTCACTAAAATTGCAATATTGTACGTGCCCTGAGACAAACTCCAGTCGTATACCGCCCCTCTGGTCGAAAAAAGAAACATCTTGGTCAGATCATCGGCAGAAGGAAAAACAAGAGATTTTTTTCCCTCCAGGCTTTTGACGACGCTCTGATAAATCCGACGATAAAAGGGTCTATTCCGGGAAAGCAGAAATTCCGTGCCCCAGTCAAGCTGGCCCTTATATATCTCACGGCAAAATTCATATCCTCTTTCATTTGCCGTTTGAGCTATAAAACATGTGGTAAAGAGGATGGAATCGCGGGGTGGAGTATCCACAGGAAGTTCCTGTAAGGCCTCCGTGAACTCGGAGTCAATACGTCGGTAGGTTTCGATGATAAGTTCTCCCTTAGAGGGAAAATGATGATAGAATCCTCCCTTCGCCACACCGGCCATCGTACAAATTTCATCTACGGTAACATGCTCAAAACCGTGTTCTTCTATGAGCCTGGCGGCCGTTTCATAAATACGTCTTTTCGTATTTTCCGCCTGCTCCTGCCTCTTTGTTTTAATTTGAGCCTTTCTGGTAACCATAACACCCTGCAAGACAAAAAGAGTAGTCTCAGATTCAGATAATAGAGAAACCAACCGGAGGCATATTTCAATCACTAATTAGTCATGATTTTCTTCTGTATGTCCAAATAGTTAGCAATAAGCCAGTATTATACACCTTATGTGCAATTTGTCAAAGCGCGATAAAGCTCCCGGTCAGGAGTGCGCCGGGAAATCTCAACATACTGCCCCTCTAATTCATCATTTGCGACAGGATGAACCACCTCATCCGTTGGCCCGGGAGAATGACTGCCGATAGAAAGAGAAACGGACTCGGTCATAAAGGCCTGGAGAAGTCCTCGAAATTCCGCAAGCGACGAGAACTGAATTTGGCAAACATCGCCACCCGAGCCAGACTGTACAAAAGCACCACGACCCCCCGATCCCGGCAGGTGTATGAGATATGAAGAGGAGGGCCACCTTCTCCTTCGAGCATCGGAGTTTCGTGTTCGCTTGCCCAAGCAGGAGGGAGTGAGTACTTTTCTTATACATATCCACACGCCTGCAAACGGATAAAGACATACAGCCAGGGCAATCCTGAGATACTGAAGGCGATCAGATGGCAATTATTCCTTAGGTCCTGAAGCAGGAGGAAGAAAGTTGACAATTTTTTCTCGATTAATGCTGAGTTTCATCGCCCTGCTGATCATGGTCACGGTTGTGAGCACATATACTATCCTGCAACTCGGACAGATGAGAGGGATTACCCACTCCATCATTCTTCTCGACACCCACCTGCTCGACCTCCACAAGAACATGGCCGATGCCCTTCTGTCGGCCTCCCGCTACGAAAAAAACATCACTATCATGTGGGATCCGGCTCTCTACAAAAGCTATCTTGCCGCCAATGCTGATTTTGAGAGAAGCATCGAGGAGGCGATGGACTTTGCCCAGTCCGGCACTTTGCATGAAATACTGGTCCGATTGAAAGAAAAACATCTGGCCTATCAAGCGCTTTTCAGTGAGGAGGTCTCCTTTTTAAAGGCCGGCGAGCCTTACCCCAGAAAACGTTACGGAGAAGAAGAGGAGAAGATATTAAACCAGGAGCTGACCGAACTGGCTCAGTTGAAAAGTTCGATCCAGCAGAACATATTCCTCAAGGTCAAAGAGCTGGATGAGGCAGGAGTCAAGGCGCATACGATGGCGGTGATGATAACGGCTGTGGCTCTTCTCCTGGGAGTATTTCTGTCGATCAGCATCACCCGGAGCATCACGGTGCCACTATCCCGTATGAAGAAAAAGACGATGGAAATTGCCGCCGGGGTCCTCGAGCCCGATCTGGACCTGCCGACTCCTCCGGAAATCGGAGCCCTTGCTCAATCGTTCAATAGGATGTGTGCCAAGCTAAAGGAAGTGGACAGGATGAAATCCGATTTCTACTCTGTCATGTCGCATGAGTTACGGACACCCCTCACCTCGATCCGGGAGGGAACGAATCTGTTTCTGGAAGGACAGGGAGGGGAGGTCACCGAAAAGCAACGGAAACTGTTGACCATCATCGCCGAAGAGAGCAACCGGCTTATCAGCCTGGTCAACTCCCTGCTCGACCTCTCCAAGCTGGAAGAGGGGATGGTCTCCTTTCAATTTATAAAAAGAGACCTGCTCTCTTTGATCGATCGAACGCTCTATGAGCTCATGCCCCTGGCAGAGGCCAGAGACATTACGCTCGAAAAACAGACCGGTACAATACCGCCCGTATCCATGGATGCCGAGAGGGTCAAGCAGGTATTGAGGAATCTTGTCGGCAACGCTCTCAAATTCACCCCGCGCGGTGGTTCGGTGCGCATCGCAGCCGGTAGAACCGACGGCGGGGTAAGAATCTCGGTACACGACACCGGGCAAGGGATACCGAAAGAGCAATTCCATGGCATATTCGAAAAGTTTCGTCAGGTATCGCCCAAGGACTCCCGTCGGCTTCAGGGAACGGGGTTGGGGTTGGCAATCGCAAAACACATTGTTCAGGCGCACGGAGGAGAAATATGGGTAGAGAGCGAAGAGGGACACGGCAGTACCTTTACTTTTGTATTGCCGGTCTGATTATGACCGTGCTCGCCTCCTGCGCTCCGGTCGGATATCGACTGGTGAAAGACGATGATGCCCGCCTGCTGCGGGCACAACAACTCCTCGCTCAGGGCGACTTTGCAGGTGCTTTGCGGGAAAATCGAAAGGTACTTGCCCTGTTTCCGCAAAGCTACCCTGGTGATGAGGCGCTCTTCAACATGGGACTGATCAACATCCACTATGCCAACCCGAAAAAGGACATCGGCAGGGCTTTGGCCTGTTTCACCCGACTGGAGCAGGAATTCCCCGGAAGTTCTCGTATGGAAGAGGCAAAAACCTGGATCAGCATTCTCCAAACCATGGAAAAGGCGCGGCAGATAGACGACGAAATAGAAGCAAAAAAGAGGGAATTAAGGAGATAGATTCATGTCGCAGGCGAAGCTTCTGGTGGTGGACGATGACCGCAACCTCCTGGAAATCATCAAAATGAGGTTTGAGTCACTCGATTACGAGGTGACGGCGGTCAGGGATGAGGAAGAAGCCAAAAAGTCTGTAACCGAACAGGCCTTTGATCTCGCGGTCATTGATCTGCAGTTGGCAAATCAAGACGGTATCACCCTCATGGAGGAGCTTCATCTCATGAACCCGGGCCTGCCGGTCATCATCCTCACAGCTTTCGGCAGCATAGAAAATGCCGTGGAGGCGATGCAACGGGGCGCTTATACCTACCTCACCAAGCCTTTTGACGCCCGTGAGTTGAAACTGCATGTGGACCGGGCGCTGGAGAACAGACGACTTACCACCGAGGTCAACAGACTCAAGGACCTCCTCAATGAACGCTATGATTTCAAAAACATTGTGGCTCGGAGCAAAAAAATGCACCAGGTGCTGCAGACAGTGGCCAGAATCGCCCAAATGGATTCGACGGTGCATATTCACGGCGAAAGCGGTACAGGCAAAGAACTGATAGCCAGGGCGATTCATCTTGCCAGCCCGCGAAAGGACAACTCCTTTGTAGCAATAAATTGCGCTGCACTCCCCGAAACCCTCCTGGAAAGCGAGCTTTTCGGCCATGAAAAAGGCGCCTTTACCGGTGCGATCAAAAATTCCAAGGGATTGTTCGGCCAGGCTCACAAAGGGACCCTCTTCCTCGATGAGATCGGAGATATGCCGTTTTCGCTTCAGGTCAAATTGCTCCGGGTTCTCCAGGAGCGCCAGTTTTATCCCGTGGGCGGCGGACAGCCCTTGTCGGTGGACGTCCGGGTGATCGTGGCCACCAACAAGAACCTCGAGGAACTGGTCAAACAGGAACGGTTTCGGGAAGACCTCTTCTACAGAATCCATGTCATTCCTATCGAACTGCCGACATTACGGGAGAGGCAGGAGGACATTCCTCTCCTGGCTGAATACTTTCTGAAGAAATTCAGCACCCGGATGAATAAAAAGATAAAAGGTCTGGCGCCTTCAGCCCTGCAGCGGCTCATGCTGTACGAGTGGCTGGGCAATGTTCGGGAGTTGGAGAATACCATCGAATATGCGGTTGCCATGACAGTGCAGGATGTCATCACCGAAGACCTGATCCTCCCCGGGAAGGCGGATATGGCCGAGGAGGCACTGCAGCCGTTCAAAGAGGCGAGGGACGCCTTTGAAAAAGGGTACCTGGTCCGCCTCATGGAACTCACCCGGGGTAATGTCAGCAGCGCCGCCGCCATGGCTGGCCGGTACCGGGCCGACCTCTACACAATTCTCAAAAAGCACGGGTTGAATCCCGGCGATTTCAAGAAATAGCTCCCCCCGAGAGGCCTCTCCTTTCAGGTGAGTGGGAAATCCATACATTCTTTGTAACTTCCCCACTTGCCGTACTTGTTATCCCGCAAACGGCAGTGGACGGAGCTTTTCTGAAGGGAAATCCATACATTCACCCCACCTGTCGCACCCGTCAGGAGCCGGTTTGCCCTCTTCAATTATCATATAATATCAATATATTGAATCCATCTCTTAAGGGATGGCATGTATGTTGCCTTTACCCTCGTATCGGTGACAGACGGACAGGACCACATTCGGCCTGCAATTCCTGCAACATACTCCAAAGGAGGCATATAATGAGACGGTTCACCCTGTGTGTAATCTTGGCATTTCTTTTTTGCCTGTCATCTGCAGGCGAGGCATTTGCAATCCCACAAAAATACAGGAAATCCGGCACGGGGTTTCAGGTGGCGGATCAAAACCGGAATCTCCGGGACAGCATACTCGTGCAATCCGAAACGTCCAAGATCATGTCGGTTCTGGCACATCGGATCGACGATCCGAAGATCCTGGCAAAGACCAGGGACAAATTGCTCACCCTGCGTGTCGAGGAGATCCGGTTATTGGCATCGCTGTGCGATCGGATTCCGGCCGGCAATCGAAGTGCCAGATCCGACATGGTATTCTCCCTTGTCACCACGTTGATCGTATTTTCCTGATCTGCACCGTACCGATCTTCAAAGCCTGTGAAAATCTACGATTGAGGTTGTCATGAATAAAAATCTGACGCATGTTGCCTACCATATCATCGTGCTGGTATTGAGTGCCGCCATCGCCCTTTTGATCCCTCATATGTTCAACATCCTGGCAGAGAAGCTGCTCTCCTTCTGGGCCTATATTGAAAATGAGAAAATGTTTCTTGTCTCACTGGAAATCTGCACCGCAACCATTTTGATCATCCTGATCAATTATGTGCGGCATGGGTGGGAAGCCAGAAAACTTGCGGATTTGGCCATGACCGCGGGGATGGTCCCGCCAGCGTCCTTAAGCGGACACCAAAGGCGGAAATCAACCGATTCGTCGAAGGCCGTACATGGAGCCGCCGGGGACATCATGATCATCGGATCGACAGGGCTCCGGACCTTTGCGACTCCCGAAGGCGAACTCCATCATGCCGTGCGGAATTGCCGCAAGGCACAAATAATGCTGCTGAACCCTGTCGGAGAAGGGGCTGTCGTCCGTGCCAAAAGCATCCCGGTCCCGGAAATTACACCGGAAATCATCAAAGAGCAGATCATGGAGAGCATTACTTTTCTTAAAGATCTGAAGGCCGGACAAAAAAACGTCAGGTTGAAACTCTACCCGGGGATCCCTCTGTTGAAGCTGGCGATTCTTGGCGATCATGCCTACCTGCGCCATTATCATATGGGCTTCAACGTAAGGAAAATGCCTGAATATGTGTTTAGAAGCGATGGCATCCACGGAGGCCTTTACCTTCCCCTGTATCGATATTTTCTTTCACAATGGAACGACCCTGATATCCCTGAGTATGACCTGGAGACCGATGAGTTCGTCTTTCGTGACAAGACGGGAGGGGAAAAGAGAAGAGATCGGGTAAGGTGGTTGGATGCGCCTCTTTTTGTGAGGCAATGATGACAATGTCTTATGATTGTGATACCGCATGCTATCCGGAAGTTAAATCCAGACATTATCAGCAGCTGTCATCTCACCACCGGCATTGCCGGTATTATTTCATATTCTTGCCCCCAGTGTACAAAAGCAGCTGCCTTCCGGCGTCACCGGCCGCCGAAAAAGTATTTTTCTACTTATCGTTTTTGTTATGCTTTGTTTTCACCAAGAGTATATAAGATACTCATTTCAAGCCAGATTCCTTTATCGGATTTCAGGTCGTTAACTTCAGCCAAATGCTCTGTTTTGAATTTTGTAACATCATTCGGGGAGAGTCGATTTACCAATCCACGAAAGCCCCCGTTCCAAATGATGTACCACCAGTCAGACGCGTCTTCCAGATAGTAACCACACTCCTTCTTTTGGCTTTTTATCTTCTGCAATCCTGCTTGTTCAAAATGGAATATGCATTGCTCTTTCGTTGCCACTCGTTTCCAGGCCAAGCTTGGTACTTCAATACCATATCCTTCAAGTCGATTGATGAAAAGATTGACAAGAGGTGAAAATGCCTCATTGTTAAACGTTGTCATGAGGATTTTACCGCCATTTTTCACTTTGTTCGCAATATGGATCAGCTGTGTTTTCATATCATCGACGAAAAAAATACTAAACGCACTTATCGCAGCATCGAAATATTTATCTTGGTAATCAATAGCCTGCATGTCCATTTCAACAAAGGTGACATTGTGTATACCTTGCTCCTGTTTGTTTCTCATGGCCTCAGCGAGCATCCCCTCAGAAAAATCTATACCCGTCACTTCTCCATCAGGAAGATCTTTAGCAACAGTCAGTGCGACATACCCTGTTCCAGTGGCTACATCCAGAACATGTTCGTCTCCCTTTAATTTTAAATATGAGGGTATTTGCTTCGCGCTCTCAGAAAAAAACCGCATCGCTGAATGGCCATATCCATCAGAAACAGTATTAAATGTCTTTTTATATAGTTCTTTCATAATCTCACGAGCCCAGAGGGGATATCACCGGTGGTGTGGAGAGCAACGGACACCGGTCAGGTGAGGTGATCGGTTGGTGACTGATATTTGGTTTTTTCCATGAATACGATCCGCACCTTTTGCGAAAGATCCTTCCGGTCATATTCTCTATATCCAAGTTCATAATACAGCCTTATATTGTCTGAACTTTTTGTGCCGGTGAATAACTCAAATCGCTTTACGTTGGGAAATAAAGCCTCCATATGCCTCATTAGCGATGACCCAATCCCCTTTCGCTGGTAATCTGGATGGACAATCAGCCTTCCTATCTTGCAGGTATCCGAATCGGATACCGCCCTTACGGACCCGACAATTCGAGATTCACATCGGGCTATAAGAAAAACGCTCTTCTCATATTCCGCCACAATTTCAGAAAGCGTTTGGGTTAGAGGAGGAATGGTCCGGTCATCATAGACAAGAGCTTCCTTTTGATAGGAGATCTTCTGAAGTTCTAAAATTCCAGGTGCATCATCAATATTTGCCTGAACTATTGTAACATCCATCATATTCCTCGCGCAAACGTGGCGGTGAGGGGCGCGCCGACGGTATTACCAGAAAAAATGCCGGGCTTCATGGCGTCCACCCCACGTATTGATTAGAAGCCAGATTCTTCCAATCCTGAAAAAATCATTTCATCCGGCATATACCTAGTAGGTTACTAATGGAGTTTTTCCAAAATGAGTTGGGGCCCTTAATTGAATTAGTATGAAATCAGCAACATCAGCTCGCGAGATCTTTCCTGAAGTTATTCCCGTTAAATCGTCTATAACTCGATACTTTCCAGTTCTCGGCCCATTTGTGAGAAAGCCGGGACGGATTATCATCCAGTTGGCTTTACTTGCCTTGATTATGGCTTCTTCACGGTTTTTATCTTTATATATTTCTTTTAATAGGAGCGGATTTATCACTCTGTCATAGAGAAAACCTCCATGCCCCTTACTATTTCCTGCGCCAATTCCCGTTACAACAATTAGTTTCTGATTTGAATTCCCTTCGATTGCGGCAAGCACATTTTTGATTCCTTTTGAAAACACCTCGACAGGTTTTCTAGTCGGAGGTATTCCTATGCATACACATATGGCATCTTGACCAGCAGTAGCAACAGCAACACTGGCCGGATCAAGAATATCGCCCTTAATCTTTTGTAAATTTGTATTTGAAATATTTTGTCTATCCGGCTTTCTCAAAAGTGCAGTGACCTCATGTCCCTCCTCAAGTGCATATGCTAACAACTGAGCACCTATGCCATGTGAAGCACCAATAATTGTTACCTTCATATCTTCTCTCTTTTTACATATTCCGTTAATTGCGGTTGATGTTTGAAATCAAACCACGGAAGACCGAATTTCCCGGGATGCCCGTTTATGACAAACGATTCACCGGGATAGAATTTATTAAAACTGGAGCTCTCTTTCCCCTGCTTTTCGTCAACCAGGACTAAACCCCATGTTCTCAATGCAGATGGGGCATCAAATCCAAAAAAAAGGCTTTGCTGCAAAAAAACTTTCATCTATATGCTGAAATCCCGAGCTTGCAATGAGAAAAGCATCTGCAAATCCGAGTAACAGGGCAAGAGTAGCCCATCCAGTGGTGGCGCTTTCCCCAATGAGCAACCGTTCTGTTGTAAACGGTTTTTCCGGTGTGAGTGAAAGCCTCTGTGGCCTAGCGCCGATTTTCTTAATATCAATTCTGTTTTTAAAAATCTTTACATATACAAAAGGATGTATTTTCGATAATAATGTCATCATATCATCCACTTGCGCATAACAGACAGTTGAGATGCGCGTGGCTTTTTGCGCGATCTTCTCAAGCGATGTGTTCGACATTGTGGTCAGCTGCCAGTTTGCTCAAGTCTTGCTCTGAGAGATAAGGACATAATGAAACTTTTTTGAAGTCCGTCCTCAATTCCACAGCAAAAGCCATGCAAGTCGGAAAACCACACGTCTTACAATTTGACCTTGGCAAGAGCTTGACTATCTCCAGAACCTTTGGGAGAGGCTTTTTTCCCTCAAGGCTTGGCGTTATTCGATTCCTTCGTTTCCATATTTCGTTTACGGTCTCAACTATGCTCTTAGCTAACTCTTGACCTTCCGCATTGTCAAAAACAGCCGCGATAGCGATTTCTTTAGGCCTGAATGAGTATATCTTGTCCCTGTATTTCCAAAGCAGGAATCCGTCCTTATGACGATAATCGGTCGGTTGTTCCAGCTGTGTGTTCAAATATGGAAGCACTTCAGAGATATCATCCTCTAATTCTATGAAGACTCGGTACCAATCAGCGCCAGGATGACAGTCCGGCACTTCCAACCGAGTTTCGTAATTGTGGATTAATTCTTCCGACATTTATATTAGCCTTACACGTTGTGGTTTGATTTTTCATATGATTTCAAATGTCATTCTTTTGCCATTACCCTTTTTTACAAACCGTGCAATATTGATAATATACAAGTAGCTTTTGATTCCGGACTTCTGACAAAAGATAGGTTCATCCGGATTTAGCGTACTTTGTTAGAGTTAAAAGTATTAACCCGGCTGAGAGTGTCGCTTCCGGACGCTGCTCTACGGCCTTATCGCCGGTCCACCACGGCTGACAGACAGGCCATCCATGGCCTGCTGTCAGT
>JBJKPM010000063.1:0-8368 GCA_046706325.1 Desulfocapsaceae bacterium | reverse complement strand
GATAGATGTTGTCGGCCTCATTCAGGGTCGGTATGACGATCGACACCGTCGGCGGGGTTATCTGGCGCTGGTCCATAAATCGAATTGCTGCGTTGTTCAGGCGTTGATTGGAGTCGGCTCCCTTGTTCAAGGGGAGTGATGAACGGTCTTTCGAAGAAGGATGCTCATGGGTGATCGGCCGGCAGGTCGAACAGGACATACCCGTGATCGGTCTCCAGGCTTTGGGCAGTGACTCCCGCATCTCTGAGTTTACCAAAATAATACTCCGTGGTTATTCCCACCGTAACCTTCGGGTCCTGAAAGTCCCGTTTGAGGGCGTCGATGGCATTGACATGGGCATCGATGGTTGTGCGATGGGAATAAAAATTCACACTCGGATGACTCCAGACATCCAGCATGACGATGCGGCCGTCCTCAGGGGTCCTGTCCGCCGCCTGTTCGGCAAGGTGGGCCAGCGGTCTGTCGATCAGCCCATCATAGGCAGGCAAAACGAGAAGGAAGAAAACGGCAGCCACAACAAGGGCTGTTGCCGAAAGCGCAGTAAAAAGAGATGTTGTCGTTGTGGTCCGATTTACCACGATCAGACCAAGGCCGGCGGCGGTCAGGATCAGCCCGGCGGCGTAGGGGAGAAAGCCCAAATGGACGGCCTGGGCCAGAACCGGAGCCTTCAAGGCCGAATCCCCCAGTCTTTGGGGCAGGTGAGCGACGATCTGCGGAGAGGCCAGAAGCAAAGTCCCCAGGCAGAGGATCAACAGCGCGGCTGAATAGGTGCTGATCGACCAGGCCAGCCGTCCTCTTTTTTCCTTTTCATCAAAGAGGACGGCCGTAAGCAATGCGATTCCCGGCAAGGCAGGGCAGATGGAATCGGGCAGTTTGGTTGCGGCGGCAGAGAAGAAAGCAAAGATTATGATCGAGAAGAGCAGAAACAGGCGGAGGAAACGGACGCGTTGACTGGAGGAATCCAGGTAGGGGCAACGGACGGCGGCAAACGGGACAAAGGCGCTCCAGGGCAGAAATCCTGCCAGAAGAACGACGAAATAAAATGAGATCGGTCCGGAATGGCCCTGCAGCGGGGTTTTAAACTGCTCCATAGGGCGTGTTACCAAGAGTTCCCTGATCGAGGAAAAACCCTGGGCATGAGAAAATCCCAGCAGCAGATACCAGGAAAGGCCTACGGAGACAAGAATGATGGCACCCGGGATGATCCAGGAGCGTTTAAATAACAGGCGCAGACGACCGATGGAGAGAAGATAACAGAAAACGGTGACCAGTGGAAAAAGGGCACCGACGGCTCCATCGGTCAGCATGGCCAGCCCGGCCGAGGCACAGCCGAGCCAGAACAGCGGTGCTCCGTTCTTCTGTTCCAGGGCACGTTCAATTCCCCACCACAGGAAACAGAGGCAGAGCAAGAAAAAGAAGGTCAACAGCATGTCCGCCATCGCAACACGCGAGAGATAGACGAAGAGAAGGCCGGTACCGAGAATAAAGGCCGCTTTAAAGGCCGTATCGACGCCCAGCGGTTTTCTGCCGGCAAGAAAAAGAAGGAGAACGGTGGCGATTCCCGCCAGGGCGTTTATAAACCTGGCCCCGAAAGCGGTGGCACCATGGAAGAGCCTGTAGCCCAGCATTTGTCCCCAGTACAACAGAGGCGGTTTTTCCAGGAAATCCTGACCGTTAAGAGTCGGAAGGATGTAGTGATGTTTGACCAGCATCTCCCGTGAAACCTCGGCAGACACACCCTCGCTATAGTCAACAATCCCTGTTTTCCACAACATTCCCATATACAAGGACGTGAAAACAACAAACAAGATCAAAAAATTTACCGTACATCTCCAGATGTTGAGCATGACAGTCTCTTGAGAAGTTGGAATATGTAAAAATCCGGTATGTTGTACAGCCTGCCCGGCCTGGATTCTTATACCTGCCGGCCAATTGTATGCCGGGTCTTGAAAAGCACCTTTTCCGCAAGGCTGCGCAGACCGGCCAGCGGTTTTTTTATCCTTATGGTCTGCCTGTTCATAATAACTCCGTTGTTACGGCTGGAAAGATTTTTTTTATCATGGAGTGAGATTTCTCGGTTCAGGACGGCGAAAAGATTGAGTTCATCGAGAACCCTCCTTCTGGCCTCGATGAGATACGGCAGTCGGTCCCGGTATTCGTTATTGGCAATTGTTGAGCGGATGATATCAAGAGATTTCGAAAAATCGGCTATATCGATAGGGATGAAGCTTTCGGCCGGAAAATAGTCGGTGGCATTGGGACATCCATGATAGAAGGGCAGGGCGTATCCGAGAAATGAGTCAGGCATTTTTTCAGTCAGATGGTGTGGGTAGACATGGTTTTCGATGGCAATATGATACCGATAGGGATCAACGGCCACCGCTTTGTCGGACATCGGGTTGATCCCATGGCCGAAGATATCCAGTTCCGGCAAGGCGGCTTTGAGCTTTTGGGTAAATTCGAATCGTCTGTAATGGAGGGTAAACCTGCCTTTCCTTTCCGAACATACCGTGGAGATGGTATGTTCTTTTTCCGGCGGAGCGGCGGCCTTGAGATCATCATAGGTTCGTATTCGGCCACCGGAGAAGGGGAAGCCGTAAAACCAGATCAGACCCGGCTGAGTAAATATCGGGTTCGGATGGGAAATCGCCCAGGGTTCCTGACTGGTAATGATCATTCCGAATTGCCGGAGGTAATCCGTTCCATAAACAGTGATGGAAGAGGGTTCCGCCGTTATCAGGACTGTTTTCTCCGGCGGACAAAAGAGCCGTTCCTCGCTGAAGCTCCAGGGTCTGCGGGAAAGGTCATGGTAGATGGCAAGCCAGTCGTATTCCCGGGCGTCGACATCGAAAATAAAACGGCAATTTCCCCATCCGCAGGTATCCCCGGGAAGCTGACGTGTCCACCGGGCAAAATTTTCTTCCCGAACAAGTCCACGTGCCATAAATTTGACGATGAGAGGGGGAGTATGGCCTGTTTCAGTATTCCGGGAAGGCATAATGTCCTAAAGGCAAGAGGTATAAAGATTCAGTATATCCGGTGCGGGAAAAAAAGATATTATAATTTTATTTCAGACGATATAATGGCACAATTGATCCGGTGGGTCCGGTGGCGGAAAAGGCCTGTAAGGGGGAGAGAATGGATGTTCGGAAAATACAATGGCTGTACGCTCTGCGTTCCCTTCTGCAATATCACCAGGTCCTTGGTATCGAAGACTATCCGGCAGGCGAGACGGTTGCCGGATTTTTGGCGGCTGTTGATCTTCCCTTCTCCCCACCCCAGGTACCTGTGGTCTCCGCTAAGGCAGTTGCTTCTCCATATGCCGCCGGGGAAACCGCCGAGAAACCGACGGTGGAGATATTCGCCGATATTGCCGGTGAGGTGCGTTCCTGTACCGATTGTGTGCTGCACACCCGGCGTTTATTTTCAGTCCCCGGCCGTGGCGGTAAACGTGTGAAGCTGCTTATTGTCGGCGGATGGCTCAGTCAGGAAAGAGGAGATTTGTTGCCGGCGGATAGTATTTTCGGGGTTGAGGAAGACAGGATGGTATCCAGAATGCTGGCAGCCATGGGGCTCCCTCCGGATGCGGCCTTCATAACCAATGTCATCAAATGCGCCGTGGACGATGACTGCCGGCCGACCTCCGAAGATATCCATATCTGTTTTTCTTTCCTGCAACGTCAGGTGCAGCAACTTGACCCTGCGGTTATCTGTACCATGGGCATCGTTGCGACCCGGGCCGTGTTGAAAAAGAACCAGCCTTTATCTCAGCTCCGGGGCAAATGGTATTCCTATACGGTATCGGAAGGGAAGACAATCCCTGTCGTCCCGACATACGACCCGACTTTTCTGCTCAAGAACCCCGAGTTTAAAAAGGCGACCTGGGAAGATTTACAGGTCATTGCCAAACACCTGCGGACGGCGACAGGGTTATCCACGGAGCATGGCTGAAGGGGGGAGGAAAAGCAATAATCCGGTTCCGATCGTACCGGTCAGAAACTCATGGTCAACTGGTTGCTGATCATGACAACGCTTTCAACATCACTATAGGCATTGTTGTTCTTAAAGAGATTGCCGGTGTCCATAAAGCCGAAATGTACTTCGTAGGACAGATGATTGAAGAGCTTGTAGATAACCCCGAGATTTGCTTCCCAGCTGGAGTCGAAATTGGAATTTACGAGTGTATTCGGGCCGTTTTTGACGACACCGATAACCCCTTGAAAGGATAACTTCGGCGTAGCGTCGATATTGGCTGAGAGGGCAAAACCCTGGGCAAAGGGCTTGGCGGAGCTGTATGCAAACTGGTCCTGGTTGCTCGGCTCGGATGGCGTCATATCCGTTTTCGTGCCGGCGATCATCAAGGGATTATAATGATGAGGAGTGCCGGTTGCGGTAGCCGCATTGGGCATGGTGCCGTCATTGAAGGTGTAGGTGACTATCCTGTAGAGAACGTGGTCATTGAGATCTGCCGCATACGATACCGCGCCTGTCAGCAGGGAGATACACAAAACTGCGCTGAAGAGAAATATTTTTTTCATTAAGGCTGAATACATACCAAATATCCGGGAACCCTTTCCCCGTCAATAAAGAACCCCTGAACCGTCCCGTTTGTCCGTCGGAGGGGAAAGTACAAAAAACTTTACTACCTCCATATTGCATCTGGTTTGCTGAAAAGTCAAGAGAAAAGGCAAAATTTCCCGCTCCCGTTTCTTCTGGGTCGGTACGGCTCGGGTCACTTGGATCAGGCCTTCTCCCGGCGGCGGACTGATCTTGCAAGAAGTGCCGCTTTGATATATATACAAGGATCTGGAGGGGCCGGAGCTTCGATCCGCCATTCCCCGTCCCCGCAAATCCTTATCGAACGGTCTGGGAGATATTATGTCAGGAAAAAATATTGCATCGGTCGCCATCGTTTTCGTCTTTTTTTTCAGCTGTCTTACCGCCCGGGCCGGGGAAGGCAGGTCGTCATTGCTCATCATGCCGTTCGATTCAGGCGCTGCGGGAAGATATTCGTATCTGAAGGAGAGCATGAGAAATATGCTTTCCGCCCGGCTGGCGACCAAAGACGGTATCGAGATCAAGGATTACGACCTTTCGCCAAAGGAAGCGAACCAGCTTAGAAACCGGGAAAAACGGGAACCTGCCAAAGATCTCCTCGCCCGCCTGCATGTCGATTACCTGGTAACAGGCACGATGTATTCCGTCTCCGATCAATTGAATGTCCAACTGACCGTTTATCCGGTTACGGCCCTCGGCGGGCCGGTGAAATTTTCAATGCTTGCAAAGAATGAGAACGGCATCCTCTCCTCCCTGGACCGGCTTGCCTCGGAAATCAATGCTTCGATAGCCAGACACGGAGAGAATACCGGAAGACGGGTCACGACTCAAGCGGGCGGGAAAACGCAAAAGGTCGAAGCCCGGAAGGCGGGATTGGCCGGGTTTCAGACGGAAAACCCGGAAAAAAGGTATAAGAAGGGGATCTATGCCGCAGGAGGCATTCTCGGGGCTGAGAGCAACGGGGTGCAGGTTTCCACCCACGGTGTAAGAAAGAGTTCACCCCTTTCCATGACAATGGTGGCAATGGCCGTCGGCGATCTCGATGGGGACGGGATTGAAGACATCGTTCTTGCGGCTCAGGGGGAACTCCGTATCTACCATTTTCAAAACGGCAGGTTCTCCCAGATAGCGAAGGTTCCTCTTTCACAGCGATTAAAGATCAATGTCCTGAACATTGCCGATCTGAACCGGGACGGCAGGGGTGAACTCTATATCAGTGCAACCGACGGCAACACCCCATCCTCGCTTGTAGCTCAATGGGATATGACGCATGGTCTGCAGATACTCCACAACAAGGTCCCCTGGTATCTTCGGCCGCTGGCGATCCCCGGACGAGGGCTTGTCCTGGCCGGACAGCAGGCGGATTCCTCCGGCAGTGAGCTTGTCGCCCCGGGAATCTACCAGCTGAAATTCGACAAGGGCGGCAACTTGCCGATTCGGGGAGAAAAACTGTCTTTACCGACAGGCGTCAATCTGTTCGATTTCACGCTTGCCGATCTGAAAGGCGACGGCTCAATAGACAGGGTGGTGATCGATACCCATAATAAACTGCTCGTCTACGACCAAAACAACACCTTATTGTGGGTCAGCCGGCAGGAATTCGGCGGCAGCACCAACTTCCTCGGTCCAAGCTGGACCGGTCCGGGGGTTTTTGAAGACAGGATCTATGTACCCACACGAATCATCGCAGCCGATGTCTATGGCGATAAGAAGCAGGAAATTCTGATTGGCAGGAATAAGAGAAACTCGTATACCTTCCTGAAAAATCTCAGGAGCTATAGCGGCGGTTATATCTCTTGTATGCGGTGGACGGGCTCTTCCATGACGGAGCAGTGGCACACCAATACCCTGGGGGGGATGGTTGCCGATTACAGCCTTGGGATACGAGGGGACCGGAAGGGCGATCCGCAGCAGGCCGCCGACGGAGACGGCAGGCAAGCGGCAGGGGAAAAACATTCGCTGACCCTCTTCGTCGGCGAGAGGCCGGACAGCAGTCTGTATGATACCCTTCTGATGAATGCCAATGAAACGGATCTGTTTGCCTATGGTCTTGATTTCGTGCCTGAAAAAACCAAGAAATGACTATCCCGGCGGCATGTATAATTTTTTAAACTCCGGTAAAAAAAACTTGACATCACCTTGGCCCGCGTTTACTATCCTCCTATCATATGGTTTCTTACTTTCATCGTTTTCTAGGTATAGAGGTGATGGCGCGACCAGGCTGGTGCCTGTCGGGTAAGAAGAGAGACTATGGGCTTCGGTGACGGAGCATAAAAGCAACCAAGGAGAGAAAAAGATGAAGAAATTTCTTGCGGTAGCCGTCGGCGCTCTGCTGGTGGGTAGTGTGGCGATCGCTTCCGCGGACGTCACCTTCACCGGTGATGCCCGCGAGCGATTATTGTGGGTCAACAACGCTAATTTTGTCGATAGTGCCAAACATGAAGTTGACTACGGCCGTATCCGGGTCAACGCCGAATGGACATCCAAAGGCGGTGCCGCCGCCCATGTCCGGTTCCTGTTTGAGAACAACGCAAATTGGAATGGGACTGCTGATACCCATAATTCGAACAATATCATCGCCGACTGGGCCTATATCAGCATTCCTGTGGGACCGGTTACCATCGAAGCAGGTTTGATCCCGGACTACAGTTCCGTATGGTTCGTATTCGATAAACGCTTCGATCGTATCATGGCTGTTTACCAGACCCAGAACAAGGCAACCACCGCAGTTGTGGCCTTCGACAAGATGGCTGAGTATTACGATAGTCCTGAGTATGCAGCAATCCCGACCCAGGACAAGGATATCAATGACTGGGATGTCGAGATTATCCAGAAGATCAGTAGCTGGAATATTATGGCCCTTGGCATCTACCGGGATAATCAGCAGAATTTAGTAACCCAGATTGCAAATGATACTACCAATTTGGGTACTGGTAGTGGTTTCCTCGGCACCTTTCGTGCAGAGGGTCCTGCCGGTCCGGTCAGCCTCTTGGCTGAGGTTTCTTATATCAATAAGAAGATCCTCGGTGCTAGTGATGACGGATTTGGCGGTATTCTGCATGCCAAGATGAGCTTCGGC
This sequence comes from Desulfocapsaceae bacterium, assembly GCA_046706325.1. GTDB lineage: Bacteria > Desulfobacterota > Desulfobulbia > Desulfobulbales > Desulfocapsaceae > CAWGGS01. The sequence goes on along the minus strand of JBJKPM010000063.1, from coordinate 732 downwards.
GCTGCCGACGCCACCTTGATCACCGGTTTCACCCGCAAGGGATTCCAGGCTGACCTGAACTACGGTACCATCATGATGGGCCAGGCAATGGGCGGCACCACCGGTGCTTACCTGACCGATATCGGTTGCGTCGGTTCCCCGATCAGTGCTCTTTCTGCGTTCGGTGCCCACGGCGACAATACCTTCGTCGGCGCTGTTTTGGGTTTCAAGGTCAACAACATGATCAAGCTTACCGGTATCGTGGCCTACAACGACATCAAGGACTATGCCAAGTTGACCGAGGTTTCCGGTCTGGTTCGATTCAATGTTGTTGAGGGTGGCTATATCGATCTCGGCGCCGGCGCTCTGATTCCGAGCAGCGAGAATATCGCTGTGCTGCCGAATGCTAAGACCGACTACGGTGCCTTCACCGAGCTGGGCATAAAGTTCTAATTACTGCCTGCTGCGGATCTTTTCCAGCATGACGAGCGGGTCCTTTCGAGGACCCGCTTTTTTTTGTCCGGTCCAGCGAGATAGCCGCTATGGAAAAAGCCGAGCATTCCTGCAGGGGGATGATTTTTTTTCTGGTCGCCGGGGGGGTTTTCCTCTCCACGATGGACAGCAGCATGACCAATATCGCCCTGCCGAGCATCATGCGCTCCTTTGCAGCGAGCCTGGCCATGACCGAATGGGTAGTGCTGATGTATCTGCTCACCATCACCGTGTCGCTTTTGGTGTGGGGGTATCTGGCGG
>JBJKPM010000062.1:0-29625 GCA_046706325.1 Desulfocapsaceae bacterium | reverse complement strand
GGTCCTGAGAGCAAAAATCCCCAAGAGAATTACCTCGCATACCTTTCGCCACAGCTTTGCCAGCCATTTGCTTCAGGCAAATTATGACATTCGAACCATCCAGGAACTCCTCGGCCATAGCGATGTCAGGACCACCATGATCTATACGCACACGGTGAAGAGCAGCACACTGAAAGAGGCCAAAAGCCCGTTGGACTTTGAAATTTTATCTCACTAAAAATTGATGATGCCTTAAATGTTTCAATGGCAATCATAAGCTCATGAGAGGATAGTCAACATGACCTTATCCTGAGATATCTTCCAAAGTTAAAATACTTCCAATTTATACGCACCAAGACATAAGCCTTCCCGAGTCAAGAGATACTTGCATGTGATCATAGCCTGAAAATCAAATATTTCACAGGGAATGATCTTTGATTTATCCTTTTGTGATTGGCGTGATGGTTTAGTGTTCCGTTGATTTTGTCTTATATAAAATTTCTTCTTGAAAAATTTCTATTGATTCACCGGTACTTAAGGCAAATTCTTTTGGCAGTGGCGTTAAAATCACGGCAGTAACCGTCTCAGAGGCAATGTGTTTAACCTCTAAATCTATTTCTCCTCCATCGGCTCCTATATTTTCACTCGAAGCGACTTTGAAAAACACTACGATCGTTATCACATCACCAATTTTAAGATCTTCAACCCTTGCTCCCGGAAAATCCGGTAATATGCCAGGATAATAATCTGGAATTTTAACATTATTTAGGTTGAAGATATGATATCCATTCTCCATGATATCCTGAAAAAATTGAGATTCCGGTTGCTGGGTAGTAAATTTGAATTTTGTCATTTTGAGCCTTACTTGTCATTTCGAGCAATTACTAAGTTTTTGGACCCCACTTCTTAGTGTTCGGTTAGCTGTTCCTTATATAAAATCTCTTGTTCAAAAATTTCCAATACATCACCCGTCTCCAATGAAAATCCTTCTGGTAATGTAGTTAAAATTACACCCATAACGGAGTCATCTTCAATATGTTCTACCTCCAAATCAATATACCCACCTCCTGACTGAAGGAATGGAACTGATATTACATTAAAAAATGCCTTTACCACAATGACATCACCTAAATTGAGATCCTTGATTTTCACTCCTGGATAATTGGGGATTTTACTTGGATAAAAACCCGCAATTTTGGCATCTTCCAGGCTGTAGAGATGATAGCCTTTCTCCATAATTTCCTTAAGGAAGGGAGGCCCCGATTGTTTTGAAGGCATCTTGATCTTCGTCATTTCTTCGCTCTTTGGCTCTGTTGATATACTATTTATGACGTGCATTTTCATCTGCACACGGTATCGCCATCCGACAACCTGCCAGGAAATCAGGTTTTAAGCTTCCCTGTTATTATAAGGCCGAATAGGATTAAAGTAAGCACGGAAGACAAAATCCGACAGTCGTGAAATTTAATTGGATCTGCTGTATTATATCAAGAGGAACTCTGGAGTCATTTCGATGCCGAAAAGGTCTTTTGTGAACAGGGATAACCCATAATGAAATTTACCTTCACACCTTTGGTGAACCTGTCATCGATATACCGAAAATTTTAACCACGACAGCAGAAAACACTATGGAGATAAAATTCGAAGAGGCGGGGCATCTAGGGTATATGGGGCATAACGGTGGGTTCCAATTCAGACAGATATCAGACTCGGAATATGAATACAGGGCTACGATACAGGATTTTCATCTGAACAGCGGCGGCATAACGCATGGCGGTTTCATCATGACCCTGTTGGATTCCGGTCTGGGAACCTCCGTTTACCTATCACTCGGGGGAGACAAAAAAATTGCCACGATCTCCCTGGATGTAAAGTTTGTGGCCCCGTCCCGCGAAGGCGACACGATTATCGGTACAGCCAGAATTATAAAGAAAACCCGCTCCATGGTTTTTGTGCAGGGGGAATTGCATGTGGAAGACCATGTTATTGCCACAGGGGATGGTATCTGGAAGATCCTGACGCCATAGCCGGTGGTTGCATTCTCTTTGGCATTTTCCCTGCTTTAATAAACCTGTGCCAACCTAAAATGGTGCCCACTTTTTCATTTTACCTTTGGCAGGACGGTCCGTCAGGATCCTGATCTCAAAGAGGACAGGCCAGAATTTACCGGTTACAAACAGCCGCTTGTCCTTGCTGTCATACATGATGCCGTTGAGGACCGCATCCTTGTCATGCAGCCTCAATCGGTCGCTCAGGCCGGAAAGATCGATCCAGCCGTCAACCGAGCCGTCAGCCGGGTTTATTATCGCAATGCGGTTCGATCTGTAGACATTGGCCCAGACCCTGCCCTTGATATATTCCAGTTCGTTGAGATCCCGTATCTGTCGTCCGTCGTCACGGACGGTGACCTTGTGCAGTTCGGTAAGTGTTCCCGGATCGAGAAAATAGAGTGACGACGTGCCGTCGCTGGCTATGAGAGCGGTCCCGTTATGGGTGATCCCCCACCCCTGTCTTGGGTAGTCCACCGTTTCAATAAGAGAAAGATCCTGCCTGTCATAGACAAATACCAGGTGGTTCTTCCAGGTCAGTTGATAGAGCCTGTCGCCCAGGACCGTGATTCCTTCCCCGTAGATCTCCGGGGCGCAATCATGCCGTTGCAGGACCTTCCCGCTGTCCGGATCAACACGGCGCACTGAAGACCTTCCGAGCTTTCCGGTGCCTTCATACGCATCGCCTCGATCCCACACCAGTCCTTCGGTGAATGCCGATGGATCATGGGGAGAGGTTCGAACCACGACAAATGAATAGGTTGTGGCCCGGTTTTCAGGATTTCTTTGACAGCCCGGCAGCAGGAAAAGCAGAACGGCCCCCAGAGAGGCGAGGGCAGCCAGATTATACATGGCCGACAATCGGGCACCGGCCAAGGGCGCAGGTCGTCGCAGGCCGGGTTCGGCGAGGTGATCCTGGATCCGTCGAATCCGGGGAAAAAAGGGCGGCCGGTGGTTTTTTAGCTGGAAATCACTCATCCTGTGTTCTCTACTGTACGGTCACGGTGGATGTAATGGCTGACGGAGACAATGAGGGACAGGGAATCGGGACCTTGACCTAATCTATTATTACTGCTCGATCAAGCCATCGCCAAATTAAAACGGCAACAGCGCATCTCTTTTCTCTTGGTGAACGCCCATGTCCTTTGCATCATAAGATGCAGGATGTATCGGCAGCGGCGAAGTATTGCAAAGCGAAAAGAGAATGATTATTATTCAAATATCTCTTCTCCCCCATCTGAAGCGATGAGCATTATTCGCCCTCTCGCTTGTCGTTTCAGATGCCTTTTAGGGAAATCGTAACAGGTTTTCCAGGCGGCAGAATCGGGGGAGAATCATTTCGTTTGCCAATAAAAAAGTCGCCGGAGTGCTCTGCGTGGACTCGTGGGCGGGTTGGAAGATGTCGAGTCGTGAGGAGGTTGAACAATGAGAAAGCAAAAAGAAATGGTCGAATCATTTCAGGTGTCTCATCGGGATTTCATCCGGAATCTCACCGATTCCATGGCGCTTCTCGAACATGATATTGTCGAGGCGCAGGAGATCAATGAGATCTGTACCAGCGAATGGTGTATCGCCATTGAACGGTCATTTGATGATTTGGCCAAGGATATATATTCCATTAGTGAACCGAGATGGGTTTCCTCGGAAAAATCCGGACAGCTTCGTGGAATGCGCAAGCGGCTCCACGAACTCTATGAACAGTATAAAGGTGTGCAGTCAACTGCCGTTCACTGACCGGCAAGGGTGACGTATCAACAACTCGATGCAGTAAAACGACAGCGATTTTCCGTTTTGTGCATATCAACAGCCGTCCTCCGTTCGGAGGGCGGTATCCGGCCCGTATTGCGAAAAAATAGCCTCGTGGTGAAAGATCCCTGGAAAAATTTCTCCCATTTAGGGATAATTCAGAGATAAAGAAGCGGGAGGCATAGGGGTACCATCCTTGTGACGCAAGGAGGGGAAACCCTTTGTCGGTTCCAGGTGAGTCGAAGCGCCTCCTCAAGAGGTCATGGTCACAGCAGACGGTGCGGACTATGAAATGGTTACAGTTTTTCACCCCGGTCGCTTCGATTACCTGGGAAGAGGCAAATGCGCTCATCGCCAAGAGTCCGGAGGGTGATGTCCGGATCCTGGATGTCCGCCAGCCGACTGAATATAAGGCAGGGCATATGCCCGGGGCGAAACTGATCCCGGTGGGCGACATCGACAGCCGCCTGGATGAGCTCGACAAGGAAAAACCGATCATCGTCTATTGAGCCATCGGTGGCCGCAGCCGGGTCGCTGCGCAGATGTTGGCCGGCAAAGGGTTTCGTCGGGTCTATAACCTCTCGGGAGGGATAAAGGCCTGGAAGAAGGAGGTGGCGGTCGGACATGAGGATGTCGGTCTGCATCTCTTTACCGGTGATGCGAGCCCGGAGGAGAGCATCGTCATTGGTTTCGGTCTGGAGACGGGCCTGAGGGAGTTTTATCTTTCCATGCAGGATCGGGTGGCCCGGGGAGCGACCAAGGCGCTCTTTGCCAAACTTGCCTCCATAGAAATCAATCATCAACAGAGGCTGGTGGATCTCCATGGAGAGATCACCGGGAAAGTTGTGTCGCTGGCCGATTTTGCCCAAAAGATCGCCGCACCGGCCATGGAAGGTGGGCTGACTACGGAACAATATCTGCAGCGTTATCATGCCGATCTCGAATCGGAGACGGAGGTGTTGGGTCTGGCCCTGGCCATCGAGGCCCAGGCCCTTGATCTCTATCTGCGGGCAGCCGAGAGAAGCAGCCGGGAAGGGACAAAAAAGGTCCTGTACCAGATCGCCGAGGAGGAACGCAGTCATATCGCAAGCCTTGGCCGCTCCATCGATGAACAACGGGATGATGCATGAAAAAGCGCCTGCTCCTGATCGGCGGCGGCCATGCCCATATGGTTGCGCTTGCCAATCTGCATACCTTCGTTGAAAGGGGATTCGACGTAACGGTCATTCAACCGTCGGAGTACCATTATTACAGTGGTATGGGGCCGGGGATGCTGGGAGGGACCTACCTGCCGGATGATATCCGCTTTCCGACCCGCAGACTTGTCGAAAAAAAAGGAGGTCGGTTCATCCTCGGCAAGGCCCATCGGATCGATACCGAGAATCAAACCGTCTTTCTTGAGGATACTGCTGAGCCGGCGATTTCCTACGATGTCCTGTCCTGCAACGCCGGCTCCTATGTCCCCCGGGAGATGGTTCGGGGTGAGAACCGTGATATTTTCTGCGCCAAACCGATCGAGGAGCTGTTGACGGCGCAAAAAACGTTACTTGCGCGGGCCGCGGCGGGCAAGATCACCGTTGCCGTGATCGGCAGCGGTCCGTCGTCCATAGAGATTGCCGGCAATATCCATCAGCTCTGTCGGCAGCATGCCGCTTACCTGCCTCGCATCCAGGTGTTTCCGGGGCGGGGGTTTATGTCCGGAAGGCCCGGGAAGGTACGGAGGCTGGCGCGAAGGATCCTGGAGTCCAAGGGGATCGAGATCATGGAGACAGGGCATGTCCGGCGGATAGAAAATAATTGTATCCATCTGGAGGATGATGGACACTACCAGGCCGATATCATCTTTCCGGCCGTGGGAGTCAGGCCGTCTCCTCTTTTTGGCCGTTCGGGATTGCCGACCGGACCGGATGGCGGATTGCGGGTCAACGACTACCTGCAGTCGACAGGTTTTGACAATATCTTCGGCGGTGGCGACTGTATCCATTACCAGTCGGAACCCCTGGACAAGGTCGGTGTCTATGCCGTCCGGCAGAACCCTGTTCTGTATCGAAACCTTATGGCCTGTCTGGAGGGCAGACCACTGGAAAAATTTTCTCCGGGCGGGAAATACCTTCTCATCTATAATCTGGGCGATGGTGACGGGATCCTCTGCAAATGGTTTCTCACCTTTTCCGGCAAGCTCGCCTTTCGTATCAAGGACAGGATAGATCGCAGGTTTATCAGGACATTCCAGGTAAGTTAGACGCCGTCTCTTCTCTTCGGCCTGGAGGCACGGCATCAGGTGGACGATGGCCGTCCGGTCGTCGGCCCGCCTCTCTGTATCGCCGGAGGAAGGGGGGAGGAAAATTATTCCGTTTGCAGTTGACTTAAACGTAAAGGTAAGGTATAAGGGATCCAGGATGGCTATATTTTAACGCAAACGTAAAGGTGATAGAGCAAGGGCAGGTATTCTGAAGGGAGCAAGGGATTATGAACAACGTGTCGTATCGATCGATTCCAGCGATGTTGAAGGAGAATTCCCGGCTTTACAGTGACCGAACGGCTATCAGTTATAAGCGGGGCGACTCGTTTCTCTCTCTCACCTACGCCCAGTTCTATCTGCGGGTGTTGATGCTGGCACGCGGTCTGCTCAAGACCGGAGTTCAACCTGGTGACAGGGTTGCCATCTTTTCCGAAAACCGGCTCGGCTGGGCGATCTCGGATTTCGGCATCCAGAGTATCCAGGGAATCACCGTGCCGATCTATGCGACCAACACCGGGGAGCAGGCGGCCTATGTCCTGAATCACAGCGGTGCGAAGATCGTCTTTGTCTCCACCAGAATCCAGTATGAAAAGCTCCTGGCGGTCCGTGAGCAGATTCCCGGTGTCGAGATGGTCATCTCCTATGAGCGGTTCCTCGGGGAGCGCAGCTTCCCGGTGTATACCCAACATCAGCTTTCCGAGATATCCTATCCATTGCAGGAAGATGAAAAACAGCGCATTGAGACCCTGATCGATGCGATAACTCCCGATGACCTGATCACCATCATCTACACGTCGGGCACCACCGGGGTGCCGAAGGGGGTGATGCTGACCCAGCAGAATATGATCTTCGATGCCGAGACCGGCATGAAGAAGCTGGAGCAGACCGACCGGATCGAGACCTTTTTGAGCTTCCTGCCGCTCAGCCATGTCCTGGAGCGGACCGGCGGCTATTATGCGGCGCTGATCAAAGGCTATCATATCGCCTTTGCCGAAAACGTCCAAAAGGTCATGGAAAACATGATCGAGGTAAGGCCCACCGTGATGGTCAGCGTTCCCCGTCTTTTCGAGAAGATTTACTCGCGGATCTATGAAAATGTCCATCAGATGAGCGCCTTCAGGCAGTCCCTGTTTCATAAGGCCGTCGAGGTGGGACGAAGATACGTCAATCGCAAATATGTCGAGAAAAAACCCGTCGGCTTCCTGGGCCTGCAGTATGCCTTCTTCGACCGTCTGGTCTTCAGCAAGGTGCGGGAGCGATTCGGCGGCAGATTACGCTATTTTATCTGCGGCGGTGCCCCGCTCGATAAGACCATCAATGAATTCATGTGGAGTATCGGTCTGCCGGTCTATGCGGGGTATGGATTGACGGAAACCAGTCCTGCCGTTTGCCTGACAAGCTTCGACGAGGTCCGTTTCGATTCGGTCGGCAAGGCCTTCGAGCAGACGGAGATGAAACTGGCCGAGGACGGCGAGCTGCTGGTCAGAGGGCCCCAGATAATGAAGGGCTACTATCTCAATCAGAAGGCAACGGATGAGAGCTTTGAAGACGGCTGGCTGAAGACCGGCGATATCGCCAGGATCGACGACGAGGGCTTTATCTATATCGTCGACAGGAAGAAGGAGATCATCGTCACCGCCGGCGGCAAGAACATCGCGCCGCAACCCTTGGAGAACGAACTGCGTCTGGATAAGTATATCTCCCAGGCCATGGTCTTCGGTGATCGAAAACCCTACCTGGTGGCGCTGTTGACCCCCAATGTCGAGCGCCTGGTAGACATCGGCCGGCAGGAGAAGCTCGACTATATCGATATCGATGAATTGGTCACCAACAGCCGGATCCAGGAGATCTACGGCAACAGGATCAAGGAGCTGAACAAGACGCTGCCGCCGTATGAGACCATCAAGAAATTCGCTCTCCTTCCCCGGGAATTCTCGGTCGAGGGAGGGGAGTTGACGCCAACCCTTAAACTGAAACGAAAAAAGATCTACGAAATGTACCAGGATAAAATCGAACACCTCTACACCCAGAATACCCAATGTCCCACTACCCATCCGCAATCTTCAAATGGAGGAAAGAAATGAGGCAGATTAATCGAGTAGCTGTCCTTGGCGCCGGCGTTATGGGTGCGACCATCGCCGCTCATCTGGCCAACGCCGGTCTGGAAGTCCTCTTGCTCGATATGGTTCCGCGCGAACCGGATGCGCAGGAGCTGGAAAAAGGATTGACGATTGACAGTCCGGTCGTCCGGAACCGTATCGCTAAAAACGGGCTCGAGGGTCTGGCCAAGATGAAGCCGGCACCGCTCTATTTGAAAGACTATGCCGCCCTGATTCAGATAGGCAACTTTGATGATGATCTGCCGAAACTGAAGGACTGCGACTGGGTTATCGAGGTGGTCATCGAACATATGCCCATTAAGAAAGGACTGTTTCAGAGGCTGGTCCCGAATCTGCAGCCAGGCTCGATTCTCTCCACCAACACCAGCGGTCTGTCGGTCAACGAGATGGCCGAGGTCCTGCCCGTCGAGATCCGCCGGAACTTCCTGGTCACCCATTTCTTCAATCCCCCGCGCTATATGCGCCTGATGGAGATTGTCGGCTGCCGGGAGACCGATCCTGCGGTGGTGACCGGTATGGCCGATTTCATCAGCCGGCGCCTGGGCAAGGGTATCGTTTACGCCAAGGATACCCCCAATTTTATCGGCAACCGCATCGGTGTCTACGCGATTTACAAGGGTATCCAGCATATGATGGCGATGGGCCTGACCGTGGAGGAGGTCGACAGCGTTGCCGGTCCCGCCACCGCCCGGCCCAAGAGCGGCGCCTTCCGGACCGCCGATATCGTCGGCCTTGATACACTGGCCCATGTCGGCACCAATTCCTACGAGTTGCTTCCGGGAGACGAGGAAAGGGAGGTCTTCAAGGTGCCGGACTTCATGCAGGCGATGATCAAAGGCGGCCTGCTCGGCAATAAGACCAAAAAGGGTTTCTTCAAGAAGGACAAGGTGGGCGGCCGGAGCGAGATCTTCTATTATGACTGGCAGACCGGTGACTACAAACCGGCTCAGAAGCCGAAATTCCCCTCCGTTCAGGCCGTCAAGCAGGTGGATGATCCGGGAACCCGGGCCAAGATGGTGGTCGCAGGCAAGGATCGCGGTGCCGAGTTTGCCTGGAAATCCCTGCGTGACACCTTGATCTATGCGGTCAACCGGATTCCGGAGATTGCCGACGACGTGGTCAATATCGACAATGCCATGAAGTGGGGCTTCAACTGGGAGCTCGGTCCGTTCGAGATGTTCGATGCCATCGGTGTCGCCGCCTTCGTCAAACGGGCGGAAAAGGACGGCGTCAGGGTCCCGGAGGTCCTGAAGGGCATCGAGTCCTTCTACCGCTATACCGAAAACGGCACCAGGGAATACTACGACCTGGTGCAGGGGGGCTATCGTCCGGTACCGGTGAAAGAGGGGGAGATCCACCTCGAGATCCTGAAGCGTGCCGGCCGTGAGGTCGAGAGCAATGCCAACTCCTCGGTGGTCGATCTGGGCGACGGTGTCTTCTGCCTCGAGTTTCATTCGAAGATGAACGCGATCTCGGGGGATATCCTGGCAATGGTCCACAAGGCCGTCCGGCGGGCGGAAGAAGAAGGTGTCGGTCTCGTTATCGGCAATCGCGGCGCCAACTTCTCGGTAGGTGCCAACCTGATGATGCTGGCCGTGGCGCTGGCCGAGGGCGCCTTCGAGGATATCGACATGTCGATCCGTGTCTTCCAGAAGGCGACCATGTCGGTCAAATATGCCAAGGTACCGGTGGTGGCCGCGCCCTTCGCGATGACCCTCGGTGGCGGCTGCGAGTTCTGCCTGCATGCCGATGCGATCAATGCCTCGTCCGAGACCTATATGGGGCTGGTAGAGATCGGTGTCGGCCTGTTGCCGGCAGGCGGCGGCACCAAGGAAATGTGCCTCAGGGCCGTCGAACTCGCCGGACAGAACAAGGCCGATATCACACCCTTTATCATCAAGAATTTCGAACAGATCGCGATGGCCAAGGTCTCGATGGGGGCTGCCGAGCTTCCCGCCATGGGCTATATGCGTCGGGGTGACGGCATCAGCATGAATACCGACCGTCTGATAGCCGATGCCAAACGGAAGGTCCTGGCGCTTGCCGTCAACTACCGCCCGGGCCGCCCGGCCGAAAACATCCCGGCGCCGGGACGAAGCGTTGCGGCCAGTATCAAGAGCCAGCTCTGGAATATGAAAATGGGTAATTTCGTCACCGAATACGAGGCCGAGATGGGTGGAATCATCGCCCAGGCCATCTGCGGCGGCGACGTAAATCCCGGGACCCCGGTTTCGGAGAACTACCTGCTGCAACTTGAGCGGGAGGCCTTCTTGAAACTCTGCGGCAACAAAAAGACCGCCGAGCGTATCCAGCATATGCTGAAAAAAGGCAAACCCCTTCGCAATTAATCAACGCACCCCATCAGGAGAACAGATATGAAAACAGCCTATATACTGGCATCGTACCGAACCCCGGGCTGCCGGGCCAACAAGGGGAAATTAAAGGATATGAGGCCAGACGACCTGGCCGCCGTGGCGATGAAGGGACTCATCGAGCGGACCGGCGTCGATCCGATGATGGTGGAGGATGTCTACCTCGGCTGCTCCTTTCCCGAGGGGGAACAGGGAATGAACATGGGCCGGGTAGCCGCGATGAAGGCCGGGTTTCCGTACCAGGTTCCGGGACAGACCATCAACCGCTTCTGCTCTTCGGGCCTTCAGAGCATCGCCATGGCGGCGGAACGGGTCATGTGCGGTTTTGCCGACTGCATCATAGCCGGCGGTGCCGAATCCATGACCTGTGTGCCGATGGGCGGGAACAAGTACAGCGCCAACCCGGGGCTTGTGTCCGGCTGGCCCGAGGCCTATTCTTCAATGGGTGTCACTGCCGAACTGGTGGCTCAACAATACGGCATCGACCGTCTGACCATGGACACCTTTGCCGTGGGGAGCCATGCCAAGGCGGCCGAGGCGATCTCGTCCGGCAGATTTGCCGAGGAGATCATCCCGGTGGAGATCGAGAAAACATCCCTTGAAGGCGGCAAGATAAAGAGGGTCAAGGAGATGGTCACCGTCGATGACGGCGTCCGTCCCGGCACCACCATCGAGACGCTGGCCAAACTGCGGCCGGTCTTCCGGGTGAACGGACCGGTGACCGCCGGCAACTCATCGCAGATGACCGATGGTGCGGCTGCAGCGATGGTGGTCTCCGAGGACTTTCTGAAACGGACCGGCAAGGAGCCCATCGCCCGTTTCGTCGCCTTCGCGGTCCGGGGTGTCCCGCCCGAGGTCATGGGCCTCGGACCCATCGAGGCCATCCCGCTGGCCCTGAAGCTGGCCGGTCTGTCGCAGAGTGAGATCGACCTGATTGAGCTGAACGAGGCCTTTGCCTCTCAGGCCCTGGCCGTCATCAAGGAACTGGGGCTCAATTCCGAGATCATCAACGTCAACGGCGGTGCCATAGCGCTTGGCCATCCGCTGGGATGTACCGGGGCCAAACTGACGGCGACGCTCTTACATGAGATGGGAAGACGAAGGTCCCGCTACGGTATGGTGTCGATGTGCATCGGCGGCGGCATGGGTGCCGCGGGCATCTACGAGAGACTGTAACGTAGGGTTTGAAGAACTGAAACTCCCTGATTCCGGCCCCTGGCCCAAGGACTTAAAAACAGACGAAAAGGTGACGTAAATGGCTGAGACAACATTGAAAGGCGGTGAATATCTGATCAAAGAGACGGCTTGCGCCGATGTCTTTATCCCCGAGGAGTTTACCGACGAGCAAAAACAGATTGCCGAGACCACCGAGCAGTTTGTCCAGAACGAAATCATTCCCCATATGGATGAAATCGAAAAGCAGAATTTCGACCTGGTGATCGGCGGCATGCACAAATGCGGTGAGTTGGGCCTTCTGATGATGGATGCGCCGGAAGAATACGGCGGACTCGAGCTCGATAAGGCCACCTCGATGCTGGTCAGCGAGAAGATCTCCTGCGCCGGCTCTTTCTCGGTGGCCTATTCCGCCCACACCGGTATCGGTACCCTGCCGCTCATTTACTACGGCACCCCGGCCCAGAAGGAGAAATACCTGGGCAAGATCATCTCCGGTGAGTGGTGCGCCGCCTACTGTTTGACCGAACCCGGATCCGGCAGCGATGCCCTCGGCGCTCAGGCAACCGCCGTGCTGTCGCCCGACGGCAAGCACTATATCCTGAACGGCACCAAGCAGTTCATCACCAACGGCGGCTTCGCCAAGCTCTATACGATCTTCGCCAAGATAGACAAAAAGCATTTCACCGCTTTTCTGGTCGAGCGGGACTTCGAGGGGCTGGTCGTCGGCAATGAGGAGAAGAAGATGGGGATCAAGGGGTCCTCGACTACCCAGATCATCCTGGAAAACTGCAAGGTCCCGGTGGAGAACCTGCTGGGCGAGATCGGCAAAGGGCATAAAATCGCCTTTAATGTCCTTAATGTCGGCCGGTTCAAACTCGGGGCGGCGGTTGCCGGCGCCTCCAAGATGGCCATGTCCATCGGCATAAAATATGCCAACGAGCGCAAGCAGTTCAACCGGCCCATCGCCAGCTTCGGCGCCATCCAGGAAAAGCTCGCCAATATGGCGGCCGAGATCTATGCCTCGGAATCGCTCGTCTACCGTCTGGCCGGGTTGCTCGACACCAAACTGGCCATGATTGACAAAGGCATAGACAACTACTACGACGAATACCAGAAGGCCATCGAGGAATACGCCCCGGAATGTGCCATAGCCAAGGTCTTCTGCAGTGAGGTCCTGGCCATGACCGTCGACGAGATTGTGCAGATCCACGGCGGTTACGGTTTCGTCAGTGACTACCCGGCTGAGCGCTTCTATCGTGATGAGCGGATCAACCGGATCTTCGAGGGGACCAACGAGATCAACCGGCTGTTGATTCCGGGCATGATCCTGAGGAAGGCGATGAAAGGCGAGCTTCCTCTGCAGGCAGAGGCGATGAAGGCCTTCGAATCTCTGATGACTCCGAGCTTCGAGGAACTCGATACCACGATCCCCTTTGCCGCCGAAAAGGCCCTGACCAGGAATTTGAAGACGTTATTTTTAATCCTGGCCGGTGCCGGTGTCCAGAAATACATGGACAAGCTGGCTGAAGAGCAGGAGATCCTGATGGCCGCAGCCGATCTGGCCATCCAGATCTTTGCCCTGGAAAGCGCGATCCTGCGGGCTGAAAAGGCGCAGGCCGGGGCCAGCGATCGCAAGCGTGAGCAGTATGCCGCCGCGGTCAAGGTCTTTGCCTTCAGCGCTTCGGAGTCTGCCGGCAGCGCCGCCCGCCGGGGCGCCTTCTTCATCGAGGAGGGCGATACCCTGACCATGATCCTGTCCGGGATCCGGCGGTTTGCCAAATACGACGCCACAGGGCTCCTGCAGGCAAAGCGGCTGCTGGCTAAGGCCGCTATCGAGGAGGAAAAATACCTGTTCTGATCCGCATTGGAGCTCCTCGGCGGCCCGAATTTCGTGCTCCCGGGCGGTCGAGGAGCCCCAGCCGCCAGAAGCGGAATACCTATGATAATCCAGCAACATACCATCGACACCCCGTATATGGTGGGTCCCGTTCACTGCTATTCGCTGGAAGCGGCGGGAGAACTGGTGCTCATCGACACCGGACCGCCGACCCCGGGTGCCCGGCAATCCCTGGCTGAGGCCATCGACCTGTCACGGCTCAGGCATGTGGTGATCACCCATTGCCATATCGATCATTACGGATTGGCGGCCTGGCTGGAGAGAGAAACCGGGGCGACAATCTATGTGCCGTATCGCGACGGCCTGAAACTGGGCGGGCAGGAGCGGCGACTTATGGGGATGTATGAGACGTTGCGAGAGATGGGTTTCAGTGAAGGCTACCTGCAGCAACTGGATCGGATTCTGAAAGGCAGTCAGGTCTTTCCTCCCCTGCCGGAAAGATACGGCATTGTCGAGGAGGACCTGCCGAAGTACCTCGGGATCGAATATCTGGCCTGTCCCGGCCATTCCCAGAGCGATCTCGTCTATATCGCCGGGGACTGGGCGGTCAGCGGCGATGTCCTTCTGCGGGGGATCTTCCAGTCGCCGCTCCTCGATACCGATCTCGAAACCGGACAACGTTTTCGCAATTATATCGCCTATTGCGAGACCCTGGTCAAACTGGGAACCCTCCGTGACCGGCGAATCCTGCCGGGTCATCGAAACGGCATTGACAGTGTCGAGGCGACCATTCTTTTCTATATCGGCAAGCTGCTGGAACGGGTGGTCCAGCTCCGGCCGCATGCCGACGACGGCAACATTGCCCGGATCATCGAAACACTCTTCGGCAAGGACATGCTCGAACCGTTCCATATCTATCTCAAGGCCTCCGAGATCGCCTTTATGAAGGATTTTCTGGCAGAGCCGGACAGGCTTCAGGATGCCCTGAGCTCCATCGGCCTGTTTCCGCGCGTTGCCGATCAATTCCGGGCTGCGATCGGCCCCTGAGGAGGAATACGACATGAGGGACCCGCTTTTTGAGCCGATTTCAATCGGCACATTGACCATCGACAACCGGATAGTCATGCCGGCCATGCATATGAACATGTGCCGGAAGTATCAGGTCACCGACCGTCTGCTGGAATTCTATCGGCCGCGGGCGGAGGGGGGGGTCGGCATGATCAGCGTCGGCTATGCCACCGTCGACGAACTCTCCGGCAATGCCGGCAATATCGGTGCCCATGACGATGCCTTCATCCCCGGGCTGGCCGCGCTGGCCGATGTCATCAAGACCGGCGGAGCCAGGGCCGCAGTCCAGTTGAACCATGCCGGACGCTACAACTCGTCGTTTCTGCTTGGCGGCAAGAAACCCGTTGCGCCGTCCGCGGTGCCGTGCCGGATGACCAAGGAGACACCGCGGGAGATGGAGGCAACTGAAATCCGGGAGGTGATCAACCGGTTTGCCGATGCCGCTCAACGGGTCAAGGAGGCAGGATTCGACATGGTCGAGATCCTGGCCGGGACCGGCTATCTGATCAGTGAATTTCTCTCTCCCTTGACCAATAAACGTCACGATGAGTACGGCGGCACGCTTGCGGGCAGGATGCGTTTCGGCCTTGAGGTCATCTCTGCGGTGCGGGATCGGGTCGGGGCCGGCTTTCCGCTCATGGTGCGGATCAACGGCAATGATTTCATGCCGGAAGGCATCGGCCGAGATGACCTGCAGACCTTCGCCGTCCGTCTGGCAGGGGCGGGAGCCGATGCGCTGTGTATCAATGTCGGCTGGCACGAGGCCCAGGTCCCGCAGATCGTCGCCAAGGTGCCGCGCGGGGTCTTTGCCTACATGGCCCGTGCCGTCAGGCAGCAGGTCTTGGTGCCGGTCATCGCCAGCCATCGGATAAGCGATCCGCAGGTCGCCAGGCGGCTGCTGACCGAAGGGTATTGCGATATGGTGGCCATGGGTCGCGCCCTGATTGCCGATCCGTTCCTGCCGAAGAAGGCGCGGACCGGACGGGAGTCAGCCATCATCCACTGCGTGGCCTGCGGCCAGGGTTGCTTCGACAACCTGTTCAAGATGAAGCCGGTCGAGTGTCTGTGTAACCCCCAGGCGGGCCATGAGGCCGAGAGCCGGGTGGAACCGACAGCGCAGGCCCGCAGGGTCATGGTGGTGGGCGGCGGTCCGGCGGGGATGGCGGCGGCGTTGGCCGCTGCCGAAAAAGGGCACGAGGTCACGCTCTATGAGCGGGGGGCGCAGCTTGGCGGACAGCTCCATCTGGCCGGGGCTGCTCCCGGTCGCAGCGAATTTCTGGGCCTGGCCGAGGACCTTGGCCGGCAGCTGGCACAACAGGGAATAACGGTGATTCTGAACGCAGAGGTAGACCGTGACCTCCTGTCCGCCCGGCGACCGGATACCGTCATCCTGGCGACCGGAGGAACTCCGGTCACACCCCCGATCCCCGGAGTCGAATCGGAGCATGTCGTGCAGGCCTGGGAGGTTTTGTCCGGCATCCGGCATACCGGTGAGAGGGTAATTATTATCGGCGGCGGCGCGGTCGGGGTCGAGACGGCGCTCTTTCTTGCCGAGCACGGGACGCTGTCCGGCGAGGAACTGAAATTCCTGCTTGTGCATGGGGCCGAATCGATGGAGAATCTGTATCATCTGGCCACAACCGGCAGCAAGAAAATCACCGTGGTTGAGATGCTGGACAGGTTGGGGGATAATTTCGGCAAATCAACCCGGTGGGGGATGCTCCAGGATGTGGAGCGGTATGGGATCACTGCCAGGTTGCAGTCGAAGGTGGTGGAGATCACGACCGATGCGGTCAGGATCGAGCAGGGCGGAACCATCGAGGACCTCCCGGCCGACACCGTGGTGCTGGCCGTCGGGACCCGTTCATATAATCCATTGAAGACCGTGGCGGTTGAGCTGGGCATCCATTACCAGACCGTTGGTGACGCCGAGACGCCTGCCACCGTCTTCGAGGCGACGCACAACGGGTTCAGGGCGGGACGGAGGATTGCATGAACGGCTCTGCGATGTTGCCGAAATTGATCGTCAGGGCTCGGGACTCCAATGGGTGGCTCAGGGTATTGAATTTCATGATGGGCCGGATCATCCCGTTCAACAGGCCGCACGGCTTCCGAATCGCCACGCTGAGCGAAGAGCGGGTCCTGACCAGCGCCTCGTATAAAAGGGTCAATCACAATCATATCCGGGGGATCCATGCCTGCGCCATCGCCACGGTGGCGGAATTTTCCGCCGGTCTGATGCTGCTCTCGCGCCTCGATCCGGCCGGCTACCGGTTGATCATGTCGAAGCTCGATGTTGATTATGTCTATCAGGCCAAGATGGCGATCACCGCGGAAACGAGGCTCAGCCACGCGGACCTGCAGGAGCTGGTGCTGGGGCCGCTGACCACGAAAGAGTCCTGCTCCATCGTGATGGAGACCCGGATCAGCGATGTGGCGGGCAACGCAATTGCCCGGGCGCATACAACCTGGCAGATCAAGCGCTGGGATAAGGTACGGACCAAAATTTCGTAGCTGGAGCTCTCCAGGGGCACAAGGAAGGATCCGTTGGCAAATACTTGCTCTACATGATTCCGATCATGTCATTATGATTCAGCCTGACAGGTGCAGACCATGTTGCTTTTCAATCCGAAAAAACTTGAGCGGGATTATGCCGATGCGAGGTCCCGCGAACTGGTGGAGAAGACCATTGCCTTTTTCGAAAATAAGGGGCTGAAAAAGATCAAGGAAGATGATCAGACGAAGGTCTGGTATCAGGATTTTCTTGATTTCATCATGGAGAATCGGATCTTTGCCGATCTTCTGACCCCGGCCGTCTACGGGGATGGACAGACACGCTGGGATATGTGGCGGCTGTCCGAGTTCAACGAGGTTCTGGCCTTTTACGGGCTTTGCTACTGGTATGCCTGGCAGGTGACCATCCTCGGACTGGGCCCGATCTGGATGGGCGACAACGAGGAGGCAAAGCGGCGGACGGCGGCGCTCCTGCGTGACGGCGGCGTCTTCGCCTTCGGACTCTCCGAGCGGGCCCACGGGGCCGATCTCTATTCCACCGAGATGCGCCTCGTTGCACGGCCTGATGGTACCTGGATTGCCCGGGGCTCCAAATACTATATCGGCAACGGCAACTGCGCGGCGCTGGTGTCAACCTTCGGCAAGATGGAAGAGAGCGGGGACTATGTATTTTTTGTCGTGCGCACGGATCATCCGAAGTACGAGTGCGTCAAAAAGATCGATACCTCCGGTGTCCGGCAGGCCTATGTGGCAGAGTTTACCCTGCATGACTACCCGATTACGGAGGCCGATATCCTCTCGCAGGGCAAACTGGCGTGGAACTCGTCGCTCAACACTATCAATATCGGCAAGTTCGAGCTGGGCTGCGCCTCCATCGGCATCGCCACCCACGCTCTGTACGAGGCCCTGAATCACGCCGCGGGACGTGTCCTCTACAACAGGCACGTCACCGATTTTCCCCATGTGAAAAAGCTCTTTTGTGAAGGGTTCGCCCGCCTGATCGCCATGAAGCTGGTCGCCTGGCGGGCAGCCGACTACCTGCGCGCCGCCTCCGATGACGACCGGCGCTATCTGCTCTTCAACCCCATCGTCAAGATGAAGGTGACCGGCCAGGGCGAGAAGGTTATCGGCCTGCTGCACGAGGTGATTGCCGCCAAGGGCTACGAACAGGATACCTATTTCGAGATGGCGCTGAGAGACATCGGGATGCTGCCGAAACTGGAAGGTACCGAACATGTCAATATGGCCCTTATCATCAAGTTCGTGAAAAACTACTTCTTCGGCCCGGTCGACTATCCGGAGATTGAAAAGATGAGCGCGGCCGGAGACGACGAGTATCTGTTCAGACAGTTTACCGGTGGACTGTCCAAGGTCCGGTTCCCGAATTACCGCCTGGCCTATACCGGTTTTGACCAGGCAAATGTGACGATCTTCCGCGAGCAGGTCGAACTGTTCCGCACCCTGCTGGCCACCGCACCTCCCGATGTGGCCCAGGCCGGGGATATCGACTACATGCTGGCGGCCGGCGAACTCTTCACCCTGATCGTCTACGCCCAGCTGATACTGGAAAACGCCAGGATCTACCGGCTGGGTGATGCCCTGATCGATCAGATCTTTGCCTTTCTTGTCAAAGACTTCTCCGGGTTTGCCCTGCGGATGGTCCTGGGTTATGACAACTCCGACAGGCAGGAGGAGATCTTCCGCACCATGATCAAAAAGCCCGGCAGGGACAAAATGAGCTTTGGCCGGGTCTGGGATATGGTATATGCACTGAAAGACCAATATATGACGAGGTAAGGGCTGCAGGGGAATAGAAATACTTTGCAATTTTCCCTCCCATCTCACGCCGGACGGACGTAGCTGATGTTGCGCCCGGACCCTTCCCCCACCGATCCGTTGATTGAGGCATCTTCTTCTTTACCCCATGGCGATTTTTTTCTCTCAATCTGCCGGCGGCTGCACTTGCCTGGGATGTGCAGGGTTTTTCTTCGGATCAGCAATGTTTAGGCGGTGACAAAATTGCTTGTATGCCTTGATCGTGATTGAAAGATCAAAATATCCAAGGCCGCCTTTTCCCCTTATGTCGGTGATTGCAACAGAATGTCATTGATTTGAAGAAAAAATTTTCCTAGTTACCTATCTGCGCCGAGTGTAAAAAAATTCGTGACGACAAAGGCTATTGGAACCAGATTGAAACGTATATCAAAAACCATTCGGAAGCAAACTTCCGCCATGGCATCTGCCCGGACTGCGCCAGGAGGTTGTATCCCGACATTTTTCTTAAAAGATCGATCGATTCTGCATGAGGCATCCCTTGCAGGCTATCGGCCTGCCGGTCCTTTCTTCCTGCCGCTTTTCAACAGGAAACACAACGGAAAACAGAGGAAGAACAGCAGGGAAAGCAGGAAAAAGACGTGGTTGAAGGCAAGCATGGCCGCATGTTGAGAGGTCGTTGCCTCCAGAAGTCCCAGTGCCTTGGTCTGCAGCATGGCGGGTGCGGCGCCGTGGGCTGCAAAGGCTGAAGAGGCCCCGGCAAGCCAACGGCCGACCACATCGCGATAGGGGGTCAGATACCTGGTCAGAGTCGCATGGGATATCACCTGACTCCTGGTAAGTTCCGTCGCCACCAGGGCGATGCCGATACTGCCGAAGATCTGCCGGACGACAACGTAGAGACCGGTGGCCGCGGTCATGCGTTTCCTGTCGATGGTAATCATAGCCGAGGTGGTCAGTGAGACGAAGACCATTCCGAATCCCAGGCCTTGCAGGGCCTGCGGCAGCAAAATATCCAGATAACCGACCCCGAGATTCAGACGGGAGAGCTGCCAGAAGGAAAAGCCGCTGACCAGCATGCCGATTGCAACCAGGAGCCGGGGACCGCACCGGTTGTATAACCGGCCGGCGACGGGCATGGTGAGGGCCATCGCCATACTCCTGGGCATCAGGGCGAGGCCGGAATTCAAGGCCGGATACCCCAGGAGTTCCTGGAGAAAAAGAGGGAGCAGAAAGAGGCAGCCGTAGAGGGCGATGCCGAAGATACCGCCGAGAAAGGTCCCGACGACAAAATTCGAATCCTTGAACAGACGAAGATCGACCGCCGGTCGGGCGGTGGTAAGCTCCCGCCGGATAAATGAGATCAGACCGATTGCGGCCAGGACGGCCAGCCAGATAATGAATTTCGATTCGAACCAGTTCCACTGCTGTCCTTTCTCGAGAAACAGCTGCAGGGATCCGAGGCCGAGTATCAGAAAGGCCAGCCCTCCATAATCCAGGCGCCCTTTATCGCGCTCCAGGTAGGAGGGGTCGTGGATATAGCGCGAGATCAGCACCAGATTGAGAATTCCCACCGGTACGTTGATGAAAAAGATCCAGCGCCAGGAGTAGGTGTCGGTCAGCCACCCGCCCAGGGTCGGCCCGAAGGCCGGTCCCAGGATGACGCCGAGGCCGTAGATGCCGATGATCTTTCCCTGCTCCTCCGGCGGAAAACTCTCGCGAAGAATAGCCTGGGAGATCGGAATGATGGCCCCGCCGCCAATGCCCTGAATGGCCCGGAAGGTAATCAAGGCCGTCAGATTCCAGGCCACTCCGCACAGCATGGAGGTGATGGTGAAGAGCAGGATGGAAAAGAGATAGAACCGCTTGCGCCCGAATCGTGCGGTCAGCATCGCAATCATCGGCATGACGATGACATTGGACAGGAGATACCCGGTGGCGACCCAGGCGATCTCTTCCACCGAGGCCCCGAGGTTGCCGCGCATATAGGGCAGGGCAACATTGACGATGCTGATGTCGAGGGCTGCCATGATGGTGGCCATCATCACCGTTATGGTGATCAGCCATTTATTGGGCTCCGTCCCAGGTGTCATTGCCGCAATTTATCCCTTGGGGGCGGAGACCACATCGACGCTCGGTACCGCGGAGAGACCCGGCCAGAGCGGATGGGCCGGATCCGGGGGGGAATCGACCACGATCTTCACCGGCAGCCGTTGCACGACCTTGACGAAGTTGCCGGTGGCGTTCTCCGGAGGCAGAAGGCTGAAGACCGCTCCTGTACCTGCCTGGACACTGTCCACATGCCCCTGCAGGACAAGGTCCGGATAGGCATCGACCTTGATATCCACCACCTGCCCGACCTTTATCTTATCTATCTGGGTTTCTTTGAAGTTTGCGGCAACCCAGATTCCTTTCGGATCCACCAGGGCGAGCAGCGGCTGTCCGACCTGGATGTATTTCCCTTCATCCACATTCCTTTCACTGACCCGACCGGTTAGAGGCGCCCTGACCGTGGTGCGTGCAAGTGCAAGTTCGGCAACATCGACCTCGGCCGCCGCCATATGGATCTTTGATTCCTGGGCTGCAAGTCCCGCCTGCAGGGTCTTGATGGCGGCGATTGATTTTGCTACCGCCGAGACTGCCGCCTGCTGCCTTGCCTGCGACGTCTGCCAGGCCGTATCCGCCTGCTCATATGTGTGTTGTGAGACGGCCCCCATCCGCGCCAGACCGCCATAGCGCCGCTTTTCCGTTGCGGTGAACTTCTCCTTTATCTCGGCGTCGGCTAGCCCGGCCCGGGTTTGGGCCAAGGCCTTTTGCGCCTCGACGATTGCCGCTGCCTCTTTTTCTTTTTCCGCCCTGGCCGTTGCCAGGGCCTCTCTTTTCAGGGTCAGTGCCAGTCGGTAATCTTTGGGATCGATTGCCAGAAGGCTATCGCCCGCCTGTACCATCTGGTTGTCCCTGATAAAGACCCTGATGACCCGGCCCGAGACCTCGGCGCTTATCGGAACAATGGTGGCGCGGAAATAGGCGTCATCGGTGCTTTCATGGGAGAGCAGGTAGAGGATCTCCGGGGTAAAGGAAGCCGTCACGATCAGCAGACAGACCACAACCAGAAAGCGTATCCGCCATCTTCCGGCCAGTCTGTTGGCCCATTTGGTTTTATTAGTATCTTCCATGTCTTCTTTAGTACGGGATTCCATGCTCTGTTCTTTGCTGATCTGGCCGTGTCTTTGATCCGGATTCCGGATCTCCGGCATCATCTGCACTGAGGGTCAAGCGGTCGTTTGCCGCAAGGCCTGCCGACAGAATTCTACGACCTGGTCGCTGGGGGGGGGATTGGGCGCAAGACCGAGGAGTCTTTGCCGGATCAGTCCCGAAGTCAGACCGCGCAGTATTTGAATGACGGCTTCGACCGGCAGGTCCCGGATGCTGCCGTCCCGGCGACCACGTTCCAGGACGCCGCGCATCACATCGGAGACGGCGGCCAGGCGCTTCTGAACCATGGCCTTTTGCGGCGAGTCGGACCTGGCCAGAAAAGAAGGAAAATCACGGAGTACCACCAGAAAGACCCTGCTGTTTTCTTCGACGAAGGCAAACTGAAACCGCAGCAACGCTTCGATGGCGGCAAGACCGTCTTCCGTTTCCCGAACGGCCACTTCCATGCCGGCCTGATAACGGATCATAATGCCTTCGAAGACCTCAAGCAGGATGTTTTCTTTGGTCTTGAAGTGATAAAACAGGGTTCCCTGGGCTACATTGGCCCGTCGGGCAACCTCGGCGGCCGTTGTTTCGCTGAACCCCTTTTCGGCAAAGAGCTCAGCGGCGGCCGTGACGATCGCATCTTTTTTTGTCATTTTCGTCGGTTCTCGGGTGCGCCGTGTCGAGTTATCCAACGAGTAACACCCTGTTTTGCTCACGTCTGGATGCCCGTCGGATCGGCTGACTGAGTGACCAGTCAGCCGATCCGCTATTATACCTCCGGGCCATGGACCGTCAAGCCCTTTTTTATCTCCTCGAGCAGAAAGCGGCCGGGCGGATGACCTGTCGGTTGCCGATAAGGGGAGGGCGATGGCAAACGGAAGTGGATATTCGGCAACGGAGATAAGATGCCTGTTTGCCAGATACGGGCAAAAAAGAGTACACTGTAAAAGGTGCAGAGGCATCTCTGGAACCCGATGTCCCTGGCCAGCAAATGTTGGAGTTCCTGCATATCGAAGGGTTCGATCAAGTTGTTCACTTCTAAAAACGGAGTCGTCGGATCATGGGGAAATGTGTCAATCATCCTGATAAGGAAACCAGCTACTTGTGCATGAAACACCAGATCTTCCTGTGTGAAAACTGCCTGTCCTGCCGGGATCCGAAACTTTTCTGCAAGTTTCGATCCGCCTGCCCCGTCTGGTTCATGGATAAACGGCAAAAAAGTTGGGACGACGACGCGAAGGCGGAGCAAAAAAAGGGAAAATGCTCGGTTGTTTTCGAACCGTCGGGAAAGAAGAGTACGGTTGCGAAAGACGCCACCTTGCTTGATGCGGCGGCAAGCGCCGATCTCTATCTAAGCGCTTCCTGCAACGGAAAGGGGTCCTGCGGTAAATGCAAACTGATCATCACCTCCGGCAAGGTCGAGGTCCCGCCGACGCCCCTGCTGACCCAGAGGGAGATCGATAAAGGCTATGTGCTGGCCTGTCAGGTCCATGTTACGCAGGATCTGACCGCTCGCGTACCGGAAGAGACCATCGAGCGAAGATTGAAGATAGCCGGGATGGGCAACGAGGCGACGGTCAGACTCAAAGGAATGGTGCCGAAGATAGATCCGATGCTGATGGAGTTTTCGCTGGAGTTCTCCCCACCGACTCTCGAAGACGCCATAAGTGATTTGGATCGACTGAATCGCGGGTTGAAAAAACAGGGCTGTGATGCGGCAAACCTGAATGTGGGCCTGCCGGTGATCCGCCAACTTGCCGAGGTCATACGGAAAGAAGATTGGAAGGTGGACGTTGCCGTTGTCCGGCACAAATGTGCCAATGAGATATTGGCCATTACCCCCGGCCATATCAAACGGCGGGCAATGGGCCTGGCCATCGATATCGGCACCACCACCATCGTCGTTTACCTGGTGGATATGGTCGATGGTACCGTGCTGGCCGCCGCTTCCGGTCACAATCGTCAGGCAGCCTGCGGTGACGACGTTATCAATCGTATCATCTGCGCCGAAAAGGATGGCGTCAAAAAGCTGTCGCGGATGGCCCTGGCCACGATCAACAGTCTCATAGGAGAGGCCCTGGACAGCGCCGGCGCAGTCAGCAGGGAGATACGAAATATCGTCTTGTCGGGAAACACCACGATGGTGCACCTCCTGCTGCAGATCGAACCGCGGTATATCCGGCGCTCGCCCTATATCCCCTCCATTACCGAATTTCCGATCCTGAAAGCCGGGGAGATAGGGCTCAAGGCCGACCCGGCCGCCGCGGTGTTCATCATGCCGGGCCCGGCCGGGTATGTGGGGGGCGATATTGTTGCCGGCGTCCTCTATGCCGGTTTTCATCGACAACCGCCGATGACGCTGTTCATCGATGTGGGGACCAACGGCGAAATCGTCCTGGGGAATCAGGACTGGTTGATGACCGCTGCCTGCAGTGCCGGTCCCGCCTTCGAAGGCGGCGGCATATATTGGGGCATGCGGGCCGAGGAGGGCGCCATCGAACGGGTAACCATCGATCCCCGCACCCTGGAGCCGGTCATCGGCACGGTGGGTGGTGCATTGCCGAGGGGACTCTGCGGTTCCGGCATGATCGACCTGATCTCGGAACTCCTGACCACCGGTATTGTGGATCGGGGCGGCAAATTCCGCCAGGAGCGACAACATCCCCGGTTGATGATGAAAAACGACGATCCGGCCTACGTCCTGGTGTCCGCCGACCGCACCTCCCTGGATGAAGACATCTACTTCACTCAGTCCGATCTGAAAAATCTGATCTATAGCAAGGCCGCAATCTATGCCGGATTTTCGACGCTTCTGGACCAGGCGGGTCTGGACGTTTCTCAGGTTGACCGGATGATCATCACCGGGGGCTTCGGACAATACCTCAATATCGACAAATCCATCGAGATCGGCTTGTTGCCGGATATGCCGCGCGACAGATTCATCTATCTCGGCAACAGCTCCATTGTCGGGGCCTACATAGCATTGTTATCGGGCGAGTACCGGCAGGAAGCCGTGACCCTTTGCAACAGTATGACCTATATCGATTTTTCCAGCAACAGGTCGTATATGGATGCCTTTACCTCGGCGCTCTTCCTGCCCCACACCGACCTGAAAAAATTCCCCAGTGTTTCGAGTACGACGACAAGGGTCTGAGGTCCTGGTCCTTTCCTCCGCT
The DNA here is from genome assembly GCA_046706325.1 of Desulfocapsaceae bacterium. GTDB lineage: Bacteria > Desulfobacterota > Desulfobulbia > Desulfobulbales > Desulfocapsaceae > CAWGGS01. Next base: position 4,373 of record JBJKPM010000062.1, on the reverse strand, counting down.
GCGGCCGCCTCCCTGCTCTCACCGATGCCCTTGCATTGCCGGGGGAACTCACCTTTACTCTTTCCAGAGGTTGTGAGCGATCAACAGTATTACACCCTGTATGCAGACAATGAGGGCCACGCAACCGTCCCATCCGGTTTTCTGCCAGAAAAGGCCGGGAAGGACGGAGCCGACCCCGCCGCCGAGATAATAGAGTGCCACATAGAGGCCGGCGGCAGAGGAACGGGCCTTGCCTGCAGCCTTGCCGACATAGCTTGAGGCCGCTGCCTGACAGGCAAACACGCCGGTTGCCGACAGAGCAAGGCCTGTGATGATCACCGGCAACGAGCGAACCAGGGTCAGCAGTATGCCGGCAACGACGATCCCGACGGCCATGGTCAGTGTCCGGCGATAGCCGATGCGGTCCAGGACAATCCCCGCTCCCGGCGTGACCACCGCGCCGACCAGATAGACGGTAAAGATGGCTCCCAGCGCGGCAGGCCCCAATAAAAACGGCTTGTCGGCAAGGTAGAAGTTGACATAGGTGAAGGAGGCGACCTGACAAAACAGCACGTTGAAGCCGATGGCGTAGGTGGCCAGGAGTTGCGGGTTCCTGAGGTGCATGCGCAGGGAGGCAAGGGATGCCGCCGTCCCGTTTTGCCGGACAAACTTGGTGGAGCGGGGCAGGAACCGGAGGGTGATGAACGTGCCCGCCAGGGTGATGAGGCCGAGATAGACGAACGAGACCCGCCAGCTGGAATGGGCTGCACAGAGACCGGCGATAAAGCGTCCGGAAAACCCGCCGACAACCGTGCCGGAAATATAGGTCGCCATGGTTGAGCCGACCGCATGGCGTGGGGATTCTTCGCTGATATAGGCCATCGCGACGGTGATAATGCCGGGTATGAAGAGTCCCTGGAGAAACCGCCAGACGATGAGTTGCTCCAGGCTCCCTGCCGTTGCGGCCAGGGCCGCAGGAAGAGAGAGGCCGAGCATTGCGGCGACGATCACCCCCTTCCTTCCCAGGGCGTCGGCCAGCAGGCCGACAAAGGGAGCCGCCAGCGCCACCGCCAGTACCGGAGCGCTGACGGTAAGGCTGACCATGAGTTCGGATGCCTGGAAGATCTCCCGGAATCGCGGCAGAAGCGGTTGAGTGGCATAGAGGTTGACGAAGGTGGCAAAGCCCGTGACGAACAGGGCGAGATGGACACCCGTCCGGCCGGCAGTCGAGATCCCCAAGCTCAGGGCTGATTGCCTTCGGGATAGTTTTGTTCCTGTAATTTCAAACATGGTCGTGGTTCTTCTACTGATTCCTTTCCGGGTCGTCGCGTAGCAGGCCCTGTTGATTGATGGTCGGCTGCTATGTTGAGGTAAGATTACTGTTGCTCTAATAAGATGTCCAATATATTATTCATTATATTTCGATATAAAAAAGGTATTAATAGACAATGGAATTGCGTCATCTGAAATACTTCGTTGCCGTGGCCGAGGAGCTGCATTTCGGACGCGCCGCCAGGCGGCTGGCTATAGCCCAGCCGCCGCTCAGCCAGCAGATCAAATCGCTCGAGGAAGAGATCGGCGTGCTGCTGCTGATACGGACCAAACGGCTGGTGAAACTTACAGCTGCAGGAGAGGTCTTTCTGGACGAAGCGAGAAAATGTCTTGCCCAGGCCGAGAAGGCAGTCCGGGCCGCCGGGCGTGCCGCTCGCGGCGAGATCGGACAACTGGCGGTGGGCTTTGTCGGCTCGGCTGTCTATGGGGACGCACCACTTCTCTTCCGCCTGATGCGCAGCCGCTATCCCGAAGTATCTCTGCTGTTGCAGGACCTGACCAGCGAAGAGCAGGTGGAAGCGGTAAAGGCCAATCGAATCGATGTCGGTCTGGTCCGCCCCCCTGTCGCTGCTGCCGAGTCCCTTGCAATGCGGGTCATCTGGCGTGAGCCGTTGATGGTTGCTCTGCCGGAAGGCAGCCGGCTTGTCCGGGAAAAGGAGATTGCCGTGGAGTCGCTTGCCGGGGAGTCCTTCATCCAGATTCCTCGTCATGTCGCACCGGGGTTCTATGATCAGTTTATCCGTATCTGTGCCCGGGCCGGTTTTTCTCCCCAGATTGTGCAGGAGGCCCGAACCACTCCCACCATCGTCAACCTGGTTGCCGGCGGCATGGGGGTGTCTCTGCTTCCCTCTTCGCTGCAAAGCCTGCGGCGGAGAGGCGTCGTCTACCGGCCCCTTAAGGCTCCTGTGCCGACCACAGAAATGGCGGTGATCTGGCGTCCGGATGATAATTCAAGGACCTTGCTTTCTTTTTTGGCAATTATCAGCGAGGTGGCGGCAGGGGGGGAAGCAAGGGCTCAAGCTGCAGGGACTTGATTCCGGGTGCAACCTGCCGGCCTGGTTTTTGAAAAGCAGTGGAGAAAAAAGCGTGCCGCCTCTCCGGGCAGAAAGGCCTGGTGAGAATAATTCTTGCTAAGAGCAGATGAAAACGATAGGATTTTTCTAAGAGATTTTTGTCTGTTTACCAGGTGTCCCAGCCTTTATCGAACAGGGACATAGTGCGAACCCGGGGGTTTTATGGCGCGACTCTTGATTCTTGGTGCCGGTATTTCCGGCCAGACGGCCGCCCTGCATGCAAAAAGGAGATTGGCAGGCAGGCATGAGGTCGTTGTTGTGTCGCCCAACAGCAAATGGAATTGGGTCCCGTCCAATATCTGGGTCGGAACCGGATATATGCGACCGGAACAGGTCACATTCCCTCTGGCGCCGGTATATAAGAAAACAGGGATCGTTTTTCACCAGGCCAGGGCCGTGAGCCTCCATCCTGAAGGGGATGCCCAGACCCCGGAACCCTTCGTTCTCATCGAATATACCCTGCCGGAAAAACAGGGCCGGCAGGAGCGGATCACCTATGACTACCTGATCAATGCCACCGGTCCGAGGCTGAATTTCGGTGCCACGAAGGGTTTGGGTCCGAACCATAACAGCTTATCGGTCTGTACCGCCGGCCACGCGGAAGAAACCCAAAAGGCCCTGTCCGTCGCGGTGGAAAGAATGAGTCGTGGAGAAAAACAGACCCTGCTCATAGGAACCGGCCACGGGAATTGTACCTGCCAGGGAGCGGCCTTCGAGTATCTGTTGAACGTCGAATTTGAATTGCGAAGACGGAAGGTTCGGGACAAGGCCAGGGTGATCTGGCTGTCCAACGAGTTCGAACTCGGGGATTTCGGGATGGGAGGGATGTTCATCCGCAAGGGCGGGTATGTGGTCCATACACGGACCTTTACCGAATCGCTTTTTACCGAGCGGGGGATTGAGTGGATAACCAGGGCCCATGTCAAAGAGGTGACGGCCCGCGAGGTGATCTACGAAAATCTTCGTGGTGAAGAACGGTCCGTCGGCTGCCATTTTGCTATGCTTCTCCCGCCGTTCAGCGGTGTCGGTTTAAAGGCGTTTGATAGAAAAGATAATGAAATTACAGACAAAATGTTTGCAGGCAACGGGTTCATGTTTGTGGATGGAGACTACGAAAAGAAACCGTTCGAGGCGTGGAAGCCCTCCGATTGGCCGGAGGTCTACCGTTCGCCTGCATATGATAGCGTTTATGCCATAGGGATTGCCTTTGCCCCGCCCCATGCCATTTCCAAACCGATGGTCAATCCAAACGGTGTTCCGATCTTTCCCACACCCCCGAGGACCGGAATGCCTTCCGGGGTTATGGCCAGACAGGTTGCCTGCAATATCGCCGATATGATGGAAGGAAAGGAGAAGGAACCGCGGCGGCGGGCATCACTTGCGAAGATGGGTGCGGCATGCATAGCCTCCGCCGGGGCGAATTTTTTCAGTGGCAATGCCGTCACGATGACCGTTTTCCCGATAATTCCCGATTTTGAAAGATATCCGGACACCGGGCGGGAACTTCGTTTCACATCTGCAGAGATCGGCCTTGCCGGTCATTGGATCAAACATTTTCTTCATCATGCCTTTATCTATAAGGCAAAGGCAAATCCTTTGTGGCGGATGGTGCCGGAATAGGACAAGGAGCAAGAGATGCCTGTACGAAAACCATTCGAGCAGAATTACTATCCACCGGTTCCGACCGGACGTACACTGTATTTCAGGACTAGTATCTGCTATCAGGTCGTCCGGTTTTTGCTGCTGAATCTGAAAATCCTCCGTATGGTGAGACGGCATTAATGCCCTCCGGACCAAACATAGGCGGGATATCCACTTCGGTTTCTTTCATTCCTCAGGTAAAATAAGGGCGTTAGGACAATGCCGTGTTACAGGCCGAGATAGATCTCCTTGATCTTCTGGTTGCCGAGCAGGTCCCTGGAATTGCCCTGCATCTCGATCCGTCCGGTGGAGAGGACATAGCCGTAATGGGAGTTGTCGAGGGCCAGC
>JBJKPM010000061.1:0-74263 GCA_046706325.1 Desulfocapsaceae bacterium | reverse complement strand
ATTATCGCCACATCAGTTAATACACTGATAGTAATAGTAAAATTCCAAAAAACGGCGCTCACCACTGGGTTTTACTATGTAACGAATTGTTATTACTTAGTAAAGATACAATCTTTGCAACACCTTTGTAAAGAACCAAGGTCAAGAAGCTGAAGTTTGCTGAACCTGTGGCCGTAGCAGACCGGTAAGAGATTGTTGCGTTAACCTTACCACCTGAATTCTCGGGATTTACTCAAAACCGCTTTATTGAAAATTCCTCCTGTTTCTTCAAATCTGCAGCAGACTGTTGGCTAGGACTTTTTATACCTAACTCCCTGGTTGTTTATCTCAAGCCGCTTCTCGATGTCGTGCTTATTTTCTTCAGCAGGGCTCTTTTGGTTCTCTTATTCCTGATTGCAAAAAGGTGTAACTATGCATATGTCGGCAAACAATGACTTTTCCAGCAAGCGAAGCAAAAACAAAATCATCTCCGCCTCCGAAGCCGTTGCAGTAATAAAGAACGGCGACATGGTTGCCACTGGAGGGTTCGTGGGCATCGGTTTCGCTGAGGAATTGGCCATGGCACTCGAAGAAAGATATTTAACGACCGGCACGCCGCGAGACCTGGGGCTGTTCTTCGCCGCCGGACAGGGAGACGGAAAAAAACGAGGATTGAACCATTTTGGCCATGAGGGCTTGGTCGCCAGGGCTATCGGCGGCCATTGGGGACTGGTGCCCAGACTGCAAAAGTTGGCCATAGAAAACAAAATTACCGCCTATAACCTTCCTCAGGGAGTTATATCCACCATGTTTCGCGATATTGCCGCCAAAAAGCCGCGAACCCTCAGCTCCGTGGGTCTCGGCACTTTTGTTGATCCTCGCAACGACGGCGGCAGGCTCAATGCCCGTACCACAGAGGAGATTGTGGAACGCATAACCTTCGACAACGAAGAATACCTGGCCTTTAAAACGTTCCCCGTAGATATCGCCCTGCTCCGTGGCACCACCTCTGATCCAACAGGCAATATCACCATGGAAAAAGAGGCCCTCACCATGGAGGTCCTTGCTATCGCCATGGCGACCAGGAATTCCGGCGGCAAGATCATCGTCCAGGTCGAACGCATTGCTGATAACGGCACCCTCAATCCCCGGGAAGTAAAGATACCTGGGATTTTCGTTGATTATGTGGTCGTCTCTGAACCCGACAACCACTGGCAGACCTTTGCAGACCACTACAATCCTGCCTTCAGCAATAAGATCAAGGTTCCTTTGCAATGGCTGCCGCCGCTGGAGATGGGACCACGCAAAATTATTGCCCGTCGGGCGTCTCTCGAGCTCATGCGGGGCGATATAGTCAACCTCGGTATCGGCGTACCTGAAGGAGTGTCGAGCGTAGTCAACGAAGAGGGGCTTCTCGACCAGATTATTCTCACCGCCGAACCCGGTGTAATCGGCGGGATTCCGGCCGGCGGACTCAGTTTCGGTGCGGCAGTGAACAATGAGGCCATGATAGACCAGCCGTACCAGTTCGATTTCTATGATGGCGGCGGGCTCGACACCGCTTTTCTCGGCATGGCCCAGTCAGATCTGCAGGGCAATGTGAACGTCAGTAGATTCGGGCGTCGGCTCACCGGAGCCGGCGGTTTTATCAATATCAGCCAAAACTCTAAAAATGTTGTATTCCTGGGAACCTTCACTGCTGCAGGCCTGGAGGTAATCATCGAAAATAATGAGTTGCATATCCTCCGGGAAGGCAAGACCAAGAAATTCGTTGGCGGTCAGGTGGAGCACATCACCTTCAGCGGCTTATATGCAGCAAAACGCGGCAAGAAAGTGCTCTACATTACCGAACGATGTGTCTTCACCCTAACAACGGCAGGGTTGGAACTGATGGAAATTGCTCCAGGCATGGACCTCCAACACGATATCCTTGACCAGATGGGTTTTACTCCCCTGATTCGCACCGATATCCGTTTGATGGATGCCCGGATTTTTCAAGTGGGGCCTATGGGATTACACAGCCTATCTTGACCATTGGAGGGAGAACAGGATCTTCTCGCAAAAAATGGCCGGGAAGAATCTCTTCCTTTGGTGGTAAATTAAGGGTCGATCATGCCAACGAATATTGATTTTGAGTTGCATTGAGTGCTTTCAGGTTCAACGAATGATTCTCGGAAAAGTTTTTTATAGCATGGTTTTTAGATCATTGATGATCATCTCAGGCAGGAGTCATCCTCCGAAAGAGCGCAGGATCTCGCGCGAGATGATCAGGCGCTGGATCTCGCTGGTGCCCTCGTAGATGGTGGTGATCCGGGCGTCCCTGGCGAAGCGTTCGATTGGAAAGTCCCGGGTGTAGCCGTAGCCGCCCATGATCTGCATGGCCTCATAACAGGCCAGATTGGCGGTTTCGGTGGCAAAAACCTTGGCCATGGACGCCTCCTTGGTGAAGGAGCGGCCCTGCTCCTTTTTAAAGGCGGCGTTCATCAGCAGCAGACGGGATGCCTCAAGGCGGGTGTACATATCGGCGATTTTCCACTGGATGGCCTGGAACTGGCTGATCTTCCGGCCGAACTGGGATCGTTCCAGGGAATATCGGGTCGCATAGTCCATCGCCGCCAGGCCGATCCCGAGCCCCAGCGAGCCGATACCGATGCGCCCGCCCGCCAGTTCGCCTACGGCTACCCGGAAACCGTCGTTCAACCCGCCCATCAGGGCGTCACCCGGCACCAGGCAGTCCTGGAACAGGACCTCATTTGTGGTCGAGGCATGCTGCCCGTTGTTCTCCTCTTTCTTGACGATCGTAAGACCCGGGGTCCCGCTTTCAACCAGGAAGGTGCTGATCCCCTTTCCCTTGGCCACACTCTGGTCGGTTACCGCCCAGACCACAAAGACGCCGGCGTAGGAGGCGCTGCTGATAAAGATCTTCGAGCCGTTCAGGATCCAGTCGCCTCCCTGCCGTACGGCGGTGGCGGTCATCCCGGCGGGATCGGACCCGGCGCCCGGTTCGGTCAGGGCAAAGGCGGCCGCCGGATAGTCGCCGCTGCAGATCTTCGGGATATATCTTCGTTTCTGTTCTTCTCTGCCGAGCGTTTGAATGACCTCGCCGACCATATTGTTCACCGACACCGTCACCGCCGTGGAGGCACAGGCCCTGGCGATTTCGGTCATCGCGACGCTGAAGGCGACGACGCCTGCTTCCGAACCGCCGTACTGCTCCTTGATGTTGAGGCCCATAAAGCCCAACTCGGCCAGCTTTTTCAGATTGGTGAAAAAAACCGTGCCGTCCTGTCCCCGGTCGAGGCCGGCGGCGACGGGCTCGAGCTCCGCTACGGCAAAGTCCCTTGCCGTATCCCGGATCAATTTCTGTTCTTCATCTAAATCGAGATTCATGGCTGTTCCCGTTTGTTATTTTCCCTGGAAGCTGGCGGGGCGTTTTTCCAGGAAGGCATCCATCCCTTCCCTCTGGTCGGCACTGGTGAAACTGAGGGCGAACTGGTCGGCCTCATAGGCGCAGGCCCTGGCAAGGTCCATCTCCAGGCCGTTGATGATCGCATCCTTGGCGAGACGCACGGCCACCGGGCCGCGGGAGATGATCTTTGCCGCCATGTCACGACAGGCGGGCAGAAGACGGTCCCGGGACACGACCCGGTTAACCAGGCCGATGCGGTAGGCCTCGGCGGCATCGATCATCTCGCCGGTAAAGATCAATTCGCAGGCGCGGCCTTTGCCGATCAGACGAGGCAGCCGTTGGGTTCCGGCAAAGCCGGGGAGGATGCCGAGATTCACCTCCGGCTGACCGAATCTGGCATTGTCGCTTGCCAGGCGGATATCACAGGCGATTGCCAGTTCGCAGCCGCCGCCGAGCGCGAACCCGTTGACGGCGGCTATTACCGGTTTGCCCAGTTTTTCTATGGTGTTCATACAGTCCTGGCCCAGGCCGGCAAAGGCGCGGACTTCCAACGGCGTAAGTTCGCGCATGAAGGCGATGTCGGCGCCGGCAACGAAGGCCTTTTCTCCTGCACCGGTGAGGATCACCACCTGGACGGCAGCATCGTCACGCAGATCCCGGAAACAGTCGAGCAGCTCGGTTAAGGTCTCCTTGTTCAGGGCGTTCAGGGCCGTGGGGCGATTGATGGTGACGGTTGCAATCCTGTCTGCTCTATCAAGGAGCAGGTTGGCATATGGCATTACGGTTCCTCCAAAATGGGTTGGACAGCTCTTTTTTACAGCCTTTGCCGTTCGTTCAGTGACGGCGGTTGGCAGGGATCATTCGACCAGGGAGAACCTCCAGGCGCAATACCACTTGTCGGGGTGCGGATCCGGCGGACAACCGACGCAGGTCATCGTTATCCTCGGGTCAATGGTCCGGGCAAAATAGCCGTATTCCACCAGGCCGCCCGATTTGCACGGATAGTCGGCCAGCCCCTTTCGTTTCCTGGCCGCCTGGACCCGGCATTCATCCATGCGGAAGAGGAAGCTGTCGGAGGTCTCGTCGACGATCGATTGCTTATTTATACCGGCATAAACGCGGAATCCCAAGGCCCTTTTCAATCCCTCAAGACCCGGTCTGTCTGGCATATGGAGCATCTTTTTTATGGATGAGGCCTCAAAGGGGGAAAAACGGGCCCAGCAGGAATCGTTGCAGCGTTTCGCATCATTCATCCCCTCGGTACCTTCAACCGCCTGAAACCAGACGCCGTCATTGGCCAGCCAGTTCTTGGCAATGCGGTCCTTGAGCCTGTGCAGGGCATCGTCGTCCATATCCAGAAGCGGTGCCGGTATGCCGTCTTGCATCGCAAAACCCAGCGTCGATGCCAGATGATGCATCTGGATATCATAGCTTCTCTTGGCAGCGGTATGCAGTATCTCCAGCGCCTTTTCCTCCCCGATCTGATGGATCACCTCGCAATACCACAGGGCATGGTGAACCATGGTCCGATGAAGGAGGTCGAGGATGAAACGGGCGGTATCCTCGTGGTTCAGTTCGGAGTGGTGATAGGGTTCAGCAGGCATTTTCTCCTCGCGACATAAGGTTGTTTCAGCGAAACGCCGGTTCTTGAAAACGTAACCTCATCCTTGTCTCTTACCCGGCAAGGAAGCGGATATGATCGTCGAAGTGGGTCAGAGACACAAGACCGGTATCGGTAACCAGCAGGGTATTCTCGATGCCTACGACCCCTTTGCCGGGCAGGATGAGCTTCGGTTCCAGGGCCAGGACCATGCCGGAGCGAAGCGGCAATGTCTGCCCTTTGGCGAGAAAGGGGTATTCATCCAGTTCGAGTCCGACCCCGTGGCCGGTGAATCGGATGCGTCTGTCGCCGGTGCCCATGAAAGAGTCGGCGTATCCCATCTCCCCGGCCATAGCCGTCATCGTCTCATAGATGTCACCCGACGGGGTGCCCGGCAGGGCCTGTTTTTTCATGCGCTCCTGGATGGTGAGCATGGCCTCGTGGGCTCGCACCAGCTCATCGGGGAGGGCGCCGATTGCAAAGATGCGGGCCTGATCACAGATATATCCCTGGTGGGCAAAGACATAGTCGAACAGGATCGGTTCGTTTCTGCCGATCGGAGTAAAGCCCGATCCCTGGCCGATCGCCGGACTTACGCCTCTGCCGCCTGTCGGCGATGCCAGGTAGCTCGGTATCGCCGCCCCCGGACCCGACAACAGGTGGCCATAGAACAGTTCACTTCCCCAGAGCCGCATCCGGACGATGCCCTGATGTCCGAGACTGCGGGCATACGCCTCTATCTGGCCGGCAAGGGCTATCTCGGTCTTTCCGGCCTCGAGAAATTCCGGGACCTTGGCGGCGACCGCATCGGAAAGCGATGCAGCTTTTGTAAGGATATCCAGTTCATAGGTCGATTTGACCGCTCGTATCAGGCGAATTTCGGTGGATATATCGACGATGCTGCCGGTCGCGAAGATCTCCCGGTATGTGAAATAGAGATTTGCCGGCAGGACATCGAGTTCCATTCCGAGGACGGTCGGCAGGCGGTAGCCGTGATCTTGCAGGATCGCCGGTATCTTTTTCGGACCGGTGATCGCAACAACCCTCTCCAGGGCGGATTCGATTCGTGCTCGATCGAATTGCCTGAAGATCATCAGCAGGGGAGAACCCGATGCGGGGACGAAGAGCCAGCCCTGCTGCGAGGTGGCGGCGAAATAGAAGAGATCCGTCTTCTGGATGATCAGGACGCCGTCCACGCCCTTGTCCTGCATGACCTTCTGCAGATTGCCGATCCTGGTCTGCAGTTCCCGGGGCGGGGCGCCTTGTGTATAAGGGGGCATTGTCCTTTCCTTGTCTGCATTAATAGGTATAAAAACCTCTGCCCGTCTTTCTGCCGAGCCATCCCGCCTCGACATATTTCCTGAGCAGCGGGCAGGGGCGGTACTTGGAGTCCTTGAACCCGTCATAGAGGGTCTCCATGATGGCAAGACAGGTGTCAAGCCCGATCAGGTCGGCAAGGGCCAGGGGTCCCATCGGGTGGTTCATGCCGAGTTTCATGACGGTGTCGATGTCCTCGGCGCGGCCGACACTCTGGTAGAGACAGAAGATGGCCTCATTGATCATCGGCATCAGGATCCGATTGGCGATGAAGCCGGGAAAATCATTGGCCTCGGCAGGGGTCTTGCCGAACTGCAGGCAGAGATCCCATGTGGTCCTGAAGGTCTGATCCGAGGTCGCCAGTCCTTTAATCACTTCGACCAGCTTCATCACCGGCACCGGGTTCATGAAGTGCATGCCGATCACCCTGTCGGGGCGCTTCGTCTGGGCGGCGATCCTGCCGATGGGGATCGACGAGGTGTTGGTCGACAGGATGACGTGGGATGGGCAGAAGGCATCCAGTTCCCTGAATATCTTGAATTTCAGGTCTTCCCGTTCCACGGCCGCCTCGACGATGAAATCGACCCTGGCCATGTCCTTCAGCTCGGTGGTCGTCTCGATCCTGGCAAGGATGGCCTCACGTTCATGCGCTGCAAGTTTTCCCTTGTCGACACTGCGCTCAAGGTTCTTGGCGATGGTCGACTTGCCCTTGACGCAAAACTCCTCCTTGATATCGCTCATCAGGACCTGCAGCCCGCTGGCCGCTGCGACCTGAGCGATACCGTTACCCATCTGTCCCGATCCTATCACTCCGAATTTTTCCACCATCATGCCTTCTCCCTGTGCCGAATTTTCCGACCCGTCCGGGCCTGTTTCCTGCGGGGCCCGATCACCTCCATCCCGAAGCCCTATCGGTTCACCACCAGGGCCACCGCTTCACCGCCTCCCAGGCAGAGCGAGGCCAGACCGCACCTCGCCCCTTGCCGCTGCATCTGGTAGAGCAGGGTGGTGAGAACCCTGGCGCCGCTGGCCCCGATGGGGTGGCCCAACGCCACGCTGCCGCCGTTGACGTTGACCCTGCCGGGGGCGAGGCCCAGGACCCTGTTGATGCCGACCGAGGTGCCGCTGAAGGCCTCGTTGATCTCGAACAGATCGATGTCTGAAAGAGAGATGCCTTCTTTTTTCAGGACCTTGGGTATCGCATAGATCGGTGCCATCAAAACGTATTTCATCTCGATGGCGCAGGACGCCTGGGCGCCGATTTCGGCCATGATCGTACAGCCGAGATCCTTTGCCCTCTGCTCGCTCATCACCACGACCGCCGCCGCCCCGTCGCTGATGCTCGAGGCATTGCCGGCGGTACCGACACCGCCTTTCTTGAAGACGCCGGGCATCAGCTGCAATTTTTCGAAACTGGTCTGCTGCGGGCATTCGTCGGTGGTGAAGACAAGCGGTTCCCCCTTTCTCTGCGGGATCATGACGGGTGCGATCTCGTCGGCGAACAACCCGTCCCGGGAGGCCCGCAGCGCCCGGCGATAGGATTCTTCGGCAAACCGGTCCTGATCTTCCCGGGTGATTTCCCACTGCTCGCTGCAGAGTTCGTTGGACATGCCCATATGGAAATCGTTGACGATATCCCAGAGGCCGTCATGGACCATGTGGTCTTCTATCCTGCCGGCCCCCATTCTCAGTCCCCACCTTGCCTTGTCGATATAATAGGGGGCCATGCTCATGTTTTCCATGCCGCCGGCGACCACCACCTCGGCATCTCCGCATTGGATGGCCTGGGCAGCCAACATGACGGCCTTCAGCGAGGAGCCGCAGACCTTGTTGACGGTGATGGCCTCAACATCCTGGGGCAGGCCGGCGCGGACAACGGCCTGTTTGCCCGGATTCTGGCCATAGCCGCAGGGAAGGACCATGCCCATGATGCATTCATCGACGTTGCCGCCGTCGATCCCGGCCCGGTTGACCGCCTCCTTGATGACATGGCCGCCGAGATCGGTGGCGCCTATGTTGCTGAGACTTCCCCCGAAGCTTCCCAGCGGGGTTCGGACAGCACTGACAATAACAGCTCTTTTCATACCATTCCTCGTCTTGTGTGTAATAGGACCCTCTATCTTTAGTACATGAATACGATAAACACTCTTTAAAATTTTGTATATTTCCGATCGCCCCGGCAGAGGCCGGTGAAAGGCGGCAAGGGCCACTGCCGGGCGAGCAGGTCATTTGGGCCGTTCGTGCCTAAACTCTTTGGACATAGAACGGCCACTTATGGAAGAACCATTCATTCCAGAGCAGGGGAATGATCCACCAGAAATTCCAGATCAGCGAGTCACCGTTTGCAAAGCGATGGGCCAATTCCTCCATATGAGGATTGCCGAGTCCCCAGTGTCCGAAATTGGCATAATAATAGAGCCAATAGCTGACTGCCGCAAGGAGGAGCACTCCGATTGTTCGGAAAAGAAAGGCCGCCCATCCGTCCTTGTCGGCCAGAGGCGTCATATCGTCAAAGTAATGGTGCCAGATCAGAAAGGGGATCAGCGTGAAGCCTGCAATCTCAGCGGAATGGAGCCAGAGAAATCGCTGAACCTCTCCCGCACCTTTGGCCTCCATCAGGTGGTGAAAGGTGCCGTCGGGGACCCACAGCGGAATAATGTTGCGGCAGATGACGGCCATCCCATAGGCTGCGGCAAAGGAGAGCAGCATCGAGATCAGCCCCTTCCAAGGCTGGGGCAGGGTGATCAAACTCCACGGTTTCATCCGCCAGACATTCGCCGACATAAAAAGGATAATGATCGCCCATTCCCACCAGCCGAAGACCCAGTGAACATGAGGGGTGCCACCCAGAGCAGCCCACCATGGGGTATTAAGAACGGGACCTTTGAAGATGATGCCGAAAAACGGCACGATCAGAACAACATAGAAGAAAAGAGTAATGAACGAGGCCCAGCCGATTTCTGCCAGACCGGCCTCCGGTTGTTTCAGGTTGCTGGGTTGCATCGGCCACTTCCCGAAGAAGATGGTGAAGACCGGATAGGAATAGAAGCCGATAAGGACAAAACCGACCACGGCAACCTGGGCATACAATCCCGGTTTTTTTATCGCATCGAGACCGTAATAGCTGAGAAAATTAAAGCCGAGGCCCAGGACACGGTAAAATATCACATCGATTACAAACCAGACCAGGACAATGTTCATGACGGTCTGGATAATCCCGCGCAGCGGCTGCGGGACGTTCTGGAACGGCCAGTCACCGAGAAACATGTGCTGCCACAGGCCGACCAGGATCATCATGGCCAGATACATCACAAACGGATAGGGGAACCAGCCCACCGGCCCACGTGGATCGCTGCATAGAAACCAGGTCAGCCAGGCGACACCAAAGAACATTCCAAACGACACCATGCCGGTCAGGGGTTGTCCCCACCGGGGTTTCAACACTTCTGCTGCCATACGCTCCTCCTTGACAAAAACATGAGTTGAACCTTCGGTTATTCCTCCAACAACGGTCCACCGGTTGTTACCGGGGCGTCGTTGAGGTTGTACTACGCGAAAACCCTGTTTTCGTGACACAGACCTGCGTCCGAGCGCTCAGTCAGTATCTAATCGATGGAAAAACAATGACATAACTCTTATCGCTATTAGACACTCCCCCTTGAGCGCGTTGCCGACCAAGCGCTCAATCTCTTTTTCGGGATCATTCACTGCCGACGGATTTTTGTCAATCATTTTTTTATTGCAGACCGTGCGCGGTCACGGTGGGGGGCCATTGAGCGAAATTTCAACCGATCCTGTCGCCGGCTTTCACGGCCGATCGCCGCCGGTCCGCAGCAGATAAAAATATTCTTTGACAAACATCAACAATTGTTATTTAGTTGAAAAAACCGACCGAGCGCTCAGTAGAATCTGCTGTAGAGGTAAAGGGAGATCACCTTTGGTTTTCATGTCAAATCTGAACTGTGAGGAGCCTCATATGGGTATGGAAAAGCTATTCAAAGAAGTTATGGAATTGAATATGTTGGAAGATAACGAGCAGAAACGGGAGAAGGCCAAGGCCTTTTTCGACAAGCTCAACTTCATGGAACTGCCCGAATACTTCAATTGGGCCGAGGAGATTTTTGAAGGCCTGCACATCAAGGAAAGAGGCGATAAAAATGCCTTGATTTGGGCTGACATCGTCACCAAGGAAAGCAAGACCTTTACCTACAAGGAATTCGCTGCCAACGGCAACCAGTGTCTGAACCGCCTGCGCAAGGCAGGGGTCGAAAAGGGAGACAATATGTACATGGTCGTTCCCATCGTGCCGGAGACCTGGTTTGCAAGTTTCGCCTGCATCAAAGGTGGGCTGGTGGCCGTTCCGACGGCTACGACCATGACCCTGAGGGAGATGGAGTTCAGATTTGAAACCTATCCGCCGGATGTTATTATCGCAGCGCAGGCCCATGCCGATCTGATCGACCAGGCCATCGTCAGTATGGGAGTGAAGCCGAAAATAAAGGTGGTTCTGGGAAAGAAGGACGGCTGGACAAGCTACAGCGAGCTGGCGAAAGAGGAGAAGGTTGCGCAGGCCGCCAAGACCAGGAAAACGGATCTCCTGTTCTGCTTCTTTACTTCCGGCACGACGGGATTGCCCAAGAGGGTGGGCCACACCGCCGTCTCCTATCCTGTGGGGCACCTCTCCACCTCGGTGATAGCCGGCATCAGGCCCGACGATATCCATAATAATCTCGGTGCCCCGGGCTGGGCGAAATGGGCCTGGAGCAGCTTTTTCGGACCGTTGAACGTCGGGGCGACGACCTCGGGTTTTTTCTTCACGGTCCTTGACGGCGAAAAATATCTGCAAACGGTCTCTGCACACAAGATAACAACCCTGTGTGCACCGCCCACCGCCTGGAGAATGTTCATCAACCTGGACACATCCAAGATTGATCTCACCTCTCTTCGCCAGTCCATAGGGGCAGGTGAACCGCTGAATCCGGAGGTCATCACCCAGTGGAAAAAGCTGACGGGCACGGAGATCCGTGACTTCTACGGCCAGACGGAGTCGACGGCCATGATCGGCAATCCTCCCTGGATAAAGGGCAAGATGCGCAGCGGCTCTTTCGGCTATCCCTCCTTTATGTATGACGTGGCCCTGGTTGATGATGACGGCAAAGAGATAACCAAACCGGATGAGCCCGGGCATATCGTCGTGAAAACGGATAAATGGCGGTCCATCGGCCTCTTCACCGAATATATCGGCAACCCTGAGAAGATGGCCAGTGTATTCAAGGAAAATTATTATTATACCGGCGATCGTGCAAGCAGGGATGCCGATGGGTATTGGTGGTTTGTCGGCCGGGCTGACGATGTCATCAAGTCATCGGATTTCCGCGTAGGGCCCTTCGAGGTGGAGAGCGCGTTGATAGAGCATCCCTCCGTCGGAGAGGCAGCCGTGGTCGGCGTCCCTGACCCAAAACGGCATCAATTGGTTAAAGCCTATGTCATCCTGAAAAAAGGCCATGAGCCGTCACGAGAGCTGGCCCTGGAGCTTTTCAAACATACGATTGGTATCCTGGCTAAATTCAAAATCCCGAGAATTATTGAATTTATTCCCGAAGTACCGAAGACCATCAGCGGCAAGATACGAAGGATTGAATTGCGTGAGCGGGAGGTGGTGCGAAAGGAAAAGAATGAAGGCGCTAAACAACACGAGTATTTTTATTGGGATTTCGAAGAGTTGAGTTCAAAGACCAGAAAATAACGTTACAGGGGAACCGGGAGAGTCTTCCGGGTTCCCCTGCGCCTCTGTTTACCGATAGAGTCCGGATCCTCAAGATGAGTGGGGTGTCTTTTCCCGTCTTCCCCGGACCGGGGGCTGCTGCTCCGGAGGATGGATATCTTCGCTAGGCATAAGCCGCTCGGCCGAGCGCAGGATACATTTTTCCTAGTGTTCTTTTCTGTAATTGTATATGCTCTTCATCTGGGATTTTTTCCTTGAAGACAGGGAAGACGCGTATGGATTTGTGCTCTTCTCCTCGCATAAAATACAACCGCAGGGAGTTGTCAGAATTGAAAGCTGAAGCAAACAGTGTTCGCGAAGTTGCAACACAGATCAAGAACCAGGAATTGGTCATGCAGAGACGGCGGCAGATTGTCGATGCGGCCGTTTCACTGTTTATCAGGCATGGCTACCATAAGACCACGACACGGGCGTTGGCCAAGGAAACGGGACTATCCATCGGTTCATTATATGAATATGTCTCATCCAAGGATGATGTGCTGTATCTTGTCTGCATCGCGATCCATTCGGAGGTTGAACAAGGCATCAAAGAGGCGTTGTCCCGCGCCTCTTACGGCCGGGAGGCATTGGCCGAGATCATCCGAGAATACTTTCATGTCTGCAACCGGATGAGCGATCATGTCCTGCTCATGTATCAGGTCACCCATTTCCTTCCGGAAAAATGGCAAAAAAAGGTCCTGGAGACGGAGATCAGGATAACGAACCTCTTTGTTGATGTCATCAAAAAACTCAATGACTCGGGAGCGTTTCATCGGTTGGACGACGACAGGATCGATCTGATCGGTCATAATATATCGGTACTCGGTCAGACCTGGGCCTTCAGGCGATGGTACTTCGCCAAACGTTTCAGCCTAGAGCAGTATATAGAGCATCAGACGGCCTTTATCATGAGTTTTCTCAGATAGTATCAGTGATATCTCTCCCGATGGTAGTCCCTCCGGTCGTGGTGATAATCCCGCTGCCAGTGATGATCCCGTTGCCATCTATGCCAGTTTCTCTCCACTTCCTGATGGTGCAGGCGCGGGTTGTGCGAGTAGGAATGCCGGTATCCACGTGGGAGACGGTATATGGCGGAAGGGACCCCTCCCCTGACAGTATGATGCCACGGACCCCGGTATGACCTGCCGCGATACCAGCGGCCTTCATAGGAACGCCACCAATATCCCCCATAAAAAAGGACATCGGCACTGACATCGGGGGCGAAATAAACATTGGTCCCGGGCACGACAACCAGCTGCGGCGGAGCAGGAAAGACGATCGCCGGCGGCAGCGGCACGTTGATCGATACCGACGGACCGTATACCACCACTCCGGGGGGATGGGGAAACGCAACGGCCTGGTTCACCAATCCGGCGGTGGCCAGCATTATCGCGCCAATCGTCACAACGAATGATCGTTGAAGGTTCATATTGCCGTCTCCTTATTCGTAGAATGTATGTGTAAAGAAAAGTAATACAACCGGGAAGAGAAGTAAACGGCTTTTTGCCGGATAGGACCGGTCCTGGTCGGCAGGAGAAAGATTTGCAAAGCCATGGAAATATGTGGTAGGTAGAGAGAACGGCTGCTCACTTGGGTCGGTTTGCCATTTGCCGGAAATGGAGGTGTAGAGTGTGAGTAGCATTTCTATATTTCTGTAAAAGTTTATCAGGTATGACGCTACCGGATGCAGATGGTACACAGCGGGAGGAGAGCGGCAGGGTTCCCCTTCGCACGATCTGTGGAAAACCTTTGGAAATCAGGCAGTTTCTTGAATTTGCCATCGCCATGAGCACGGCATTGGCGGATCTGCACCAGTCCAATATCATACATAGACGTCTCTGTCCGGACACCATCTCCATCAACCGGACGACCGGTGATGTGTCGCTATCGGGTCGTCTTACCTCCGTTGGCGGTATCATGATGGGCGACGGAGCCCCCTCTTACTCCGAGCAGGAGGCGTTGCTTGCCTATGCGTCCCCGGAGCAGATGGGGCGGATGAACCGGATAATCGATCATCGGACCGACCTGTATTCGACCGGGATTATTTTGTATCAGCTCCTGACCGGGACCCTGCCGTTCGCTGCCGCGGATCTTCTGGAATGGGTCCATTGTCATATAGCACGGGTACCGAAACGACCCCGGGAGGTCATCGGGACCATCCCGTCCGTTGTTTCCGATATCGTGATGAAACTGCTGGCAAAGGCTGCGGAAGAGCGCTACCAGACGGCAGTCGGTCTCAGGATCGATCTCGAACGGTGCCTGGCAGGTTTGGGGGCGGCAGAGGACATCGAGAATTTTGTCCTTGGTCTGGGCGATGTCTCCGATCGATTGTTGATTCCTCAGAAACTCTTTGGCCGGGAGCGGCAGGTTGATATGCTGCTTGGAATATTCGCCGGGGTTGCCCGAAACGGAATCCCGGAGATGGTGATGATCACGGGATATTCGGGGATCGGCAAAACTGCCTTGGTGCGGGAGGTCTATCAATCGATCGTCAGAAAACACGCCTTCTTCATCTGGGGCAAGTCCGACCAGTATATGCGTACCATTCCGTACGGAATCATCATCGATGCCTTTCAAGAATTACTCCGTCAGCTTTTGACCGAGCAGGAGCTCTCGCTGTGGAAGGCCGAGCTACAGGAGGCCCTTGGCGTAAACGGCGGCCTGCTGGTCGATATATTGCCGCAGATCGAGCTGATCATCGGTCCGCAGCCACCGGTTCCCGATTTACCGCTCAATGAGACGGAACACCGCTTCAACATGGTGTTTCGGCAATTCATGCGAGTCTTCACAACCAGGAACCATCCCCTGGTCATCTTTCTTGATGATCTGCAATGGATCGATCCGGCAAGCCTGAAACTTCTGGAATATATTGCGTTGGATCCGACCCTGGGCTATCTGCTTGTCATCGGTTCCTATCGTGACAATGAGGTGGCTGCGGATCATCCCCTGCTGGCCTCTCTTGCCGAGATTTCCCGAAGCCGGGCGGTCTTGCGGACCATCCACCTTTCGCCCTTGTCCTTTACCGACCTCGGGTGCTTTCTTGCCGATATCTTTCATCACAAACCCGCTGCAATGGAGAAGCTGACTCGCCTGGTCTATAAAAAAACAGCAGGCAATCCCTTCTTTGTGGTCCAGTTTTTGATGACCCTGCACGGCCGCAATCTTATCTCTTTCGATGGCAGGACCCGTGCCTGGACATGGGATATCGAGCGCATCGACACGAGTGAATATACGGATAACGTGATCGACCTGATGGTGGCGAAGCTGCAGGACCTTCCGGAGATCACCAGAGACACCCTGCGCCATGCATCCTGCATCGGCAACAGGTTCGATCTGAGGACACTGGCGGTTATCAGTGATAGTTCCGAGGAAGACGCTGCGGTCCACATCAGGAAAGGGGTCAGGGAAGGCCTGCTGCTGTCGTCGGAAGAATCTCACTACGCCTTTCTCCACGACCGGGTCCAACAGGCTGCCTATTCCCTGATCCCCGAGGCGGACCGGGCCAGAGTCCATCTGCAGATCGGCCGGATGCTGCTCAACAACACCCCTGGCGACGAGGTGGAAGATGTGGTGTTCGACCTGGTCAGTCATCTGAATCACGGGTTGGCCCTTCTTGTCGATCCGGAAGAGCGTTACCAGGTGGCGGGATTGAATCTGCTGGCCGGCCGAAAGGCAAAGGACGCCACTGCCTATCAGTCGGCCCGGGACTACCTGTCGGCGGGGCTCTCGCTGTTAAACGACGAGGCGTGGAACGAGCGTTTCGAATTGGTCTTCGGGCTGCATAAGGAACTGGCCGTGGTGGAGCACCTGAGGAGCAATTATCCCCGCTCCGAAGAATTACTGCAGTTGCTGGTCGGTCTGGCAAGAACGGACCTGGAAAAGGCCGATCTCTACGACATCCTGATCGTTCAGTATACCCTGACGGCCCGGTATAAGGATGCCATCAGGACGGGCAGGAAGGCCCTGCGTCTGCTGGATATCATCGTGCCGGAGAAGAACCTCCGGGAGGAGTATGCGCGAGAGGTGGATCGCTACCGGCTCGCCCTCGGGGATCGGAGCATTGCCTCGCTTGCCGATGATCCTGAGATGTCCGACCCTCGAATGCGGGCCGGATTGACCCTGTTGTCCAATATGATGGTTCCGGCCCGCTATACCGACAGCACCTTGTTTGCGCTGGTCAATATCATCACAGTCAATATCTCACTGAGGTACGGACCGACGGCAAAGTCGACGGTCGGCTTTGACGGATTCGGACTGGTATTGAATACCGAGATGAACAATTGCCACGACGCCTATGCCTTCGGTCTGCTGGCCCTGAAGATCAGCGAACGGTTCAACGATCCGGCCCAGAAATGCCAGGCCTGCTTTGTGCTCGGTAATTATCTGTCGCATTGGGTCAGACATCTCAGGTGGTCGGACGACTTCAATGACTCCGGTTTCCAAGCAGGTCTCGCCTCCGGTGAGATGCAGTGGACGGGCTATATCCTTGCTTATAAACTGTTCCAGCCGATCTATCGCGGAGAAAGGATAGATCGTGTCCGTAAGGAACTTCCGGAACTTCTGGCCTATACGGAGCGGACGAAGAATCAATGGGCATCGGATACCCTGCTGGGGATATGGCTGGCCCTGACCGAATTGCGGGGCATTGCAGACGATGACAGCGCAGACCCTGACGGGTCTGCTGATTTTTTTGCCCCCGTCGATGAATCCCACTACCTCGCCGCCTGCCGGAAACGAAAGAGCTTCGGGGCCATTGGCCGCTATGCGGTTTTAAAGGCGCAGATACATTTTCTCTACGGCAGGATGGACCAGGCCCTCGACGCCGTACGGACGGCACAGATGTTTCAAGGATATTTTTCCAGCTCCATCTCGGTGGCGGCACTGAATTTTTACCATTCATTGATCCTGGCGGCCCGGTATGATGACGCGATGGATGCCGGGGAAGGTTCGGCGTGTCTGGAAAACATCCGCGTCAACCAACAGCAGATGCGGACCTGGAGCGGGCATTGCAAGGAGAATTTCGAACACCAGTTTTTGCTTATCCAGGCGGAGACGGCAAGGATCGAGGATGATCCGTTGCTTGCCGGGCGCCTCTATGAGCAGGCGATCGACACCGCGGAACGGAACGGGTTCGTTCAGCACAAAGGGATTGCCCTGGAGCGGGCCTCGGGATTCTATCGACACCGAGGTTTTCCGGCCATCGCCTCTTTTTATCTGAGACGGGCCAGAGCCTGCTTTCACGATTGGGGCGCCGTCGGCAAGGTGCACCAGCTGGACGGGATCCTTTCCGGGGAGGAGCCGGAGGCCGGTATCGAAGGCCCGGATATCCAGGTCGGCCGTCTGGATGCAATTACCGTGATCAAGACCTCGCAGGCCATCTCAGGAGAGATCGAGATCGAGAGACTTGTGGAGACGCTGCTCAAGGCCATGATCGAAAATGCCGGTGCCCAGAAGGGGTGTCTTCTGCTCGTTTCGGAGGACGAACTCAACCTGGCGGCAACGGCCACGGTTGTCGGTCAGGAGATCATCGTTGAGCAGAAGGATCCTCTTCCCATTGCCTCGGTGCTGCCGGAGACCCTGGTCACCTATGTGCGCAGGACCCATGAGCCGGTGATGATCGATGATGTGCTGGAACGAAACACCTTTTCGTCGGATCCTTATTTTCTTGTCGATCAGCCGAAGTCCCTGCTCTGTCTCCCTCTGCTGCGTCAGACCGTTTTAATCGGCGTCCTTTATCTGGAGAACGGTCTGGTCAACGGGGCGTTCACCGCCGACAGGGTCGCCGTCCTCGAGCTTCTTGCCGCTCAGGCCGTCATCTCGCTTGAAAATGCGGTTTTGTACCGGGAGAGGAGCCTGGCCGAGGAGGCCATGCGTAAATCCGAGGAGAGATATCGAACCCTGTTTGAAAACAGCGGGACCGGGTTGATCTTTGTCGAGGAAGACCTGATCATATCCGGCTGTAATAAAGAGTTCGAGAAGTTGACCGGTTACAGCAAAGAGGAAATTGAAGGCCGGATGAAGTGGACCACCTTTATAGCGGAAGAAGAGGTGCGGGAGCGGATGGTCAGCTACCACCGGCTGCGCCGTGTCGACCCGCAGGCTGCGCCGCAGACCTATGAATTCAAGTTGATTGACAGGGCCGGGCGGATAAAAGACATGATTATCACGGTAGCCATGATCCCCGGCAAGACGCAGAGTCTGGCCGCCGCCTCCGACGTCAGCGAGTTGAAGCGGGCGGAGGGGGAACTGGCACGGCTGGCGACGGTGATCGAACAGTCGCCGGAGGCTGTATTCATAGCCGACACCGGATTTGCCATCCGCTATGTCAATCCGGCATTTGAGCGGTTGAGCGGCTATGACAGAGAGGAAATCCTGGGCCAACATTCCAGTCTGCTGGATGGCAACAATGGTCCGGCGTATTATCAACATATCCGCAAGACCCTGCAGGGTGGAGAGAGCTGGACGGGACGTCTTCGCAACAGAAAGAAGGACAATACCTTTTTCGAGGCGGAGGTCACCGCCTCGCCGGTCACGGACAAGTCGGGGGTCATCATCAATTATGTCGGCATTCACCGGGACATCACCCATGAGGTGCATCTCGAGCGGGAGTTGAGACAGGCCCAGAAGATGGAGGCGATAGGGACGCTTGCCGGAGGTATAGCTCATGATTTCAATAATATCCTGACGTCAATCATCGGATATTCCGAGATGGCGAAGCTTCGGATCCGGCAGGATCGTAATCTGGCTGAACACTGTATCGATCAGGTGCTTAAATCCGGCAACCGTGCCGCCCGACTGGTGGGGCAGATACTGACTTTCGGTCGCCGAACCGATCGTGAGATGAAGGTCGTTCAGGTCGTCACCATCGTCTCAGAGGTCCTGACTCTGCTGCGCTCTTCACTGCCGACCACCATCAAGATCTGCAGAGACATCCGGATTTCCCCGGAGGAATCGACCGTGATGGCCGATGCGACCCAGATCCACCAGGTAATGATGAATCTGGGCACCAACGCCGCCCATGCGATGCGCGCAGGTGGGGGCGTGATGACGGTCGGGATCGATGAGGTGGAAATATACAGCGGCCGATCGTCCGCACCGGCCGATCTCATGCCGGGTCGATATATATGCCTCACGGTTGCAGATACAGGCCATGGAATGGATGCGAAGGTCCTTGAACGGATATTCGATCCCTATTTCACCACCAAAGGACCGGGGGAGGGGTCGGGAATCGGTCTGGCTGTGGTCCAAGGAATCGTCAAAGGCCATGGCGGGACGATCACCGTCAAGAGCAAACCGGCAGAGGGGACTCTCTTCAGTATCTTTCTTCCCCGGGCTGATAGGCCTTTTGTGTCCGATATCGAAGGAAGCGAGGGGGACCTGTCAGGGAAGGAACGGATTCTCTTCGTCGACGATGAGCAGGACCTGGTCGACCTGGGGACCGAGGCCTTGACATCCTTCGGTTACCGGGTAACCGGGAAGACGGGTGCCGTCGAGGCATGGGATATCTTTCACGGCGCGCCCGATCTTTTTGATCTGGTGATAACGGACATGACCATGCCCGGATTGACCGGGCTCGATCTAGCCGCCAGGATACGCGGGCTCCGTCCCGATCTTCCGGTCATACTCTGTACCGGATACAGTGACGCGATCAAAGGGAAGCACCCTGCCGACCTGGGTGTCAGCGAGATCGTGATGAAGCCGTACCAGTTCTCGGATATCGCTCGAAGCATCCGCCGGATGATCGACCGGTAGATCGTCCGCCAAAAAAAGAGCAGGGGGCGATGGCCGCCCCCTAAAAAGTGCCTTTTCGTATTCCAGGCATGGAAGAGGTTATTTTTTCTCCACCGGCTTCTTTTCCGCACCGGGTTGAGGTTCGTTTTTTTCGACCCGGACCGCGTTGACTGCTTTTTTGATCAATTCAAACTTATATTCCTGCAGACTGAAAGGATAGCTGTTGATCGATGACAGGGCAGGGTAGGCGGTTGCCTTCGCATCGGTTTTTTCGAAGATTGACAGGGTGGCATTCTTCTCGCCTTGCAGGGAGATTTCGAGGATCGGATCTTTGAAGGCATCCTTTTTCTTTCCCTCCAGATAGGATTGGCACTGGAGATTGTCGAGTGCGGAGAAGAGATCGTTCATCGCGGCTTCCGGGATCGCCTTGCCGCCGGTTCCGGTCCAGCCGACGGCGGCGGACCGGACGGTTCGGGTCTTTGCGGTTTTGTCGGCCTCTTCCTTCTGCTGTGGCTTTTTCAACTCCAGGGTCTTGTCGCCCTCGGTGATGGTGATCGCCGACAGGCTGACCCTGGAGAAGTCAAGCACGTGCTTGTCCCGTAATTCCTGGGTACTCTGATCAAAATCACTATGAAAATTCCCTTGAGCAAGATAGACATTTTTATCCCCTGCTATGGTCACGAAGGTATGCTGGAAGGTGGGAGCGTGTTTGCCGACGGCAAAGGAAAAAAGCGGCCCTTCTTTGCCGGAGACCTTCACCGCGATCTCCTTATCCTTTGTCAGGTCATACCGGGGATAATCACCTGCTTCGGAGATAAGTGTAGTGATGGAGAAGTCGGTAACGACGCTGATGATTTTGTCTATCTTGCCGCTATCAGCCGGATAATCCCCCGGGGTAATGAACCAGGACCCTTCCTTCCTGATCAATGTGGTCCCCCTGTCACCCGACTGGAGTTCGATCTTGGTAATGTCGCTTTTTTTAATGGCGGGGGTTGCCGGAAGGGTATAATGGAGACGGTTGGTCTTTCTGACCAACAGGTAACCGACAAGGGTGAAAATCACCACGGCAAGAATGATATACTCTTTTTTTATCTTCATCTGTTCAACCTCAATTATGCCTTGGTAAATATTCTGCGAATCGCCTTCTTTCTTCGAACTCTGAGGCCCCAGATAATAAGACCCAGAAGAGCTGCCAGTATCGGCAGGCCGACGATGTTGAAGGCCTTTATAAAGGTCTTGATCGCCTGCGGCGCATCGACCAGCGGGTTATAGCTCTGCTTCTTGCTCCGCATTGCAGCGATTCCCGACCGTCCGTTGAAGGAGTCGATCGTGTTCATCACGAAGGTGGCGTTCATCGTTGCCTCCCCTTCCGTTCCCATCAGGTTGTCCTGGAGCATGCTCGAATCGGCCATCACGAAGATCCTGCTTTTCTTGCCCTTGGCGATGAAGCTGCCGCTGCTCGATATGCCGGCGGTGGACGCGTGGGCGATACCGGATTCGTTTTTCTGGTTTGGGTTTTCTCCGGAGGCTGCCGCTGCGTTCTTGCCTTCGGGCTTTGGACCCGTTTCTTCCTTTTTCATCTCCGGCAGGGTTTTGCCGGCAAAGTAGCTGTCGAACCTGCCTTCCAGGAGATAGGCGAGAGCGTAGCTCTTCTCTTCAGACCTGGCGGGTGGTTTTAAAAACAGCGGGTTGAGATCGATATTGCCCTTGAGTTGCCATGATCCCTGTGACGAGGAGAGCAGTTTGGTTGCGGTGATGCCCTGTTTTTTCAACTGTTGCGTATTCAACTCCAGCGGGGAGGCGTTGAGGACGATCAAGCCCTTGATGCCGTGCAGGAAGTCAATCTTCTTGTTGATATTCTCATTCTTGATGATCGGGGCGAAGTACAGTGGTACCTCACCGCCTTGCTGCCGTTGCTGCTTGTAGCAATGTTCATCCAGTACAAATGATTTTTCGATCCTGACGCCGTAATGATCCAGGAGTTTTTCCAGACCGGTATCCATCGGGACGTACTGTGAACCCTGCATGCCCATTAATCCCAATTGCCCGCCTTTGGGTGGCCCCTTCTCGAGGGCATCGGCGTAAATGATCAGATTGGTGCCTCGCATCAGGGCCTGGTCTATCTGCAGGAGGTCATAATCGGAGAATTTCTGGGTCGGATGGGCGATAATCAGTGTGCCGAGTGTGGCCGGGATCGGCTCTTTGGCAAGCGATATCTCTTTTAAGGTGTAGTTTCTTTCCACCATCGACACGAAGTCGCCGATGACATCCTTGGCCTGGGCCCCTGTGGAGGTATAGGGAGAAGTGGCGAAGGTGCCGTGGTCGGCAAGGTATCCGATATCGCTGTTGATGCCGATAAGAGACTCCATCCCTTTGTCAATAGCCTCTTCGATACCGTTTGGACTTTCCAGTTTGTAGCTGGTCCCGAGCAACGGAATCCTGAATACATGCAGGAGCGGCAGTTTCTTGGTTTTTCCATGATATTCCATCAGCAATCCGATGGCGCCTTCTCCTGCTGCCAGTTGCTTTTCAGGGATGGCCGGCCATTTTATCAAGGTCAGGTCGTTTGCCTGCGCTGTTTTGGCCAGGGCCATGTTCTCTCCGGGATTGACCTCGGAGAATTCAAGTTTGCCGTAGCTTCTTTCGGAAACCTTTTTAGCGAGACCGGCAACGAGCGTCGGCAATTTGTCCAGGTTTTGGATGCCCATCAGAGGACCGACGGGTCCCAGTGACGGCGACATGAACATCGTGACCTTCACCTTGTCCTTCAATCCCATTAATGCACTGATCTTATTGTTCAACCTGAGTATTGCGGTGGTCAGATCGTACTCGAGATGATCGGTTGAGGTGATGGTCGGAATCTTCTCAATCATGTCCCCGTGCAGGATGACCAATCCCATGTAGGCCTGTTTGAACTTGACCTCATCTTTTTCGATGTCCTGGATCTGGACCGGGGTGATACCATAACTCCGGGCCATTTCCTCGTTTGTATTTCCTTTGCCGCCGACTTCCGGGCTGACATCATAGATGGTATAATTGAAATAGGTGTTTCCCCGGACCGCATACTCTTCGAGGAGGTCCCGCAGATATTGCTCCGACGCGTTATACGGAGCCGGGAGATTTTTGGTAAAGAAGGCCTTGATGGTCAGCGGTTCCGAGAGCGTGGAGACGACCTTCTTGCTTTCAGGAGAAAGGGAATAGATCCCGTCTCTGGTCAGGTCGAAACGAAAAAAGAGTGTTGTGCCGACAAGGTTCACCAGGACGATGACGACCAGATAAATGATAAATCGTAAATAATTGCTACGCTTTTGCATGACTATTCCTCCATCTCAATTTTTTTCCTGCATGGTCAGGTTAGCCCCGTATAGTCCAACCACCATGACACTGAAAAAATAGAGGATATCTCTGGAGTCAACGATGCCTTTGGCGATATTCTCGAAATGCGTGGTGGCCCCGAAGAAGGCGATTGTCTTCACGATCGCATCGGGGAAAAGAAAGAGCATATTGTTCATCAGGGTCAAGCTGAAACAGATGACCGTGCCGATAATAAAGGCGATGATCTGGTTCCTGGTGAGTGAAGAGGCGAATATTCCGATGGCGGTAAAGGCCGCCCCCAGCAGCAATGCCCCGAGATAGCCGCCGATGACCGGCCCCCAGGCCAGATCTCCCAGACCCGAGATGATCAGCGGATAGGTGATGGTGGAGAGCAGCAGGGCCCCGATAAACAGGACACCGGCAAGAAATTTGCCGACGATGATGTCGTTGAAGGTGACCGGCAGGGTCAGCAGGGTTTCATAGGAGCCGACATTCACCTCCTCTGAGAAGAGCCGCATGGTCACCGCAGGTATCACAAAGGAAAAGATCGGGGGCAGGAGATTGAAAAAATTTCTCATGTTCGCCTGTTGCAACAGAAAGAATGTCGAGAAGAAGAACCAGCCGATCAACAGCAGGAAGATGGCAATGACGATATAGGCTATTGGAGAAATGAAGTAATCCTTCAACTCCTTCTTTGCTATGGTAATGATCTGCATCAAATTATACCTCCGTTGTCAGTTCGCGGAAAATATTTTCCAGACTCTCGGTCTCCCGATAAAACTCGACCAGTTCCCAGTCGGTTTTCTTGATGACGGCGTAAACATCGGCTCTGTTGTCGTGATTGGAAGAACAGGTCAGTCTGAGATTCAACGTCTCGTCCTCTGCTCGTTCCGTGGCCTTGATTTGTCTGATCCCGCTGAGTTGAGACAGACGTTTTTCAGCCTCGGTGCGGCTTGCCTTCTGTAATGAGACATGAAGGGTGTATTCCTCATCTGCCCGTTGTTTCAGGACTTTGGTCGTATCGTCAGCGACGATTTTCCCGCGATTGATAATCACCAGGCGATCACAGGTGGCCTCGGCCTCGCTGAGGATATGGGTGGAGAGGACAACGGTCGTTTTCTTGCCTATCTCTTTGATAATGTCTCTGATCTCGACGATCTGATTGGGATCGAGGCCCGATGTGGGCTCGTCCAGGACGAGTATCTCGGGGTCGTCCATCATCGCGTGGGCAAGCCCTACCCGTTGTTTGAGTCCCTTGGAGAGTTCGTCAATGCTCTTATGCATGATCTGATCAAGACTGCAAAGATCGACAAGCTCCCTGATTCTCCCCCGGCTTTTTTCTTTGCCTAATCCACGTATGTCGGAGATGTATTTGAGGTAATCAAAGACCAGCATATTGTGGTAGAGGGGGGCCGATTCCGGAAGGTAGCCGATGAGCTTTTTGATTGCAAGGATATCCTGATCGACGGAATGGCCCTTGATGCGGATGATGCCGGAAGATGGCTTGAAATACCCCGTGAGCATTCGTAGTGTTGTGGTCTTGCCGGCACCGTTGGGTCCGAGAAGCCCGACGATTTCACCTTTTTCGATGTCGAAGCTGATCTTGTCCACAGCGCAAAAATCGCCAAAATATTTGGACAAATTTTCAACATGGATCATAGGTTTTCTCCTTTTTTCTTTATGTTGCAATTGAGCGTTCCGCCAAACGGCAATCCATACCGTGTATGAACTCAGTTTGCGTTCGACACAACACTGACGAAATCTTTAAGAACACGGCTTGATGGCTCTTTTTCTCTTTTTACGAAAAAGAAAGGCCGCTGCCGTCACGGGGATTGTATAAAAATAGACAAATAGTAGAACCGATTGCGTTCGAATTCAAGCCAAATAGGAATTATTTTTCCGAAAGGAAGAGATGGAGAATCGGGATTATGAACGTAAAAGGGTGAAAATCTGTCCGGGGTGTGTTGTGGTAACTCAGGTTCGTATGATAATATATATTTATCCGGAGTGACTGTGTACGATCCTCCTTTCGGCCGGCACGGCAGTTCGGGTGGAGAGGAGGCGGGGGAGGCCTGACGCGGGTGAAAAAGAAAACTGAACACGTCATTGAGACCGGTTCTTCTTCGATTAAGGAGCGGCAGAGAAAGAGACGATCTCCCCTGCAGGTACGAGGTCCTGCGACAAAATTAACCAGCATCGCCGATGATCCCGAGAAGCGGAACCTCTTTTTCAATCTGATTCAAGCCCTTCATACCGTTATCGATTTCGAGGATGCCTTTATTCTGCAGATGCAGGATGACCAGCGCATGCGGGTCATAACCGCAACCTCGAAAAGACTCCGGGGGACCTCATGGGAGCCCGATACCGTCTTTAAGAAGGTCTTGAGCGGCAGCCCCGTCGCCTCCAGGGATATCAACCTGGTGAATGAATGGGCAAACCAATCCGCAGAGGTCCGGGGAGATATCGCCTCCGCACTGCATGTCAGTCTGCATGGAGGGCGTCTTTCCATCCTTGTGCTCACCCATCCCCGGCCGGGGTATTTCGGTCCGGATCATATCAGGCAGTTGACTCCTTTCGCCCCCTTGGCCTCCCAGGCCCTGTTGAGTCTCGATCTCCAGAGGGCGGTCATACAGCGTGATCGTTTCTTTCAGCTGTCGATGGACCTGATGGGGATAGTCGATTATTCCGGTAATTTTAAACAGTTGAACAATAGCTGGAGCGTGCTTCTCGGGCACAGGGTAGAGGATTTCTATCGCAACAGTCTCTTTGGCTTTGTCCATTGCGATGATGCGCGGATGTTTGTCGATGCGATCAAACATCTGAAAAAAACCGGCAAGCAATGCCTGGTCGAAGGACGATTCCGGAGGTGGGATGGACTATACTGCTGGCTTTCCTGCAGTCTGGCAGCCTACCATGACGAGAAACTCTGCTATATCGTCGCCCGGGATGTCAGCGACCGGGTGCTTATCGAAAGGCAATTAGCCTATGACGCCCGCCATGACCCGTTGACGGGCCTGTACAACCGTGTCGAATTCATGGAGCGGTTGGATATCGCCTTCGCCCGCTCGGTGCGGGAGCCGAGGTATGCCTTTGTCCTGTTTTACATGGACCTGAACGGATTCAAGGCGGTCAATGACAGTCTGGGGCATGCGGTCGGCGACGCCCTTCTCAAGGAGGTGTCCCGATGTCTTCTCGAGGTCGTCCGCGAGGTTGATACCGTGGCCCGTTTCGGCGGCGACGAGTTCACCATTTTGCTGGACGCCATAACGTCCCGGGAACAGATGGTCACGGTCATCGAACGGATCCATGAGAAACTTCTGTTTCCCTTCGTCCTGCAGGGACACATGGTGAAGACATCCGTCAGCATAGGTGTGGCGCTCAGTTCCGCCGTCTATGCCGATGCGGAACATATGCTGCGCGATGCCGATACGGCCATGTACAAGGCCAAGACGATCGACGTTCCGTATGTCCTGATCGAGAGAGGGAGTGCGATCCGTCGACCCAAAAGGCAGAGGAAAACACTTCCCTGATTACCTATGGATAAGAGCGGCCCTTTCCGGGGTCTCAGAGAAGCCGTCGACCGGGATCAGCCAGTAGCCGTCCGGTGCGGAGGCGATCATTTGCCGTGTCTTCTCCGGGAGCCAGTGGCTGTCGTCGATCAGGTTGTAAAAGGCCGAATCGATGCCGATGAAGCCGTCGAGAAAATGGGTGGCGATATGCAGGACCTTGCTCGGATAGCCCTGGGCAAGCTGCAGGAGATCGGCTATGGTTGCGGCGCCGGTGTTTTCCAGGTCGTTGATCAGGCCTGCCAGGGTCTGCCTGTTTTTGCCGATGGCTTCTGTCAGGCATCTGGTGAAATCCCGGTGCGACCCGGCCAGACTCTGCCTGTCGTCAATCGTTATTCGATCATAGCGAACCAGTTCGGTGCGGGCAAAATACACCTCGACCTGGGTCCTGCAGCCGGCATGCGAATCACCTGCCGCGAGCATCAGGTGACGGGCGATCTTTTTCAAATTACGTCCGCTCCTTCAGTGTCTGGCCGATCTTATGGCCGAGCGCCATGCAATGGGACAGGTCGCTTGCTTGCGGTACATATTTGACCCGGAAACCCTCGTCGATCAGGTCGAGCTTCATATCTAGCATGGCCTCGTTCAAAAGCCTGATCGACTCTCCGGACCAGCCGTAGGATCCGAAGGCGGCACCGATCTTATTGGTCGGCCGCAGCCCTCGCATGTACATCAGGAATCCGGCCATTCTCGGCAGCAGGCCGTTATTGAGGGTCGGTGAGCCCAGGATCAGTGCGCTGGCATTTAAGACCTCCCGCATGACATCGCTGCGATGGTTGTAGCGGAGGTTCAGAAGCCGGTAGGAGATCCCTTCGTCCTGCAGGCCGGTGCCGATGGCCTTGGCCATCAGCTCCGTCGAGTGCCACATGGTATCATAAATGATCAAGGCGTTGCCGTCGCCCCGATTGTTGCACCATTTGGCATAGGAGGCGATGGCCATGGCAGGATTGGTTCTCCAGATGACACCGTGATCCGGGGCGATCATGTCGATGGGCAGCGCGATCTCCTCGACTTTGGCCAGCAGCCGTTTGACATTGGGCGAATAGAGGGTCAGGATATTGGCATAGTATTTTGTCAGTTCTTCCAGCAGGATTGCCTGATCGACCTGATCGTCGAAACGTTCGCTGGTGGCCAGATGCTGGCCGAAGGCATCGCTGGAAAAGAGCAGACGGTCCTCCTTGACATAGGTGAACATCGAATCCGGCCAGTGCAGCATCCTCGTTTCCAGAAAGGAGAGGGTATGTTTGCCGAGGCTGATTTCATCGCCGGAACCGACCACCAGGTAGGGCCAGTCGTCCTGGTGGAAGTGCTGTAAGAGGGCCTGCTGCCCCATCTT
Source organism: Desulfocapsaceae bacterium (assembly GCA_046706325.1). GTDB lineage: Bacteria > Desulfobacterota > Desulfobulbia > Desulfobulbales > Desulfocapsaceae > CAWGGS01. The sequence continues at coordinate 46,246 of JBJKPM010000061.1, read as the reverse complement.
GGAACAGATAACCTTTTCCGGCTTGATAAGTTTCACCATCTCGGGAAGGGTGCCGGAATGGTCCATTTCCACATGATTGACCACGATATAATCGATTTTTTCCGGATCGATGATCTCACGTATCCGCGCCAGGAAATCATCCTTTACCGAGCGCTTGACCGTGTCGATCAACGTGACCTTTTCGTCGATGATCAAAAAGGCATTGTAGGTGGTGCCCCTGTTGGTCGAATAACCGTGGAAGTCACGAATGTCCCAGTCAATGGCGCCTACCCAGTAGATATTGTCTTTCAAAGTAATAGGGTTCAATGAACTATCCTCCAAAAAAAGAAAAAGTTGCTAAATTATCCATTGTTTATATAGTATCGGCATCGCAAACAGACCTTTGCCGACGGTTTTTTTGTACTCCCAAGTCGCCCTGTGGTCCCTGCGGGTTGCTCCCAGGTCGTCACACAGTCTGCATGACCGTCCGCGCCGGCCTGGTAGTGGAAAATAAGAGGCCGGACGATGAATTGTACATATATTGTTCATTTCGGCAACTTTTTCTTTGCGGATGGGCAATACGTTCTGAACTTGAATGATTATTATAAGATAGTGAATACTATTGTCTAAAGTCCGGTTTGTCAAGAAGGCAGGAGCAGGGCGATCGGGGATCGTGAGCGACCACGGGTGGCGGATGGCACAGGCGATGGATGGGGTTGAGGATGACTGTCACAAACGGAAAGAAACAGAGGGAACCGTTTCCGGCAATAGATCCGGGTTGCTGTAACCTTTGTCTGGGTTGTGTCGAGGTTGCCCCGGAGATCTTTCGTTTCAACCGCGAAACGGGGCTGGTCGAGGTGGTTGATCTGCCCTCGTATCCAAGGGATCCGGTTGACGAAGCGATAAAGAACTGTCCCGAGGACTGTATCTCCTGGGAGAGGTGATCCGGAGCCGTAGGCATTGGGTGTTCGGGCAGCCATTGGTGCCGATAAACGATTGAGAGAAAACCATGTCTCGTTATGACTACGATTTTGCTGTAATCGGCGGTGGGGCGGCCGGGCTTACTGCAGCCTCGGGCGCCGCCCAACTCGGGGCCAGGACCTTGTTGATCGAAAAGGAGGAGGTCCTCGGCGGCGATTGTCTGCACTTCGGCTGTGTGCCGAGCAAGACCCTGATCAAGACCGCCCATGTCTTCCACCTGATAAGGAATGCGGAAAAATTCGGTCTGCCGCCGGTAGTCGCCGGACCTGTCGATTTTGCACGGGTTGCGGAGAGGATCCGCTCGGTCATCGCCGCAATCCAGGAGCATGATTCCCTGGAGCGTTTTGCCGGGCTCGGCATCACCGTTCTCCAGGGGTCGCCCGCCTTCTGCGACGAGCATGTGGTCTCCTGCGGCGGCAGAAGGATCAGCGCCGGGAAGTGGCTGATCGCCACCGGCTCTTCTCCCGCAATCCCCGATCTCCCGGGGCTCGACACGCTTTCCTATCTGACCAACCGGGAGATCTTTTCCCTTAGGCGGCTTCCCGAATCGCTCATCATCCTCGGTGCCGGTCCGATTGCGATAGAGATGGCCCAGGCCTTTACCCGTCTTGGTTCCCGGGTCACCGTCCTGCAGCGGAACATCCAGATCCTCAGCCGGGAGGATCTGGATATGGCCTGCAGCCTGATGCAGGTCCTGGAAGAAGAGGGTGTGGTCTTTCATCTGGGCTGCAAGGTGCTGCAGCTTCGGGATGTCAACGGCAAGAAGGAAGCTGATATCGAGACGGCCGAAGGCAGTACTCTGACGATACGTGCCGCCGAGATCCTTGTGGCCCTGGGGCGTACGGCCAATACCGGCGGGCTGGGTCTGGAAGACCTGGGGATCAGCGCGTCGGCCAGGGGGATAACGGTCGACAGGAGGTTGCGAACCGCCCAAGGCCATATCTTTGCGGCAGGCGATGTGATCGGCGGGTTTCAGTTCACCCATGCCGCCGGCTATGAGGGCTCCATCGTGCTCAGCAATGCGGTCCTGCACTTGCCCAGGAAGGCCGATTATGGCCGGATGCCGTGGTGTACCTATACCGGGCCGGAGCTTGCCGGTATCGGGATGAACGAAAAGACCGCCGCTGCAGCCGGGCTGGCCTATCGTATTTGGACGGAAGACTTTGCCGCCAACGACCGGGGACTTGCCGAAAATGAGGGCATCGGCCGGGTCAAGCTGCTGGTCGGCGGAAACGGGAAACCGCTGGGTGTTCAGGTCCTCGGTCCGCATGCCGGGGAACTCCTGTCGGAGTGGATCGCGGTCTTTAACGGCAGGCTGGGACTGGCCACCCTTGCCGGGTCCGTCCATCCGTATCCGACGCTGTCCGAGATCAACAAGAAGGTGGCCGGTTCTATCTATGCCGAAAAGCTCTTCTCCGACAGAATGAAAAAGGTCCTGCGGTTTCTGTTCCATTACCGCGGTCCAGGACAGGTGTGATCCGGATTTTAATGCGATTTGCGGTGGAAATTGAGATGTAAAAAATCGGCATTCCTGCTATTCTGAACCATTGGTTCATGCCTGTTTTTCCGTGCGGTAGTGCAAATGTTTGCTGAAGTCGCAAGAGTCGGAAGACGCAGAGGAAACTCTTGCCCTTATTGGCCTTTCTTGCCGGATACCGTGTTCCGGCTCCTGGATGCTCGTTTTTTATGACCGATCAGCACTTTCAACTCGTCGCCCCGTTTTTGCCCTCCGGTGACCAGCCCGAAGCCATCGACCAACTGGTGCAAGGGGTTGAACGCGGGGCTAAAAGCCAGGTCCTGCTGGGCGTTACCGGTTCCGGCAAGACCTTCACCATGGCAGGGGTGGTTGAGAGGCTGCAGCGTCCGGCCCTGGTCATCGCCCCGAACAAGACCCTGGCCGCCCAGCTGTTTGCCGAGTTCAAGGATCTTTTTCCGCAGAATGCCGTCGAGTATTTCGTCTCCTATTACGATTATTATCAGCCGGAGGCCTATATCCCGCAATCAGATACCTATATCGAGAAGGATTCGTCGATCAACGACGCCATCGACAAGATGCGCCATTCGGCCACCCGATCGCTGTTGACCCGAAAGGATGTGTTGATCGTCGCCTCGGTCTCCTGCATCTACGGCCTGGGGTCTCCGGACGAGTATAAAAACATGCATCTGTTCCTGACCGAGGGCGTGGACTACCCGCCGGAGGACGTGCAGCGGCGTCTGGTCTTCATGCTCTATGAGCGCAACGACATCTCCTTCCATCGAGGTACCTTCCGGGTCAGGGGCGATGTGATCGATATCTTTCCGGTCCATGAGGAGGACAGGGCGATCAGGATTGCCTTTTTCGGGGACACCATCGAGTCCGTCTCGGTCATCGACCCTCTCCGCGGCGCGGTCCTTGAGCGGATAGTCGAATATACCGTCTTTCCGGGCAGCCATTTCGTCACCTCCAAGGAGCGGCTTACGACCGCGATGGCAACCATCAAAGAGGAGCTTCGTGAGAGACTCGACACCTTTCACCGGGAAAACAGGCTGGTCGAGGCCCAGCGGCTGGAACAGCGGACGATGTTCGACCTGGAGATGATCCAGGAACTGGGGTATTGCACCGGCATCGAGAACTACAGCCGGCACCTGACCGGCAAACCGGCCGGGGCCCCGCCGCCGAACCTGCTCGATTACTTCCCGGAGGACTATCTGCTCTTTATCGATGAATCGCATATCGGGGTGCCGCAGCTGAATGGGATGTACAACGGGGACAGGTCGCGCAAAAAGACACTTGTCGATTTCGGCTTCCGCCTGCCGTCGGCCCTGGACAACCGGCCGCTCAGGTTCGATGAATTTTGCCGGCGGATCAACCAGGTCGTCTATGTTTCGGCGACCCCGGGTGACTATGAACTGGGGCAGGCCCAGGGACGGGTTGTCGAACAGATCATCCGGCCGACGGGCCTGATCGACCCGCGCATCGAGGTGCGGCCGGCCGTCAGCCAGGTCGATGATCTGCTGGCGGAGATCCGGATCCGGGCGGCGAAAAAGGAGGCGGTCCTGGTGACGACACTGACCAAACGGATGGCCGAGGACCTGACGGAATACTATGAAAAGCTCGATGTCAGGGTCCGATATCTCCATTCCGATATCAAAACCCTGGAGCGGGTGGAGCTGATCCGTGATCTGAGAAACGGGCAGTATCAGGTCCTGATCGGCATCAATCTGCTGCGGGAGGGGCTCGATCTGCCGGAGGTCTCCCTGGTTGCGATCCTCGATGCCGACAAGGAGGGGTTCCTGCGATCGGAGCGGTCGCTGATCCAGACCTGCGGCCGGGCGGCCAGAAATGCGGCGGGACTGGTTATCATGTATGCCGATGAGATCACCGGTTCAATGCGGCGCACGATCGACGAGACCGAACGCCGGCGCGAGATCCAGTCGGATTACAATCGTGAACACGGCATTATCCCGCAGACCATACGCTCGGAGGTCAAGGACTCTCTCCATCAGCACCTGAGGAAATCGGGTTATCTGGTCGATGATCACCCGGATCTTGTGCAGGCGGCTGAAACCGAGGGCTTTTACGGATCGATAAAGGAACTGGAAAAAGAGATCGGTAAGCTTGAGCGGGACATGTATGCGGCGGCCGGAGAACTGGCCTTCGAAGAGGCGGCGAAGCTGCGCGACAGGATAAAAAGGCTGCGGATGTTGGAGATCGAGATCGGATGAAAGAGGGAAGCCTGCTGCACAAAATCTCCCTGGCCGTGTTCCCCCGGCTGGCGTCCTGGTTGATCAAGGCCTGGTTTCTGACCTGCCGGGTCACCGAACACGATGCCGACAATCGGAAACTGTGCCGGGAGCATGACAACCCGGTCATCGCCACCTTCTGGCACTATGGCATCCTCTATAATTTCTTTCATATGCGCCACCAGTCGGGGGTGGCGATGGTAAGTGCCAGCAGAGACGGAGAGTATATCGCCAGGCTGGCCCTTTTTTTCGGGTATGCATCGGTGCGCGGCTCCCAGAACAGAAGGGGTTTTCTGGCCATGAAGGAAATGATGAAACACCTGGGGAAGGGAAGGCATGCGGCCATTGTTGCCGACGGCTCCCAGGGTCCGCCGCTGGTGGTCCAGCCGGGATCGATCCTGCTGGCCTCCAAGTCGGGTGCCCCGATCATGCCGATAACCTGGTCCGCTTCACGGTACTGGGCCATTCATTCCTGGGACCGGATGGTGATCCCCAAGCCCTTTTCCCGGATCGATTTTTTCTATGGGCAGCCGGTGGTGGTGCCCGGAGACCTGAAGGCGGACGGGATCGAGGGCTACCGGCTGCAGCTGGAGCAAAACCTTGGCGAGATCTACCGCAAGGCCTGGGATGTCCATGGAAGACAGGAACATTAACGGTTGCCGAACCAGAATAAGGATTTTTCACCGCTAGAGATGAAACAGACACAAGGACTTGTCATTGCAGGGATGTCGGGAGGCTCCGGCAAGAGCGTGCTGACGGTGGGCCTGATAGCCGCCCTTTCCGGCCAGGGGAAGACGGTCGTGCCTTTTAAGAAGGGCCCCGATTATATCGATGCCGGCTGGATGAAACTTGCGGCGGGAAGGTGCTGTTACAATCTCGATCCGTATCTGATGAGCGAGGAGGCCATTGCCCGGTCGTTTTTAAACCGCAGCCGGGGGGCGGACCTGGCGGTCATTGAGGGAAACCGCGGTCTCTATGACGGGGTCGATGCCAGGGGTGCCTACTCGACGGCGGAGCTTGCCCTCCTGCTGCGGCTGCCGATCCTGCTGGTCGTCGATTGCACCAAGACCACCCGCACTGTTTCCGCCATGGTCCTGGGGTGTATGAAGCTCGATACGCGGATCGATATCCGCGGGGTGATCCTCAACCAGATTGCCACCGAGCGCCAGCGAAGGATCGTCACTCAGGCCGTGGAATGCGATACCGGCCTGCCGGTCCTGGGGGCCTTTCCCCGTCTGCACAAGGACATTTTCCCGATGCGTCATCTGGGGATGATCCCGCACCAGGAGTATTCCGGAACCTCTCAGGCCCTGGCGCTTCTTGCCGGATCCGTTGCCGCCAGCTGTGATCTGGAAGGAATCCTGGCCATTGCAGAACCGCTTTCCGATCCCGCGATTGCTATGGAAGGGAGGGAGGAGCCCCGGGCGCAAGGCGACAGACTGCGGGTAGGCGTCCTGCAGGACGCCGCCTTCCAGTTCTACTATTCGGAAAACCTGGAGGCGCTGGAGAGGGCGGGGGCCGATATCGTTTTGGTCAATGCCCTTGAGGATAATGTCCTGCCGGAGTTGGACGGGCTCTATATCGGCGGCGGTTTCCCCGAGACCAGCGCCGCAAGGCTTGCCGCCAACGAGACCTTTCGCCGCTCCGTTAAGGAGGCGGCTGCTGCGGGATTGCCGATCTATGCCGAATGCGGCGGCCTTATCTATCTCGGATCGTCGATCGTCGTCGATGGGTGTGACTATCCGCTGACGGGGGTCTTCCCGATCCGCTTCGGCATGGCCGAGAAACCCCAGGCCCATGGCTACTCGATCTTCACCGTGGATGGTCCAAACCCGTTCTATGCCCGCGGACTTCAGGTCAAGGGCCATGAGTTCAGGTATTCGACGGTGATGGAGTGGCCGGGCAGGCCGGAGGACCTGGTCCTGAAGATGGAGCGGGGCAGGGGCTTTGCCGGTGGGCGCGACGGCTTGATCGAAAACAACGTCCTGGCCCTCTACACCCATGTACATGCGGAGGGGACCAAGGAGTGGGCGCCGGGGTTTATCGGCAGATGCCGGAGGCATCAGCGGAAAAAATAAGCCGCACCGGTCCGAGTTGAAGGTCTTGGATCACTGCGGCGGGGAACCGAGGACCTTGGTGTAGATCATCTCCTGCGTTGTCGGCTCCGGGGCCGGTTCGACCCAATGGATAAAGGATTCGACCACCCGCATGAAATCTCCGTGATCGTCCTTGCACTTGTCGCAGATCGACTCCGCCATATCCCGGTACATGATGAGCTTAGAGGCGGGTTCTCCGCTTGCAGCCACGGCTGCCATCTTCCGGCAACCGCAATCAAGACGGACAACAACGACACCTATCGCATCGGGGCTGCCCTCGAGGATGCCCTCGATCATGGCAAGCTCCCGCTTTTCCGCCTGCAGCTCCTTCTTTTTTTTTCCTGTTTTTTTTGCCATAGCGATTTATTTCTTGATCCCTTCGTCTTTAAGCGCCTCAAGGCCGGTGAGGTTGAGGTCCTCGGCTGCCTCTTTCAACGTATCGATACCGGCTGCCTCTCCGGAGACCTTGACGCTGAATCGATTGCCGACAATCGTGGTGTACTCCCCGGAGTGGCTCTTGGAGTTCCACTGTTCATGAACTATCTGGGACCCCTTCCTGAATGTCTTCTCGAATCCATCGGCGGTGGAGCTTTCCTTTTCGACACCCGCCCAGCCGGCAAGCGCCATCACCCCCTTGGCAAGCCCCATATCGGTGATCTCGACTGAAAGGACTTGTCCCTTGTCGTCTCTATAGGAGGCCTGTGCGGTGGAGATCTGAAAGCCCATGGCTCCGCTTCTTTCGGCCGAAAGATCGGAGCGGGTTCGACCGGCCAGTTTTTCAGGTAAAAAGGCCTTGATCCGATCCGGGGCAAGGGTCTCGATGGGCCCCTTGTTTCCCAGGGCCGTGGCCATCAGATTGCCCATGGCCTTTTGCTGTGCATCGACGTCACCTGATTTCTGTGCCTTTTCCATGTCCTTGCTCGCATTGTCCAGCTTCTTGCTCCAGTTTTCGAGTTTTCCTCCCAGGCTGTTTTTATCAAAATTGCCCTGCATCCCGCTCCGGGCAGTGGGCACGGCTCCCCGCATGCCGACGCCGGTGAGTCCTCCGGCCACGAGTGAAAACAGGAAACCGAGGACTATGGCGATGACTACAGTGGCGGCGGTATAGCCGGTGGATTTTTCCCGGGGACATTTCATCGTTGTCGGCAGGCCGAGGTACAGCAGGTAGATGCTGTAGAGGGAACCAACCAGAAAAAGTGGAAACCCTATCCAGGGAATGATTTGAAGAATCCCGGCCAGCCAGGCGGCGGTCAGGGCATAGGCAATCGTCTTCAGCGCCTGGATCCGGTCACTGCTGCCGCCGAAGGTGGGAGCAAGCCGGTCGATGGCAAGGGCAATGAGATAGATACTGACCAGAGAAAGGAGATAGGAGAGAATCATATGGCCGAGACCGGCTCCGATGCCCACACGGTAGGTGCCCAGAAAGGGGTAGCTGACACCAAAAATGCTCGTCTTGATGAATCCTGCAATCGGAGTAATTACTGCCAGGATCAGAATATATTCGGTATAGATCTCCTTGACCGAGGTCTGTTCGGCCTCAATCACGTTCCATTCGGTGACGGGACTGGTAAGGATCAATTTCACCCGCTCCATAAGTGTCGTGCTGTCCATGAGTTCCCCCTCCTCTTTTTTTATGTTGCTCTCCAATCAGTTGCTATCTTTCTTTCTCCATCGGTCCACCACCCGGCGGATGTCGGCCAGGCCTCACCGATCTTTCGGTTTCTTTGAGCACAGGCGAATCCGCCCGCCTTCTTTACGCCGGCAATCCGATTCAGGACGGCCGAGTGATTGCGGTTGGCGGCGCCGTCTCAATGTCGGTATTGGTGGAGCCGAAACACTAACGGACAAGATCGCCGTCCTTCAATACGGTAGTGTGTTGAGAGTACGGTGAAAGTGTAATCATGGATTTTAGTGATCGTAAGGTGCCGTTTGTGGTATTTCCCCTCATTATAGACCAAAAGGGATGTTTTTTGGTATCGGAATATGTTTTTATCGGTTTCCGCAATTGTCCCGTCACCGATAGGCCGGGCTCCTGGGCATTTCAGCCTGCTCTTTTCTGACCGGCATATACCAGAGCGTGCCATCGATGCACATCAGGATTCCGGCCAGGATCAAGAGGATATCGAGGGCGGAATAAAATTTTGTCCCGAAATAGAGCAGCAGGGCAAGGCCTATACTCAGACAGGAAAAACCCGTACGTATGAAGGCGAGGCCGGTCCTGGCCCGGGCATAGATTGTACGGTAACATGCCGCAATGGTTCTGTGGGCGGCCAGGACATTTCGTTCGTGCACATACATGGTGCGGACCCGGCTGGAGGGGGACGGGTAGAGGATGGTGCAATGGTCGGCAAGAAGATCACTCAGTCTTGCGAGCATCGTATCCCTGGATGCGGTTCGGATGCCGGTGTTTTTCAGGAGATGATAGTTCTCGAGGAAGAGAAGGGTTGCGGCCGTTACCTCGACGATGGTTTGATCCGCCGGTGGGCTCATTCTCGACCTCCTGACCTTCAAATAGAGCTTTAGGCCGTAGGAGCAGACGGACAGCCCCAGGATCAGAAGCCCGATGGAGACGGATGAATGCGGTGAATTGCCCAGGTTGTTGCTTTTCAGGAAGGTATCCGCGATGGCTATGGTTCCCAGCCCCCAGCGAAGAAAGGCAAGCCCTGTCCTGGCGCCGGCGAGGTCGGTCCGGTAGCAGGCGAGCCTGGTCCTCCACTGGGTCATGGTATTGCGCCAGAAGGCGAGTCCCGTCCTCTCCGAACCTATCAGCTGTTCCGGTGCGGCGTGCAGGAAGTCCTGGATATACCAGATGATGTCTTCTTCAAGTGCGACCCTGAATTCACATCGCTCCGCTTGCAAAAACCTCCGGCACTCGTCTTGTACCATCAGGCTTTCCGGGTTGTTCGCCGCGACGACGATCATGCCGTCTCTCTTTTGTATCACCGGCATCCACAGGCTTTTTGCCAGGACCGCCGGATCGAGTCCTTCCAGGAGATTCGGAGGGATCGGCAGGCGTTCATCGTATTCGATGCAGGGACGATCGTAGTGTTTTGCCAGTGCCTGGACCAGGAGATATTTGGGGATTTTGTTTTCGGTCAGAAGTACGGTTTCGAGGCTCACGCCTCTGGCGCAGGCGCTGTCCTCGGCTTTCAGGATCTGCTCACGGCTGATGGCGCCCCATTCGGCCAATATGTCGAAACGCTCTTCCATAGGTAAATCAGATATCGTCTTGGCTGAAGACGGCCTTTTTCCACAGACCCGCAGGCCTGCCGTAATCAGGGATACTTATTTCCATTTCCTCGTAACAGTAAGGGTAGGTGGCCTTGATCCTTTCAGCCGGGATCGCCCAATAAAAACCATCGGCGATCAGGGCAAACCCGGCGACGATAAGAAGGATGTTGCAGAGGGTCCAGCCGATCTCCGAGGTCCCGAAAAAGACCAAAAGGGCGGCCCCCACTGCAGCGATGCTGAGGCCGGTCCGGATAAAGGCAAGCCCGGTCCTGCCCCTTGCCATAACCGTGCGCAGGCGGGCCATTACGCAACGCCTCTCGGCAAGCAGGGTTCTTTCCAGGGCAAGGCCGGTGGTGGCCCAGATCCCCGGGAGATGCGAGGACTGTACCGGCGGTCCGGATCCTTTCTGCCCGCAGCCGGTCTGTTTGTGACGAAACGGCACGACAACATCCCAGATGCTTTCTTTGTTGTTCATGCGACGGACGGCCCTGAAGCTCTCACTGCCGGCACCGCGTCCTGCGAAGTACCAGAAGAGGCCTTCCGCCGACATCAACACGCCGACCGCAATGAGTGCCAGATCGAATACCGTCCAGCCGCTCTGCTGGAAATGTCTGATCAGACCTATGCCCATCCCGGCAAAGGCAACACCGGTACGGGTGAAGGCAAGACCTGTTCTGGCCTTGGCCAGCACGGTCCTGTGGCCGGCCAGTGCCGTCCGTTCTTCCGCCATATCCGCCCTGTCGCAGGCGAGGAACCTTCGCCGCATGACCGGAGACAGGAGACCCCAGCCGGCCCTGAGCCGTCTTGCCCCTTTGACGATACCGCTGCGTCTGAAAACGGGGTTTTCGTTTTCAAGGGAAACGGCGAGTATGCTTGTCCCGCCGGTCGGCTCGGTTGAGGAGCTGTCGATGGGATAGCGGCCCACGGCTCGGGACGGAAGGTACCATCCGCTGCCGTCGACGATCATTGCCAGGCCGGCCAGGATCGGCAGAATCTCCAGAATGACCCAGGGGCCGGTGCCGAATATCCTTAAGAAAGTCAGCGAGATCGCTATGAAGGCCAGCCCGGTCCGGATAAAGGCCAGTCCCGTTCGTCCTTTGGCAAAAAAGGTCCGGTACTGGGCATAGGCGCAACGCCGGTAGGAAAGAAAGACCCTGTCGAGGGCCAGCGGGGTTCTTCCCCCCGAAACCGTGAATCCGGGATTGACGTCGAAATTGTTTTCGATAATACGCGCAATGTCCGCAGGAAGGGCGACACGGAAATGGATCCTCCGTACCTCGAGGGTCTGTTGTATGTCCCGGACGACCTCGGGGTCGAAGGGGTCATAGGCGACAACCTCTGCCGCATTCCCGGCTACATCGAGGGGAAACCAGAGTCCGCTCTTATGCTGTTCGAAGCTCAGCCTCATCGCAACGAGGTAAGGGGCCATGAGGCTTTCATCGTATTCCACAAAAGGGCAATTGTAGTAGCCGGACAGGCAGAACAGGATATCCTGCCTGGGGAGCCCCCGTTCGAGGAGCAGCTCTTCGGGATATCTCCCTGAGGACAAAGATGCAGCCAAAATGCGGCCCAGTTCAGCCTCGGTCAGCAGGCCTTTATCCAAGAGTCGTTTGAATTTCTCTTTATCCATGATTTTGAAACATTCTCGGAGTGAGCTGCCCTGCAATCAGTAAAGCCAGTTGATCTCTGATGAACGGACCATGAAATATTCAGTTTTCATCAGCTTTTACTACACTTTCATTCTCCAGATCTAAATCGGGATAGAGTTTTTTTACGCACTCCGGACAGACTCCATGGCTGAATTTGGCTTCGGTATGGTTTTGGACGTAGACCTCCATATGGTTCCAGAATCCTTTGTCATCCCGGATTTTTTTACAACTGGCGCAGATGGGAACGATACCTCGCAGGGTTTTTATTTCTTCTAAGGCCCTTTGCAGTTTATTGATTAGCCTCTCTTTATCTTTCTGGGTTTTCAGGCGGGTCCGGATTTCCCCTTTGAGGGATTTGTTTGCCGTGTCGAGTTCAAGGAATATCAGTTCAAACGGTTCTTCAATGCCTGTTTTAATGATAGCCTCATAGACGAGGAAAAATGTAAAAATCTTGAAATAATGCCCTACCAGATTCGAAAAGCCGTAGTTGTTGATATAGAAGGTAAAGGCCAGCTCTGAGATGATTGCACAAATCATCGACCAGAGAAGGAGCTTGAAAACCCTTCCATCAAACCGTGCTTTGTTTGTTTGTAAAAGAAAGATCGATCCCAACAGTATGCAGCAGATTATATACTCACTTATTTTTTTAAAAGGGGTCAGTCCCGATCCTTTGATAAAACATACCGGAAATACCTTCCAGTAAAAAATGCTTGCGATGAGGACACCTGTGATCACCGCATATGCTGCGAATACAAGGTTTGCCTTGATTTCAACATTCCTTTGCAGGCATGAAAAGCCTAAGAGCAGGGTGATGCTTTCCATGTACCGGGCTCCAATCCAAAGCTGGTTTGCGTAATAACTGTAATCTGTGAATATCGGCATCCCCTTATAGGAAAGGGTGTGCAACAGATCCAGCAAAGCGATGAACAGGTAGGCGATACCGACAAAGAGAAGGTAGGGGTTGCGGATGTATTTTTTTGAATTCCAAGCGATCACAAAGATAGAAAAAGCGACGACGATACTGAAGACTTCAGCGAGGGAATGAAAGAGCAGATAATTCTCCCAGGTTGTGAAGTACAACCCTATTAATGCAGCCCCAAAAAATGTGAAAGTAAGAACGGACTGCACACCCCTTTCGGGAGTCTTGATCTTTTCTATAAAGGTATTCAAATCAGATGCCGTGTAGTGCAAAAACTTGGCAAGATGCCGAAGCGTTCTGATTAATCCATAAACATGATGGTGTCGGTCTTCATTTGACGAACCTTCCACTTGAGTGTCAACATTGCAAGCCGGGCAAAATTTGTCAAGAATAATTGGGGGGTGTTCCGGAGATACTCTCTACCCTTTGAGATGATTGACTGAAAACGGAAAAAACACGTTATCATGTAAAATAATAAATAAATACAATTAGTTATGATATTCTTTGCTGTAAGAACAAACCCTAGATTAATGATACAGCCCGACTGAGCCTTTGGGGGAGGATTTCGATATGCCTGAACAACGCTCCAAGGGGAAGTATCAAAAGCAGACCGGACTCGCTGCTTCTTAGAGTTCTTTGAAACCCATTACCTTGATTATTGCCGGGGTTCTCATCCCGCCAGACTCCCGGCCCGTTCCAGCAGCGCGCGCAGTCGCGTGAACTGGTCAGGCTTGCCCAGGTCCGGAATGAGCCCCTGATCCACGCAGTCCCTGTAGCACCACTCCGGGGAGGCCTCGGTGCGGTAGGTCCAGAAGAACCAGCCGAGGTATTTCTCAAAGGTCAGCAGTTGAGCCGAAGCGAAGGCGCGATAGACAACGGACAGCTGGAACTCGTCCATTTTGTTGAGCTCATGGTTGAAAGGCCCCTCCGACCAAAGGGAAACCATCTTCGGATCCAGTCCCAGGCTCCATTCACCGCAATAGACCTGATAGCCCGAGTCGCGAATGATCTCGTCCGCCTCAAGGCGCAGGTCCACGGCACTCTTGCGGATGTGGCCGAAGATGTCGAGCCCGATGTCGCCCTTGTCGAAACATTGATAGCGGTGGATATCAAGGGCCACGTTACGGAACTCCGGCTCTTGAAGAAATCCGGCATATTCCCGCCAGTTGCGGAAACCGTCATGAAAGACCACGGTCACCTGTTCAGGCGGGCAGTGGCGGCGAATGCGGTGATAGGCATCGGCGGTGTAGCGCTTCAGCAGGTCGGTGGGGATATCCCAGCTCGGCTCGTTGAGCACCTGGATGCCATGCAGGGCCGGGTGACCGGCGTAACGTCGGGCCAGGTTCTCCAGCACATTCAGGGAGTGGCGAATGTACTCCTCGCTGGTATGCCACTCGCAAACACCCTGGATACCGCCGTTGTCGAAGCCGTTCTGGCAGCCCGGTGCGGCATGGAGGTCGAGAACCACCTGCAGGCCGAACTCCTTCGCCCACCGGAAGACCTTGTCGACGACCGAAAGCCCTCCCACAACATAAGGGTAGCGTACCTTGCCGTAACTGCGGTGATGGGGATAATCCTTAGCGAACAGCCAGTGGCCGAACGGCAGGCGCACGGCATTGATGCCGGCACGTTGCAGCCAGGCAAAGTCGCCGCGGGTGATAAATGTGTTCCAGTGGCGATGCAGACGCCGTGTCGCTTCGGCTTCGCCCAGCTCGACGCAGTAGGACGTCTCGTCGGTGGCCTTCAGCCCCGCGAACAGACTTGGGGTTATCCACCTCTCCAGCACCAGCCAGCCGCCGAGGTTGACACCGCGAAGTTTCCTGACGGGCAGTTTGCCGTCGCTTTCGTGAACCATTGAAGCAGCCATGGAAGCTCTCCTCGACAGAAAAAGGTTTTACAGGACCAAGCGGCGTGAGTAGAAAGAGGTACCGTCGGGTGTATGGGAGATCGTCAGCAGCGTTGCATCGGGGAGCTGTTCACAGATCAGGTGCAGTATCCGTTCCTCTTCCCGGGGGTCCAGGGAGTCGAAGGCCTCCTGCAGGAATATCCACTGGGGCCTGTTGAGCAGCAGGCGTACCAGACCCAATCGTTGCTGCTCTTCCGGTGCCAGGGCCTGGATCCAGTTATCCTTCTGATCGAGCTGATCGATCAGATGTTCAAGGCCCGCCAGACGCAACGCTTGATCAATTTGGTCTTCGGGAAAGAGCCGACGGGAGGAGGGGTAACAGATGGCCTTGCGCAGGGTGCCGGCGGGGAAATGTGACCGGGGCGGCATGAAGAAGAGACGGCCGTGGCTGGGGAGTTCGATGACGCCGCTGCCCCAGGGGCGAATGCCGGCGATGGCGCGAAACAGTTTTGCCCCGGTGAAGGTGTTGCCGGTGATCAGGACACGTTCGCCCTTGCCGATCTCCATGTTGATCCCCTGGGCCAACACCGGCCCGTCGTATTTGGCTATACTCAGATCGTGAAAGGCCAATACCGGTCGATCACCGCTCTTCACCTGGATCCAGTGGTCCGTACTGGCAAGTTCTTTTTCAAGATTATCCAGTACCTGCAGCAGGTTTAAAACCCGTTCCACCGAGGCGCGCCATTCGGCGATCCCGCCTGCAGCGTTGACCGGCCAGGAGAGGGCGGAGTTCATCTGCTGGAAGGCCTGGACGGATTGCATCATGGCACCCAGTGTGATTTTCCCCAGGATGTAGCGGGGGGCGGTAATCAATATCGGAAAGGCCAGGTTCAGGTCGCCATACCCGGTGGTGAACAGCAGGATGTTTCTCCAGGCCGCGGTTTGCATGTCCCAGACCACCCGTATCTGGCGGAAGAGTTCGTGGAATTGATGCCGTTCGCTGGGCTCGGCGTGGATCAGCGCAATGGCCTGGCTGTTTTCGTGCGCCTCCAGCAGACTGGCGCGAAAGTTGGCCTCCGCCGTCTGCCTGGTATTGGTGAAATTGGTAATAGGCCGGCTTACCAACCAGCCAAGGCAGGATGCCAGCGCCGAGTAGATGAGAGCGATCCAGACCAGATGCCCGTGGATGGGGATCTGGGCAAATCCCAGGTCGAGCGTCACCACCCCCGAGCGGGACCAGAGCACCTCAGTAAAGCCGATCAGAAGCAGGATGCAGTAAAACAGCGAATGACCCAGGCCGACCGCAGACTCGGTAGCGACCCGGATATCCTCGGCGATGCGGCCATCCGGGTTGTCGTGTTCGCCCGGCAGATGGGAAATTAAATAATGGCGGCCGGCGTTCATCCAGCGGGAGAAGACATACTCCGTCAGCCATTCGCGCCAATAGATCGTTAGATTGCGTTTGATGACCAGATGCGATCCGGTCAAGGCCATATCGGTGACCAACAGGAGTGCCAGCATGCCGGCCTGCGTCATGAGGCCGCTCATTGAGTGCTGTTCCAGGGCGTTGAACATGCCTGCACTCCACTGAGTAATCAACACCGCCATGATCATTTGACCAATTGTCAGGAATGCCAGGATGAAGGTGCTGCCCCGAATCTTCAGTTTCCGGTTCGAAGACCAGAACTGCTTTGACAGCTGAAGAAATTCAACAAAAAAATTGGATTTAAGCATCTGGATTCACAGTTCAATGAGTTGAGAAACGCCAATTCGCGGCGGTGGATCCTCTGTCGCCACGGCACCATTGCCGGATTGCATCGGCAGGTCAGGAAAAGGCAATGGCCTGTTCAGTAACGAGTACGGCACTTTGGGGTATTTGCAGGTTGTACCGGAGGGGGGTGAGGACCTTGCGTTCCGGGTCTTCCCGGCAAAGGTCAGGCAACTGTTCTTCAGGCCGGCCTGGGGAGTGTATCCTGTCGTTGTCGATCCGATGCCCGGCAGCGACGCTGCTCCAGAAAGAACATTCCGAAAAACAGGTGGGGGTGGGCTGAAGACCTCGCCCATAAGAGAGAGCCCCGGATTATCTCGACAGGCCGAAAGAGTAATCAAAAGTTGGCAGGCTACAAGAAATTTTTCCGGCCGGCATACTGTGAGGGCGATCAGGAGGAAGCGGTTGAGGGGCGGAGCAGATGTCTCTCCCGCTTATGTTCTCGTCTCTCGACAGAGCAGGTGCTCCTCTGCAACCTCCACCTGAGCATCCAGCCATCTCTATCTACGGTCCCATTGTCAAACCACACAGCCTATATCTATAAAAAAACAGGGGATGAGTCAATATCTTCTTGCGAGCAAGCAATAAATCCCGGCACCGCAAATCACGATGGGTGCAGGCTGCGGAGACGGCAGCCGCCACTTCCTCCCGAGCCCGGATAAACGAAAAAATATAGAGGCAGCGGAAAAGGAAGGAAATCAGCACGCAATCCGGGTAAATTAACAGGGAGGTCTGCTTTCAATTCCCTACAAGGTGATACACTCTCAGCAGGCAGGCTGTTTTGCAGGCAGTGTCCAGTCCCCCGTGACCGCAAGGAGGTGTTCCCATGACCGTCCCGGCATATAAAAATCCGGCACTCCCCGTTGCGGAGCGCATTGAAGATCTCCTCAGCCGTATGACCATCAAGGAAAAAGCCGGACAGATGACCCAGTGGTTCAACATCGGGCCGGATCATATCGGCATGGTCCGCAACGGCGAGATCGGTTCCGGTCTGCTGGCCTCTGATCCCATGGCCGGCAATAGCCGCCAGGAACATATTTTTGCCAAGCACCTCAACGAAATTCAGAAAATAGCGGTCAGGGAATCCCGTCTGGGCATCCCGCTCATCTTTGGACGGGATGTGATTCATGGGTATCGCACGGTTGCCCCCATTCCCCTCGGGATGGCCGCCACCTGGTCACCCGGGATGATTCAGGCTGCCAACACCATTGCCGCCAGGGAAGCACGCGCCGATGGTATCCATTGGGGCTTCTCGCCCATGCTCGATATCGCCCGCGACCCGCGGTGGGGGCGGGTTGCCGAGGGTTTCGGCGAAGACCCCTTCCTGGCAGGGAAGATGGCTGCAGCGGCCGTGCGAGGGTTTCAAGGCAATGATCAGGAGGCAATCCCGCAACGGTTTCCTGCCGATCGTATCGTCGCCTGTGCCAAACATTTTGTCGGTTACGGGGCAGCGGAAGGCGGGCGTGATTACAATTCGACCGAAATTACACCTTTGACGCTGCATAACGTCTATCTGGCAACCTTCAAGGCCGCAATCCGATCCGGGTGCGGCACCGTCATGAGCGCCTTTCACGATATCGGCGGCATCCCGCTATCCGCCCATCGGTATCTGCTCACTGAAGTGCTGAAAGAACAATGGGGTTTCGGCGGCTTTATCGTCTCCGATTGGGGTGCGATAGGGGAATTGGTCGATCACGGTGTCGCTGCCGACGGCAAACAGGCAGCCGAGCTGGCCTGCAATGCCGGGGTTGATATGGATATGTGCAGGTTTGTTTTCCTGGGGCATCTTCCCGATCTGGTCGGGGAGGGAAAGATCTCCGAGACACGTCTGAATGACGCCGTGCGCCGGGTACTGCAAATAAAGTTTGCGCTCGGCCTCTTCGAGAACCCATACGCCGGTTCAAATGATTCACAGGCCGTCCACCTGCTGCCCGAATCCCTGGCCACTATGCGCCGACTGGCGGCCAACAGCATGGTTCTGTTAAAAAACAACGGCGTACTGCCGCTCTCCTCCGACAACCTGACCATCTGCCTAAGTGGGCCGCTTGCCGACCGGCGCAAGGAACTGTTCGGCTGTTGGACGCCGGACGGGCGGGATGAAGAGGTGACGACCCTGAAAGAGGCCATCGCCGATCGACTGGGAGACCAAACCCGGCTTTACCATTATGATCTGGCCGATGACGGGGTTAAGCTGGCCCGTGCAAGTGATGTCATGATTCTGGCCATCGGAGAATCGGATGGACGCTCGGGTGAGGATAACTGCACCGCCACCATAGATCTGCCCGCCGGTCAGGAGGCGCTGGTGGAGTCGGCCCGTCGCATGGATATACCGATCGTAGCCGTCGTGTTCGGTGGCAGACCGTTGAATCTCACCCGGGTGGTGGACTGGGCCGACGCCGTCCTGTTCGCCTGGCATCCGGGCATTACCGGTGGTCTGGGAGTGACCGACGTCCTTTTCGGGGATGTGAATCCATCCGGGCGATTGCCGATAACCTTTCCACGTAATTCAGGTCAGATACCTCTATACTACAACCATCGTTCCACCGGCAGGCCGATGCCCGTGGGCAGCCGCCGTCACTCACGCTATGTCGACTCGCTCGACTCTCCCCTCTTTCCCTTCGGCTTCGGGTTGTCGTATACAACCTTCGAGTACGGCAACCTGCGGACGTCTTCGGCTCCTCAAACTCCGGAAATCATTGTTACCGTTGAGGTGACAAACACCGGTAGCAGGGCCGGGACAACCGTTGCCCAATGTTACCTTCGGGATGTCGTTGCCAAGGTGGCACGCCCGGTGAGAGAATTGAAAGGATTCGAGCGTGTCACACTTGAGGCCGGCGAGACCAAAACCATCCGGTTCAGTCTGGGCCCGAAGGAGCTTTCTTATCTGGACGACAAAGGCAATGAGGTAGTTGAACCCGGTCGCTTCCAGGTTTGGGTCGGCGGTGACAGCAATGCCGGATTGGCTGCCAAATTCGAGATCACAGCGGATGGCAGGTGGGTTGCGGATCGATAAGGACTGCAAAAAGGCCGCTCATCCTGATTGAGCGTACTTGGGTAGAGTTGAAAGGAATAACCCGATTGAAAGCATCGTTTCCGGCCGTTGCTCTACGGCCTCATCGCCGGTCCACCCCGGCTGACAGACAGGCCATCCCTGGCCTGCCGTCGATTGCGGACATCCTGTCCGCAACCTTTCAGCAACCAAAGTCTTCCACCTGCTTCGTACCGGGTTGAGGAGATGGCGGCTCGATGCCGTTGCCATTCTCGGTTCCTTTTTGTGTCGGCGCCAAATTTTTCAACCAGGTTCGGAAAGCATGATAACCGCCTTGCAAGGTAAAGGCGTTCGAATATCCCAATTCGCGAAGCAGCACAAGGTCATGGATAGCCCGATGCCCACTGCGGCAGATAAGAAGCAGAATTTTTCCGGAATCAGGCTTAGGCAATAGATGAATATGCTGTAAGACCGTACGAAAAGGAATGTTGATCGATCCTGCAATATGGCCCATAGCAAATTCGTCGGCATCCCGGACATCAAGGAGGAAATACTTTCCCAGACCTGGACCTTTTTGGTAATCGGTTCCGAATTTCTCAACTTTGACCCGATAACCAGCTTCCGGCATGTCTCTTAAATACCTGTTGCCGGTCACAGCCAGGACAGCTCGATTGTATTTCTGCCATATTTCTTCGTATCCCGGGGTCTTAATGAGAGCCTGCTCAAGAATACCCCTTGCCTGTCCAAAGCGGTTTTCAGCAAAAAAGGTATCTGCATCGGACATTAATCCGGCAATTTCCTTCGGCGGAACAACAGCGATTTCATTTTTGTTCTTATCTCTTTGGTTATCCGGCCCCTTTGGGCAAGAACCATTTGCTGTCTTATCGTTCCGAGAAATTTTATGCAAAGAAAGATAAGCCTCATACCCTCTTAGCAGGGTGAAGGAATTAGTGTAGCCAAGTTCTCGCAAAATCACCAGGACATGGTTGGCCCGATGCTGGCTGCGGCAGATAATGAGAAGGATTTTTCCTGTCCCGGGTTTGGGCAACTGATCGAGGTGGCCTAGGACCTGCCTGAGAGGAATATTAACGGCTCCGGCAAGATGCCCCGCGGCAAATTCCTCGGGTTGGCGTATGTCGAGTAAAAAATAGTCATGGCGCCTCTTCTGAAGATCGTCTGCTAAGCAGCGGCTATCGATGCGATACCGGTCAGTGGGCAACGTCAGAAGATAATCATTGCCGGACTCGGCCAAAACGGCACGGTTATATCGATTCCAGAGTTCGGAGTATGAGGGTGCCGTCGGCAATGATTGACGAAGGATTTCCTTCGCCAAAACATAATCCGAGCGGTTGAAGGCCAGATCCGCCTCTATTAATGCCTGGGCAAATTTTTTTTCCTGGGCCGGTGACGGTGGAGAGGCGGACCACGCCTTTCCACCGTTCATGATCAGCACGGAAAAGAGGAGCATTGTCAAGAGAGTGGACAATCGCTTCATGGTATCCTTCTAGGCCTTGATTACATCGACAAAGGAATCGTAGAAGGAACAGGATCCGCCGATGGGATCGGACAGGCACATATTCTTTACCACCGGATCGACAGCCATAACCGCATTGGGGCAGATACCGGTTGCCCGACGGGCATCGCCTCTCACCACCTGACCGTCGACATCGACATCATTTGCGCCATAGGCCCAATGGCCGAAGCTCCATGAGGCGCAGATCGTTCCCGGCCTGATTCCCTCGACAACGCTTAATATGCCTGCCACGCTTTTTGTCGTTCGGGCAGTGATCGGGATGGTTCCCTTCTGGTTATCCGCACTGACCAGACGCACCAGATCTCCATCCTTCATTCGCAGACGTTCGGCGTCGACCCTGTTCATCCAGACATAATTCTGACCGGCCTCGGCCACCATGGTCCAATAGTCGCCTATGGTTCGGGATTGACCGCCAAGCACGTGTTTATAGGTGAAGAGATGGAAGGGATAGCGGTCACCAAAGGTGACATGTCTCCCGGCAGCATCCTGCACTTCCTGAACGATCGGCATACCGGGGAGATGTTCGCCGGTCATACTGTGTTTGCCAAGGGCGACATCTTCGGCGAAGATATGGAACTGGCTTTTAAACTGATGCTTCATATACGCTCCCAGGTAAGCACCGCCGGCATCCTCGAAGCGGCCACCGCGATTGAGGACAGTGATGGTTCGCAGCCAAAGATCCTCATTATTGCCTATAGCCCTTTTCCAATACGTTTCTTCGAAGACGGCGGAACTGAGATGGCGGCGGGCCTTTCGGAAAAGAGCTACCTCCTCGTTTGAGGCGGGCTTGACCCTGTCTTGCCCATTTTTATCGCCATGGGCGATATTAGCCGCCATCTTCAGGAAAAAATCCTCACGTGTCGAGAAATCGAGTCCCTGCCCGAAACCATCCTTGCCGTAGCCCGGCGCCTGGAGTTTTTCGGCAATGGCCAGCATGACGGACTCCATGGAGATCGGCTGCGGGCGGCCAAAAACCTTGCAGGTTTCAATGAGTGATTCCACCGTCGGTTGTCGGAATTTGCTGCAGCCGGTGGCGATATTCGGTGCGGCATGTGGAACTCCCCAACGTTCCCAGATGGCGGTGTCGGGAAATATATAGTCACAGTACATGGAGGATTCGCCGATGACGATATCATCGGCAAAGAAGAGCGGGATCTTTTTCGGGTCGCGAAGAATCTCCAGATTGCAATTGGCCCCCGGCACTGAAAATCCGGGAGTGCCCTTGTGTAGATAAAGCGCCTTGATCGGATACGGATAGCCGTCGGCTACACTGGGGATCACCTCCTGGTAGACGCTGCCGGTATAGGGATACCAGGTCCGCTTAGCCGGGTACCCGTGTTTGAAGAAGAGGCTGGTATCCTCATAACGCAGGCTTTCTCGGCTGACATTGATGCCGAAATGCCCGAGCTTGTTCGGATGTAACTTGGATAGGGGGAATGGTTGCCCTTTTTTGCTGCCATCCTCGTGCCAATGCCCGCCACCTGAAGTCAGACCACCCTTCCAATCGCCGTTGCCGACCAGAAGATTTAAGGTGAGAATCGCCCGGGCATTGTGATAGCCGTTGGTATGCTGCACCGGACCGCGGTACAAATCAGCCACGGCCTTGCGGCCATGATCGGTAAATTCTCGAGCAACATCAATCATCTGTGCGAGCGGAATACCGCATTCGTCCGCCCATTTTTCAACGGTGCGTTCCATAACCATGTCCCGCATCAGGGCAAAAACGGTCTTGTACTTCATGCCGTTGACCTCGCCCTCGGCATAGAGATCGGCCACCACAGGCGTATCGTCCTCCTTGTAGGGATCAACAGAGGTCAAGTGACCGTTTACGCTGACAAGCAGGCTGTGTTCTTTGCTCAACCCGGCATCGTCGCTCCGCAGGAATTTCAGGCCCGTTTTACCGTCTTCGGATAAGAGGACCAGGTGGCTGGCATCACACCAGGTGGTATCCCCGTTCTTTTTCGCCGCGCTCCTGTTTGCCGCCCGCAGGTAGGCATCGTTGTAGGTCTTATTCTCGATGATCCAGCGCATCATGCCGAAGGCCAGCGCTGCATCCCCGCCCGGCTTCACCGGCAGCCAATAATTGGCCTTGGCCGCGGAATGGCTGCAGCGAGGATCGACCACGGCAAATTTCAACCCGTGGCGCGACTGGGCATTGGTGATGTAAGAGGCCCAGTTCGTGGGGCCGAAGTTGGCTTCAAAGGGACTGGTGCCGAAAAATATGATAAATTCGGAGTTGGGCACATCGGGTTTAAAATGTTCCGGGCCGTTTTTATAGTCTTCGAAAAATTCCTTCAGTCCGGGATGATATGCTCCGCCAATGTAGGTGGAGCTGAATTTCTTGGTGGCGATATGATGGGATTGTTCGCAGACCGTGGTGTGCTCAAACCAGTTTGTCGAACCGAGGGCATCCTTCAGCCAGCGTTTGGAGAACTCTTTACGGCCATGTTCGATACGCCCGGCCAAGAAGACAAATTGATTGTTTTTCGGCCCCATATCGGGAAATTCCGGATTAATAAGTTTATCAAGATCGGCTGGATGAAGAGCCTGAAATTGGGCTGCCGTCATCTCGTTTTTTGCCACCTTTTTCGCATCGGCCGCCAAGGCCTTCATCAGGTCAGGATCGCGGACCGTCAGGATGTCTATTAACCCTTCGACCTTTCCCTCGCCGAAAAGGTTCCCTCCGTTGACGATTTCGTTCACGGCCTTGTCGAAATCGATTGTCACCCACTTTCCGTCTCCTCGAGGGGTTCCCGGTTTGCGCTTTAAAACCTTGCGGATCCGATAGGGATCATACAGGGTCTGCACCCCGGCCTGGCCTTTGGGACAGAGGCGGCCGTCATAGAGTACCGCTTCCTTCGGCGATGTGTCATAGGCAAGATGCGGATGCATGTTCACCGGGCTGTAGGGATTGCCGTCGACCTTGACCATGGTGCCGTTAAAGATCTTCACCTTGATGGTGCAGGCCGTGTGACATTGCAGGCAACAGCTGTAGATGGCGTTTTCCGCCTTGTCAAAGGGATAGGCGTTGGCAGTCAGGGTCTCAGCCGCCCGGGCGATGCTGTTGGAAAACAGCTCCATTCCAGGGAGTTGAGCAGCGGCAAGCACTCCACCGAAAAAAGCGCTGCTTTTTAAGAAATTACGGCGGGTCATGTTTACTTTTTCGCCATCGATTTCTATATCCATAAGATTATCTCCCTTCCGGTCTTTTGAATTACTCATTATGCCACCTCCCTCTTTTCCGATTTCACAATAGGCAGTAGCTTTTCACCAATCAGGAAGAGCAGGATGCCAAAGGACGTAACCCAGATTGAAACCAGCCATTCCATCGTTGTCGGCAGATAGGTAAATTTCAGACCCGGGCCGCCGAAGGCGTATTGCAGGCCGGGAATTAACGGGTTGATCTCGGCGGGAATGACAATATTAAAACGCACGGCAATGAAGGTTACCGCAACCAGCAGGCAGGCAAAGGCAATGGCCCCACCCGCAGGTTTACCCGAAGAGGTTTGGGGTACGGCTTTGGCAAAGAGGATACCGACGGGAAGAACCACTCCGAGCAGAACATGAAAGATCCAGAAGACATACCAGTAGTGCCCGCTGAGGATGGCCTCGAGAGGCAGCCTTTCGGCAGGGGCCAGCGAATAGAGCTTGACCAGGATTTCGGAGATCTCGAGCAGGACATCGAAGAGCACCAGGGCCAGGATGATACTACCCAGAAATTTCATCATGTCTTCGAGGTGCATCTTGTCTTCGTCCGGTCCCCAAATATAGACGACCGCCGTCAACAACGCCCCGCCGGAAACCAGAGCGCCGACGAGAAAGGCAATGGGCATGAGACCGCTGTTCCAGTGCGGCCTGGCCTGAATCACACCGAACAGGGCACCGACTCCTCCGTGGAAGGCGATGGCCAGAGGCACGCCGATGGCCCCGAGAACCTTGAGGCGTGACTGATCCTTGTCCTTGGCATCGGACGAGGTATCGGTCGAACCGAGGGTCAACAGTTTGGCAAGGCCTCTGGAGCCGTATTTTCCACTTTCAGCCGTCTCAATCAGATCAATACGCAGGGCAAACCACAGTTCGATCACGATAAGAGCGAAATAGGCGGAATAGAGGATTCCCATCCAGGACATCACCGAGTGGAGGTTCATGTGCAGCAGGACATTGCCGACCCGGGACATATGACCGATATCCAGCCAGATGGAAAGCAGGGCGGCGATCAGACAGCCAAGGGCCGTGAACAGGGCCAGCTTACCGATTTTTTCCAGTCGTTCGATTTTTGCCACATAGATGAGACTGGAGAGGAGGAAGGCGCCTGCCGACAGGCCGATGAAGTAGATATAAAATGCCACCCACAGTCCCCAGGGGATATAGGAGCCGTAATCCGTCATTCGGTGGCCTGTGCTAAAACGCAGAAAAATGCCGTAAAGTCCGACGCCGAAACCAACCACGGCGATCAGCCAGACCAGTCCCTTAATTCCTTTTTTCATTATACTCCCCCTCTTATATCAGGTAGGTGGTTGTCGGATCGGTTCCCTCTTCTTCGCGCAGCTTTCTCGCCCGCGAAGAACCAAGGAGTTCGGAGATAAGGCTCTTCGGATCGTTGGCATCACCAAAATAGGTGGCATCACCTATACAGGTGGTGACACAGGCCGGCAACATTCCCTTTTCCAAACGATGAACACAATAGGTGCATTTCCTGGCGTTGCCGATGGGGGAACTCTCCCGGTCTTTGCGGGGCCAGGCCTTGCCGTACTCAAAGCTCGGATCCTTTTCGTACTGCATGATCTCCGGCGTACCGTCGGTGTAGTAAAAGCCCTTATCAAAGGTCCGGGCGGCATAGGGGCAGGCGCTGATGCAGTACCGGCAGCCGATGCACCGGTTGTAATCAATCTCTACAACGCCGTCGGCCCGTTTCCAGGTGGCGCTGGCCGGGCAGACCTCGACACACGGCGGATTATCGCACTGCATGCAGGGGCGGGGCAGGAAGGTTTTGCGGACATTTGGGTATCTGCCGACCTCGGTCTCAACCACCGGCCTGTAAACGACGCCTGGGGGCAGGTGATTTTCTGCGACACAGGCCGTAGTGCAGGCCGTGCAGCCGACACACTTTGCCTGGTCGATAACCATTGCCCAATGCCGTTTGGCCAAGGGTTTTTTCAAGGCACGCCCAAGGTCATCCATCATCTGTCGTCTTATTTCATGCCGTTCGATGTCAATTAGGGCCATTGACTCCTCCTCCTGGAATTTTGGTGTGCACGAAAGGGTTTTGTGCTCCTTATGAGGCTCCTGCTTTGTAACCTGGAGGAGTGGGTGCACAGAGTATGCCAGAATTTTTCCTTGTAATTACAAAGGAAAACAACGGGGAAGGGGGCGGGATTGTTGAAGGAATAGACAGTTGCTGTCTATTTTTTCAGCAGCGACATTTTTTTGCGCAGGGTCATACGATTGATTCCCAATAAGTCGGCGGCATGGACTTGATTACCCTGGGAAAGGGCAAGTGCCTTAGTGATCATCACCGATTCCATCTCAGCCAGTAATTGATGATAGGGCCGGGATTCTCCTCTGGCAATGAGCTTTTCGACCTGACGGGTAACGGCGAGTGCAAAGACATCTTCTGCCGGTGTGGCATCTTCGATGACACAATCATCTTTTCCGATATATCCTGCTTTGGCAAGAACCGTGGCGCGCCGGATGACATTCTCCAACTGGCGGATATTTCCGGGCCAGTGGTATCCGGCTAAAAAGGCAACCGCCTCGTCCGCTATACCGCGGACCGGTGGTGAAACATGACGTCCGTAACGGGAAATAAAATATTTAACGAGAAGCGGCAGATCATCAAGTCGTGCCCGTAATGGAGGAATAGTGATATTGAAGACATTTATTCGATGGAAGAGGTCTCCGCGAAAGGTCCCGTCCTGAACCATCACAGCAAGATTTTTATTGGTAGCGGCAATAATGCGTACATCGGTCACCAACTGGCGGTTACCGCCCAGACGTTCAAAGGTTCCCTGCTGGACGACCCTGAGGATTTTGGCCTGGGCCTGCAAGGACAACTCTCCTATTTCATCAAGAAGAACAGTGCCTCCGTCACATTGTTCGAAACGTCCGAGCCGTTGTTTGACGGCACCGGTGAAGGCCCCGGATTCATAGCCGAAGAGTTCGCTCTCAACCAACTCATCCGGCAAGGACGCACAGTTTACCACCATCATGGTCTTCTGATGGTGGCCGCTCTTTTGATAAATTGCGCGAGCTACCAGCTCCTTGCCGACCCCGGTCTCTCCGGTTATCAGCACCGGCAGTTGGGCTGCGGCCACCATGCCGATCTTCTTGCAGACCTCGATCAGGGACGGACTGGCCCCGACGATACAATCGCCCTCCACCTCTGTTTGTTCAGAGACCTCGGCTTCACATTGCAGCGTTTCCTGCATCTTGACCGAGGCCAAGGCCTTCTGCAAAACCAGGCGGAGATCTTCGTTATCAAAGGGTTTGACGATATAATCAAAGGCCCCGTCCTGCATTGCCTGCATGGCGGTCGCTGAATCGGCGTAGGCGGTCATCATGATTACGGGCAAGCGAGGATAGTGTGCATGAATGTGTTGGAGCGCCGTCAAACCGTTCATCTTCGGCATGCGGATATCCATCAGGACAACCGTCGGCGATGAGGCGGCCACGGCGTTCATCCCTTCTTTCCCATTTTCAGCAGTGATCACATCGTACTGATCACCGAAGGTTCGCTGGAAGGCGTAACGAACAGATTTTTCATCATCAACGATGAGCAGTTTTATCATAGGGCAGGACCAAAGTAAGCGATGTTCCTTGATTCACGTGAGAATCGATTTCGAGACGGCCTCCGTGCTGACGGGCAATATTCCAGGCCACGGTAAGCCCCATCCCGGTGCCTTCCTCTTTGGTGGTGAAAAACGGATCAAAGACATTTTTGATGTGCACCGGGCCGATGCCGCAGCCGGTATCGGAAATCACGCAATGCAGTTCATTATCTCTCATACCGGTGGTAATCGTCAAGACGCCTCCAGCGGGCATGGCCTGGACAGCATTGAGGATACCGTTTAAAATTATCTGCTTGATCGAGGCACTGTCAAGCTGCAAGAAAGGGAGAGCGGGGGTAAGATTCGTTTCAAGCCGGATGCCCGACTTCTCGATTTTCGTCCGGGTTATGGCAACGATATCTGAAATAAGGCTGTTGATATCCTTAGCCTTGAGGGCCAGGTCGGAAGGTTTGGCTCCTTGTAGGAAACGGCTGACCGTCAAATCAATCCGATCCAACTCCTCGACGATTACCTCGATGTCCTCCTTGCATAAGGGTTCTTCCTCTTCGATAGTCCGTTGCATCAGCATCTTGATGGAGGTGAGAGGATTCTTGATTTCATGGGCAAGGCCGGTGGAAAACTCCCCTAAGGCATAGAGTTTTTCCGTACGTACCAGATTTTCTTGTGCAGCCTTAATTGTGGCAACCAGTTTGTTGAGGCGGTTCGACATCTTGTTAAAAGTCATTCCAAGCTGCCGGATTTCACCAACGCCGCATGCAGGAATTTCCTGCCCCAGATCTCCCTCCCCCATGCGCAGGGCCGCACTGTTGATCAACAATACGGGGTGAATGAGGATACGTGCGAGCCATAGAGCTGCCAAGATACCAAAAAAGGAGAATACCGCCGTTGCAAGCCATACCTTATGCCGGGCCGAGGTAAGTGTATCGACCAGGGGCTGCACGGATACACCGAGACGAAGATAGCCGATGACCTCTGTCTTATGAGCGAGAATGGGCATCAGGAAGTCAACAGGTATTCCTGCCGATTGTTCCCCAAGATTCAGATTAAAAAGGGGGGCCTTGGGAAGCGGGTCCGGCAGAGCAGCGATTTCACCGTTGAAGGGTGCCTTCTTCCCGGAGAGGAGAAGCCTCCCGTGCTTAGTATAAATACTTCCATAAACCAGGATGGAATCGGGGACATTCAGATAGGATTGGATCAGGGTATACAGGGTGAATTTTTCTTCATAGAGAAGGGGTTCTATGGTCTGGCCGGCCATGATCTCCCCCAACTGTCTCGTCCGTATCCGAAGATCGCGTTCCAGGGTGATTTTTTCGTCGCGCAGCATAAGTGAAGCGATGGTGCCCGCCGTCAGCATAATGACCAGCACAATGGAAAACGATAACCTAAGAGCTATCCGGTCATGCCATCGGACATCCATTGCCCCTTTTGCAACCCAACTACTCATTCAGTGATGTATTCAACAGAAATGCCGAACGATAGAGCGCCGGATCAGGCAGTGTGAAGCCATCCATACCGAGCTTTTTCAAGACATTTTGTCCCATGGGATCTTTCGCCATATTCAATAAAACCTGCTGTAGGTCCGTCCGGAGCTTGCGGTCGATATTTGGAGACACCACAACAGGCGGCATGCCGAATTTTCCTGATGTTTCTATTATCTTGAGTTTGATGGCGGAAGGGTTCCGGGCAGCAACCAAGGCATCGAAAATCAGGCTGTCCACTGCGGCGCCATCAGCGACACCTGTGGCCACCGCCTCAATGGATTTATCATGGCTCTCGGTGAAAAAGTCCTGTTTGAAAAAATTCTTTTTCTGGTATCCCAGTTGGTTGATTCTGGCTGTGGGATAAAGATATCCCGTCAGGGAAAGGGGGTCGGCATAAGCGAAAATGAGCCCCTGTAAGTCCGCCAATGAACGTGCTTTACTGTCATCGCGAACGACAATATAGGACCGATAATAGGTGTGGCCGTTGATGATGGGAACAACCAGAAGCTCAAGGCCGAACCGCTTGGCACCTGCCACATAACCTCCCGTACAGGTGAAGGCCATTTGGATATTGTCCTGGGCCAGCAGATCGTTGATCTCCTCATAGGTGCGTCGTTGCTTCAACTGAACGGGGCGATGGAGTTTGTCCGAGAGATAGGATTCCAGCTCCGAGAAGTGAACCAAGGTTCGAGAGGGTGACGTCATTGCCGAAACGGCAAAATAGAACGGCATGGTTTGTGACGAACTCCCTGCGTGCACCCAGCTGTTGCCGGTAAAGAAAAGCGCCAAGGTCAAACCATACAACAGGAGAGTATTTTGGGATGTCCGCAAGTGAATTGAGCGAGAGGGCATGGTATTTTTTAGAAGGAATATGTCCCGTACAGATCTGAACCTCCTCCTGTCTCCTTGTTAAGAATGATTGAAGAGTTCTGCTTCTCTCCTGATAACCAATTGAAAAATGCTCCATTGTGTCTTTGATAAAGACCGTTTTGTTGCGAAAATATCTGTTTTTCATTAAGTCCGGCTTATAGAAGTCTTCAAAAAACAGATACTTTTTTTAAGAACCCCTTGCAACCTAAAAAGTGTACGGGCGCTTTTGCTTCCGGTGATGCAGGAGCGGCAACATTCTATCTGGTAAAGAGGGTTCGGAACGAGAAAAGATGATTTATGGCGGAAATGTTCTTGACATCAACGATTGGTCGTTTTACCATATGTGCAATATAGGAGACACGTATGAATGAAAAGGAGAAGGCCCTTATCGAGGCAAAAGCCAATATTCTAAAGGCGCTTGGTCATCCGACCCGGCTGTGGATGGCGGAACAGCTTGCCGATGGCGAGAAATGCGTCTGTGAGTTGGGAGAGAACATAGATGCGGATTTCTCAACGGTTTCGAAACATCTGACAATACTTAAACAGGCAGGGGTCGTTATCGATGAAAAACGCGGCAAGCAGGTGTATTATCGCCTGAAGGTCCCCTGTATCCTGAGCTTCTTGCCCTGTATTGAAGAAGTGATCCAGGCGAATATCCAGACGCATATCAGGTTGATGAAATAGCGGGGGGGCGTGTGTATCCCGGATGCGGGATTTCAGGTGGTTTTGCGGATTAATACTTGGCTATTTAGCCAAATGAACATGTGACATACCCAGAGATTGAGGATAGAAAAAATGGAACCAATACAACCTTCAGGCTGCGGGTGAGCACGACCGGCAGTCAGCCAGGCGGCTGAAAACAAAGGTATGCAATGGGCAAAGGTCGGTGCAGCCGGTGTGATCACACTGGCTGCCTGGTGGCTTGTCTACGAACAACTGGAGCCCTTCTCGGGGTATTTCACCCATGTGGTATTGAGACTTCCCAAGGGGAGCCACCTTGGCGAGGCCCTGCAGTTTTTCTTCTACGATACGCCCAAGGTCATGATGCTGCTGACCTTGATCGTCTTTATTGTCGGGATAATCCGTTCTTTCTTCACCCAGGAGCGAACCCGCAGGTACCTGGCCGGCAAGAGAGAAACCGCGGGCAATGTCATGGCGGCCGTTTTAGGGATCGTCACGCCTTTCTGCTCCTGTTCGGCAGTTCCGCTCTTTCTTGGCTTTGTTCAGGCCGGGATACCATTGGGCGTGACCTTTTCCTTCCTTATCGCCGCGCCGATGGTCAATGAGATTGCCCTGGTCCTGCTCTACGGCCTGCTCGGCTGGAAGGTGGCGGCCATCTATCTCGGCACCGGTCTTGCTATTGCCATGGTCGCCGGTTGGGTGATCGGAAGATTGAAGCTGGAGCACTGGATAGAGGATTGGGTCCGGGAACTGAGGGCCGGCGAAGCCGTAATAATGGAAGAAAAACTCAGCTGGACTGATCGCATCGACCGGGGCAAAGAAGCCGTCCACGATATCGTCGGCAAGGTGTGGATCTACGTGATCGCCGGCATCGGTGTCGGGGCGGCAATTCATGGGTATGTCCCCCAGGATTTCATGGCCTCGATCATGGGCCGGCAGGCCTGGTGGTCGGTGCCTGCGGCGGTCGTCGTCGGCATCCCCATGTATTCCAACGCCGCCGGTATCGTCCCCATTGTTGAAGCCCTGCTTGGCAAGGGGGCTGCATTAGGCACCGTGCTGGCCTTCATGATGAGTGTGATCGCCCTCTCTTTCCCCGAAATGGTCATCCTGCGAAAGGTCTTAAAACCTCAGCTTATTGCTGTCTTTATCCTTGTTGTTGGC
This sequence comes from Desulfocapsaceae bacterium, assembly GCA_046706325.1. Taxonomy (GTDB): domain Bacteria; phylum Desulfobacterota; class Desulfobulbia; order Desulfobulbales; family Desulfocapsaceae; genus CAWGGS01. The sequence goes on along the minus strand of JBJKPM010000061.1, from coordinate 14,550 downwards.
AGCGGGATTATTTTTACCGGATATCTTTTCAATCTCATAATTTAATCCGGGATACAAAGGAGGAACGAATAATGGATAGGGAAATTTTATCAAAAGCATTTGAATTCCACGGCCATATCTGTTGGGCCAGCACAGCGGGAGTCCGCGCCGGGCTCGTTGCCTTAAGGGAACTTGGCGTTCAGCGCACCGGATCGTCTGGAGAACTGCATTGCCTGCTTGAAATCGGTGAGAATCATGGAGCGCAGTGCTTTGCGGATGGGGTTCAGTATGCCACCGGCTGCACTCTCGGCAAAGGCAATATTGAAAAAACAGGATGGGGGAAACTGGCGCTCACGCTGATAGATAAGAAAAAAGAGAAAGCGGTCCGTGTTTCCTATAAGCCAGGCAGGCATAAATTGATCGCGGAATCCTCCTTCATGCAAAAACGCGGTCAGGGGATTCCTCCGACCCGGATACCAAGAGAAGAAGCCATAGCCATGGCAGACATCATCTGGGAGGCCCCGGAATTGGAGGTATTGATTGTCGGGAAGGTACTGGATTACGGCTGGGGAGATGATTTCGGCGAGGTCATGGGGCTGAGCCCGTGCAGCCAGTGCGGGGAAATGGTCTCCAAGGTGTATTTGCGGGTGGTCGGAGAAAACCACATGTGCATTCCCTGTTCGGGATATGAACGGTAGGAGGCCTTGCCAATGAAAAGATTCGTCACGAATAGCACCTTGATAGAACATAAAAAAATTAACAGGAGGAAAGAATGAAAAATTTTGAAGAATTGTTTGAGGTCGGGTTGAAATTCCACGGGCATAAATGCCCGGCAATGCCTCTGGGACTCAAGGCAGGCCAGGCAGCCATGAAGGCGTTAGGCGTGGAACGGTCGCAGGACAAGGAGCTTTTTGTCGAGGCTGAGACTGGAAAGGGCCATGCCGCAGGATGTTTTCTGGATGGGATCATGACCGCCACAGGGTGTACCTACGGCAAGTCCAATATCAGTAAGCATTACTACAATAAAATGGCCTTCACACTTATTGATCAGAAAACCGGGAGGGCCGTGAGGGTGTCCCTCAAGCCGGATTTTTTTGAAAAAGCGCTAGGCTCCCCTTTTGTTCAAAAACGCAAGGCCGGGGTCCCGCCCCAGGATATCGAACCTGAGATCACCGATCCTTTGGTCAACCGGATCCTGGGTCTAAAGGATGCAGACTTCCTTGATCTGGGTCAGATTCACAACATTGAGGTGAAAAAAGGGAAGGGAATTTTCGCCGCAAAGCGTTGTGCCAAATGCGGTGAATTGACTTTCGTGAACAAGCTGCGAGAAACCGAGGATGGCAACCTTGTCTGCATTCCCTGTTCCGGGTACGAAGGGTAGGCTGATGGGGAGACGGACAACCACTCCGCCTTCTCATCGCCTCAGTTGATTGCGAGCCTCGGTCAGGGCTTGCGCAACCCGAAAACAAGAGGAGGTCGGTATGGTCATTTCCACCATCGCAGGAGTGGTTACGTTTATTTTCACGGCATTATTGACTATTGCCGGCGTTGGAGCCGCATTCATTTTGATCCCGGTGTTTATGGCATTGGGAATAGATGTTCATATGGCTATGGCAACGGCACTTTTGTTAAATTCCATCGCCATGATTTTCGCCTCGTACAGCTTCATTAAAAAGAAGCTGGTCATGTGGAAAGTCGCTATTCCTATATTGATAGCGGCAACCGCGCTGTCACCGCTTGGGGCATATGTGAGTGTGGGTTTGAATCGGAATGTCTTGCTTTGGATGTTTGTTGGTTTTTTACTTTTCGCTGCGGGGATGATGATTTTTTATACGCCCACAGAAAGAGATGCGGAAAGCTCCAAAAACAAGCAGCTGATTTCAGGGGTGTCGGTAGGCGCTTTTGCGGGTTTTCTGGGTGGGCTTTTAGGGGTTGGTGGAGGTAATATCATTGTACCGGTGTTGGTCTGGCTGGGATATGACCCCAAAAAGGCTTCAGCGACTACGTCCTTTATTATAATATTTTCCTCATTTTCAGGGTTTCTTGGCCATGCGACCATAGGCAGTGTAAGTTATTCATTGTTAGGTCTTACAGCAATTGGCTCGGCCCTCGGGGCGATATTGGGGGCTTGGCTGATGACGGAAAAGCTCAAACGGGGACAGGTTAAGGTTTTTGTCGGCATTGTGCTTTTGGCCATCGCCGCCAAGATGATCTGGAATCTTTTGACATGACGGAAGGGGGTTCACTTCCGAACAACGGAAACATATGTCTTAAGGGAACCGCAAAATAACATAAATGGTATCAAGGGGTAATATTAAGGTAAGTTATGGAAATCAAAGTATGCGGACCGGGATGCGCCTCCTGTGAAAAGGCGCTGAAAACGGTGGAGGCTGTGGTAACCGCCAAAGGAATCCAGGCGGATATCGTCAAGGTGACTGATTTTCAGGAAATAGCCGGTCTGGGGATCTTTGCAACCCCTGCCATAGTCATCGACGGAAAGGTTATGTGTATCGGTCGCGTGCCGAAGCAGAGCGAAGTCGAACTGTGGTTTGGTTGACATACCGCAACGGCCTTGTTGTTCATGAGGGGGAGAAAGGATGATCTCAACATCAAAGGTGCTTTCCTGCATATGGCGGCCGATGCCGCCGTATCGGCCGGAGTGGTTGTGTCAGGGCTGACCATCGCTGCCACAGGGTGGAATTTTCTCGATCCTGCCATTTCCGTTGTCATTGCTTTCATCATCGTTCTTTCCGGATGGGGATTGCTGAAAGACTCGTTGCACCTGGCCATGGCAGGGGTGCCTGCCCGGATCAATCCCGAAGCCGTTTTGGAGTATTTGTCCGGATTGCCCGGTGTGGACTGCATCCATGATCTCCATATCTGGGCCGCGAGTACCACGGAAAATATCCTGACTGCCCATCTGGTCATGCAGGATGGCGGGAGCGACGAATTCCTGTACCAGACCGCAGAATCTCTGCATCATGAATTCAATATTCACCACACAACTATCCAGATCGAGCGCAGCGATATCTATGGCGCTTGCCATATCGACAAGCCCGGCAGGCAGGGCCGCTGCTGGCCGGGAAAACTGGAGACCACCGGGACTGCCTGTCATATGGAATGTCATTCCCACTAAAAAAATCTTTATACCGTATCGGAGAACTGATCAATGAAATATTTCAGTAGCTTGCTGCTCTTGCTGCTCTGTGTGACTCAGATTTCGGCAGCCGACCTGAACATGACGACACTATTCAACATTCGATTGCCGGAACAATGAGTCGTTTAACTTCTTTATGAGGGAACTCTATTGGATACCGTGGTGCTCTATGCAGTTGCCGGTCTTTGTCTGTCCCTATCTTTCTGGAAGGACCGGCAAAAGACCCGACTCGCCCTCAAAAAGGCCTTCAAGGCCTTTGAGGGCATTCTCCCACCGTTTCTGGTGGTTCTCATCCTTGTTGCCATTGTCCTTGCCTTGCTCGATGCTCCGACCATCTCGCTTATCCTCGGCAAGGGCTCCGGAGTGTGGGGCGTCCTGATCGCCTCTCTTGTCGGTGCGATCACCCTCATTCCCGGATTTGTGGCCTTTCCCGCAGCGGCTGCACTCATGCAGGGCGGGGCCGGAGTCACCCAGATCGCCGCCTTTGTCTCAAGCCTCATGATGGTAGGAGTGGTCACCCTGCCTCTGGAAATCAAATTTTTTGGTAGGAAAGCTGCATTACTCCGCAACCTCCTGGCCTATGGTTTCACATTTATTGCCGCTGTCTTTGTCGGCTGGGTGGTAAGACTATGAAATCTATGCTCTCACGTTATAGGGTTGTTCTTGTCAGCTTCGTAATTTTTGTCCTTTTCCTGGTCGTTTTTCCCGCTTATCAGAGCAAAGCGGTCGAGACTCTCGGTTTTCAGATGAAGATCATCCTGTTGGTTATTCCGCCCATTTTCGTGCTCCTTGGCCTTCTGGATGTCTGGCTCCCTCGCGAACACATGATGCGTATTATGGGACCGGGGTCCGGGCTTAAAGGCGGAACTATCGCCTTTCTTCTCGGATCCTTTGCCGCGGGACCCCTCTATGCGGCCTTCCCGGTTGCCGCCGTCTTGATGAGAAAGGGAGCAAGCTTTACCAACGTTCTCATCTTTATCGGGGCCTGGTCGACAACCAAAATCCCGATGTTCCTCTTTGAAAATGCCGCCCTGGGATCTCGTTTTGCCTTGGCACGGCTGGCAATTGATATCGTCGGAATTGTTCTGATCGCGCTGGCGATTACAGCTTTGGTATCAGACGCCGAGATTGAGCGGCTGTACAGTAAGCAGTAGGCAATGAATTGAATTGTCCATCTGCATCGCTGTTGCGCCGGGAATTATCTGGCAGAGAGCAACGCAGTGCTTGAAGGTCTCTTCATCAACCCACGTGTTGCGTTTTACTGATAATTCCTTGACTGGGTGATCATAGCCGGGCCACCGGTGGCCGTTAGTCCAAGCCTGAGAAATGATAAAAAAAGCGGATAGTTGCTTTCTGTTCTCATTTTAACTTTTTTCCATTCCATTTTGGAAATGGCTCTTTGAAGTCATCAACATCTCTCTAATCGACATGCAGAACCACTGAAGAGCTGTTGAACAGTGCCCAAGCAGCATCGCCCTTCTTAAGGTTGAGACGGCCACTACTTTTTGTCGTAACAATAGAGCAAAGTTCTGTGCCATCTGAAATTCGAATGACATATTCCGTGTTTATCTTCCCTTTGTTAATTCTTTCGACGAGGCCATTGAATCTGTTTTCCGCTGTGCATTCGGGATCTTCATTGCTTTTCAGTAAAATAACCCAAGGAGCCTTGACCTCGGCTGAAATAAGCTTTCCCACCTTTAAACCCAACCGCCCCAAACTATCGTTGGTAATCATTGTAATGACCCGATGACCTTCGATCGTGGATAGTTCCACAAGCGTCTGAATATCCCCGCATTGCAACGATCTGATTTTGCCGAAGAAAAAATTACGAGCACTGGTTTTTCTGGAAGCCTCTTTTTCCATGAAATACTTAGTAACTTGCCGGGTTTCATCTTCAGAAAACCCGACGTATGCAGCGGTCAAATTTGGTGTCGAATGGCCTAAAAGCTGTTGAACCACCTGTAAAGGCACATTGCTTTGGATCAACTCGACAGCCCGGGATCTACGGACCATTTCCGGACCTACTAACCGTTTCTCTATCCCTCCCGCCTGTGCTCGTTCATAGAATTTTCGTCGGACAAAGGCCGGATCAATACCAAAACCATCTTTAATGGATTCCCTGAAATCCTGATCGCTTAAAATGGACTTCAATTCATGGGACAGGGATTCGGATATCTGGACTTCCCTTGCATTTTGCTCAACAGCATTTTCTGAATTGTGAAAGATGACCGATTGTTTCTCGAGGTCAATATCACGAAATGGATCAAGGGCCAGCACTTCATTTAATTTTGCTCCACTATAACGAATCAATAAGAATAGGATCAGCATCCGCTTGCGAGACAGACGTACATCTGACCGCGACGAGTTATCCGCCCAGGTACGAAACGACTGTTCCATCTGGTTAAGTTGCTCCGAATCCAAACATCGACTTTCCTCGGGCACAACGCCAATAGGTTTAGAGTTTGTACTTTGCGATGGCGCCTTTTTTTCTGATTTGTCCTTGTATTTCATAATATTTTTACCGGTTGCCATTTAATCATTCCGTTTCGAAGTTTGCTCTGCAGTTTTTCTAAAAATACCCGGCAAGTAAGAGAATGCCCATACAAATATCTTGACACTACTAGAGTGTCCTTGATATTATTGACACTAATAATATATTTATCATGTCACTAAAATCAAGGACCCATACGCAGAAGAGGTCGATATGTTTTTTCAAACCGCCGAAATAGAAGTCAATCCATTTATTCCACCGTTAGTAGCTTTTGTTATCTCATTTTTTACCTCAATGGGTGGAGTGTCAGGAGCCTTTCTGCTGTTGCCTTTTCAAATGTCGTTTCTCGGATACACCAATCCTTCGGTCAGTGCAACCAACCAACTCTTCAATATCGTTGCTATTCCAAGTGGGGTTTATCGTTATTACAAAGAGGGAAGGATGGTGTGGCCCTTAGCTTGGATAGTGATAATCGGAACCTTGCCCGGGGTTCTGATCGGCGCAGTTGTGCGTGTGGTCTATTTGCCAAATCCAAAGAATTTTAAGCTTTTTGCCGCTGGAGTCATGCTTTATATCGGGTTCAAGATGGTTCGCGACCTGCTGAATAAAAAAACGGGGAATGCCAACAAGGCTAATAATGAAAAGCGTTTTCAAGAAATGGTGCGGCAACAAAGCTCAGGCTCTTCCGATATGGCCTTGTCACCTATCAAGGTGACACACTTGAATTTCAAACGATTTTCCTATACTTTTTATGATAAGTCATTCGACGTTTCGTTCTGGGGTATTTTCTTCCTCAGTTTCATCGTTGGTATTATAGGCGGCATTTACGGTATTGGGGGTGGCTCTATCATTGCCCCCTTCTTCGTGACGTTTTTTGGACTCCCGGTTTATACGGCGGCCGGAGCGGCCTTGACGGGAACTTTTGTTACATCAGTAGCCGGGGTTGCTTTTTATCAAGGGATAGCATTGCTCTATTCCAACGTTTCGGCGGCTCCAGATTGGTTGTTGGGGATTTTGTTTGGCATAGGCGGAACGGCTGGCATGTATTGTGGAGCGCGTTGTCAAAAATATGTTTCGGCAGAAGCTATTAAATGGATGCTTGCAGGCATCATTACTCTTACAGCCGCCAAATATGTTGCCGACTTTTTTTAGATTGATTTCAAAATAACCAAGGCAAAGTTTTTCGATACCCACAGAGAGAACCTCAATCCGCGCCAATTAAAAGCGATAAACCGGATACTGCTGGAAGGACCGAAAGGCTTTCAAGGTTGATTTAGTGCCAAAAATTACCGAGCAATAACAAAGTCTCCCACAGCAACAGCAATAAGAGATTTACAAGATCTGGTGAACAAAGATATCTTTTTAAAAACCGGTCAGCTTAAAAGTACCCGTTATACCTTGGATCTTTCCCCCTTCCAGGGCAAGCAAGATGGAGAAAGCGTCACGTGATCTACCAGATACCCGGCAGGACCTAAAAAAACAAAAATGGTTTCAAGATTCCTGCAAGCCTTGTCAGCAGTACATCCCCGAAGGTTCTATCAAGAGATATCCAGAGATATCCAGAGAAATCGCAAACGATGATGATCGGAAGAGTTTAATTAAAACATTAAATTGTTGATAACCTTGCGGCAATATCAATATCTCCTTCAAATTGAGCAGTAATTAAATAGGCTTCCGGGAACGCAATAGAATCAGGGGTTCCCTGTGGAAAAGCCTTTGAAAGGCTGGTTGGCACTGTCCTGGCAGATGTTCATAACAGAAAATGTCACGTTTTGAAAAATACCGCAAACCATCTTTGACGAAAAATCAAAAATTGGGTTCACTCTCGAACTTGAATGACATGCTCGACCATCATTTCCGATAGATTGCAGAGAAATGATGATTTTCAGGAATTCTTTCTGTGATGAGGGCATGCGACCTTCTCATTAGTCATAAAGAGTGCAGTAACGATAAAGCGTACCTTTTTAGGGTCGATAAAGGATTCTTTTTCTCTGGAGGGGAGAGATGGTTTGGGATAAGACGAGGGAGATTTTACATGAAGAGCTCGGCGCTGGTGTCTTCAGTCTCTGGATAGACCCGCTTTCCTGTATCGATGTGCGGGATGACACGATCAGGCTGGCCTGTCCGGATCGTTTTTTCGGTGCCTATATTACCCGGCATTTTCTGGAGATCATCCAGGAAAAGGTGAATGCCGCCGACCCATTGCAGAGAAAGGTTGTTCTCTGTGACACAATCACTCGCCCCGCACCTCTTCCCCTCAAGGGGAAACAGCTGCGGCTACCCACTATCCCTGCGGGAATGTCCCATGTACGGTCCCTGCATCCTCGCTACACCTTCGATGAATTCATGATCGGGGAAAGCAATTTTCTCGCCCATTCCGCCTGTAAATCAATATCCATCGATGACGATTCCATCGGGCCGTGCCTCTATATCAACAGCGGTACAGGACTTGGGAAGAGTCACCTGACCCAGGCGGTTGCGCACCAGATTCTCTTGGAATCACCGATGATGCGGCTGCAGTATGTCACGGCCCAACAATTTTCATTGGAGATGGTCCGCGGCATCAAGGCCAACACCATGGATGGATTCAAAAGAAAATATCATGATAACACAGACATCCTTCTGGTGGAAGATGTCCATACGCTGAGTGGAAAGAAGAAAACACAGGAAGAATTAAACGAACTCCTCGATTTCCTGATTAAATCGGGAAAGAGAGTTGTCTTGACCGCAAACAGCAGCCCCCGTGAGTTGATGGGCATAGACCAGGAGTTCCGATCGAGAATGGCTTCAGGTCTGGTTACTACCATACAGGATCCTGATTTGACTACCCGACGGCGGATTATCGCTAACAAGGCCCGTTTTCATCAGGTGCAGTTACCCGAGGAATTTGTCGCCTATCTTGCCCAACATATCAAAGGAGACATACGGCAGATAGAGTCGGCGATTCTTGCCATCCGGGCCAAGGTACGGCTCATGTCCCGTACCGTCGATCCGGATCTGCTGCAGGAGGTGGTAACCTCAGTGATCGGAGCACCGAAACCGGTGACTGCCGCGATGATCACCGAATTTGTCGGGAGCCAGTTCCGGATAAGCGTCCAGGATATGCAATCCCGCTCACGAAAAAAGACGCTGACCTTTCCTCGACAGGTGGCGATGTACCTCAGCCGGAAGCATACCCAGGAAACCCTTGCCGACATCGGCAAGGTCTTCAATCGTGACCACTCCACGGTCCTGCATTCCATCAAGGTCGTGACGGAACAAACTCTCCGGAACACCTCCGTCAGTGAACAGGTCAAACTGTTGAGCAACAAAATACAGCGGTTGTAGAAGAAGGCTCCAGAGGGGGCTGGGATTTTTATTTCCAAGCAGAACTTTTTTATACCCCATAGGCAAAGGCGGTTTTTTTTGGTTCAGTGTATTGACGCTTCCATTAAAAATTGCCCTCCGCCTTCCATTTTGTGGTGATAACCTGAGCAAGTCCGGTAGAGGATATGCCGGCGCCTTTGCTGATCTGTATTATCTGGGCCACTCTCTTCTCCAACAGCCCAAACTGCGCTGAGTGGTCCAGTATATCGAGGCAGTCGGTTGGCCGCAGAAAAGAAGCAGTCCCCGGCACGATTGATTGAACGCATGAAATCATGAACGTCCCGTGCCGCCTCCCTCTCAATCTTTTCACTGCAGTTGCTTTTAACCTGATTTTAAAATACCCTTCAATAGGGTTGCGCCGTGGTATTTTTTGTTGCCCATATTTCTAACTGTTTGTATTTTGGCGTCAATCATCGGCAAAGGGATATAATCTATGGCAAAGGAAGAGCAAGACAGGCACCCCAATAGTCTCTTTCCAGCTGGAGGCAAGGGGGGGGATTCTATTGGTATCGATAGTGGCCGGAATGCTCCGGCTGTTACCTTTTCCCGCCTTATCGATGTCATGGATATCGCAGTATGGCACCTGGACTTGGATTATCGAGTGGTTGGAATCAATAAGAAGGCCCAGGAGATATATGGAGAAGATGCGTTGGGAGACTTTTGTTACCATGCAGCTGCGAGGCTTGATACCGTCTGCGATAATTGTCCGGCCAAGATGGTATATAGCGGTCAGGAAAATGGTCGTTCCGAACATAGGAGAACAAATTCAGAGGGAAATGAAATCTGCATAGACCATATCGCTACTCCAATACTGGACAACAATGGTGCTGTGACCGGATCCTTAGTCCTGATAATCGATATTACCCGATACAAAAAACAGGAAAAAGAACTGTTGGAACAACGCAATAATTTAGAAAAGCTGGTAGCGGCACGCACCAAAGAGCTAAATGATAACCAGGCCAGATACCTTGATTTGTATAAAAAATCCAGACGGGCTGAAAAGCTTTACCTCTCGTTGCTTAATTCATCCGCCGATGCCATTGCCATCTATGATATGGAAGGACAGGTCCAGTATCTCAGTCCCAGCTTCAGCGAGCTTTTCGGTTGGCAATTCGAGGAGATGAAAGGTAAAAGAATCCCTTTTGTGCCCGAATCGGAAAAAGAACCTACTCTCAATGAGATCCGCAGGCTGATCGATACTGGAAAACCATCGCGAAACTTTCTGACCAAGAGATACACCAAGGACGGGCGATTGCTCGATATCTATATCAGTGCCTCCAGATATGATGATATTGACGGTAATCCTGGAGGTATCTTGGTTATTCTAAAAAATGTCACTGATACCAAAGCTCTGGAACGGCGACTGCAGCAGAATCAGAAAATGGATGCCCTCGGCACCTTGTCGGGAGGGATTGCCCATGATTTCAATAATATTCTAGCCGGAATAATGGGCTTCATCGAGATGGAGTATTTGGATGCCGAGGTCGGATCCAAGACGTATGGCAGGATGGAAAAAGCCTTGGCTGCATGCAACCGTGCCAGAGATCTGGTCAAACAAATCCTCACCTTCAGTTCTCAAGGGGAGCAACGGCGGCGACCTTTTCGAATTGGCCCGGTGATCAAAGACGCCTTGCAGATGATGCGGGCTACACTGCCGACATCCATAACCATCCGGACGGATATTGAAACAGCACGGACAATGCTTTTGGGAGACCCCAGCCAGATTCACCAGATTCTGATCAATCTCTGCGCCAATGCAGGGTATGCGATGCGTCAATCCGGAGGGATTTTGGGTATTGGTCTGAAGGGTGTGAAGATAGATGAAACGCACGCCTATGAGCACCCAGATCTCCTGCCGGGATCCTATCTGCGCCTCATTGTGAGCGATACGGGCGAGGGGATGAATATGCATACGAGAGAGAGGATATTCGATCCTTTCTTTACTACCAAGGCGCCCGGGGAAGGGACCGGAATAGGGTTGTCGGTGGTCCATGGGATCGTCAAGAACCATGGCGGGAAGATTGTCGTCCGGAGTGAGCTGGGAAGGGGCAGTACCTTTGAGCTTTATTTCCCAACTATCGAAGACGATGAAGACACTCAGAAAGATCTTCCTCTGTCACTTCCGGCTGGAAATGAACGGATTCTCCTGGTGGACGACGAGGAGATGGTGATCACAGTAGCCTCTGAAATGCTAGGTTGCCTTGGTTATGAGGTCGTCTCTGTTCGACAGGGTCCTGAAGCCTTGGAGATATTCCGTTCACAACCCAACCTGTTCCATCTGGTCATCACCGACCAAACGATGCCGGGTATGACCGGCATGGATCTCGCCAAGGAGGTCTTGAGGATCAGGTCGGATATCCCGATCATATTATGTACAGGATTTTCCAATAAAGATATTTTGCTCAAAGCATTGACCATTGGAATCCGTAAGGTACTATCGAAGCCCTTTGTGTTCAACGAGCTGGCCTCCTCCGTCCGTGATGTTCTCGATCAGGAGCAGTGATCACAAGTGAGGCCTTCGCGTTCACAGAAGACAATTGCTGTCGGGCTTGACTGGAATAGGCGTTTTCTTAGGGTGGGAATACCCTTATGTCAGGCCAGTCGCTAGTGCTATTATCTTCCTGATGACTCCTTGTCGGAGGCGGCCTATTTTATTTGCGGCACATCTATGTGAAAGACGGCCGCATTGCCGTTTGCCGCGACCGTTACAGCATAGGTCCCGCCGGGCAACACCACATTGTTTCCATAATGCGTTGATGCAGCGCCTTTGCCGATGACTTGCATGACGACGACTGGAACCGCCGTTGCCGCTCCCTGCGGCTTCCCATTCTTATCAAGCATCTGGTATTTCATGCTCACTTTCGCATCGGAAAGCGGATTGCCCGTTTGTGCGTCGAACACATGCACGATGAGATGACAATTGGGGTGCGCCGGGGCATCCGGCGACAACGGCTTTGCCCCTGCTATGATCAGCATGCCTTCCAGCTTGGGATCGGCCTTGACCTGTTCGGCGGAGTAAAACGGCTCCGCCGCCATGACGTGCAACTCGATGCGGAGTTCACCGGTGGTGGCGGTTTTCATAAGATCTGTCGCCTTGGCCGGCAACACGCCAAGTCCTGCAATAAGGAATGCGGCAGCGCAGATTAGGGCTGTTTTGCTATTCATGATTTCACCTTGCTGTTGTTGACTGTTTGCATGAGCGCTGTTCAGCGCACTGAGTTCCGTTTATCCGTCGAAAGCAGTTGATTGATGACATCCAAGATTTGTTCATCGGACACCCGATCCGCATCGCTGAAGGTCTTGCGGATGCGGCCTTGGGAATCGACAATGGCCAGCAGGTCATTATGAATGATGTCGTAATCGACACCAGCCTCGTCTGCGAGCTTGTTGGCAACGACCGGCTCCGGGATGGGGTCTGTTCCTGCCGGATCCTCGTCGTCATCGACCACCTTCTTGTAGTAGACGTGATAGGCGTCGGTGACGATGTGGTGAATCTCACTGGCGGAGCCGGTCAGAAATTGCCAGCGCAAATTATTCGGGTCCCATCCGTATTGCCGTTGAAACGCCTTCATTTGGGCGGGACCCGTGTTTGCCGGATCAACATTGAAGGCCACGAGCTGGACCTGGTCGTCCATGCCTGAGATCTTGAGTAGACGTTCCAACGTCATGAAGTTATGGGCGATCAGCGGGCAGTATCCCCGACAATAGGTGAACAGAAAGGTGACCACCCGCACTTTGCCGCGGAAGGAGGCCGATGATACTGCCTGTCCAAGCTGGTTGGTCAGCGTATAGTCCGGAACCTGTCCCAGAACGGGCAGGGGATCAGGTTTCAGCCGAGCCGGAGTTGAATGCAGGAGCCAGCCCGCGGAAAACCCGCCGACCAGAAGCAAAAACGGAAAAACAAGGGGGCGTATAAATCGGTACATATGAGCATCTTGCAAAATAATCCAGCGGAAATATCAAGACAACATGCTGAAATAATTTATCTTCACGATATTTTATGGTAATGCTGGCCTGCATCCGAAACAAAACCAAGAAAAATGCCGATGAAGCTCAAGGATAAGATATCATGGTTAATGTTTCTTGCTATTTATGATCGCAGGCACCTCGCTTGCGTGCAATACCGTCTGGGTGAGGGGCCCGGGGGGCCGGACAACCGACTGTTGTTTGCCTGTCGCGATGCCGAATTCTTTTCGGGTCGACAGAAAATCCAGCAGGTTTTCGGTTTCCTCGGTGGAAAGGATGCGGCCGAATACCGGCATGTTGTACGCGCCGTTCATGATACGTAGTGTCAGCTGGTCGCGGGTCAGCCGGTCGGCTATCCACGTCAGATTAGGTCCCCTCTTGCCTCCATGGCCCTCTATGGTATGGCAGAACAGGCATGCCATCTTATTGAAAACCATCGCCCCTTCATATACCGGACCGGAAGAAGCCCCTATACTCTCCGCAGTCAGCGGAGAGGCATTGATGCGGGGGGACCAGTTCTCATGCCATCCGGCCACGGTCAGAGCGGCAATTCCCGAGAGGATGAATACCACGGCGGTCACTGCCAGAGGTCTTCGCGCCGGGTGACGCTCCCCGCGGTTGCTCACCAGCGGCACAGAAAAGAGAACCAGACCGATCACCAAGGGCGTCAAGACCATGAAATAGTTCTCGAGAGAGTACGGCATCAAGGCAAGCAGGGCGAAAAGCCACCAGAAATACCAGTCCGGGCGGGGCTGCGCGTTAATCAGCGACGGATCGGGCGGATTGTCAAGCTTGATCGGACCGACCAGCCAGGCCAACAGCAGCACAACGAGGACCACGCCGATAGCGAAAGTGAAATCGCGCAACACGACAGTCGGCCAGAAAGGCACGCCTTCCTTTTGCAGCATGTCGTGGTACTTTAAACGGTAGGTCGCCGGATCCACTCCGCGGCCCCGCACGGGAGGTTCTGATACACCGTTGCGCAGCACCAGGTAAATGTGCAGGCCGACCAGGGACGCGAGCAGGATCGGCAGGACAACGACATGTATGGCGAATATACGGCTCAAGGTGTAGGATCCCACCACATCCCCCCCTATGATGAAGCGAGAAAGCCACGGGCCGATCAGCGGAACGTGGGCAGCCATCTTTGCGGCTACCACCATCGCAAATACGGCATTCTGGTCCCAGCGCAAGACCTGACCGCAGAACGCCATCGCCGCCGTGGTCGCCAGGAGCAATACGCCGGTCATCCAATTGATTTCCCGCGGGAACTTGAAGCTTCCCATCAGGAAAACCCTGAGGAAGTGAATGATGAGCAGGGTGACCATCGCCGACGCTCCCCAGTAATGCATGCCTCTCAGCAAATGGCCGAGCGGCGCCTTGTGGGTGATATACTGCAGGCTTTCATAGGCGCCGCCCGTCGAGGGGACATAGGTCGTCAGCAGGCCGATACCGGTGACCACCTGCATGATAAAGGCCGTCAGGACCGCACTGCCGAAAACATATTTCCATTTCACCCCGGGCGCGGCCGGATGGCTGGCGATCCAGGCGATCAGCTTGACGAGGCCGGTTCGATCATCCAGCCATTGCC
>JBJKPM010000060.1:0-7579 GCA_046706325.1 Desulfocapsaceae bacterium | reverse complement strand
TGTTCAAGGGTACAAAGCGGCGCAGCGCCCTGGAAATCGCCCGGGAGATAGATTCCGTCGGCGGCATACTGAATGCGTTCACCGGCCGCGAGTTCGTCTGCTATTACGCAAAGGTGCTCGACTCGTTCATGTCCAAGGCGGTCGATCTCCTGTCCGACATCTTTCTCAACTCTGTTTTCGACCCCGAAGAGATAGAGCGGGAGCGGAAGGTAATCCTCCAGGAGATCAACATGCTGGAGGATACCCCCGATGATTATGTCCACGACCTTTTTTCCCAGCAGATATGGTCAGGGCACCCTCTGGGAATGCCGATAATCGGCAATGAAAAGAGCGTAAGGGGACTCTCCCGCGACTTGATTGTCGGTTACCGCGATGAGAAGTACCTTGCCGAGAACATCATCATCACCGCGGCCGGCAAGATCGACCACCAGGAATTGCTCCGCTCCCTTGACGGCATGTGCGAGAAGATCAGGACCGGGACGGAGATCAAGTCGGGCCGGCTGCCGCGATACAGGAAAAGGGTTGCGTTTTTCGATAAAGATCTCGAACAGGTCCATCTCTGCCTCGGCTTCAAGTCACTCCCCCAGGATCATGAGCTGCGCTATGAGGCACATGTCCTGAATACCATCCTGGGAGGGAGCATGAGTTCCCGGCTTTTCCAGGAGGTGAGGGAAAAGGCCGGTCTGGCATACTCGATCTACTCTTATATGACTGCCCATTCCGATACCGGGTCGCTGGCCGTCTACGCCGGAACGAGCAGGGAATCAGTGTCAGAGGTGGTCGAGCTGACGCTGCGCGAATTCAGTCGACTGAAAAGCGAGCCTGTTTCCCAGGTAGAACTTGACTCCGCGAAGGAGCAGTTGAAAGGGAACATCCTCCTCTCCCTGGAAAGCAGCGACAACAGGATGTCAAAGCTCGCCAAGAATGAGATATACTTCGGACGTTACCAGTCTCTGGAAGAGATCGTGGAGGGGGTCGACAGGGTCAGCGGAAAGACCCTGCTCTCTCTGTGCGAGCGTCTTTTCGACGAAAAGTATGCGACAATGGTGCTCCTGGGAAGGGAAGGGGAGAGCTCCTTCACCCCGGGCCAGCTTACCTTCTGAAAACGAGCGGGGACCAATAGGGGAAACAGCGGATGGTTGGCGCCCGATCCCTTTTTTTATTTCATGGAGCAGTTGCGCGTAAGAATAAAACGTCTGAGACCGGCGAAGGGGGGGCAACTCCCCTGCTACATGACCGATCATGCCGCCGGGATGGACCTCTGTGCCGATCTTGAGAAGGAACTGCTTCTCGGACCGGGGGAGCGGGCATTGGTGCCGACCGGGATCACTGTCGAACTGCCTGATGGGTTCGAGGCGCAGATAAGGCCCCGAAGCGGACTGGCACTGAGACACGGAGTCACCCTGGTCAATGCTCCCGGGACCATCGATCCCGACTATAGGGGCGAGATCGGCGTGATCTTGATAAATCATGGCGATGAGCCTTTCATTATCAGGGACGGGGAACGTATCGCCCAGATGGTCTTCGCCCCCTTCGCCCGGGCCCGGCTCGAGGAGGCCGAAGAGCTGTCCGGGAGCGCCAGGGGAGAAGGCGGCTTCGGACATACGGGGAGATGACCCGCGATGCTTCTCCAGGTCAACACGCAGAACCCCCAACCCAGGCTGATTTCCCAGGTCGTAGACATTCTCGGCCGGGGGGGGATTATCGCCTATCCCACCGATACAACCTACGGGATAGGCTGCAGCATCTTCAGCAAGCGCGGGCTTGAAAGGATTTATCAGATCAAGCAGCGGGAGAAGAAGAAGCCGTTCTCCTTCATCTGCGCGGATCTTTCCGAGGTGGCCCGGTATGCCAAGGTAAGCAACTACGCATTCAAGATCCTCAAACGTTATCTTCCCGGTCCTTATACATTCGTTCTCGACGCTTCCAGCGTAGTTCCCGATTTGCTGATGACAAAGCAGAAGACGGTGGGGATCCGCATCCCCGCCAACAGTGTATGTATGGCCATAGTCAAAGAGCTTGGGCATCCGATCGTTACCACCAGCGCAAACCTGTCCGGAGAAGAACCGATCGGCGACCCGTACCTGGTCAATGAAGCCCTGGGTAAGATGCTCGACCTGGTTATCGACGGCGGAGTGCTTTCTCCCGATGTAAGTTCGGTCGTCAGCCTGATCGGCGATTTTCCGACCGTGCTGCGCAAGGGGGTCGGAGATGTCGCCTGGTGTGAATAAGGGGAATCCCCTCATATGCGTAAGAAAACAGTAAAAAAAGGGTTGAACCTGATAATTGCCGGCGTGGTGACGCTTATACTGGCAACCTTTTTCCATGGCAATTTAGCCGATATTCTCAACCTCTCCCCATCTGGCGAGGCGTCACTGGTCTTTATGGGATTTCTCCTGGGAGGGATGGCCGGTTGTCTCGGCATCGTGATCACCGTGGCCGGCCTGGCGTCCAGCGCCGGGAAAGGAACCGACGTACGCCTTGGATTGACCCTGCTCATTCTCGTCGGCGCACTTTTTTTCTATTTCTTTCTTTTTTATGACTCCCTGACAACCAGCGAGCCGCCCAGATTGCGACCCGGCGAAACGATCAACATTTAGTCAGATTCCATCCGGAATATCTCGAAACTCCTATAAATTTGCCGGGCCGGGGCTTTCCGGGAACTAACGGTCCAGAAGTCTCTGAAATAAGCCGGGCCGAAACTTTCTCTCGACAAACGCTAATCTGTGAACTTTCGTTATAATTGCCGGTAATTCTGTGATTTTCACGGTTTCCCCAGAACCGGTTTGCTGCACGGAAGCCGTACCGTTTGTCTCGATAAAGCCCCGGACCGGCTCACGGAGAGCATTTTCAGATGGATTCCATCCAGCCAGTTGCCATCTGGACGTTCCCTAATTCTATGAAAGGAGCGGGTCACGTTCAACCAAAATGCTTGAAAAAATCCTCACGATAAGTTATTAGAAAGACCGGTCTGCGGCGTAAGCTCTGCTGATCAGTGAAGAAAATGAGTTGCTTCTTTTCCCTTGACAAATTCATCCTCGTCTATATACTGAAAAACTTTGAACCGTTTTTGTGATAAATGCCGTGAAAATACGCGTAGATGACCTAAAAGACAGGACAGTAGAGCTTTCAGCCGAGGAAACGGTGACGAACTATCCGAACCTCCAGGCCATGGAAGAGGCAGGCGAATGCTCGTTTACCGCTCCGCTTCGGGTTAATCTCAGCATATTGCGGGAATACGACCATATAAGGGTGAGCGGACGGATATCAACCGTTCTGCGTCTCACTTGCAGCCGCTGTCTCGGGGATTACAGCCTGGGGATTGATTCGCCGTTCACCATATTCTACATGCGGTCCAAAGAAACGCCCATGGACGAAGATGTAGAACTTTCCAGCGAAGACCTCATATCGGTTACCTATGACGGCGACGAAATCGATTTCACGGACGAAATCTCCGAGCAGATAATTCTGGCCATACCGTTCAAGCCTCTATGCCGTGAGGAGTGCCGGGGATTGTGCTCGAACTGCGGAACCGACTTGAACAGCGGTGAATGTGCATGCAGCGGAAAGAGTGTCAGTTTCAAGTTCGATGCCCTTAAAGAGTTCAAGATAAAGAACTAAAGGAGAGATAGATATGGCAGTGCCCAAGAAGAAAACCTCTAAGTCACGCAAGAATATGCGCAGGGCGCACGATTTCCTGACGCCGCCGACCGTTTCCGTCTGCCCCAAGTGCAAGGCTCCCAAACTCCCGCACCGCGCCTGCGCCGCGTGCGGGACCTATAAGGGGAAGGAAGTCATCAAGACCGAGGAGTCTTGATTTCGTCCCGACGGAAATACGGAAACTGTAGCCGGGGATTCATATGAAAGTTGCTGTTGATGTAATGGGCGGCGATAATGCTCCGGTTGTCGAGATAGAGGGGGCAATTGCGGCGGTCCGGGAGTTCGGCGTCCCCGTCGTTCTTGTAGGCGACATCGAAAGGGTCCGCCAGGAACTTGCAAAACATGACTGCGAGGGGCTGGACATTACCCTGCGCCACGCCAGCGAAGTTGTGGGTATGCACGACTCCGCGACCGACGCGGTGAGGAAGAAGAAGGATTCATCCATCCGTGTCGCTTTCGAGCTGGTTAAAAACGGCGAGGCGGACGCAGTTGTGAGCGCGGGCAACTCAGGGGCGACCATGGCCGCCGGCATGTTCGTCCTGAAAAGGCTTTCCGGAATAGAAAGGCCGGCTATCGCCCAGGTTTTTCCGACCCTTCATGGCCATACCCTGGTTCTCGATGTCGGCGGCAACGTTGACTGCAAGCCGGTTCATCTCGTGCAGTTCGCCATTATGGGCGAGGTTTACGCCCGCCTGGTGATGGGCGTCGCTCAGCCGAAGATCGGCCTCCTCTCGAATGGCGAGGAAGAGAGCAAGGGTAATGACCTGACGCGAGAAACCAGCGCCCTGCTGCGCAAGATATCTCTCGATTATGTGGGTTATGTCGAGGGACGGGATATATTCACCGGGCTTGTCGACGTGGTGGTCTGCGACGGTTTTGTCGGCAACGTGGTGCTGAAGCTCTCCGAAGGGCTGGTCGAATCGGTCGGCAAGATGCTGAGAGAAGAGATCGGCAGGAGCATGCTCGCCAAGACCGGATATCTTCTCGCCCACCGCGCCTTTGCCAATTTCAAGAAAAAGGTCGATTACGCCGAATACGGCGGCGCCCCCCTCCTGGGGATAGACGGCGTGGGAATGATCTGCCACGGCGGCTCAAATCCCAAGGCGATCAAGAATGCCATACGTTTTGCCTACGAGTATGCGGAAAAAGGGGTCAATCTGAAAGTCGCCGAAAGGCTGCAGGAAAATTTCGCAGCCTATATGCAGCAACGGGAACCCGCCAAGGAACAGGCATCCGGATAAGGTGAAACTGATGACGCATACGAGAATATCAGGCACAGGATTTAGTGTACCTCAACGGATTCTTACCAATGCCGATCTTGAAAAGATGGTGGATACCAGCGATGAATGGATCGTCGCCAGGACCGGCATCAGGGAGCGGTTCATCTCCGCTGAAAACGAGTATACCTCCACATTTGCCACCGCCGCCGCGGAAAAGGCGCTGGCCATGGCAGGCATAGGGCCGGAAGAGCTCGATCTGCTGATAGTTGCCACGGTCACCCCCGATTTCCCATTCCCTTCCACTGCCTGTCTGGTGCAGAACAACCTGAAAGCGGTTAATGCGGCCGCCTTTGATATTGCCGCCGCCTGTTCCGGTTTTCTCTATGCACTCGCCCTGGTCGACAAGTATATAAGATGCGGCGCAGCGCGAAGGGCCCTTGTCATAGGTGCCGAGGTCCTTTCCAAGGTCGTCGACTGGACCGACAGGAACACCTGCTGTCTGTTCGGCGACGGCGCAGGTGCGGTGGTTATCGAAGCTTCAGCTGGAGAGCGCGGCATACTCTCGACCCATATTCACAGCGACGGCAGCCACTGGGAGCTACTTTACCAGCCCGGGGCGGGAAACAGGAACCCTGCTAGCCAGAGGACCCTGGATGAGAAGCACGCCTACATCCACATGCAGGGAAACGATGTATTCAAGCTGGCGGTAAGGGCCATGGAGGAGGTCGCCCTGGAGGCGCTCGCCGCAAACGATCTCGCCAAGTCCGATATCGACCTGTTTATTCCTCACCAGGCCAACCGGCGCATCATCGATGCCATCGGCAAAAGGCTGGGATTGAATGACGGGCAGCTCTTCGTCAACCTGGAACGTTACGGGAACACCTCTTCAGCATCAATCCCGATCGCCCTTGACGAAGCGCATCGTAGCGGCAGAATAAAAGAGGGCGACATCGTCCTGCTCGACGCCTTCGGAGGCGGGATGACCTGGGGAGCCACGCTTATTCGCTGGTAGTCAAGTGGATGGAGGATATACGGAATGATTAGCTCTGCTTTTATTTTTCCCGGCCAGGGGTCCCAATACCCGGGGATGGGGAAGGAACTGGCCGAAAATTTCAAGATCGCCAGGGAGACATTTGAAGAGGCGGACGATACCCTAGGGTTCAGCCTTTCCACTCTCTGTTTCGAGGGACCCGAGGAGCAGCTGAAACTGACGGCTAATACCCAGCCCGCCATCCTTGCCGCCAGCGTGGCGGCCCTGCGTGTAATCCAGAGTGAATCACCCCTTGCCGCCAATTATCTTGCCGGGCATTCCCTGGGAGAATACTCGGCGCTGGTGGCGGCGGACGCTCTTACCTTTACCGATGCCGTGGCCACTGTCCGTGCCCGCGGCACCTACATGCAGGAAGCGGTGCCGGTAGGTGTCGGGGGAATGGCTGCCATTCTCGGGGTGGATGCCGATCTCCTTGCCGAGATATGCGCCGAAGCGGCCCAGGGAGAGGTCGTAGCGCCCGCAAACTTCAATTCCCCCGGGCAGATCGTCATTGCCGGCCATTCCGGTGCCGTTGGCCGGGTCATTGAAATAGCCAAGGAACGGGGGTTCCGTAAAGCCATGCTCCTTCCGGTCAGCGCCCCGTTTCACTGTTCCCTTATGGCTCCGGCAGGCGAACGACTTGCAGCAACCCTGTCGAAGGTTTCCATTTCCCAGATGAATACACCGGTTGTCAGCAACGTGGAGGCACTCCCAAACCAGGAGCGAGAGCGCGTCAAGGAGTTGCTTGTAAGGCAGGTGAGCTCCCCTGTCCTCTGGGAGTCGTCGGTACAGCAGATGGTCGACATGGGAGTTGAGCGTTTCATCGAGATAGGCCCCGGAAAAGTGCTGTCCGGTCTTGTCAAGCGAACTGCAAAGGGGGCCTGCGTCGCAAATGTGGAAGATGTGGCAACCCTGAAGGCCCTATTGGGAAAATCAGAGCAGTGATATCCTCGATCCCCGCCAGATAGAGGTAAATATAACCCGGAAAGGAGTGACCCCCCATGCCAAAGGATAAAGTCGCTGTTGTTACAGGAGCGTCGCGCGGTATCGGTCGCAGCATCTCCCTGGCCCTTGCCGCTGAAGGAGCAAAGATTGTCGCCGTAGACCTCGGAAGTGACGACCTCGAGAAAATAGCCGGCGAGCTCACCGCTCTCGGAACTGAGGTTCTTACAGTACAGGGTAACGTGACCGTAACAGCCGACGCGGAACGGATAATAGAAAGTGCGATGGAGAAATTCGGCAGGGTCGACATACTCGTGAACAACGCCGGGATCACCCGAGACGGCCTCCTGTTGCGCATGAAGGACGAAGACTGGGACGCAGTTCTCAATGTCAACCTGAAGGGCGCATTCATCTGCAGCCGGGCA
Organism: Desulfocapsaceae bacterium; assembly: GCA_046706325.1. Lineage (GTDB taxonomy): Bacteria > Desulfobacterota > Desulfobulbia > Desulfobulbales > Desulfocapsaceae > CAWGGS01. The sequence continues at coordinate 302 of JBJKPM010000060.1, read as the reverse complement.
GCGGCGAAGGTCATGGCAAAACAGAGGTACGGTCGGATCGTCAACATCGCCTCGGTGGTTGGCCAGATGGGCAACGCTGGACAGGCCAACTATTGCGCCAGCAAGGCCGGGCTGATGGGTCTCACCAAGTCGAACGCCCGAGAACTGGCGAAACGCAATGTCACGGTCAATGCCGTCGCACCTGGCTTTATCGCCACGGCCATGACCGATGCGCTGCCGGAAAAGGTCCGCGAGGAGCTGGCTGCGCAGATACCGCTGGAACGCCTTGGGACGGCGGAGGATATAGCCAATGCGGTGGTGTT
>JBJKPM010000059.1:0-12733 GCA_046706325.1 Desulfocapsaceae bacterium | reverse complement strand
ACCGTCGAAAAAATCTCCAGCCAAAAGATGCGCCTGTTCAATACGAACACTTTGGCCGATTCCCTGGATCTGTTGCCGGGCGTCACACTGTCTCCGACCGGAGAACGAAGCGAAATGATGGTGGATGTCCGGGGGTTCGATATCAAACACGTCCCTATTTTCCTGGATGGGGTCCCCATTTATGTTCCCTATGACGGCTATCCCGACCTGAACCGGTTCAACACTTTCAATTTGTCGGAAATCACACTTTCCAAGGGGTTCACTTCCGTTTTGTATGGGCCCAACACAATGGGTGGCGCCATCAACATGATTTCCCAGCGACCGGTCAAAAAATTCGAGATGAACGCCGGTACCGGTTTTTCCTCTGATCAAACGTATACCGAATACGCCAACTTCGGAAGCAATCATGGGACCTGGTATGTTCAGGGTGGTGGCTCCTACATCAAGAGCGACCATTCCGATCTGTCGGGAGACTTTACCCCGACAGCCACCCAGGGCAAAGGAAGCAGAAACAACTCCTATTACGACGATTGGGCCACCAACCTGAAGCTGGGCCTGACCCCGAATGATACCGATGAATATGCGCTCAGCTTTATTGATCAACAGGCGAGCAAAGGAGTGCCGCCATACGCCGGGACCGATCCCAGTGAAAAGCCCCGATACTGGCAATGGCCGTATTGGGACCACGAGAGTGTGTATTTCAACTCCAAGACATGGATACACAAGGATAATTATGTAAAAACCATATTGCTTTACGATACGTTCGACAATTCTCTCTACAGTTATGACAACGACAGCTACAGCACAATAACTAAGCCTTTTGCGTTCAAGAGCTGGTATGATGACTACACCTATGGCGGCTCGGTGGAAGCAGGCACCAGGATGATTCCCGACAACTTCATCAAAGTCGCCTTCCATTACAAGGACGATATCCACAGAGAACACAACAACGATGCGCCCTGGCAGCGTTTTGAAGACCGTATCTATTCTGTCGGTCTCGAAGACACCGTGAATATAACTAAAAAGATCTATACGATCCTCGGGGTCAGCTACGATCGGATAGATACGGTCGTAGCGCAGAATCTCGATTCATCGACCAATAGCCTCTATAGTTACCCGCTCGGTTCCACCGAGGCCTACAATCCCCAGGCTGGACTTTTCTATAAGTTGATGGATTCCGATACGCTGCATCTGACAGTTGCCGAGAAATCGAGACTTCCTACCCTCAAAGATAAATTCTCGTACCGACTCGGAACGGCCATTCCCAATCCGTATCTTGATCCGGAGAAATCAACAAATTACGAGGTCGGCTACAAGGGGCTCTACTTCAAAAAAATTACAGCGGAGGCGAATCTCTTCTACAACGACGTAAAAAACTATATCCTCCTGGCAACCATCCCTGATCCGAGTAGCCCCGGCGGAACCATCAATCAGAATCAAAATATCGGCGAGGTCGACCTGTATGGCATTGAACTCAGCCTGTCGGGACAGTTGTTTGCTTCGTTGAAAGGCGGGATCAGCTACACCTATCTGCAGTACGACAATAAAAACTCCGACGCAAAGCTCCTGGATATTCCGAATGACAAGATCTTTTCCTACCTTGAGTATGACACACCGATCAAGGATCTCCGTCTGCTCGGGTCCATCGAGCGCAATACCGACCAGTACAGCTCATCCGACGGCGTCCGTGTGGCCAAGGGATTCACAGTCGCAAACATTAAGGCAATGTATACAATCCATCAAGGCCTGGATATCGAGATCGGTATAGACAATCTCACTGATGAGAACTACGCGTTGGAAGAGGGTTATCCCATGGAGGGACGGACGTATTTCACAAATCTGACCTATCACTATTGATCAGGGACCACACGGCGGGCGGCCTCCGGAACCCCGGTTGAAAAGAAAAACGGCCCGCCGTTTTCGGGAGAATGACATGAATGACGAATTTCATACCCTGTTGAACAGGGCGGTAGAATTTCACGGCCACCTCTGCGGCGGCCAGGTCCTCGGTGTCCGGATGGCCAGCGCCGGTCTGCGGGAGCTGGGCATCACCGATCCCCGAGGCCGAGAGGGCAGAGATCTGGTCATCTTTATCGAGATTGACCGGTGTGCAGCGGACGCCATCATTGCCGTCACTGGTCGCACCCCGGGCAGGCGCAGCATTAAGCTCATGGATTACGGGAAGATGGCCGCAACATTTGTCGATCTGGCAGCCGACAGGGCTGTCCGGATCAGCGCCAGAGGTGATTCCGAACGGAAAGTTGAACAGATCGCCGCGACGTTATTTCCGGCGATGAGCGAGAAAGAGGCCACTATCGCAGCCCTAAAAGAAATCGTCGAAAGCGATCTTCTCAGGATCCAAGAGGTGGAAGTCGATGTGTTGCCGCAAAACCGGCCGGGAAGACCTCTGGCTTCGACGACCTGCCGGAACTGCGGCGAAATCGTCAAGGATATGCGAGAGGTGGTGCGCCAGGGAAAGACATTGTGTCGGCCCTGCGCCCTGGGTTCTCGGTATTATACGGAAAAAAGCCCTTCGCCGATGCTCCAGGAGCGGGCTGACCCGGGAGACGGGACAACACCTGTCAACACTGGACCGGCCATCGACTGGAATCAGGTCTGGTGCAACATCCAGAGCGAAAAGCACAGGCCGATGCGTGATCCAGGTTTCTGGGATAAACGCGCCCCTGAATTTACCCGCCATGCCACGTCCAGCGATTATATCGGCCAATTCATACAAATCATGAACCCACAGCCGCAGTGGAGCATCCTCGACGTCGGATGTGCCGCCGGAACTCTAGCCATCCCCCTGGCTCCGTCGGTCAAGAGTGTGACCGCCCTGGATGCGTCTCCGGTCATGATTTCTCTTCTCAAACAGCGCTGTCAAACGGAAGGCATCGACAACATTCTGGCCATCAACGGGAAATGGGAGGATAACTGGGAAGAGCATGGCATCGGAATGTATGACGTCGCTGTTGCCTCCCGGTCCCTGATCATCGACGACCTGCAGGAAGCAATTTTGAAACTGCAGCGCCATGCCCGAAAACGGGTGTACCTGTCGACCCTGGTCGACACGGGTCCGTACGACTCCAGGATCCTCGGAGCCGTCGGACGCAACTTCACTCCCGGCGCAGATTATATTCTTGTCTACAATATCCTGCGGCAGATGGGGATCTACGCCAACGTCGCATTCACCGTCAATAAGGAACAGAAGACCTACGACAGCGTCGAGGACGCCGTGGAGGCCATGCGCTGGATGATCTACGAGATGACCGCCGACGAGGAGAACTTGCTGCGGGAGCATCTGACCGCCGGTCTCGTCAAGGAAAACGGGCACTGGCGGTTGCCCTATCAACGGGTTGTCCGCTGGGCCGTGCTCTGGTGGGATAGAGAGCACAACAGCGACGACGGCAGGACGCAGTCTCCGGCCTTGCAAGGATGCAATCATCAAATATGACGACTTCGCAAAATATCCTAACACTGCGAGAGAAACACAATAAGTCAACAAGTTATAACGCTGAACCAGCGCCAAATCTTCTTTTTACTAAGTCTACAAACGTCACTACGGGCAAAACGATGAAAAACGATGACTCCATGATCCCAACAGAAAAAGGCAATCGGGAAACAGGCGTAACCGTCACCGGCAAGGTTACCGAACCTGTATTTTTTAATATGCAGAGGCTGCGCGCCATGCCGCTGGTCCGGACCGAGGATCAGCCCCTGATCTGCGGCGACGGCGACCCTAAAGGCCGAACCGGCCAATGCCGCGGAGTGTTGCTGACCGATCTCATCACAGAGACGGAGGTCCTGGTTTTCGGCCATAACGATACAAAAAAGATGATTGTCGTTGCGGCGGCCGACGATGGCTACATGACGATTTTTTCCTGGCAGGAGATCTTCAATACCGCAACCGGCGAAGGCATTCTGGTCATACTTGAAAAGGACGGCCGTCCGCTCTACGAGGATTTCGGCGATATCGACCTGTTTTCGGCCAATGATTTCCTGACGGGGCCTCGAACCGTCCAACGGCTGCGGACCATTGAGATACGCATGGTTGAATGAGGCCCGCGCCTCCCGTCTCTTCCGGGATCTGAAATGACAATGACTCACCAATCCAATCGGTCTCTTCCCCATCACCCCGGTTCAAAACCGGTTGCCTGCTGCATTGCGCTCTGGCTCGGTTTCCTCTGTCTTTCCGCTTTTCCCTTGACCTCCCAGGCCCGCGTCATTATCGACATGAGCGGGAAACGGGTGACGATCCCCGATCACATCACCAAAATTTTCGGGGTGTCCCCGCCGTCGACGTATCTCATCTACGCCATTGATCCGCAGATGATCGCCGGCCTTAATTTTCCGCTCCGGGCCAATGAAAAGCGGATCGCAGCGCTTCACCGGCAACCGGTCATCGGCGGTCTGGTCGGTCAGGGCCGGACAGTGGATCGCGAGATGCTGCTCCGGATCAAACCGGACTTTCTCCTGTACTATGCCTGGAGTGATGATGCGATCAACCGGAAATTTTTGCAGTCTCTCACCCCGCTCAATTTTCCCGTGGTCTCCGTCCACCTGGACAGCATCAGGGACTATCCGGAGGCGCTACGTTTTCTGGCCGATATCGTCGGCAAAAAGAAAAGAGGCAAAGAGCTGCAAGCCTATGCCGCCGAGACCCTGCGCCAGGTGACGGCCATTGCCGGACGGATTCCCGAAGCGAAAAAGGTGCCGGTCTACTATGCCGAAGGAACCGACGGGCTGAGCACGGAGCCGGCCGGTTGCCTCCATACCGAGCTGATTGCGCTGGCCGGCGGGAGCAACGTCCACAGGGGCCGGGAGCTTGACGGCTACGGCAAGCAGAAGATCTCGATGGAACGGCTCCTTCTTTACGATCCCGACGTCATCATCGTCAAGGAAAAGCTCTTCTTCGATATGATCCACACTGATTCCCGCTGGCAGGCCCTGCGGGCTGTGCGGGAACACCGTGTCTTTCTCATCCCTTGCGTCCCGTTCAACTGGTTCGACCGGCCGCCCTCCTTCATGCGTCTTTTGGGAGTCAAGTGGTTGATGCATATTCTCCACCCCCACCTTTTTCCGATAGACATGGTTGCCGAAACCGTGGAATTCTATAAACTTTTTCTCGGGGTGTCCCTAAGCGATCAAGACGCCCGAAAGATATTGAACCAATGAAACGCTACGCCGTACCCCTTTTAAGTCTGCTCCTTCTGACGACGTTCGTGGTCTCGTTGGATCTCGGTCAGTACCACCTTCCGGCAATAGAACTGCTCCGTTACACCTGCTGGAAGACGTTTGGCTTTCCAGTAGTTGCCGCAAGCCGGGAGCGCCTTCTTGAAACCATTCTCGTCGATGTCAGACTCCCGCGGATCATGGCGGCCATCCTGATCGGGGCTTCGCTGTCGGTCTCCGGCACCGCCTATCAGGCCATGTTCGTCAACCCCCTGGTCTCGCCGGGACTCCTGGGCGTCCTTGCCGGAGCGTCTTTCGGCGCCGCCCTGGGCATGGTTTTGTCGGATAGCTGGCTTGTGGTTCAGGGCTCCACCGTGGTGTTCGCGTTTGTCGCGGTCGGTATCACCCTGGGCATCGCCAGGATATTTCGACAAAACTCCATCCTCATTCTCGTTTTGGGAGGCATAATCAGCGGCGCATTTTTCACCGCTTCGCTGTCCATCGTCAAATATACCGCCGATCCCACCAACCAGCTTCCGGCTATCGTCTACTGGTTGATGGGGAACCTTTCCGCAGTCGACAAATGGACTATCCTGTTCGTCTGCCCGCCGATGCTTGCAGGCATGGGCGCCATCATTCTCCACGGCCGGCAGATGAACGTCCTCAGCATGGGCGAGGAAGAGGCCAGGTCCCTGGGGATCAATGTCGGCAGGGTCCGAACCACGGTCATTTTTTCCGCGACTCTGATCAGCGCTCTGACAGTCGTGATTGGCGGAATCATCGGATGGATAGGCTTGATAATCCCGCACCTCTGCCGGATGGTAGCCGGCCCCGACAATCGTCTTCTTCTGCCGGCCTCCGTGTTGACCGGCGCCGTGTATCTTTTGGTGGTGGACAATCTCTCGCGCCTGATATTCTCCTTTGAAATACCCACCGGGATCGTCACCTCGCTGATCGGCATCCCTTTCTTCGTTCTGGTCTTGAAAAATGCAAGAAGAGGTTGGCGATGAGCAGTCTGCTGGACGTCCTGCATGTCAGTTATTCTTATGGAGGTCGGCCTGTCGTCAGCGACGTCTCACTGTCCTTCCGGAAGGGCGAGATCGTTTCCCTGCTCGGACCGAATGGAAGCGGCAAGACAACGTTATTAAAACTCCTTCTCGGCCTCCTGGAACCGCAAACCGGCATCGTGTCGTTTTGCGATCGTCCATTGAAGGCATATCCCCGCCATGAACTGGCCCGGCAACTGGCCTATGTGCCGCAGGTTCATCACGACGCGTTCGCCTACGCGGTAGAAGATGTCGTATTGATGGGCCGGATGCCGTATCAATCATTTTTCTCGGCGTATTCACTCAAAGACAGGACGATCGCAGAAAGGGCCATGGCCCGGCTCAATATCTTACATCTGAAGGACAGGCCATACACCGAAATCAGCGGCGGGGAGAGGCAACTGACGCTGATTGCCAGGTCTATGGCCCAGGGGGCCGGAGTCTTCATCATGGACGAGCCGGTCAGCGGACTCGATTATGGCAACCAGATGCGGCTACTCAACGACATCAATGGATTGGCACGCGAGGGTCTGACCTTCGTCATGACCACCCATTTCCCCGACCATGCCCTGATGACAGCCGACCGGGTCGTTCTTTTCAAAAACGGTGCGGTCATCGCCGATGGACCACCCAATCACACCATCAACCGGGACACCCTGTTCGCTCTGTATCAGATCGATGTCGATATTGTTGCCATATCCGGCGGGAGAAGGGTGTGCCTGCCGGCCTGGGCTCAGCAAGGAGAGAAAAATGGAATGGATTCATGGAACGATTGATTACGGTGTGATGGGCATTCTGCTCTGCCTCAGTGTGGTCGCCTTGTCCGTCGCCATCGAGCGCTATTTGGTCTTGCGTGTCATCCAACCAGAGGATTTTGCCGACAAAAAAACGCTCGAGCTGCATCTTTCCCGAAAACTTCACCTGATTGCGACCATCGGCACCAATGCCCCGTATATCGGCCTCCTGGGCACGGTTCTGGGCATCATGTTCATCTTTTCCAATATTGGGCAAACGGGGTTCGATACGGTCGGCATTATGACCGGTCTGGCCCTGGCACTGAAGTCGACGGCCATGGGTCTGTTCGTCGCCATCCCCTCCGTGACCCTCTACAACCTTCTTCTCAGAAAGTGCAAGGTCCTTTTGATGCAATGGGAAATCGCGAATGGACGAAAAGGAATTTGATTATTTGAACGTCATTCCCCTGGTTGATGTGATGCTGGTCCTGCTGACCATCGTGCTCACCACCTCGACCTTCATTGCCACGGGTGGCATTAACGTCAATGTCCCTAAGGCGCCGGTCAGAGAAAATTCCGCAGTCGTTCATCCGGAAATCATCGTCATATCCAGGCAAGGGGAAATATGGTTAGGCAACCGGCCGGTTGCCCCTGAATCACTGCCGCGCCTCCTGGCACCAGTATCCAGGAACACCCCTGTAATTATCAGGGCGGACAGGAGGATCTCCCTCCAGGCCTTTGTGAAAGTTTACGGGATTCTGAAAACGTCCGGATTCAAATGCCTTAGCCTACAGACCGAACAGAGCCCATGAATCATCAGACGAAAGCCACGTATCTTTCAGTCCTTATCCACTCATCAGTCTTTTTCTGCCTGATGGCGCATGGTCACTATATGCCCCGGACGGATCTTCCGCTGACAGTCGATTTCTCGATTTCATCAGGCGGATCGTCAGGCGCGGCAAAAAAAACAGACGCTCCTGTAGGCCATTCCGGCGGTCGGGCCGCCAACCGGCATTCACTTGCACCCGGCATGCCTGCAAGAGTCACGCAGAGGGTTGCAGCGAAAATGCCCGCCAGAGAACAGAAAAAGCGAGAAAAGCTCCGTCACCTTGTTCCGAGAAAAACAGGCAAGATTGAAATGGTGCCATCTAAAGCCAGATCAGACGTTGTCGATCCCGCAAACAAGAAGAGACCGGTGTCATCCGCCGATCACGGCCCCAAAGGCCCTCGTACCGTCCGGCCTCACCTCAACACTTCCATACCAATCGGGGCGGCGGGCCCTGAAACAGCTGAGGTAGGTTCGCTGTCGGACCATGACGGTTCGGGAGTCCCCAGGCCAGGCAAGGGGCGTGCTCTCTATAATTTTCAATATATCAGAGATATAATAATTAGAAACATTTCCTTTCCGTCCTTGGCCCGAAGTCTTGGTTTGAGCGGAAAGGTGGTCGTTTCATTTGTGGTCAAAAAAGACGGCAACGTAAAAAATCTGATGATTGTTTCCAGCTCGGGTATAGAACTTCTCGACACCGACGTCATTGAAACGATCAAGAGGAGCACGCCTTTCCCCAAACCTCCCATTGAGGCCCGAATCGTGTTACCGATCGCCTATGATTTCAAAGAAAATTAGGCTTGCTCGACCGGGATGTTGCGCCAGCCACGTTTGTTTCTGTTGGACTCGCGAAAAAGTCTTGTAAAGAGTATAAATGTAGTTTAAAAATTACATAGGGTGAATTCAACAGCAATTTAGCGGAGATTTAACTGCAATTAAGTGGGATTGAAATGCACAGGGCAAAAAAGCACTACTTTGGGACCAAGGACCTGGTAACTATTGCTGTTCTTAGCAGTCTCGGTGCTATAGCGTCCACCTATCTGGGCTATATCGGGCAGCTGCTTGGCACCGCAACCGGGATTCCTTTCGGGGGGCAACTTGTTACCGGCCTGCACGTTTTGTGGCTGCTCCTCATACTTGCCCTGGTGAATAAGCCTGGAAGCGCGTTGTTGGGCGCTATTCTGGATAACTTTGTTCAGTTCTTGATGGGAAGCCACTTGGGTGTTTGGGTCCTGCCCGTTGGGCTTGTGCAGGGAATCCTGGCAGAGGTCGGGTATTGGCCGCTAAGGGGATTTAGCCTGTCTTTGGCCATGGCGCTGTCCGGGGGATTAAGTTCGATTTCCTCCGTCATAGTTTTACAGGTTGCCCTTCATCCCTTTGGGCCGATTGCGATTGTCGAATCTCTGTGCGCGCTTGCATTCGCTTCGGGGGCGTTTTGGGGAGGCCTGTTTCCATATATGATACTCGGCATTCTACATAGGGCGGGTATTGCAGGGGGGTATCGTTCAAAACCGGCGGCGAGTCAGTCGCAGGGTTCGAAATGAGACCTCAGGGGGAAACGTTGCGGGCGGTTGACGGTGATATAATCGTTGCCTCGCAGTTTGCAGGCCATTGCGACATCGCTCCCGCAATTTCTATTCGAAACCTCGACTTCTGCTTTCCTGATCGTTCCGGGCGGGCATTGCGCAATGTCTCGCTGGAAATCGCACAAGGAGAATTTGTCGCGATCACCGGTTGTTCGGGCTGCGGCAAGTCGACTTTGGCTTTGGCCATGGCAGGCTATATCCCGCATGTAATAAACGGGACAATGTCGGGTGAGGTGAGCGTTTGCGGGACCGATACAAGGCAGGTGGATTTGTGCGATCTGGCTGTCAGGGTTTCGCTCTGCCAGCAGGATCCCGAATCGCAACTGTGCACGCTGAGTGTGGAAGATGAGGTGCGTTTCGGGCCGGAAAATCTGGCGCTGTCTGTCTCGGAGGTATTACGACGCGAAGAAGAGTCTCTCGCAGTCATTGGTTCCTCTCGTCTTAAGGGTCGGCAAATCGCTGAACTCTCGGGTGGTGAAAAACAGCGGGTTGCCATCGCATCAATGCTGGCCATGAATCCAAGCATCCTGATCCTCGATGAACCCACGTCCAATCTGGATCCCGAGGCTGCTCACGAAGTGCTTCTGGCCATCGAAAGACTCCGGCAAATAAAGAAGATCACACTTGTAGTCATTGAGCACAGGCTTGGGCGATTCCTGCATATGGCCGACCGGCTGATCGTGATGGTGGAAGGAGAGGTCCGACACGATGGTAAACCCGATGATGTCTACCGGATGTACACAGCCATGCTGGATAGCGACCTCGGAATGACTAAGGGGCACTTTTGCCGGGTTGGCGAACCCTTGGAAGAAAAACAGGTTGTGTTGCAGGTTCGCGATCTGCGATTTATGTATGAAGAAAGGGAAGTGCTGCGCGACATTTCTTTTACTGCCAGATCGGGCGAGTTGATCGGGATCGTGGGCACCAACGGTTCGGGGAAAACGACATTTCTAAAGTGTTTGGCGGGATTGAGGCAGCCCCTTTCCGGGGAGGCGGTGGTATGCGGAGTGAATACCGGCCTCGTTAAGATCTCTGCCATCGCCCGGGAGGTAGGCTTCGTTTTTCAGAACCCGAATCATCAGATTTTCGAGAATACCGTTGCTGACGAGGTTACCTTTGCGGGCAGGAACTTCGGCATAGAGCAGGAAACCATAGTGAAAAGGATGTACCGGGTCCTGTCGGAATTCGATCTCGTTGCTTACAAGGCGTTCCATCCTCTTCAGCTCAGTCACGGGGAGAAACGCCGGCTGAATCTGTGCTCGGTCCTTTTGCACGAACCTACCATCGTCATCATGGACGAGCCATTTATCGGCCAGGACCGAATCAATACAGCGCGAATCATGGCAGCAGCGCTTCAGCTGAAGAATTCGGGACATGCGGTCCTGATGGTCTCGCATGATATCGACACGGTATTCCGCTACTGTACGCGTATTGTGTTCTTCGATGAGGGAAGAATTCTTGCAGACGACATCCCGGAGAAAGTATGCATGCGGATCCGTGAAATCGGAAGGGTTGCCTTCCTGCCGGGGGATCTATGATAGTAAGGTTCTCCGAGGGCAATTCCCTGCTCCACAGGCTTAATCCGTTGAGCAAGTTGCTGGCGGTTGTCGCCTGGTCCATCATAGTATTTCTGCTTGGCAGCTTGCGGTTAGAAATAGTTTGTGTCGCGGGTGTCCTAATCCTGGAGCGAATTATCGGCAGCCGGCAGATTACTGCAATCATGTTGTCCCGCTTTGCTTTGGTGCTTATGACCATGATTGTGGTCATGCAGGCGACTATGACCGGGTCGGGAACGGTGTTGATTTCCATTCCGCTCTACTTCTGCCATCTGCGCTTAACCGATGCGGGCTTGTTGAACGGGACCATCATCGCACTGCGTTTCCTTTCCGTTGTTTTGGTCAGCGCGCTGTTCATAGTTACCACGAACCCGATCGATTTGGTTTACTCCCTCATGCATGCCGGCATTCCCTATCGTTACGGCTTCATGCTGATCCTGGTTATGAGATTGGTCGCAGTTTTTGAACTGGAGGCGAAAACCGTGGCCGACGCGCAGAAGATGCGAGGCATGAGGATCGACGAGCCGGGTGTGAGGGGACTTCTGCGCTCTATTCGCTGCACCGTTATGCCTCTGGTAACCGGCGGGCTCTCGCGCGTGGACAGCCTGGTGGTCTCTATGGAGGGCCGGGCTTTCGGCTGCGGGAAGAACAGAACTTTTGTCGCATCCAACCACTACGGTCTTCTCGATAAGGCACTGATCATGTGCTCATCGAGTTTAGTGCTGCTGCTTCTGTTGGATGCTCTCACCGGCTGGTTCCCTCTGCCTCACCTTGCACCTTGAAGACTGAGACTTTATTGCCAGAGAGTCCCTCCGTTGATCCTGAATGCTATTTTTCCGCATAAAGACTGAAAATCATATGAATTATCAAATCGAACAATGGCCTGCATTTAATATAACGGGATTACTGCACAAAGTCAAAAATGCGACAACTTTTTAACAATTCAGAATACTTGTGAGGTTACATGAAAAGACTATCGAAAGAAGATAGGTTGCTTAATGTTGATCGCTGACGGAAAGGAATTTATAGAAAAGTTAGAGTGGTCTTACTAAGTGATGTCTTATCACCAATCCGTCGGATATACTATGGAAACGGACGGAGCTGGTGAGTAATGAAACGGGGTTCTGCAAGCAGGCCTTTTAAGAGAAGACGGTGGTCGGGTGTCCTGGGGGTTTTACTTTCCGGTGGAGTGGTCGTAATTGCGATAGCGGCCGCCGTTGGCCCCAATCGTCTTCCTCAAGGCGACAGATTTGGCGGGGAATACCGGAGAGGCGCGGCCGTCGTCATCTTTACGGGGAGTTATTTGGCCCTTGCCATCGGCAGGATCCCGGGCCTGAGAATCGACCGGGCGGGCCTTTTGGTCGGTGTCAGCCTTATAATTGCGTCGGGAGCACTGTGCCGCTTGAGGATGCCTATAAAGCGGTTGATCTTGATACCATCACTCTTCTTCTCGGCCTCATGATTGTCGTTGCCAATCAGAGATTATCCGGGTTCTTCGTTATTGTTAATTCCTGGCTCTTGGAACACGCTGGGGGGCCTTTGTTCCTTCTTTGCGGGGTCGCCGCCGTTTCCGGCATTTTTTCTGCGTTGCTGTTAAACGATGCTATCTGCCTTGTGATGAGGGCTATTGCCTCCTGTACAGCAGGGCCTCGGACAATCTTCGCCTGGGCGTCAGTTTTATTACGGATTCGTGTATCAGTGAAATTCCCTTGTGAAGCGGGGAGGAGTTGACGACTGTTACGCCTCAGCGATGACTGTGCCTGTCAGTGATGTCTCGTAACCGGGAAGAGACGAGAGTTCCCGTTTCAAT
>JBJKPM010000058.1:0-109210 GCA_046706325.1 Desulfocapsaceae bacterium | reverse complement strand
ACGGGATCACCGCCCTGATCACATGCATGTTCGACAGCAGCCCGACCAGCTTCTTCCCCTCTCCCAGGACCACCATCCCGTCGACGGCTGCTCCGCTTGCCCCCCGTTTCGTCTGCTCCATCTTCCTCACCGCTTCTTCCACTGTCATTTCCGGCGACAACCAATTCGTCGTGATCGGCTCCATGATGTCCTTTGCTTGCATTACGGCTCCTACCAGGATATTTTAACCAAGAAAACACAACCACCACAAAAGTTCCCATTGCACCTGAAAACAGCACGATCTGCTCCGTCCGTTTCCACATATGCCGGGACAACACTGTACCGGCGGGACACTCTTATTGCAAGACTCATTGGCGGAATTTGTCCCCATCGCCTCTCATTTCCGGTCCATTCGACTCAATCGAACTTTTCTATTACCGAGGGAGGGGGAGGGCATCTCTTCCTGATGCCTTGCGGGGGGCCCGTTTCCGGCCGACCGGTTGAGTCGGGCCCGTCGCGGCAAGGGCAAAAAGAAAATCCGGGATCAATTGCTGAAAATTGACCCCGGTGAGGTTGAGGATGGCTGAAAGGAGGGTGAAGACGGACAAGGGGGATTGTCCGGAGGGGTTTTACTGGCTGATGTGTCGTTTATGCTCCAACCAGCGAGTGAGAAGACGGTATATCCGCTTGGATAAAGGCCAGCAGATCCGGAGAATCATTTTCGATGTGCCTGCGGATCTTTTTCAGAAGAGCCGCCTCTATCTGTCTGATCCGTTCCCGGGACACTCCGAAGGCTTCGGAGATATTCTGCAGGGTCAGGGGATCATCGGTCAACAGACGTTTTTCCAGGATCATTCTTTCCTTTTCGTTATGACGCCCTTGCAGGGTCTGTAAAAAATCGCGAAGCTTCTTTTTCATATCCTTCAGACAAAGCGTGTCCTCAATGCTTGGTCCATTGCTCGGGATAAACTCTATCTGTGCGTCATCGGAATCCTGCCCCACAGGACTCTCCAGAGACACCTCGTTATTGGTCATCCGATTGCTCATTTCGATGACCTCCGATTTCTTGACCTTCAGCCGTTTGGCCAACAGGGCCGGTTCCGGAGCAAAGCCCTGGGATTCGAGCAGCTTTCGCTCCTTGTTCAGGCTGAAAAACAATTTTCGCTGCGCCTGGGTCGTGCCAAGCTTGACCAGTCTCCAGTTATTCATAAGAAATTTGAGGATATAGGCCCTGATCCAATACGTTGCATAATAGGAAAATTTGACGCCTTTGTAGGGATCGAATTTTTTAGTGGCCTTGATGAGCCCGATATTGCCCTCCTGGACAAGATCCATGAAATTCTGCATCCAGAATTTCTGAAAATCCATCGCCACCTTGACCACCAGACGAAGATTGGCGGAAACCAACCGATAGGCGGCCCCCCGATCGTTATCCTCATGGACCCGGATGGCCAATTCGTCCATTTCTTCTCTGCCGAGTATCTCGTAACGACTGATCTCCCCCAGATACCGCTCGAAGGAATTATTTGCAATGGTCGGTAAGATATCTTCGGGAATCGTCACGAGTGGAAAATTCATGGTTGTCATATCTCTGGTTTACTCCTGGTGGATCGTTTATGCTGTTTGCCTGTGAACCGGGCACAGCCGCCGGTCCACAATGAGGGATCTCATTTCTTTCATCAGTAGTTACTGGTGCGCAGCAAGATATATGCCAAAAGCGGATCTGTTTAATTTAATTTATTAAATTAAACAGTTATAAATTACCTGCCGCATTGCTGCAGAGAATGGAAAGAAGCCGGTGTGAAAAAAATATCCACCCTTGGATCATTTGATCCCAGGTGGATTCCAGAGGGTCGGCCGGATGTGATCGGATCGAAAAGGAAAAAAAGACCCGACAGGATTGCATCCTGTCGGGTCTTCCCCGCAAAAGATTCCGTGCTGCGCAAGCCGGTCGTTACAGGATCGGTTTCATCGCACTCATATAGGAGCGAAGTTCCTCTCCGACCGCCTCGACACTGGTATAGCGGATCGCCTCGTTCACCCGGATGAGTTCCAGGTTATCGACGCCGTTGTCCTTCTGCCCCAGTCCCCTGCCGATGACATCGACATCAACGGTCCTCATGAAATCGGCAAGCAGCGGAATCGCTGCATCGGCAAAGAGGTAGTTTCCATATTCAGCCGTATCGGAGATGACCACGTTCATCTCATAGAGTTTTCTCCGGGCAATCGTATTGGCAATCAGCGGCACCTCGTGGAGGGACTCATAGTAGGCCGATTCCTCCTTAATCCCTGCCGATACCATCGTATCATAGGCCAGTTCGACGCCCGCCTTGACCATGGCGATCATCAGGATGCCGTGATCGAAATATTCCTGTTCGGGGATGGCCGCGGCTGTGGAAACGGCGCGTTCGAAGGCGGTCTCGCCGCTTGCCTTACGCCAGGTCAACAGCTTGATATCGTCGTTTTCCCAATCCTTCATCATGGTCGTGGAAAAGTGCCCCGACATGATCTCGTCCATATGCTTCTCAAAGAGGGGCTGCAGGATCGCCTTGAGCTCCTGTGCCAGGGTAAAGGCCTTGATCTTGGCAGGGTTGGAAAGGCGGTCCATCATATTGGTTATACCACCGTGCTTCATCGCTTCGGTGATGGTCTCCCAGCCATTCTGGACCAGTTTGGAGGCATAGCCGGAATCGATCCCCTTTTCTATCATCTTATCATAGCAGAGCAGGGAACCGACCTGCAGCATCCCGCAGAGGATGGTCTGCTCACCCATCAGGTCCGATTTGACCTCGGCGATAAAAGACGACTGCAGGGCGCCGGCCTTATCTCCACCGGTTCCGCAGCAATAGGCCTTGGCAATCTCCCAGCCCTCGCCCTTGGGATCGTTCTCCCGATGTACGGCCAGCAGCGTCGGCACACCGAACCCTCGCTTGAACTCCTGCCGGACCTCCGTTCCCGGAGATTTCGGCGCCACCATGATGACGGTCAGATCCTTCCTGATCTGCATTCCCACCTCAACGATATTGAAGCCGTGGGAGTAGGACAGACAGGCCCCCTGTTTCATCAGCGGCATGATCGTTGCGACCACGTTTTCATGCTGTTTGTCCGGGGTCAGATTGATGACCAGGTCGGCGGTTGGAATCAGTTTTTCATAGGTTGCGGCGGCAAAGCCGTTCTCCGTTGCGTTTTTCCAGGACTGACGTTTCTGTTCTATCGCCTCTTTTCTGAGCGCATAGGAGATATCCAGACCGCTGTCACGCAGATTCAAGCCCTGGTGCAGACCCTGTGCCCCGCATCCGACAATAACGATTTTCTTGCCTCTCAGTGCCTCAACCCCGTTAAACTCCGAGGCGTCCATAAACCGGCACTGTGACAACTCCTCAAGCTGCAGACGCAGCGGCAGACTGTTGAAATAATTCTGGCCCATTGTTCTCTCCTTGTTGGGATTTCCTTTAGTACCTTACGGATTGACTTCGTATCTTTATTACAAGAAGTCAGTCGGTCCCAAGGTGCTTATCCAGCTCTTTTCAGCCGGGCTGGGAATGGTTCGCGTTCTCATGCTGGTTCTGGTATATTGAGTATTTCCTGTTGCGTCAAGTGAATTATTCGTTATATTATATTGCTCAATCTGCAACATGTGAACTTTTTACCGCCCGACCTGGCCCAGCCGATCGGCAGGTTCCACCGCACCGGCACATCAAGGGACATGGATATCCGGGAACTCAAACTCTTCCTCCATCTGGCCGAAACCCTGCATTTCGGCAGGACCAGCCAGGCCTGCAATATCACTCCGTCGGGGCTGACCAGGGCCGTCCAGCGGCTGGAAGCCGAACTGGACATCCCCCTGTTCGTCCGGGACAACCGGTATGTGGCCCTTACTCCCGCCGGAAAGATCCTGCAAACCTATGCAGAGGAGGCGATAGAGCGGTTCAATGAGCTGCAGAACAGCCTCGCCGGCGATTCGGTCCTGCGGGGGGAACTCTCCATTTACTGCTCCGTCACCGCCATCCTCAGCTTCCTGCCGGAGATCCTCGGAAAATTCCGAGAGACCTATCCGGAGGTCCATATCAACCTGCAGACAGGGGACGCCGCAATGGCCCTGGCCAAACTGCAGAACGGCGAGGTCGATGTGACCATCGCCGCCCTTCCGGACAAGCGACCGCTCAAGCTGGAGTTTATCAAGATCATCGAAACTCCGCTGATCTTCATCGCACCGGCACGTTTCCCGGAAACCGTCCGCTCCACTGCGGACCGGGAGATAGACTGGCCGAGGACCCCGTTGATCATCGCCGAAAGGGGGTTGAGCAGGACGCGGGTCCTGCGATGGTTCACCGATAAGAAGATCCAACCCCACATCTATGCCCAGGTCGCCGGCAACGAAGCCATCATCACGATGGTCAGTCTCGGCTGCGGCATCGGCATTGTTCCGGAGCTGGTCCTGAAAATAAGTCCGCTGCAGGACCAGGTCATCATTCTCGATAAGGTCCCCAGGCTGAAACCATTTTCCGTGGGGATCTGTACCATAGGCAAGAACAGGTCAAACCCGATCGTCCAGGCATTCTGGAAAAACGCCGAAAAAAGCAAAAACGCTCACCATGCAACCACAAAAGAACAGTCCGCTTATCCTATTGACCAATGACGACGGGATCGCAAGTCCCGGACTCACCGCTCTACGCCAGGCCATCGGTCCCGTGGGCCGGGTGGTCGTCATCGCCCCCGACCGCGACAACTCGGCCGTCTCCCACGCCCTGACCATGAACCGACCGCTGCGAATCCGGAAGCTGGAGGACGGCATGTATACCCTGGACGGAACACCGACGGACTGCGTGGCCGTCGGCCTGGGCAGGATCCTGCAGAAGAAACCGGACCTGCTGATCTCCGGGATAAATTCCGGCCCGAATCTGGGCGATGATATCACCTATTCGGGAACCGTCTCGGCGGCCGTTGAAGGGACCATGTACTCGATTCCCTCCATGGCCGTCTCACTGGCCGGCCAACCGCCCCATGACTTCATTCCGGCCGGCAGGGCGGCGGCAAGGCTTGCAGCCATGATCCTGGCCCGGGGCCTGCCGGAAAATACCCTGATGAATGTCAACATCCCGGCAAAGGCGATCACCGGCACCAGGGTCACCCGGCAGGGCAGACGCCTCTGGGAAAACACCATCCATGAAACCTTCGACCCGAGAGGCCGCAAGCACTACTGGATCGGCGGCGGCACCCCGGTCAGGGATTCCGCCCTGGACACGGATGTCCATGCGATCCGGACAGGATACATTTCCATCACCCCGATCCATCTGGACCTGACCAACCACGAGGGGATCTTCCACCTGCGGAACGACTGGCGGCTGGAGGGCGAGAATCTTATAGATCCAGATACCTCCGGTTGATGATGCAGCCCACCACCACACCCGCCAGGCTGCCGATAAGACTGATGAAATAGGCCGTCATAACACCGAAGGAATCGCCAAGCCACCAACCGATGGAGCCGCCGACCGTTATACAGATAAAGAGGCAGAGTTTTTTCACTTTTTCCTCACCCTGTCGAAACCCGAGACGAAATTTCCCGCTGCATCATCTCGATCACCTGAACGGGATCCCGGGATCTGGTGATCGGACGGCCGACCACCACATGATCCGCCCCGTTGCCGATGGCCAGGCCCGCAGTGACGATCCGTTTCTGGTCATCGGCCGGATCCATCACATTGGCCCCGGGACGGATGCCGGGGGTGACGATCAGCAGCCGCTCGCCCAGCCCATCACGAAGACGACCGGCCTCAAGCCCCGACGAGACCACCCCGTCGCAGCCCAGTTCCAGGGCGCGCTTCGCCCTGAAGAACACCAGATCCGCCACCGGCTGCGTCATTCCCATGGCCCGCATGTCCTCCTCGCCGAAGCTGGTGAGCACCGTCACCGCCAGCAGTTTCATGTCGCCCCGCGCCTCGACCGCGGCCCTGACGATGGCGTCATTGCCATGGATCGTCGTCAGGCTGACCCCCCGGCTGTTCACCTGAAAAACAGCCGCTTGCACCGTCTCCGGGATGTCGAAGAATTTCAGATCGAGCATCACCTTATGTCCCCGGTCCAGGATCCAGTCGACGCTCTCAAACCAGGAGGCCATAAAGAGCTGCAGACCCACCTTGTAAAAACCGACATGGGATTCACACCGTTTGACGATCTCCCGGGCCTTTTCCGTGGTATCGACATCCAGAGCCACTATGATTCTTTCCCGCAACGGGATCTGTTTTGAGGTCATCTTCTTTTGTTTGTCTCAGAGATTTTCTCGAAGGGCGGACAGGATATCCACCTTTCGCACCTTCAGGGCGGGGATCAACCCGGCCACCAGACTGCAGATGCCGCAGACCGCAAGGGGAAGGAGCAGCCCTTTCAGGGAGATAACCGGGGACAGATGTGCCATTTCCTTGATCCCTTTCGACATGATATTCCCTATAATCGGAGCGGTCAAAATGGCAATGAGCAGTCCGATGGCGGCACCCATCAGCCCCACAAAGAGGCCTTCGGCCAACACAATCGTCAAGATCTCTTCCTGTCTTGCCCCCATCGCAATCCTGATCGCGAATTCATGCGTTCTGCGCGATACGTTTGTCAGCATCACGTTCAGCACCCCGATGGACGCAATAAAGATGCAGAATACGGATTGCGTTGCGCCAACGACTATAAAATTATTGACGATGTTCCTGCCGCTCTGGATCTGGAATTGAGAAGAACTCAGGATATAGGTCTCGGGTCCGCGGCAGGCGTCAAGGGTCTTCTTGATCTGCTCGAGGATGGGCCCCATATCCTTCGCATCCTTCCAGGCAACGACGATGACTCCGATATTCCCCGGTTGCAGCCAGAGCTCCCGGGCAAGTTCATAGGCCACGACAACACGCTGCTGGAACCTGTCGTTTGCCCCGGGCGGCGGGGTCACGATGCCCACCACCTTGAATTGCACCCCATCGATCAATATCGAAGGCCTGTCGGCGAGACGAAGTCCCAACGCATCCATTGCCTTCTGGGTCAGCATGCACTCCCAGGACTGCGCCCTATATGCCGCCTCTGATATCCCCCGCCCTTCGACCGGCCGGAATATCTTCTCCCGGCCCAGACCCGGGGTTACCG
The DNA here is from genome assembly GCA_046706325.1 of Desulfocapsaceae bacterium. GTDB lineage: Bacteria > Desulfobacterota > Desulfobulbia > Desulfobulbales > Desulfocapsaceae > CAWGGS01. The sequence goes on along the minus strand of JBJKPM010000058.1, from coordinate 102,112 downwards.
CATCCAGCGATATCTCCCCCTGCCGGCCCTTTGATTGGACAAGGACCTGTTTGCTGAAGATGGCCGGACTCACCAGTCTGGCCGTCCCGAGGTTCTCCTTGAGCTGATCCAGATCCTCCGTGGTAAAAAAGGGGCTCATTCTCGTCTTCAGAATTTCCATATTCGGTCCCGGATCCGGACGGACCAGGACCCAGCTGCCGAGCAGGTCGGAAAGATCGGCCCAAAGAACCTTCTGCGCTCCGCCGCCCAGAAAAATCGTCAGCGCCAGGCCCATTGAGCCGATGGCCATGGTCAGCGTGGTCAACAGCAGCTGAAATCTATTGATCCATATCCCCTGGGAGATGATCTTCCAGAAACAGACAAACCGGGATAATGGCGAGATTGCATCATTCTTCATTTATCCGCCCGTGGAGGTGCCGCATTTTTTATCTCGGTATTGACGGAGAGGTACCCGTCCTGGATCTGGAATATCTTGTCGGCGCGTTCAGCCAGCGGCATATGATGCGTCACCATGACCAGGGCCGTTTCGTCCGTCACCAGGTTATAGAGCAGGTCGGAAACGATCTGACCGTTCCGGGTATCCAGCGTACCCGTCGGTTCATCGGCCAGAATGATCTTTGGTTGCAAAATCAAGGCCCGTGCAATTGCCACGCGCATCAGTTCTCCTCCGCTGAGCTGATTCGGCTTGTGCTTGAAGCGATGGCTCAAACCAACCCTCTCCAGCGCCAGAGCCGCCTTTTCCCGCTGTTGTGACGGCCAGACCCCGCGGTGCAGCAACGGGATAGAGACATTCTCGATCACGTTCAGATTGGGGATCAGTTTGGAGTCCTGAAAGATATACCCTATATGCGTCCGGATCGCCTGTCTCTGGGCCCGGCTGGAACCCGGGATATTACAGTCCTGGAAGTGAAACGATCCGGCATCGATCGGAGTCAAAAGGCCCAGGATATGCAAAAGAGTAGATTTGCCGGATCCGCTCGGACCGACGATGGCAATGGATTCACCGAGAAAGACATCCAGACCTATGTCATGCAGGATGGAGAACATCTCGGTGCCGATCTTCCATCCCTTCTCGACCTCGCAAAGGCGGATAAAGGGTTTGCGTGCCATCGCCGGTTGCCTACTGGTTACTTTTCATCCCTGAAGGAGCCGGCTTGCTGATGGAGACCACCATCCCGACCCGCAGCCATTTTGCCTGGGCATCCACTCGAATCACCACCTCGAAGGACGAATAGCCCTTCATCTCTTTTTGTCCCTGTTGCATATACTCGATGCTCTGCACTGAACCATCCACGAAGTCATCGGGAGATGAATCGAGTGCGACCTTGACGGTATCCCCGGCCTTCAGCAGGTTGCGTTGATACTGGATGATCCTTCCTCTCACCAGATGAAAGGTCTCATTGCGCAATTCACAGACCATGCGTCCGGGTGGAAGCCTGCCCGGATCGGGACTCAGGAAGAAGACCCGGGCATCAAACGAGGCCTTGATGGTGAGATCTTGCCGCCGCAGTTCAAGTTCGCCAAGTTGATCATTTATCATTTTCAACACCTCCCGGCCATCGGCGGCGGTTTCCTGCAAGACGGCAATATGGACGGAGGATATCTCCAGCTGCTGCGACAGGCTCATCCGCTGTGTCTCCATCTGCTGAAGGGCGGGTGAGGCGTAGCCCTGAATTTGTTTTTTCAGGGTTTCTTCCGTCTTGATCCTCCCCTCTATCACCTGCAACTGTTTTTCCCTCTGCCGTTTTTCCAACTGGGCGAGTTGCAACTGGGAAATCCCTTCCTTCACCTTGTCCTTCTTCAGGAGCAACTCCTCAATACCGTTGGTGATCGCATCGTTGTTCAACCGTACTACGGGCTGCCCCTTTTTAATAGAATCTCCCTGTTTGCAGTCGAAGCCGGCAACCGTTTCCCCGGGAAGCAACAGGACCACCTGCCGCTCACCGACGTCCACCACCCCCATGAACTGCAGCTCGTTCGGCGCCTTTTGCTGCGCCGGCTGGTCGACGGCTGCGGCAGACGGGTTTTTCTGCTGCCGGGTCTTAGAAGAGGCCTGGCCCGGTTGCGTGATAAGCAGGCAACAAAACAGGAGAAGACAGACGGACAGCGCCCTGTGGAAAGGAAAACAGGCAGGAATACCCCTTCGGGCTTTCGTTCGATCGTTCATATCAGATACCCTCATTTTCCATGAGAATCCAATGTGTTTGTTTTTAGTGCCTCTTGGTTGAGGCCCGGTGGCTGATCCGTTCCCTGATGCTGACGCAAGAGATCTTTCATCAGTACCGGAATCATACCTTTTATAACATCTTCACCTATCGAATATTCAAAGTCACCCCCGGTTTCCCGGATCCTGGCCAGGGCATCCCGCCGCATGATATCGGCATCCGTCACGTTGAGTTGTGCCAGGGTGTCTTCAAGCGGATTCAACAGGTTCTCGGACATCAATATGCTCATGTCCTGTAACCGCTTATCCATTTCGACATAAGAGGCATTCAGCTCCCTGTAGTTCCGACGGGCCGCGTGCAGCAGAGAGCCTGCTTCCCGGGCCCTGTCATAGAGATCCACAGCCTCCTTCTTGAGATGTGCCTTGGCAAGATTTCTCGTTATCTCCGCCTTCACAACCTTTCGTTCGTTGTCGCCCAGGTCCCAGATCGGCAAATTGACCGAGACCTGAAACAAGGTTGCCGCCGTATCGGTGGTATCGGTCAGCGGGACCTTGCCGAAACCCAGCGAGGTCTGCACCTGCGGCAGGCCTTCCATCTTCTTCAATTTTACATTTACCGCCGCGGCAATATAGTCAGCCTCCGCCAGACGAGCCTCATCGTGTCTTGCCCAGATTTTAGACGGCGCAGGAACAGTCCCCGACAGGGATTCATAAGAGGTAAGCACGGTCTGCATATCCGTGATATCGATATCCTGCCTGGTATCGAAACCCATCATATGGGCAAATGAATGTCTGATCGCCCGGAGTTCCTGCCGCGCCTTTCTCAGATCAAGGGTCAGTGCATCGATCCTCGATTTCCATGACTGAACAACCGCGTCGCTGACCTCATTCTGTTCGGCATAGGCCTGGACGATCCGGTACGCATTTTTAGCCTTGGTCAGGGATTGGCTCCTCCTGCCGATCTTGTACTGCAGGAAGTCGATCTGTGTCAGCTGATGCAGGATGTTCTTCAATAGGCCGTTCAGCGCGATCTTGAGCTGATTGAGCTCCTTGTTGACGAGTGCCTGCCTGAGGGCATGCTCGTCGGGAACCGCGATTGCCTTCCAGATATCGTATTTGATGTACACACCGCCCGTAAGTTGATTATCCTGATCGGTATCTGCATTGACCGGGATGTCGGCCTGGGTGTGCAGATCGAATCTCGGCCAGACATGGGTAAGGGCATCCTTGACGTCTATTTTCGCCTTTCTCAGCTCGGCAAGCATCGCCAGTATTTTCTCATCATTTTCAGCGGCAAGAATCGATGCCTGCCGCACGGTAAGGGAGCGCGCCCGACCGTCAAGGGGTCGGGACCCCTTCTCGTCATGGAGATACCGGGTATCCATCGGTACCAGAAACGCCGACGAAAGGTCTTTGACTTCATCCCGATACTGCTGAGAACTCTGGCAGCCAGAGGCGGCGCAACAGATCCAGAGCAGCAGCAGGACGTTCGTCAGTGCGTACCATCCCTTATGTTTTTTCATATTCACTCTTAGTGTTGCGTGGCCATGTGCTTTTGCCGTATCGGAACCTTTCCCCGTAACAGGGCGTTCAGCGTCCGTTTTTTCTGCCAGAGGAGGACCAGTTCGGATCGCGGAATCGACGATGTTTCAGCGATCAGATCATGGAGGCGGCCGATGCTGCTGTCCAGTTCCGCCAGCATCCGTTTCTTTTCCATCGGCAAGATGTTCGGATTCGCCTTGACCTTTTCCCGCTGCTCCTCCATAAACGCCAATCGCCCCTCACCGAATCCCCCCATGTCCTCGATAATCCCCGCCAGAATGGTATGAAACAGGATATAGGTGAGCCTGGACGATGAAAGGGACAATCGTGCATCGCGCATGATGGCCCCGGGGACCGCAGCGTGCGGATAGTTCATTATGATATCCCGGAAAAACTTCTCTTTATCTTCTTTGGTCATCGCGTTCAGAATGATCGGCATATCGTGGCAGAAGTGGTTCAATTCCTCTTCGTTGAACGCCTTCTGCCCCTCTTCCGCCATTCCGGAGGCAGGATATAAAAGCGACATAAGAACACAAAGCATAATGAATGTGCAATAACGAATAGCCATGATTACGGGTTTCCTAAAATAAGCGCGGTTGCCGGAAGCCGTCCACTTCACCATTTTTCCGATCAGCACGGGCCCCGGTTCTCCGGGTTTTCAGCATCAGGGAGCCGGTTGGAACCTCCGGACAACCATCCCGCCTCGATATACCACCTGGCGGTTTCTCGTATTCCCTCTTCCAGACGCCAGCAGGGGAAAAACCCAAGCTCCTTGACAATCCTGGCATTGCTGCAGAGCCAGCCTTTCTGTTTCATTTCCAGCCATTTGTCGTGATTGAAAAAGGAGGGTACGCCGGTGAGCCTCGTCAACACCCCCCCCAGCCGGCAGCCGGCATGCAAAACAGGCCTGGCTATAGGGATCGATACCGCCCTTCTGTTCAGACAATCGGCCAAGGCCCTGTTCCAGATGCCCCAGGAGGAGGCGATACCATCGTTTATGAAAAATATCTTCTTATCCGCCTCCGCTTTTTCTCCGGCCAACATCAGGGCCGAGATCAGATCCTTGACAAAGATGAAATTCACCGGCATATCCGTCAATCCGGGCCGGGGAATAATACCCAGCCGGGCCGATCTGAACAGGGGCAGCAGGGCCCGGTCCCCGGGACCGTAGACAATGGAGGGGCGGAGGATGACAACGGATCTGCTCTCCGACAGCGACATGATCTCGTCTTCAGCCCCGCGTTTCGATTCTCCATAGGCTGAAACGGGAGCACCATGCGGACTCGATTCGGAAAAATCGGCGCTCAGGGATGGACCGGATGCCGCCTGACTGGAAACATAGACGACCTTCTGCTGCGGCGGGCCGTGCCGCTCGACGATCCGCACCAGATTTCGGGTCGCCAGAAGATTCCCCTGAAAATACTCCTGTCGCGTCGCCCCCTTTATTACCCCGGCAACATGAAAGACACGATCGACGTCGTGCAGGCATCCGGCGATGTGATGAGGATCCCGCAGGTCATCGACAATGATCTCTGCTCCGGCGGCACGCAGCGGCCCGGCCTTGGCCTCGGATCGCGCCAGACATACGACCCGGTGGCCCTGCCCCAACAAGGCCGTGGCCAGATTGCCGCCGATAAATCCTGTTGCCCCGGTTACCAGAATCTTCATGGTCTTCCATCCTTCCCGGCCTTTTCGGAGCGAACGATGCCCACCACCTTTCCGCCGGCTGCAACCCTATACCTGATCCCCGCCCAGGTGATCGAGTCGGAGAACCAGGTGCGGCTGTGACACCAGCCCGCCATGACCAAGGCAGCCAATAACGCCGGGTACCAGCAGATGAGGGAACCCGGGGCGGGGTGTCGCGAACGGACCAGAAGAGAGCCAATGGCCCCCGCGGCCAGGAAAACCAGTGCTGCCGCCACCTCGCGGACGGAAAGCAGCCCACCTCCTCCTGTCATGACTACCGCACAGCAGAAGGCAACCAGCAGGGTAAACGCGATGCCGGCCAGACCGGCACAGAGCCAGAGTCCCGGAAAGAGGAATTTCAGGTACGCCCACTGCCGTACCAGCCAGGATTCCCAGGCCCTCCAGGAGCAATCGTCGATGACCGTCTGCAAATCGGCATCCGGTGGCACCGCAACCTTGATCTTTTTTTTCTGCAGGTGATCGGCAAGGGTGACATCGTCGACCACGGTCGTTCTCCACAGGTCGGCAACGCCCAGTTTTTCAAAATCATCCCTTCGTATGGCCAGGGCGCCACCCCATGGCTGGGTGAAGGCCGGTATCCTTCTTGCCAGATACAGGCCGAGCACACAGATTGCCCGGCCTGTGGAACAGAGACACCGGCTGCCGGGCAGGACATGATGGTAACCGGAAGAGACCGCAACCGAAGGAGAAGTCCTGAGCGGATGAATCAACCGCTCCAGCCATGCCGGGTGGGCAGAGTGGCCGGAATCGCAGAAGACCAGGATATCGGTGGTCACATCGGAGGCAAGGACGCCCCGAAGAAGATTGCAGTTCTTCTGACTGCTGGCACTCGCCTTGCCGGCAGTGACGTGTTGCGCATTCGCCCGACCGGCAATGCCTTCTCTGATGACCGGTACCGCGGGATCGTGTTCGTCCTGGGTCACAAAGATCACTGTATAGGCGGGATACTCCTGCCGCAGCAGCGAACGAAGGTTTCCTGCGAGATTCGCCGGGGCCCCTGCAACCGGGACGATCAGGGTTACTCGGGGCGGGATCCCCAACTCCGGTGTCGGCCTTGCGGACATCCTCTGTGAAAAAGACCGGCTCATAGCTCTTTTCTGTAGATGCGATACCGCTTATCGGGAACAATGCCGCTTTCGCCGAAAAGGCGATTGATGGCCTCATTGTCCTCAAGGGTCCACCCCATTTCCGCATAGTGATATTTATCTTTTGTCTGCAGGACCCGGATCACATGGTGGACGGAGACCAGGGGGAGACCAAGCTGGCGATATCCATTCTTGATCCCGAAGAGCAATCCGCGCAGTCCTTTGATTTCGGACTGATACCGATATTTCTTGATCAGGGCGGAAATCCCGAGATTTCCATTGAGGCGCTTGAGCAGCGGATTGAAATCGGGAAGAAGGACGCCGATCCCGACAGGTTCGCCGGAATAATAGAGGAAAAAGGCCAGGTCAGGTTCGATCAGAAAGAGAAGATCCTTTGCCAGTTCATCCTCTTCCTTCTCGGTCGTCGGGACAAAGCCCCAGTTCTCCGCCCAACATTCCTTATAGATTTCGCACAATAGCCGGATATCGTCCCGCTTCCATTTCTTCGGGCAGCGTATCGTTATATCATTGTTTCTGCATATCTTTTCCGAGAGCTCAAATATCCATTCCGGCACCTGATACTCTCTGGTAATTCGATAGGAGAAGAGGTCTTTCTCTTTCCGGTAACCGGCGCCATAGATCAATTCCAGGTAATAGGCCGGGTTGTAGGTCATCATCAGGGCCGCCTCTTTGGCAAACCCCTCTATCAGCAGACCGACCTCATAGTTCGTCGAAGGATTCAGCGGCCCTCGGATCGCGCTCATCCCCCGTTCCTTTACCCACTGCTCCGCCATCGAAAACAAGGCAAAGGCTGTTTCGTGGTCATGGCAACATTCAAAAAAACCCCATACGCCGACCTTCTCCTTGTGGTAGCTGTTGCTGTTGCCGTCAATGAGCGCTGCAATGCGGCCCACCACCTTGCCGTCCCGCTCGGCCAGGAAAAATTCTCCCTCGGAAAATTCCCAGAAGGGATGCTTTTTTCGATCAAGCAATTTGGCGACTGAGGATTTCAGCGGAGGAATCCACAACGGATCGTCCCTATATACGGACCACGGAAACTCGATGAATTTTTTCATATCCGCCCGTCCGGCAACGGACCGAACGGTAAGGCAGTCTGAATTTGTGCGTCTGTTGACCTTGGGCATGCTGATTCCGAAAATTGGTATATCTAATCTTTAAACTGCAACGGCAAACCACAGCCGCCCCTCTCTTCTCACCATTACACAGAGTTCATCCGGTGCGGTTACGCTGATCCGGAACCGGCCGCACCCGACCTGCCGGCAGGAGAGGACCCGCACATCACGCGGATCAATACAATGAAAGCCCGTCCCTCTGCATTTCACCGCCGCCTCCTTGCATGACCAGAGCAGGGCGGCGGCGTCTTCCCTGCCGCGGCAGACAGCCGATACCATCTGGAAATCCCCCCTTCTAAAGGCCCTGTCATAGGGATAGGGAGGCGAAAAATGCTCCGGGGTCTCCACGTCGATCCCCAGTGCCTCCGTCCGGGCGACGGCCGCCCAGAGGACCTGTCCGCTGTAGCTGAACGATAGTGAAAAAGGCCGCTTTATTTCACCATTGAAGCGAGGACATCCGTAGAAATCATTCTCAATGAGCCGTCCATTGTCCCCCATAAGGAACCCGGGATCCACAGTCCGTACCAGAGATTGCACCAGGGCATCTTTCATCTCCCCCGGGTCTTCGCCAAGCCTGGCAGCTGCGAAATAAACCGGGATCGGTGCCATTGCCGCTCCGGAATAGGCCATCGTTCTGCCGACGCTCATCTCTCCGGTTACCATCAATCCAGCCAGTTCATCTTCAGGCCGTCAACCAACATGACGGCATGTCCGTCTCCGCCAAATGCCCTGACCTGCCAGTTCATGCCGGTTTCGTCCTCATCCTGCAGATCTCCGATGAGATACAGCCTTTCCCCGGCCGCACATCTTTGCCAGACACGCAGGGAGGCAATCCCTGCCGGCACCACAGTCCGCTGTTGCTGTTTTTCCCTGATGCCGGCATGGAAAGAGACGAGTTGCATCAGGCCTTCAAGCGCATAGGCCGGATAGTGATAGGACCCGCCGGCAGGAGGTGAAAAGTCATTTTCTTCCGGGTAGACCATCTCTCCCGCTATGGACCGTGGTGCGTATTCCACGATGTTTTCCAGCACCCTGTACCGTCCGGTCAGCCCGGACCGCTCCTGATAATAGCGGATAACCTGTTCTTTATCCATCACCGGCCTGGAGTTTTTCGGGGCAATCCTGACCTCGGGGTTTGCTTTGCCCGATTTCTCGGGAGATTTCGACATGACAACCCGGCCGTTGAAGTAGGTGCTGAGACGCGGCTGTTCGCCCAGCTGCACCGGAGACACGGTTTTGCCGAAGGCCAGATGACAGACCCTGTCACCGCCGTTTTTCTGCTCGGATCGGCAGTGGATCTGCGCCCCCGTCTCCTGATCGCGTGGACACTCAAACATCCGGGAGAATCTGATCTCTTCCATCTGCCTCACCTGCAGAGAGGGAAAAAGCAGGCGCGAGGTCTCTAGAAATGTCTCTACTATCATAATCGCCGAGACTATCGGATGGGCCAGCCAGGTGAAGGGCCGATGATCGATCAGCCAGAGGTCCCTGGCATGTGAGAAGACCCTTTCAACCTGCAATGTCTCGTTCATCAGGTCCACGGACAACACCCGGTCAAGCAGGAGAAAGGGTCGGCAATCAAACCAGTCGCTCCCGGTCACCGCAGCCTCTTCCATCACCACCGAGGGGACTGCGGGCAGTTGTCTGACCGGTATGACCGAATCTTCCTCAGCCGGCCCAAAAATCAGCTCTTTTAATATTATTCCAGACACTTCTGAAACATCAGCAAAGGCATGATCGCCGATTTTAATCGCAATGATCTCTTTCAGATCAGGATCATTGGCCATCCCGATCCCGGCCACCGGAGGCAACCAGAAGGTTTTTACCGTCATCGCAGGATTCTGCTCGTGCAGGGAGGATATATAGGCGGCCATCGCCCTGTTGGCACAGCAGTAGTTTGCCTGGCCGACATTTCCTGTCAACGCGGCTATTGATGACAGCCCGACGATAAATCTGAGCTCTCGATCACAGGCCTCAACCAGATTGATAATACCCGACACCTTCGTTGCCAGCACCGTGTGAAAATCAGCAGGGGTAAGCAACTGGATAAAGCCGTCCTTCAGAATGCCCGCACCGTGCACAATGCCGTCAATCCGGCCATACCGTGTCTTGACGTCACGGACCAGGGTCGCGACCTGCCGGCTGTCCGTTACATCGCAGCAACGATATTCCACCTCGGTCCCTGCCGCCCGCAAGGCCTCAAGGCTTGCCTGAATCTCCCCGGCTTCCTGGCCGCCGGTATCACTTACGTTTTTAGTATCAATTGAAGAATTCACTTTGGAACGGCCGATAAGGATCATTTTACACCCACGCGACGCCAGCGCCCGCGCCACAAACGATGTTATCCCCCGCGCCCCGCCGGAAACCAGCACAACGTCCTGTCCACCTATCTGCAACAACGGCTGTTTCCGGTACGGTAAAGGCTCCCGGGCCAGGACGTTGGTGACGATCCTGCCGTCTGCATACACCAGATCGACAGGCTGCAGACCGGCATCCAACGCCTGCTTCAGACCTTGCCTTACTCCGGCCTCGATGCCGTTGCGGAAACTTCGAAAAAGCATGCCCTGATATTCCAGGCCGGCGGAAAGAAAGATCCCCAAAATCCCTTCCGCCAGCATATCTGCGACGCCGTTGTTCCCGTGTTCCTCTGACAGATGCAGGCAGAACGATCGCTGCGCCGATTTGAGAAGAACCTGGAGAACGGCAAAAAAACCGGTACAGAATACGCTGACGTCACCCGGCAGCAGGGTATCTCTTGCCTCCGAAAGCAGGACGAGGCCGGATAACGGATTTTTTCTTGCGATTTCCAGCACCTTCTGCTGCGCTCTTTCAGCCAAGCGGAGATCGATGGTTCCGGGCCTCTCCTCGTTCCATGTGACTGTAAGACTGGTCACCTGCAATCCATATTCCGTTTCAAGGACCCGCCTCACCTCCGAGTCATCGACACCGAGGGCAAGCAGCAGCACGTGGCCGCCGGCGGTAATTCGATCGGCAGTCTCCGGTGCCGGAACCACCTCTCGGCGGCGAAATACCCTTCTGCTTATCGGATATGCGGTCTTGACGGAGCTTTCTTTCCGCATCAGCCCGGCAGCAGGCGTATCCTTTAACAAGTCAGGAACCTGGGCCGGCGGACTCGCACCCTGGTTGTCGATGGTCTCGGCCACACGCCGGGCAAAATCACCGATGGTGCGGACATCCATGAACTCTTCCAACTTGATGACAATGTTGAAAGTCCGCTCGGCAGCATCCATAATTATGGGTAATCGGCTGGAACGGATCGAAAGATCCTGACGGATATCCATATCGGGTTCAAGCTCGGATCGTTCATACCCCGTGGCATCCATGATGATCGAGATGACCTGTTCGACGATATCCTGATCCCGGGGCAGAGCCGTATCAGGCGCATTCGGCTTTTCATCCACAGACCCGCCGCCTGGAACCGCCGCCGCCGGGGCGGCGACGAAGGCCTTGTTCTCGGGTCCCTTCGAGAGAAAATATGCCCCCAACTCCCGGCTCTTAAAAGATGGATCGACCTCCTGCTGAATCGCCCTGACTATGGCCGGCTTGAGATATCGTTCCACACCGTCAAGCGCGAAGGCGTTGATTTCCCTTTGAATAATTTCGCTGATCCGTGCCATATCCCGCATTTGGCTGCGTCCTTCCTGCGGGCCCGTCTCTTCATGCAGATCAAGAGAGCAGGGAGGTTCTGCCGCCACGGTATGTCCTTTGGCAACAAGGGCCGCAACCGCTTTCCTGAGACTCACCGCCTCCTGCCCGGGATAGCAGGCAGGCATGCCCGGGGTCTCGGGGGCGATGTCCCGCAGCAATTTACACAGGGTATCCTGGGGGCCGATTTCCACGAAGAATCTTGCGCCGTACTCGTTGCGGATAGTTGCAACATTGTCCCGCCAATAGACCGGGGATTCCAGGTGAGCAAGGATAATCTTCCTGATCTCCTCCGGGTCTGACGGGTAAGGTTGACGGGTCGTATTGGAAATGACGGGCACCCGGGGCGGCTTGAAATCAATCCCGTCGAGATAGTCCCCCAAATCGTCCCGGATAATCCGCATCAGGGGCGAGTGGAAGGCCATGCTGACGGCGAGGACATGGTTCCAGTACTTCCTGTCATCCAATTCCTGCTTTAATGCCTCGATTTCTCGGGTCCCCCCGCCGATCACTATCTGATGGGCCGAGTTGAAATTGGTATAAAAAAGGTTGGGATCGGAGGCCACCAAGCCATCGAGGATGTCCTCCGGCACATCGACGGCAATCATTGAACCGGGATCAGGGGCGATCTTGCCGGCCTTTTCCATACATGCCGCCCTCTTGCTGATTATTCGAAAGGCATCCTCGTAGGAAAAACAGCCGGCAACCGTCAGTGCGGTCAGCTCGCCCATGCTGTGGCCGGCCAGAGCTACGGGTTGCAGGTTGCATTCCCGGAGCTGCCGGTAGATCGCATATTCCAGTACGAACAGGGCGGGTTGCTGCCACACCGTTTTTCTGAGGTTGGTCTCTTCGTCATGAAACAGCAGGTGCAGGATATCAAAATCGGCAAGTTCGGCCACCTTTCCCATCCACTTCCGGATCGTCGGAAAGGTCTCATACAGCTCGAGGCCCATCCTGCTGTAATGTGTCCCCTGTCCCGCGAACATCAAGGCAAGGGGGAAATCCTCGGCGGCATCGGAGATAAAGAGCCCCTCTTTGGCCAGTTTGCTCTGTTGAACCTCGGTCAGGCCACCGGTTGCGACATATCTTCTCAGGGTCTTTTTTACCTGTTCCGCCCCGCCGTCCGGCTGAACGGAACCGACCCGGTACTCTTTGCCGTCCAGACTCGCACGGTAGGCCTTCACGCCGATCGATTCCAAACTGACGCCGGCGGCGGATATCCGCTGTTCGTATGCAGGCCGGTCCTCTGCTTCACCATTCCAGCCGGCCTCTTCCAGCTGTACAACATAATTTGCCCCGCCGAATCCGAAGGCATTGACCTGGAGGCGCCGCGGCCGCTCGGCACGCCGGGGCCACCGCTCCGGACGCCTGCAGACCCTGAACCCCCAGGACTCGAGATCTATCCGGGTATCGACGGTGTCATAGTTCAACGTCGGCGGAAAGATGCCTGCCTGCATCGCTAAGATGCCACGGATAAGACTAGTCAACCCCGAGGTCCCCAGGGTGTGGCCGATCTGGGATTTAAATGAACCGAGCACGACCTGATTTCCCTTGGGATACACGGCCTTGAGGGCCGTCACCTCCTCAATGTCACCGGTTGCTGTTGCAGTGGCATGGCATTCGACCATATCAACCTGATCGGGACCGTATTGCGCATCCCGAAAGGACGCATCGATGGCAAGCTGCTGGGTTTCGGCAACGGATTCGATCATGCCCTTATGATTGTTGCTGGCACCGATTCCGGCGATACAGGCGTATATCTTCTTCTGCCGGGCAATGGCCAGGGATTTCCGCTCGACAACGATCACCGCCCCGCCCTCTCCGAGAACCATTCCATCCCGGTCCCGATCAAACGGCCTGCTGGTCGCTGCCGGGTCGTCGGTGTGAAAGGTCTTGCCGGCGAGGGCGCCGAGCGCGGAGAATTCGAGATAGGATGCGGGATGCAGCAATTCTTCGCCACCCCCGATAACCGCTGCATCCAGGATGCCGTTTCGTATCAGCTGGATCGCACTGTAGAGAGCGACCAGACCGGTCGCGCAGGCTGCGGATACCGAATAGCTTGGTCCGGTAAACCCGTATCTGTTGCAGATAAACCCACCCGCCGTACAGTTAAGGCGGCCGAGCAGCGTCGTATCGTCAATGGAGATCCTGCCGGCCTTGAGAACATCTTCAAGCTCCCTCCTCATCTCAGGATCAAGACCGAGATGTTCCTGGATGGATTGAGCAATCGTCTGGGCATTCACACAAAGGGTCAGGTCTTCGGCCGTGCTGCCCATTTCACCAGAATTCTGGGAAATTATCACTCCGATTCTGTCTCTTCGCAGATCGGAGGACAGGATGCCGGAATCCTGTATCGCTCTGTGGGCAAGCCAGAGCGTCAGTTTTGTCGAATCCGTCATCGTCCGGAAATCATGCGGTGAAATTCCCAGCTCCTTTCGAGAGATGTCGATCGACAGAAATGCCCCTACCTTACAATAGGTTTTTCCCGAGGGGTTGCCTGACCGGGAATAGAACCTGCTGTGGTCCCAGCGAGATTGCGGTATGCTGCCGATACCACTCTTCATCCCGATACAGGATTGCCAAATCACTTCCGGACTGTTGCCAAGGGCGTTGGCTGCGGCAATCCCGGTAATTGCAAGCCCCTCCATCCGTGTTGCCTGCGAAGGGGCAACCGGAACCGGATCATTGGCGGCATGCCGCTGCAGAATGGCTCCGGGGTGTCTGCCGGCCATTCGGGCATGGAAATCGGCAATGGGGACGACCCGGGAGAGCATCCCGGCAATCGCACCGCTCATAAACTGCCCCTGGTCAAGACACTCCTCGTCGGACAACGGGCTGCCGGTTACCGGATCCATTCCGCGTGCGGCCTTGTACAGACTGCCACCGCTCTCCAGTTCAATGTTCTTCCGTATGACAGACCCGTCAGTTCCCGCCGCTGCATACGCTTCTTCCAGTTGCTGCAGCCTCCGTATCTTGGGCGAGATCAGGGAGCGAATCCTCAACCCGACAGATTCCCCGGTAATCGTTGTTTCGCCCGCAGACGAATCCACAATCAGTCGTTGATACAGTTTCCCCACCGCCCCCATTGCAACAATCTCGGCGGTAGCCAGGTATGCCGTGCCCATCTGCACCGCTTCGGCACCCAACAGGGCGGCGCGGAATAGAGACAACGGGTCGAATATGCCCCCCGCGAAGATCAGTCTTTTCCCCTTCTCCTGTCCTTTTGCGGTCTTCCGCTTCGTCTCCAGAAAGGTCTGGGCAAGTGTTAGCAAGGAGAGTTCTCCGACATGACCTCCTGCCTCGCATCCCTCGCACACCACATAGGAAATCCCGCGCTTCCATGCCAGCTGCAGCAGATCGACATCGGAGGCAACGAATATCGTCTGTATATCCTGTTCCTGGAGTTGGACTGCGAAAGCAGGATCCCCTGCGGAAATCACGACAAACGGCGGACGGTTTTTCATGATCCAGGAGAGCTGCGCATCCCGAAAAGGGTTCTCGGAAAGAGCAATGACATTTATTGCATAGGGATACCCCTCCAGTTGTTTGTGCAGCCCGGCATACCTCTGTTCGATCTGGTTGGGGTCCTGCATGCCGAAGGCGATGGTCGGCAGACCGCCGGCCTTGGCAACGGCAAGCGCGAAGGCCGGTATATCCGTTATGCAGGCCATCCCCCCTTGCAAAAAGGGGTATTTTATCCCCATCTCCGGGGCAATTCCACCCGCAAAAAACTCCTCCAGGGTATCCTGCGACCGGGCGACAAGACGGTCGGCCTCCCGCGAGAAGCGCACCATGGCAGCGGGACTCTCCTCTCCGAAACGTTGACGAAAGGATTCGGCAAAGGCGGCATCTATCCCGATGGGAATTATCTGCCTGCCGTCAAAATCACTTGTCAGCGGATGGACGGCGGAGGATGCAATGCTGGTTGCGCAATGGTGCACGGCCATGCTGCTCTCACCGGTTTCTTTCCGGCTTATCTCTCTGAAGGCGCGATTGTTCCCTTTGGTAAAGGCCCGGAAAAACAGCGTCGGTGAAATTCTGATCAGGGCGGAATGATCGACCCGCAGCCGGGAGATTTTTCCGGTGGCCAGCGGGTATGTCTGTTTAAAACTTTGTGTGAGCCAATGCAGGCCTTCCAGCACAACGCTCTGAATACCGCTGGCAAGAAATGCCGCCGCCGCCTCCGGTGTTGCGGCCCCGCCCCAGACATGAATGGACGGTTGAAACGAGCATTCCGTTGCCAGCCTCTCCGCCAGTGAAAGCAGTGTCAGTGCGGTCTCGGATCCGACAAAACCCGAGGCCTCGGAACCTTTAAGGGCCAACCCGCAGTTCGTCATTGAATTTTTAAAGTAATACCTGATGAATTCAATATCTCCGGTGACGAGGGTGATCGCTTTGAAGGTCCTCAATCGATCAAGAAATGAATCGAAGTCGAAGGGGAGAAGTTCCGGAAAATACTCCAACCAGATGGTACGGATTCCGCTCGTGTTGAGAAAGTCACAGGTAGAGGAATCAACAAACTGCTGAAGCGAAATTTTTACATCAATATCTTTAAAAAGTGGGCCTTTGTCCTGGAAATCGGTCAAGGAAGACCCTGATAAATCAACGACAATTCGTGCTTCACCTGCCTTGTCGATCTCCAAAACCGCATCGTTTATGTCAAACGGTTGCCAGACAAAACAGACCGCAGGGAAGTGTCCGCGTGCTCCCATTTCATAACTCCAGAGAAAAGATCAACCCGAGATCTCATACTTTATTAAAAATATTTGCAAAGGCTCCATACCACGTATCACACTTACTTTCATCCTTCTTGCCGAAGAGCCGGGCTGTTTCTTATGCAAAAATCGATATTATCGGCACCGAGCAGTCGGGCAAGAGGGAAAAATGTCCCTTATAGGTACAGTATTTCTTCTTCAATTTCCATATCTATTCAACCCGTAGATACGGTAAAAATTTACCGCTTTCCCTCGTTGAATGGACAGGGGTTCCGGAAACGGTTTCCGGGTCCATGGCAGATCGTTCCCGGATAAGGCCGGGACAATTCCCGACCGGAAAAAGCAGGTACTCCCCTAGCAATCATACTGGTCGATATCGCCTGCAGACTAACCAATGGTCTCCCTGCGAATTCCCTGCCGGAGAAATATTTCTCCCTATTCTGAAAAATATGATACAACTCTCTTGACTGGTGGTTGTTTTATTGATAATGTCTGTCCGCTTAGTACGAATTTATTAACCTTAAGGAGGAGGAAGGAATGAAAAAACAAGTTGAAGTAACGCCCGTCGAAAAAAAAGAAACCAGTTATATCAAACCCAAAACAGAAAAACATGAGCCGGTAAAGATAATTCAGGGCTCAGGTGATTGCGGCAGCCTTTACTACGTTTCCCTGTACTATCTTTATTAAAACCTGCACAACCAATCGATTTCAGCTGGCTGGATCTTTCCCAGGCCTTGCATCGGACAGATCCAGTCTCCTGAATTGAGGACGGCCGACTTCTAGGCAGCGGACGTCTTGTGTCCTTCAAGGTTTGTATCGCGTGTAGCTGGGCCTTGGTCATATCCGGGGATGATTGTTCAGCATCGAAGAGGTGCCGCTGTATCCATTTCGGGTCGAGTGTCGCTTTCAACGTGCTGACAACCATGCAGACGCAGGCATCAGGTTTCGACCATGGCATATTTTATTGATTTCGAGCACTGGCAGATCCGGATTGTATGTGATTGCCGGTCGGTCGTTGAAAGTCTCAGAGAAATCTTCGACTTCAGGTTCGGCAGTGATCGCCGGCCGGATAAAACGTTACTTACCTGTACAATCGAATGTGATAGTCCGGCTTTTTTTCACCTTCAGGACCAAATCGACTTCAACGGTCCGCGGGTAGATGTCAGCCCAGGTGTCACAATCGATTACGCCTTCAGCGGTACCCTGACGTGGCTGAAGGTCACCCATACGGCAATTATTGCCTTTGATAACCGTACTCCCAACGACTGCAGGGTCTGGCTCGCTCCCCTCGGGTTCGATCCCGCCGTTTCCGGACAACCCCCACGCAAACCTTGTCCGGAAGCATTTTTTTATCCCTTGCTTGCCGAGTGGATGAGGAGCGTAGGTGCTTGTTTGGTGCATTGCGGCGCCGTGACGGTCAACGGGCGGGCGGTAATATTTTCCGGTCCACCCGGAAGCGGCAAATCCACGCATGTCCTGCGTATGCTTCTGGCCGGGGCCGATTTTCTGGCCGACGACCTGGCTATCCTGCTCCAGGACGACGGTCAAACCTATTTTTATCCCCTGCGTGAAGTGGCCAACGTCCACATCGGCAGCGTCCAGGCATTTCCGGAATTGACCTTCATAAAAGATGCACCCCATCGCGGGGACGGCAAGTTCCTGGTGAACGTTCCGCAGTATTTCAACAGGAAGGCCGTCAGGCGTGCCTCCGCCGGAATCCTGCTCCGCCTCTATCCGGACTCCGAGTCGTGGATCAAGCCGTGCCCCAAGGATCATTATCTCGATCATATCCACCGTATGGCCTGGTTTGCCTCCAGGCCCGAAGGCAATAAGGCCCACTTCTGGCTGCTCACCGACTGGTTGATGAATTGCGAGCAGGTCTGTGTTTCGCAAGGCTACCTTGGACGCCACATGGAAACCTTGATGAATCGCTTGCGCGATGATTTGAGGGAATAGGTGGGGCCTATGCGGACCATCGATGATCTCTTCCATCATCTGCTGAACACCTCAGCCCGATTTTCCAAATCCATAGCACTCCTTGATCGCCGCGTGCGCCTTTACTGCAGCAGTCGGACCTTTCTCGACTGGCTGCAGGAGACCTATACCCGGACAACGCTGCTCAAAGGGCAGATCGATGCGGCAGACGATGATGTCTGTATAATCGACAGCTGCCTCAGCTGCAGTGGGTGGCGCGATCTCCTGCCGGCCGAACCGTTGCGTGTTGTACAGGATCCTTTTGTCGGATACTGTGAAATCTATCAGGTACCGGACGGGCTGGTTCTCTATCAAACCGAGGGCTGGGTGGTCTGCCGCTCAACCCAAGGGCCGATTATTTTCCTGCACGAAGGTCAACTGGAAACGGCGGATCTGAATCACTGGCCCAACCCTACAGGCCTGATTTCCATCCTGTTCAGCGAAATACTTGCACGTTCCGGCAAATGGCTTGTCCATGCTGCGGGAGTCGGGCACCGGGGAAAATGTCATGTCTGGACCGGTCATTCAGGTACAGGGAAGACCACCCGGGCCCTGGCCCATGTAACCGAGGGGTTTTCATTTTTCGGCGACGATATGCTGGTGCTGGGCAAAGGGGATGGCGGTCATTGGCAGGTCTGGCCCTTTTGGCGACCGCTGCATGTCACCCGGCATACCTGTGAACTGCTCCCCTTCTTGTCAGAAGTCGAACACTCCTTTTCCCGAAAGAACAAGAGCAGCGTCGAGATTACGGATCTTCTTGAGGTGACACCTCCATCGGCGGCTCCGTTGGAGTCGATCTGGATCCTGGCGACCGACGAGTCAACCGCCACTCGACGCCTGGACCCTACCGAGGCCTTTGGCATGTTGTCCCAGACTTTCATGCATGGTTTCTGGCCGGAGACCACCAGGGCCAACCTGGAGGCCCTGCTGGATATTGTCTTTCAGATACCTGTTTTTATAATGACACGATCCACCCCTCTGAGCCAACGGGTGGATGAGATGTATAGCAGAGCGAACTCGGAATATGAACAGGCCGTGTGACAACAAGGAAACCCGGAAGGGCGTGCCCCCATTGGGTGCCGCTCTCTTCCTCTGCCGTCCCGACTGGTTACGGCGACGCCCGAAATATGCCGCCGGGTCCGACCGGGCAAAGGACACCGACAGGTATGACGGGTATCTGGCACTGAAACTGCAGCATAGCGGGGCGGTCTGGCTCAGGGCCCGAGGATACAGCATGCTGACGGTCTTTATCCCGATGGAACAGGTCAAAGTGGTGCCGCTGACGGACACCATCAGCCTGGGGCAGGTCGTGGTTTTTAATCAGGGGGCCAAACTGACGGCCCATCGCATCGTCGGACACCGAACCGACGGCATCGGCTGGATCGCCAAGGGAGATACCCTGTCCCATTTCGACTCCCCCTTATCCGATACCGCCGTCATTGGAGTCGTCGAGGAGGTGCGGGGGTGGCGCGGTCGCAGAAGATTGGAGCCCGACGCACCCGCCGCCCGATTGTCATCCAACCTGGCGTGTAAACTTTTCGGGTATAGGGAAAAGCGTCCATCTCTTCTCGTTTCCTGTCTCTACCTGATTGTCTTCGGGACGCTCTACCCCTTCAGGCGGTGGTCCGCAACCCAGAGGCTGGTGGCGGTTACAAACGCCTTTTATAACCACTAGATGAGAGCAGGTTTTGAATTGAAAACGGCAGTCTGGTTTCACCAAAAAAGGATCGACATATGGCAAATCTAATGATCACCACTCACTGCAATTTTACCTGCCGGTACTGTTTCGGGCGCGACATGATCGGCCCCGGACACCCGAAGACCCATATGAGCAGGGAGACGTTCATCTCGCTGCTGGATTGGATCGATCGTGCTGAAATGGATCGGCTCAGCATCCATCTGATGGGGGGAGAACCAACCCTGAACCCTCTTTTTTTCGACATGATAGACGAGCTGGACCGGCGCAATCGCAGGATCGTGATTTTCTCAAACGCGGCTACCCGTATGGACCCGCACAGTTTAAGAGAGGCTGTAGGCAAAGGCATACGATGGGTCGTCAACTGCAATCACCCCTCCGAGTACCAGGGAAATCAGCTGGAGAATCTGCAGGCCAATCTGGCCATCATGGGGAAAAGCGCCAGTGTGACCTTCAATGTGACCGGCGGTGCGTTTGATTACAGTTATGTGTTCGACTATATAAAGACCTACGGGCTGGATCCACGCATAAAAGTGGGAGTGGCCCTGCCGACCCTGCAGCATCATAATGTCTTTGCTCAGTGGAATGAGTTTCCGGCAATCGCCGAACAGATTCTGGAGCTCTACCGGGCGGTCACGGCCATCGGCGGCACCATTGATTTCGAATGCGGCGTACCGTATTGCCTCTTCTCAGCCGAACAGCACCAAAAACTCAAAGATGTGCGCGTCAGCCACTGTAACTCGCGTCTTGACATCACCCCCTGGGGCGAGGTGATCAACTGTCTGCCGTTAAGCAAAATGGCAGCCGTTCAGTACGATCGATTCGACGACTACGGCGAGGCAAGAAAATGGTTTGCAAACATGCTTATGCCCTATCGCCAGGTCGGGAGTACATCCGACTGCCTGATGTGTGAAAGCCGTCTTGATCAGAATTGTATAGCATGTCATGCGTATGGAATCGCCGAATTCAACCGTTTGCCCCTGCCTTCCCTGCCGAAGGGCGACGAGCAGACCGGCTGCAACCGCTAGGGAGACGGTGTACTCGTGAAGATCCGCCGGATCGGGCAAGGGGTCGGCGTCGCGGTACGCTGGATGAGCGGGTTTCAGATCGGCCGACCTGACTGGTTGATTTTGGAAACCACCAACCACTGCAACCAGCAATGCCCCATCTGCGGGGCCGGATGCGAGGCGCAATCCATGATCAAAGGCTTTCTTCCCCGGGAACGGTTCGAGGACCTGGCACAGGCGGCGTATGACCTGCGGCCGCAGGCCGTCTGCCTGCATGCCCGGGGAGAACCCCTGCTGCATCCGCACCTGTTGGAGTTGATCGAGGTGCTGCATGCCAAAGGACTACGTACCCACCTGGCCACCAATGGTCTGATGTTGGCCCCCGACATGGCTCAGGGGCTGCTGGTTGCAGGACTCGATCAACTGGTGGTGTCCCATCCGGGGATCTCCGCCGAAAATTTTCGGGCCTGCCGGGGAACGGACCTTGCACCGGCCTATGAGTCCGCGCTGGCGGATGCGCTCCGGTCCTGGGAAGGATCGGGGCGGAGTGTGACCATCCGGTGTTTGACCCTGCCGAAACTGCACTCCGACGGTCCGGCCGCCATGGCCGCCTTTCTGGCCAGATGGCTGGTTCACCCGGCCGTCGGACAGGTCGAATTCACCGGCTATCAACCGTGGCCCCATCATGTCTACGAGGAGCTGCTGCCGGGCATCCATTCCAGGCCCAGGATATGCTCCCTGACCTTCGACCGGTTGACCATGCTCTGGGATGGCACGCTGACTCCTTGTTCGGATGATATCCGGGGAGAACTTGCCCTGGGGACATGGCCGCAAATGTCCTTATCCGACGCCTTCAACTGCCGAAGGGTACGGCAAATCCGGCGAGCCCATATGCATTTTTCGGCTCAGGATACGATTTGCCGCCGTTGCCTGCTGCCGCGGGCAAGCGCGCCGTTGGTGTTCGCTGTAAAAAAAGAGATCGCCCACCGATCCGGTGACGGATTGACCAGCTGGCTGGATTCCAAGGGCCGGAGGATGTGGCAAATTTTCAATACCTGAACTCAACCTGCAACAACAGAATGGAGAAGAACCCCATGTGGAAAGTGAAAGAACATGTTGTGTGGCGTCAAAAAAAAGACATGCTTGTTGTACTCGATACGCTGAGCGGCCATTATTACACGCTCAATCCGGTGGCCATGGATCTGTGGCTGGGATGCTTTGCCGACAACAAGTCCCTGGAGACGGTGATCGGTGAACTGACCGATAAATATCCCGAGGCCCCTGAAGCCGGGGAAATCAAAAGCGACTGCCTTGAATCCCTCGAATACTGGCAGAAAGAAAATCTTATCGAAGCGGCACAATAGCACTTCTCAGGTACCTCCCATGCCGAACATTTTACTGACCAATTTTTGTAATCGCAACTGTCCCTACTGCTTTGCCCTGGCCCAGGTCAAGGTCGGTACCTGGCGGCCTCATTGGGAAATGAGCGATGGCGAGTTCGAAACGGTCTTAAGCTATCTCACCCCGAAACGGGATGTGGTCTCTTTGCTGGGAGGCGAGCCGACCCTGCATTCCCGCTTTCCTGAGATTGTCGACCTGGCTGCATCCCGCCATTTTCGCATCAAGATTTTCACCAACGGCACCACGGCCCAGTTGCGTACTATCCCCAATACGTTTACCGCCAAGCAGCTCACCATTATTCTTAACCTCAATGCCCCGCACACCTATCCGGACAAGCAATGGCAACAGATTCGGGCAAATTGCGAGTACTGGGGAGATCAGTTACGGCTTTCCTTCAATATTTTCGAGCCGGATTTCGACTGGACCTATCTTAAGGAGGCCATTGCAACCTGGGGAATCGGTCCCTTTGTCCGCATCGGCATCACCCAACCCATCCGCGGCATGGCCAACCAGTATCTCCAGGAGCAGGATCTTCCCGGGGCCTATAGCCGGCTTGTGGAAATGGCTGAGGATATGGCCCGCGAGGGCATCACGCTGGGGCTGGACTGCGGTTTTCGGGCCTGCGGTTTCAGCCCGGCACAATTGGGCACTTTGATTGAATGCGGGACTCACCTGCTCTTCGATTGTAAACCGATCCTGGACATAGGCCCCGATCTAATGGTGTGGCGCTGCTTTCCTTTTGCAACTGCCGAAGGAGTGCACCTGACCGATTATTCGACACTGGATCAGATCATCTCCCATTTTGACTCCCTCTGGCTGGAAGGGCAGCAACAGGGCAACACCCCCGGATGCACCGGCTGTGAAAACCTCCTGGTCCGGACCTGCAAGGGAGGCTGCCTGTCACGAACCGTCAACACCTTAGCCCAAGAGGCGTCCCATGATTGATGTGATGTTGAGTCATCCCGACCCGATCAACGGGGAGCAGGACGATCATCAGATGACCGAGGAGATGTTCCACACCTTGTTGGATTGTGCCGCCAGGGAAATCCAGGGCCGGTTGGCTTTGCACGCCGACTGGCGGAACCCGCCCGGCTACCTTGAACGTGGGCTTAAGCGCATAGCCCAGATGAACGTACACACCACCTGCTGTTTCCACACCTGTCTGTCGACGGACTGGCTGCAACGTGTGCTTGTTGCCGGCGCAAGTGTTGAATTCGGCCTCCAAGGCCTTGCCCAATACCCTGTACAGGAAATAGCCGCCCTCTTCAAACGGCACCCCATCACACCACCCATGAGTGTGGGAATCTTCATCCCCCTGCCCGATCCGGAGTTTGAGCCCTTTCAATTCAAACCCCTGTTGGATGCCGGCCTGCCCGTACAAAAGGTCATTCTGGCCGTGGGATGGCAGGATTATTTCTCCGGTCCGCTGCCATTGGACAAAAAGGACCATGGCCTCTGGGCCCGGAGTCTGGAACGTGCCATCGGCCGATTTACCCAGGACGGCATTACCACCCATATGGCCTGCGGACTGCCGCTCTGTCTTTTTACCAGGGAACAGTTGGGCCGTCTGATCGTGCGGAAGATCAGACTGCCTCTCGCCCACTGTGCGCCCGACGGCATGATTCTGCCGGACGGTACCATGCGGGCCTGCCGCCGCATGGATCTTCCCGTACGGCAAGCGCTGTGTGCCATGACGGACTTCGATAAGACAGCGAATGGTATCGAGCGATGGACAAAACCCTTCCACAGCCTGTGTCCTCATTCCGAGCAGCTGATATGTCGCAGTGCCGTATGCGGGGCCTGCGGTTGCGGGTGCCTGACTGCGACCATGGCATCATGGCAGAAAACTGCGTGAAATTGGGGACAACGTATTTCCTTTTTCAATATAATAAAGATTTGCTATAGGGGCAGGAGTGGACAAGAAACGACTCTCTGAACGGTATTCAGAGCACTATAATTTCGCTGAGAAATTAAAAGGAAACGGCCTTTATCCCTATTTTCAAATCATCACGCAATCCTCAGGAACGGAGGTTCGGGTCGACGGAAAAAATCTGGTCATGGTCAGCTCAAATGACTACCTCGGCCTCACCCATCATCAGCGGGTGATAGCCAGGACGTCCGAGATGATCAAACAATTCGGCACCGGAACCGGCGGCTCCCGGCTGCTCTGTGGAAATCTCGAACTGCATGAACTACTGGAGCAGCAATTGGCCCGGTTCGTAGGGAAGCGGTATGCTGCTGTCTTTCCAACCGGTTTTACAACCAACCTCGGTGCCATCTCCAGTATGCTGACCAGACACGATGTCATCCTGTTCGACAGGGAAAACCATGCAAGCATTTTTGATGCCTGCAGATTAACCCAGGCGCGCATCATCCCGTTCAGCCGCAACAGAGTGGAACAGGCCGTCAAGAAACTGAAGAAAATCTCCTCCCAGACGGAACAGGGGATCGTCATGCTGATCACGGAAGGTGTCTTCAGCATGTCGGGAAGTATCGTCGATCTGCCGTTTTTCATCCGGCTGAAAGAACACATCCCTCATCTTTACATCTACCTCGACGATGCCCATGGCCTCGGCACCATGGGCCCTGACGGACACGGAGTCGCCGCTCATTTCGACGCCCAGGGTGACGTTGATTTTATCATGGGAACCTTCAGCAAATCTTTTGGTTCCATTGGTGGTTTCATCGCCTG
Organism: Desulfocapsaceae bacterium; assembly: GCA_046706325.1. Lineage (GTDB taxonomy): Bacteria > Desulfobacterota > Desulfobulbia > Desulfobulbales > Desulfocapsaceae > CAWGGS01. Next base: position 77,330 of record JBJKPM010000058.1, on the reverse strand, counting down.
CGACGACCCGTATATAGCCCAACATCTTCATCATAAGGCGCGAACGATGATCTTTTCCGCGGCACTGCCCGCCGGCAACGTTGCAACCGTTCTCGCCTCTCTTGATATCCTGCAAAGCGAACCGCAGCATCTGGCCAGGCTCTGGAACAATATTGCCTTTATACGGAAAGGGTATCAGGAAATAGGGCTTGAAATCAATCCCAACGCCTCTCCGATCATTCCGATACCCATCGGAGACGAAGAGCAGGCCATGCGGATCAGTCATGACCTTTTCGCACTCAATATCTTTGCCTTGCCGGTAATATACCCCGCCGTTTCTCGCGGAAAGGCCATTATTCGCACCTCGTTCATGAGCACGCATACCGAAGATCAGCTGACGTATTTTCTCCAGACCCTGCGAGACGTTTTAAAAAAATACGACAGAGTGTCGTGACCCCTCTTGCCATGGAAAGCTATGAATAGACGCAGTACGATCTCGCCCGGGACCATCCTCAAATCCTTTCGGATTCTCGCCCCTCATCCATGGATCACCCGAAAATTGTTGTCACTGCAGCTTGCAAAATGGTTCTTCCCGTTGCCGAATTTCCGGACTGCCGCAGGAAAAGCCGGCAAGATCCATCAAATGAGTATCAGGATAACAGATATCTGTAACCTCCGGTGCCATACCTGCGGGCAGTGGGGAGACAACGGTTTCATGCATGGCCGCAACCTCCGGGACCAGCGGCTGGCCGAGGTCGGGCCTGAGCGCTATCTCGAGGTGTTCGATGACCTGATTGCCAACGGACACCGGCCCAATGTCTATATCTGGGGAGGTGAACCGATGCTCTACGGGGGAATACTGGAGGTTATCCAAGGGGCAACCGAACGCGGCCTGCCGGTCTCAATTGCCAGCAACGGTCATTCGCTGGCCGAATGCGCCGATCGATTCGCAAAGATCCCGCTCTTCCTGTTACAGGTTTCAATAGATGGCCATAGCGGGAAAATTCATAACGCCCTCAGACCCTCGGCCGGAGAAGGCGACTCCTTTGCCGGCATCGAATCGGGCCTGCTGGCAATGAAGGAGGCCAAGCGGGCGCATCGCGTCAACCTGCCGCTTGTGGCTTCCCTTACGGTAATTTCAAAACAAAATATTAACCATTTAGTTGATATCTATCATAAATTCAAAGACTCTGTCGATATCTTCGTATTTTATCTCTCCTGGTGGATTGATCCGGTCCAGGCAAAGAACCATGAGCAGGACTTCGGTGATCGCTTCGGCTTTACGCCAAAGCTGCACTGGGGATGGGTGGGAAACTGGCGGCCGGACGACTTCACGATGCTCGCATCCCAACTTGCCGAGATACGGAACCTGACCAGGCCCCTGTCCGCTCCGGCGGTAACGTTTATCCCTGATATTTCGTCCCCGGAGGATCTTGAACGATACTATACCGATCACTCGGCCACCTTCGGATTCAACGAATGTATTTCAATCTATCAAGCCGTTGAGCTGAACAGCAACGGCGATATGTCTCCCTGCCGCGACTACCATGATTATAGAGTGGGAAACATTAAGGATGACTCGATTATCGATCTCTGGAACGGTGAAAAATACACCTTGTTTCGACACAGCCTGCGATCAAAAGGCCTTATGCCCGCATGTCATCGATGCTGCGGACTTATGGGATATTAAACCGGCCCTTCGCCTCCCTTTCTCCCGAGCCGGGAGAAAGGGAGGCACACCTTGTTCTAATGGATAAATTCCATCGCCCGCAACAGATCTCCATGGCCCAGCTTGCCTTCATATTCGTCAAACGAACCGATGTTGATCACCTTGCCGTCGGCTATGGAATAGATACAATCGGCTTCTCGTAAAACCGCAGGCCGGTGAGAAACCAGAACCACTGTTTTGTCCGGTAACGACATGATATTTTGATAAATCATCCTCTCGGTGATCAGATCGACATGGGCCGAAGACTCGTCGAGGATGATGATCGGGGCGTTGCGGATGACCGCCCGTGCCAGCGCGATCCGTTGCCGTTGCCCTTCGGAGAGGTTGGCCCCATCCTCGCCGACCAGCGTGTCATAGCCGTCCGGAAGCTGCAGGATGAACTCATGGGCACAGGAAATCCTTGCCGCCGCAACGATCTCCTCACGGCAGGCATCCGGCCTGCTGTAGGCAATGTTTTCGGCAACGGTCATATAGAAGAGCACATTCATCTGCGGCGAGTATCCGAAGAGATTCCTGAGAGAATCCTCTTCGATTTCCAAGAGGTCTTTACCGTCCAGCAGGATCCTGCCCTGCTGTGGTGCAAGCAGGCCGAGCATCAGATTGATCACTGTCGTTTTCCCGGCTCCGCTCATCCCCATCAGGGCGATCTTGTCACCACGATTCAATTGCAGACGGGCGCTTTCCAGGACATTTCTCCCGCAGCCATAGCTGAATGTCACATCTTCAAAGACGAGATTTCGGGAGAAGACCGCAGGCTCACGACCCGTCACCGAGGGGTCTTGGCGGCCCTCAAGGAGCTGGAATATCCGCTCACAGCTGACGGCGGCCTTCACCAGGGTTGTCATGATGCCGCCGATTTCCCCTATCTCAATGAAAAAGTAGAACATGACGGAGGAAAAGGCGACAAAGGTCGAGATCTCGAGTGTCCTGCTCTTGGTCAGGAGAATAAATGCAAACCAGCAGACCAGGCAGATTATCAAGGCATTGCCGACGGCGATGGTCAATTTGAACAGACCTCCCCAGAAACTGTTTTTCACCTGTAAGCCGACGAAATTGTCGAGCAGGCCGTCGAAATGTTCACGTTCCTGCTGCTCCCGGGCAAAGACCTTGATCAACAACATCCCCTTCAAGGTATCCATGATGTGTCGGGAAAGGAGGGCGTTTTGTTCCTGCAGGGCAATGGAACTCTCCCGTAATCGCCTTGAGAAAGGCCTATTGACTACCAATGAGAGCGGGCTGACGGCAATGGCGATCGAGGCTATACGCCAATCGAGATGGAGCATGATGCCGATGCATCCGACAACAACCAGAGGAAGATAGAGCGTCTCCGATAAAAAAATCGCGGCCCCTTCGACAAACCAGTGGATATCAAAGGTCATCCGGGACACCTTCTCTCCCATGGGCTGCCTGAAATATGTCAGGATATCGTTTGCCAGATAGTGGTTCAGAATCCTCTTCTGCAGACTCTGGGATATCTTGATGGATATATATTGGGCAATGATGGACCGGAACATCTGGGCCGCGGCGAGAACAAGCAGCAGAAAAAAAGCGACAACCGGCACCCAGATCAGAACTGTATACTGTCCCGACTGGATCTGCTGTGTCAGACGCTTCAGGGAAAAAGGGAGCACAAAGCCGATCCCCAGAATAACAAGACAGATGATCTGATTGACGGCAACTATCTTCAAATGGGGCCGCAGCTCACTGTAAATCCTGAGCAACGGCCGTATCGAAGTGATCCTGAAATTGGCGACCGGTACGTTCGCCTGATGTTGGGCATGAATTTCCATTCAACAGTATCTAGGTTTCCGTTTCAAGGTCGGTTCTGCCGCCAGAGTTCGGGCACAGCCCTTTTTTTTCCATACAGGTTGCCTTTGCCACAGCCCAGGCCAGCGGCAGCAACACCAGCGCCAGTACCGGCCGCAGGAGAAGATCGAGCCACCGGATCGGCTTTTTGATCCCGAACGAGTTCCTGAACCTGTTGAGTGTCCAATAGGTGCCGTAGCCGAACAGCCTTCCGTCCGGATCGGCAATGATGTAGAAACTTACCATACCCACCGTATAGGCATAGGCTCTCTGCAGGAAATTCCGGTGATAGATCCCGAATCTCCCGGCAGCAATGTTGTCCGGTGCCGCCAATCGGGTAATCATCGAATAATTCCAGGACGGTTTGCGCCTGGCAAAGACCGGGAAATCCGGATCAATAACCCTCCTGCAGAATTGCCCGGCCACCGAAGCGGCATTGGTCAAGCCCAGACGATGCAATTCACTCCCCGCCGCCTCATAATCAATCCCGGGATTATTTCTTGTCAGAACGGCCAGATCAAGAAACCAGAAGAATCGACTGAAGAGATGATGCACCGCCATATGCTGAATCAGGAAAACCAGATGCAAGGAGACGTCCGGTTCCAGGATATCATTCTCATTCACCGGCACCTGCAATAAAACATCCCTATGATAGGATAACAGCTCGAACATAGGTTCTCCGGGGGGATCCAACGGATAGCGGAATTCCAGCTCCCAGTTGTTGAACAGAAAACTGATACACTCGCTCTCCCCCATCCGCTCCACCACATTCTGGTCGGCGGACGATTTATGGATCGTCCCTTGAAGTTTTTCGCAAAGTCGATGAACATTGTCCAATGAATCCGTAAAGACATCGATATCAGAGAAGGATCGGCTGCCGGTATCCACATATCCCTGGCGGACAAGGGCCGGTCCTTTCAAGATTCTTACCGGGATATTCAGTTCCCGGGCGGCCTTTTCAACGGCATTGCAGGTTTTGCGGGCCTGTTCAAAGTGCATCTGAGTACTAAAATAGCGATGGGAAGACAGGTGACCGAATTCTTCCGGGATCCGGCATATGCCATCCAAGACGGCGGAGCCCAGAATGCCGCCCAGCCCATGCCTGTCAATGTATTCCCATAATATCGGCCAATTACACCTTTGCGAAAACGCAAACTCTTCCTGATGGTACCAGGCGTGCATCAAATCGAGCAGCCCTTGCCGCTCAACCTCCTGCAGGGCAGGCAAATGCGAGGTCCGCCAGCTTTTTGCTCGTGCCCCGGGATTATCCGTCTTGCCTTTCACAGCCTGCCTACCAGTCGCAACCATAGTTTTCGCCCACCCCTTTTCACCTCTGACCCAGCTGAAAAGAGCTGGATACGTCCTGTTCGGCAGGAGACGACTCAACCGGCTGTCGGTGGTTTGAGTAGCGTTACCCTGTTCCTACCGCCATTTTTGGATGCATACACTGCCCTGTCTGCCGTATCTATCAGCATCTCCTTGGTCACCTGGGGAAAATCCGGTGCATAGGTGACCCCACCGACACTGATTGTCACCTTGATCTGCATCCTGTCGGCGGTGGTTATACTCATTTCAACACCACGTCGCAGGCGTTCTGCGAAGACCCTCATCCCTTTCTGGTCGGTCTCGGGCAGGATCACCGTAAATTCCTCGCCGCCATAGCGGGCGACGGTATCCGTTGCCCTAACGAGCCCTGTGGCCGTTTTCGCCAGGTTGATCAGCACCATGTCACCGGCCGGATGACCGTAGGTATCATTGACCTTTTTAAAGAAATCTATATCAAACATGACCAGGGAGAGAAATTTCCGGTAGCGCCTGCTATGGGACAGCTGTTTCTCGAGCATCTCCTGGAAATATCGATGATTATAAAGACCTGTCAGACCGTCTCTGAAGACCAGTTCCTTCAACCGGGCATTGGCCTCGCGGAGTTCCGCGGCCAGCCGCTCCGCCTTTTCCTTGGCCTCCTTTAATTCCAGCACCAGCAGCTCATAGGAAAGATTCAACTGACCGAGTTGCTGGTTGGCATCCTGCAGCATCTGGGAAAACGGACGGATGTCGCCGGTGTCGATCTCGAAGGTATTCAGGATCTCGATGCTTTCGCTGGCCACCCCGTCAACCAGTTCCCGGACCTGCTCCTCCGTCAGATGAAACACCCGGGTCAACTCATCCTGCAGCAGCCGAACCTGATGGGCGGAATCCTTTTCATTGTAGATCGCCGACAATCTACCGGAAAAAGAGAGGATCTCGGCGGTCTGCCGGTACACCTCGGGGGCGTCTTTATAATCGTGATGAAACCGCGTCGGTTCGGCTATGCTTGCCGGAAGCCCCCAGTCGGTGATCAAGGTCGCCCCGACCATCTGGTGATCAAACCCGAACCGTTGGCGTTCCAAGGTAAACAACGGGATATCGGTGGCCTGCCGCTCCTTGAAGAGTCTGCTGTATTCCTCTCCCATGCCCACATAAAGAACCAGGACCCCTATATCTTGGAGAAGGGCGGTGACAAAGATATCCTCATCCTTTTTTCCCAGGCATCCCGTCAACAACTCGGCAGCAACCGCCGATGTTACGGAACGCCGCCAGAAGTAGTTGAAATCAAAGCCGCCCTTTTCGTCGCCTTGCATATTGCCGGCGATGGCGAAGGAAAGCGCGATATTTTTGATGACATTCATGCCGAGGACGGTTATGGCCCGTTCAATGCCCGTTATGCGATTCGGCAAGGCGTAAAAGCTGGAGTTCGCCACCCTGAGCAATTTGACGGTAAGTGCAGGATCGGCCGAAATTATCCTGGCCAGGTCCCGAACCGACACCTCATCCTTTTGCACCGTGTTCAAAATCTGTACCGCAATTGCCGGCGGGGACGGCAGGGTCAACTGGTCCGTAATCAATTGCCGAATACGTTCGTCCGAAAATTGATCATTCATATATCACCGTTTTTTTTATTAAATTACGGGAAGACCTGGGCCCTTCCTCAGGCCGGATCAGACCCCGTCCAGACCGATGGTGAACATCGCATCCAGATCGTGCCGGGAAAAGCTCTGGAAGGCAAGCATGGTTTCGGTTTTCCGGATGGCTGTCAGCTTCAGCATCCGGCGGGTGACCAGGTCCGAGAGCTTTTCGTTATTTTCCACCCTGGCAATCGCTACCAGATCGTAATTGCCGCTCACCGAATACACCTCAGAAACCCCCTCCATTGCCGCTAGTGTTTCGGCCACTTCGTTGATTTTGCCCCGCTCGACATTCATTAAAATAATTGATGTCACCATAGATTTCGTTCCTTGTTCTATCGCTTACCGAAGAAGATTCACTGCTGTTTTTCCCTTCATGGCCCAGGCCCTCTGCCTTCCATCAGAACTTCCGGTCGCATAGATGAAGTAGAGAAGAACATAGCAATTCTCTCCAGTAATTTCACCCTTTATTCCCGGTGATATGATTCCGGGGAGGTAATTTGCCAGAGGTTGGACTCCCTTGTGCCCGGATCCGGGCCGGATTTGATCGAGGCGATCAGGTAACACCGCAGACGGTCCACCGCCTGATCGTGGGTATGGTGATTGAGGTTCCGGCTGCAGGGAGGTTGCTGCATCCGGGAGAAGGGAGCGGCGCACCAGAAACTGCGCCGCATTCGTCAGGAAGTTACATATTCCTTCGGTATTTTCCGCCGACCTCATAGAGGGCGTTGGTGATCTGGCCCAGGCTGCAGGAGCGGACCGTCTCCATCATCTCTTCGAAGATATTGCCGCCGGACAGGGCGGTTTCCTGGAGTTTTTTCAGGGCTCCCGGGGCTGAATCGGAATGGCGGTCATGGAAGTCCCTCAGTCGCGTCAATTGCTCATCCTTTTCCTCGTCGGTGGCCCTGGCCAGTTCCAGACCGGCCGTGGCGGCCGTATAGTCGGCATCCGGATTTCTGAAGGTGTTGACCCCAATGATCGGGTAGTCTCCGGCATGCTTCAAGTACTCGTAATACATGGACTCTTCCTGGATCTTGCTCCGCTGATAACCGGTCTCCATGGCGCCCATCACCCCACCACGCTCGGTGATCCGTTCAAATTCGGACAGTACCGCCTCCTCCACCAGATCGGTGAGCTCTTCGATGATGAAGCTGCCCTGGTTCATATTTTCGTTCTTGACCAGGCCCCATTCGCGATTGATGATCAGCTGAATCGCCAAGGCCCGGCGGACCGACTCGGTACTCGGTGTGGTAACGGCCTCGTCATAGGCATTGGTATGCAGGCTGTTGCAGTTGTCATATATCGCGCACAGGGCCTGCAGTGTGGTCCGGATATCGTTGAACTGGACCTCCTGGCTGTGCAGGGACCGTCCGGAGGTCTGGATATGGTATTTCAGCTTCTGGGCGGCCTCCGAGGCATGGTACCGCTCCCGCATCGCAACCGACCAGATCCTTCTTGCCACCCGGCCGATGACCGTGTATTCAGGCTCCATGCCGTTGGAAAAGAAGTAGGAGAGGTTCGGTGCGAATTTATCGATATCCATGCCCCGGGACAGATAGTACTCGACGTAGGTAAAACCATTGGACAGTGTCAGCGCCAGCTGGGTGATCGGATTGGCCCCGGCCTCGGCGATATGATAGCCTGAGATGGAGACCGAATAAAAATTCCGGACATCGCGTCTGATGAAATACTCCTGGATGTCTCCCATCATCTTCAAGGCGAAATCGATGGAAAAGATACAGGTGTTCTGCCCCTGGTCCTCCTTCAGGATGTCGGCCTGAACCGTGCCACGGACATTTGTCAGGACATCCGCCCTGATCCTGGCCGCCGCCTCGGCATCGGGCAGGCGGCCGTTCTCTTCCTCGAATCTGTCGATCTGTTGGTCGACGGCGGTATTCATAAACATCGCCAGGATGATCGGGGCCGGTCCGTTGATGGTCATCGATACGGAGGTGGTCGGCGCGCAGAGATCGAAACCGTCATACAGCACCTTGACGTCGTCGAGGGTACAGACGCTGACGCCTGAGGTACCGATCTTGCCGTAGATATCGGGTCGTTCCCCCGGATCGCAGCCGTAGAGGGTCACCGAGTCGAAGGCCGTCGACAGACGCTTGGCCGGATAATTCTCGGACAGCAGTTTGAAACGTCTGTTTGTCCTGGCGGGACCGCCCTCGCCGGCAAACATCCGGGTCGGGTCCTCGCTCCGTCTCTTCATCGGAAAAACGCCGGCCGTATACGGGAACTGACCGGGAAGATTCTCTTTGCGCATCCAGGTATAGATGTCGCTCGGGTCGGAAAACTTGGGCAGGGATATCTTCGGGATCCTCATATGGGAGAGCGACTCGGTATAGAGCGGCACCCGGATCTCGCGGCCCCTGACCGAATAGATATAGTCGTCACCTGAATAGGCTTTCCTGAGCTCCTCCCAGCCCGAGACCAGGTCGCCGGTCTCCGGGGTCAGTCCTTCGGAGGCAGCCGCCATCTCCTTCTGCAATTGTGCCAGCAGGCCGCTGACATCGTCCGCCTGCTTCTTGGTGAACAGGTCGATGGTCTCCTTGAGATGCCAGACCCGTCTCAGCGCGACCGACTGTTCCCCGGTCTTCTTGTGGTATTTCCGTACCGTCTCGGAGATCTCGGCAAGATAGCGGCCTCTCTCCGGCGGAATGATGATGGTCTTCGACGAGGAGATCCGCTGCTCCGGTTTCGGCAGCCGGGGAGTAAACGATCGTTTCGTCTTGGCATTGATCGCCTCAATCACCCCGTGGTAAAGGGAGCTCACCCCGTCGTCGTTGAACTTGGAGGCAATGGTGCCGAAGACGGGCATCTCCGCAGGGTTGGTCGACCAGGCCTTCCTGTTGCGCTGCACCTGCTTTCGGACATCACGGACGGCGTCGTCGCTGCCCTTCTTTTCAAACTTGTTGACGACGATCAGATCGGCATAGTCCAGCATATCGATCTTTTCCAGCTGCGACGGGGCCCCGAATTCACTGGTCATAACATAGACTGCGACATCGGAAATCTGGATGATATTGGAGTCCCCCTGGCCGATTCCGGCGGTCTCGGCGATGATGAGATCGAAACCGGCGGCCTTGGCCACCTCAATGGCCTCCGGCAGGGCCTCCGCCACCTCCCGGTGCGACTGTCTCGTTGCCAGGCTGCGCATATAGACCCGGGGAGAGAAGATCCCGTTCATCCGGATGCGATCTCCCAGAAGGGCCCCGCCGGTCTTGCGTCGTGACGGATCGCAACTGATGACGGCGATCTTGATATCCTCCATGTCATGCAGAAAACGGATGATCAATTCATCGGTCAGCGACGATTTTCCGGCACCGCCTGTCCCGGTGATGCCGATCACCGGCGGGTTCTTTTTCTCGGCCAGCGGTCTGATCATGGCCATCAGTGTATCGAGCCTGCCGGTGTCTTCGGCCTTGGCCTCTTCCACCGCGGTGATAAAGCCGGCAACCGTCATCTTATCGTCGCAGTGCAACCCGGCAGGATCCAGATCGTGAAAGGCAAGGGTCGAAAAGTCCATATGTTCAACCATATGGTTGATTATCCCCTGCAGACCCATGGTGGTGCCGTCCTCCGGGGAATAGATCCTGGTAACCCCGTAACGATGCAGTTCCTCCATCTCTTCCGGGACAATCACCCCGCCGCCGCCGCCGAAGACCTTGATATGCCCGGCGCCTCTCTCCCGCAGGAGATCGAGCATATATTTAAACCCCTCCATATGTCCGCCCTGGTAACTGGACATCGCCACACCCTGGACATCCTCTTCAATGGCGGCATCGACAAATTCCTGAACGGATCTGTTATGGGCAAGATGGATGACCTCGGCACCGGTATCCTGCAGGATCCTGCGAATAATATTGATTGTCGCATCATGACCGTCAAACAGCGCCGTAGCGGTTACGACCCTGACGTTGTTGCGTGGTTTATAGATCTCGACATCCATTCCCATGACCCCACCTCTTTTCTATGATGAAAATGCCCCTGCACCGATGTCAGAATAAACTCTTAAATTCAAATATCATACCTATTGCCCTGTTTCCCGGTCGCGGCTCCGGTCGCCACGGGCGGCAAACTGAACGAGCGCTCAGTCATGAATCTTTTTTATCTATTCCCATCGTTCTTGTCAAGGTTTTTATCATCGCGGCAGCGCGCAAAAACATTGCTCCCCGCCTGTCCTGCTGCTACAATCGACCCAGAGGGCCATTGCCTGCACCCGATTTTGCATCTACCTGCCCATAACTAAGGAATGCCTATGAATCTTCAAGAATACTGCCCAAACAAGATCCTCTCGGCGGCAGAGGCTGTGAAAAAAATCGACAACGGCAGTAGGGTCTTTGTCGGCACCGGATGTGGAGAACCCCAGGAGTTGATCCAGGCCATGGTGGCCAATAAGATGATTCAGGACATCATTGTCTACCAGATGCTGTCCTCAACCTTCGCCCGCTATATGGATGACGATGATTTTCTGAACCGGTTCTCGATCAAACTCTTCTTTATCAGTTTTTTCATGCGTCAGGCGGCCTACGAGGGAAAGATCGATTATATTCCCGTCTACCTCTCCCAGATCCCTGAGATCTTCAGCTCCAAGGAGATCGGCCTGGATGTGGCCTTGATCCAGGTCAGCCCGCCGGATAAATTCGGCTTCTGCAGCCTCGGCATCTCCGTCGATATCACCCTTTCCGGTATGAAAAACGCCAAGGTCGTCATCGCCCAGGTCAATGCGCAGATGCCCAGGACCTGGGGGGATTCCCTGGTCCATGTGGATGAGATCGATTATATCGTCCTGCATGAAGAACCCCTGATGGAGATGATCCCCCGCCCGAAAAACGCCAATGTCATCAAACGGATCGGTTATTATATCAATCAGCTTGTCGATGATGGGGCGACCATCCAGGTCGGCTTCGGTCATCTTCCGGACGCGGTCGTCTCGACACTCATCGGCAAGAAAGACCTCGGGATCCACACCCAGGTCATCACCGACGGGCTGCTGCCGCTGTTCGAACAGAAGGTGATCACCAACAGGAACAAATCCTATCTTCCCGGCAGGGCGGTGGCCTCCCTGTGCATGGGATCGAAGAAGCTGTACAATTACGTCCACAATAACCCGATGTTCTATTTTCGATCCTCAGAATTCGTCAATGACCCCAATGTCATAGCGAAAAACGACAATTTCATCTCCATCAGCTCGGCACTTGAGGTCGATCTCACCGGCCAGGTCTGTTCGGATTCCAAAGGATACCTGTTTTTCAGCGGCATCGGAGATCAGGTGGATTTTATCCGGGGCAGTAATATGTCCAAAGGCGGCTTCTCGATTATCGTCATCCCGTCAACGGCTCAGAACGGCAAGGTATCGAGAATCGTTCCCCATCTCAGCGAGGGTGCAGGCGTTGCAGCGACCAGGGGCGACATCGACATCGTCGTCACCGAATACGGCATTGCCGAACTGCGACGTAAAAGCATCTACCAGCGGGTCATGGAACTGGCCCAGATCGCCCATCCGAAATTCAGGGAAGACCTGATCGAAGAGGCGAAAAAGAGACGCTATATCTTTGCCGATCAGCTGCCTCCGTCCAAAGAGGATCTCCTTTTCCTGGAGGACTACAAGACATCCATGAAGCTCCCGACCGGCAAGCACATCGAATTCCGTCCGCTGCTGCCGTCGGATGAATTCGAATCCCGGCACTTTTATTATTCCCTGCAGGAGGATTCCATCTACTTCCGTTTCTTCAACAAGCGCCGGGTGTTTTCCCGGCACATGCTGCAGAAGCAATGGGCGGATGTGGATTATCGGAGGAATATGACCATCATCGGATACTGGCAGGCCGGCAGACGCAAACAGATCGTCGCCATCGCCTCCTACGGCGAAGCAGGAGAAAATATAGCCGAGGCCGCCTTCCTGGTCAAAGAAGACCTGCACGGCATGGGCATCGGTTCGCATCTTCTGAAGGTCCTGGAGGATATCGCCAGGACAAACGGCTATACCGCCTTTACGGCAACGGTGCTGGCGGAGAACACCAAGATGCTCAAGGTCTTTCTCGGCCGCTATCCCCACGCAAAACGGAACAGATGCAACAGTGGTGAAATTGAGATTGAGATGCCCTTTCTCTGATGGAAAACCGGGAGCGGAGAAGTCCCGTCAGCGTTTATTTTCTCGCAACAGTTCGGGGAAATCCCAGTAGAAGAATTCATTATTGCGCGGCCCCTGGTCAACGCGCTGGCGCGATTCCTCGCTTTCCTTCAGATCGATCCTTCTGATCTTGCCGCTGATGGTCTTCGGCAGTTCGGAGACGAACTCGATAATCCTCGGGATCTTGAATCTGGCGAGATTACCGGAGGCGTGCCGGAACAGTTCCAGGGCCAGATCCCATGACGGTTCATATCCTCTGTTCAGGATGATGAAGGCCTTGACGATCTGGTACCTCTTCGGATCCGGGGCACCGATGACAGCCGTTTCACCGACGGCAGGATGCTCAATGAGGACATTTTCCACCTCAAAGGGACCGATCCGGTAATCCGATGATCTGATCACATCGTCGGCTCGGCCCACGAACCACCAGAAACCGTCCTTATCGCAGGTAGCCTTGTCCCCGGTATAATAATAGTTATCGTCGAAGACGACTTTGGTTCTCTCCGGATCGTCGATATATTCGGTAAAGAGACCCAAGGGGCGCCAACGGTCGAGCCGGACGACGATATGACCGGTCTCACCGGGAGTGGTTACGGTCTTCCCGGCACTGTCCAGCAGGACCATATCATACATATATGAAGGGAAACCGAAGGATCCTATGCGCATTTTCCCCTGCATCCACGGAGGGTTGCCGATCATGGCAGTGGATTCGGTCTGACCGTAGAAATCGCGGATCTCGGTGCCGGTAACCCGCCGCCAACGGGTAATGACTTCGGGATTCAACGGCTCGCCCGCACTTATCGACTGCCTGAGGGTCGTGAGATGATGATCGCTCATATCCAGGTTGATGAACATCCGCCAGGCGGTCGGAGGGGCACAGAGGGTGGTCACCCCGCAGGCCTCAACCGCATCCAGATAGCTATGCCCGTCAAAGACCTTGAAGTTGAAGCCGGTGGCCGCTGCCCCCATATTCAACGGGGCAAAAAAGCTGGACCAGGCCCATTTGGCCCAACCGGGAGCCGACAGATTATGGTGGATATCATCAGGCCGGATGCCGATCATCACGTCGGTGGAGAGATGCCCGACGGGATAGGAGCTCGCCGTATGACCGACCTTCTTCGGCGGGCCGGCGGTACCCGAGGTAAAAAAGCAGAAGAGGAGATCATCGAACCGGGTCCTTTCGACCTGCGCAGTGGTGAGCTCCCTATCCACCTCATCGCAGCTGGTCCAGCCTTCCTTATTGCCGATCACCAGTTTGAGCTTGGGCTTCACCCCGGTTACCTCAATGGCGGTATCGATCATATCCGTAAAGCCCGCATCGGACAGGATCACGTCCGGGGGATAGGATTCGAATCGGTACTGCATCTCCCGCATGATAAGGGATGTCGCGGTCAGCACCATCACCAGGCCTCCCTTGATGCCGGCATAGGTTCCGAACCAGGTCTCGGGCACCAGCGGGACCATCATATACATGCTGTCCCCCTTTTTCACTCCCGCCCGCCGCAGTCTGTTGAGAAATCGATTGCCGTTGGCGGCGAATTCCCGGTAGGTGAAGCGCTTTCTTCTTTGACTGGCAATGTCCATCCAGATCAAGGCTGTCTTCTCCGCTCTTTCGCGGACATGGAGATCATCAAAGATGTCACCGGCCCAATTAAAGAACTCGGGCATCTTCATGGTATTGATTCGTTGAAAAAAGTCCCTGGCGACAGCTTCCTTGCGACCGGTGTCCTCCATCAAGTTCAACGCCATGACCTCTTTATACAACTCTTTCATTCCCATACGAGTTAACCCCTGAATTTCATAATCACAGGCGCCGGAAAGGCGGGCCTCCATAGTCACCAGATAATTTTCCCTATCATACTTGTCCCGGCAGCGCAATGATTTTTCTCGAAAACATCGCCTGCCGACGGTTCAATTGCTCCCCCCCTCTTAGGGGTTGAGAAACACCAAACTAAACCACCTGGGAGAAACCGCCGAATTTTGCAGACAGAAATCCGTCGTGTCTGGTATCCTCATTCCGCGGAGGGATCGATGGAAAAATCGAAAAAACCAAGGGAATGCAGGCTCTGTCCGCGGGAATGCGGGGCCGACCTGTCGAGAGATCATGGATACTGCGGGACCGGGACCAGCCTTGAGGTGGCCGCAGTCGCCGTTCATCACGGGGAGGAACCCGTCATCAGCGGCGGGGACGGGATCTGCAACATCTTCTTTTCCGGTTGCAATCTGCGGTGCATCTATTGCCAGAACCATCAAATATCCAGAAGGACCGGCAGGGTCCCGGCCGCGTTTTCCTCGATGGAATCCCTCATCGCGAGGATAACGACACTCCTGGCAACGGGGATCGAGAATATCGGTTTCGTCTCTCCTTCACATAGGGTGCCGCAGGTGATGCGCATCCTGGAAGCGCTGCACCGACGGGGATACCATCCCATCGTCGTCTACAACACCAATGCCTATGAAAAGGTCGACACCCTGCGCCTGCTTGAAGGCCTGGTGGATGTCTATCTGCCCGACTTGAAGTATATGGACGGCAGCCTGTCCGCCCGCTGGTCGGCTGCCGCCGACTATCCCGAGGTGGCCCGGGCCGCGGTCAAAGAGATGTATAGACAGAAGGGAAACAGGCTCTTCTACACGGACAGCGGCAAGCTCCGCTCCGGAATGATCGTCAGGCATCTGGTCCTGCCGGAAGGGGTTGCCAACGGTATTGCGGTCTTCAGGTTTCTGGCCGAGGAGCTTTCCACCCGTCTGGCCGTTTCCCTGATGTCCCAATATCACCCGATCCCGGATGTTGCGGGCAGACCGCCGTTGGATAGATACGTCACCCCCTTGGAATACCGGCGGATAGCGGCGGAGATCGAACGGCTCGGTTTTGAAACCGGCTGGCTGCAGGGGGCCGACAGCGCCGGATATTATTGCCCCGATTTTGCCTTGGCCTTGCCCTTCAGGGGATAGCCTTGCCGATTGCAATCGGACATGCTCGAAAACAGGCGATCCGCCCCTTGCCTCCGCTCAATGGAGGATCTGGCTCAGGAACTGCTTGGTCCGTTCATTTTGAGGATTGAGGAAGAAGTCCTCCGGATTGTTCTGTTCGACAATCTGGCCGGCATCCATAAACAACACCCGATGGGCGACGCTTCTTGCAAAGCCCATCTCATGCGAGACCACCAGCATGGTCATCCCCTCCCTGGCCAGGTCGATCATGACGTCCAGGACCTCCTTGACCATCTCCGGGTCCAGGGCACTGGTCGGTTCGTCGAACAGCATCACCATCGGTTTCATGCACAGGCTGCGGGCAATGGCCACCCGTTGCTGCTGGCCGCCCGACAACTGTCCGGGGTATTTTTTCGCCTGTTCGGCAATACGCACCTTATCCAGATAGTACATGGCGGTCTCCTCGGCCTCGGCGCGGGGAACCTTCCTGACCCAGATCGGTCCCAAGGTCAGATTTTCCAGGATCGTCAGATGAGGAAAGAGGTTGAAATGCTGGAAGACCATTCCGACCTCGGTCCGTATCTTTTCAATGTTTTTGATATCGTTGGTAAGTTCGACACCGTTGACGAGGATCCTGCCCTGCTGATGCTGTTCCAACCGATTGATGCAGCGGATCAAGGTCGATTTGCCTGAGCCGGACGGACCGCAGAGTACGATCCGTTCACCCTTTTGTACGCTCAGATTGATATCTCTCAGCACATGAAAATCACCGTACCACTTATGCATATCGACAATCGTGATAACGGGTTCGTTGTCACCTGTCATCCGAGGGGCCTGTTCGATCATATCATCGCCTTGGCTTCTGGGGTTTTCTCTTTCATAAGCACTCTTTCATGAAACGTTGTGCTCTTGTGACGCCTCATCTCTTCAGGTCCTTCTCCAGGCTGCGGCTGAAATTCGACATTGCGAAGCAACCCCCGAAATACAGAATGGCTATGAAGACATAGGCCTCGGTGCTGAATCCCGACCATTCGGGATTGGACAGCGTCACCTGGGTGGTTTTCATCAGATCGAAAAGGCCGATGATGATGACCAGCGAGGTGTCCTTGAAGGCCGAGATCAGGATGCTTACCGTCGGGGGAATGACGATCTTCAGGGCCTGCGGCAGAACGATCAGGCGCATCTTCTGCGAATAGTCCAGTCCGAGCGCCTCCGCCGCCTCGTACTGCCCCTTGGGGATTGCCTGCAGCCCGCCGCGCACCACCTCGGCAATGTAGGCGGCCGTGAACATGATGATGGCCACCTGCGCCCGCAGGATCTTATCGATGGTGACCCCCTCCGGCAGAAACAACGGGAACATCACCGACGACATGAAAAGAAGGCTGATCAACGGCACGCCCCGTATCAATTCGATATAGACCACGCTCAGCGTCTTGATGGCCGGAAGGGAGGAGCGGCGGCCGAGGGCCAGCAGGACCCCGAGAGGATAGGCCGCCGTCAGGCCGAACAGGGACAGCATCAGGGTCAGGATGATACCGCTCCATTTCGTGGATTCGACCACCGTCAGACCGAAGAGACCACCGCGCATGATCACCCCCATGACCACGACCCCCCCGAGCCAGACCCAGAGCAGGGTCCTGTTCCAGAAACGCCGGTTATGGCTGAAGATCACCAGGAGGGCAAAAATTGCGATCGAGACCGCCGGCCGCCATTGCTCGTCGTAGGGGTAAAAACCGAACAGGATAAAGCGAAAGTTCCGGGTGACGACCGACCAGCAGGCGCCATCCGCTGTCCTGCAGACATCCCCCGGCGACCACCAGACACAGGAAAAAAATGCCCATTTGACAAGCGGCGGTACGAATGTATACAGGCAGAACAGGATCAATAGGGTCAGCAGTGAGTTGAAGGGGCTATTGAACAGATTGGCCCTGATCCAACCGATAAGACCGACACTGGCGATGGGCGGTTTGAGGGGGGGAATAGCGGAAATTTCCTTAGGTCTTTCCATGGACTATCTCTCCACCAAGGCTTTTTTCTTATTGTACCAGTTCATAAAGAGCGAGGTCAGAAGACTGATACACAGGTAGACTGCCATGATCAACGCCACCCCTTCGATGGCTTGACCCGTCTGATTAATGGTCGTATCGGCCACCGCAACAAAATCAGGATAGCCGATGGCGATGGCCAGGGAACTGTTCTTGGTCAGATTCAGCATCTGAGAGGTGAGCGGGGGGATGATAATGCGCAGGGCCTGGGGCAGAATAACCAGGGTCAAGACCCGGTCCGGTTTCAGTCCCAGACTCATGGCTGCTTCGGTCTGCCCCTTGGAAATGGCCTGGATACCGCTCCGGACTATCTCGGCGACAAAGGCCGAGGTATAGAGGACAAGCCCCAGCAACAGGGCCCCGAACTCGGGGCTGAAGGTTATCCCCCCTTCGAAATTGAAACCGGACAGGTGCGGGATATTCAATCGGGTAGGAGCTCCACCAACGGCCCAGGCTATTGCCGGCAAGACCAGGGCCAGCCCCAGGGTCACCAAGCCTGCCGGAAAGATCCGGCCGGTCTCATCCTGTCTGATGCGGGCCCATCTGCGCAGGATATACCCTGCCAGCAGGGCGACGATGAAGGCGATTGCCGCCCAGATATAAGCAGGATGATAGGCCGGAAGCGGGTAATAAAACCCGCGATTATTAAAAAAAACACCCGGCAGCGGATGCAGCGAGTGCCGAGGCACAGGAAGACTGGTATGGAACAAGGCGTACCAGAAAAACAGCTGCAACAGAACCGGGATATTCTGCAGGACCTCGATATAGATGGCGGAAGCCCTTGAGACCAGCCAGTTGGCCGACAGACGGCCCACCCCGACAATTACCCCGAGAATGATCGTCAGAACAATGCCCAGAAGGGAGACCTTTAATGTATTGAGCAACCCGACGGTCAAGGCACGGGCGTAGGTATCGGCCGCCGAATAGGCGATGACCGATTCGCCGATCTCAAATCCGGCCTCCCGGTGAATGAAACCGAATCCGGTGCGAATGGACTGCCTGGCCAGGTTGGCCTGGGCGTTATAGAAGAGATAGTAGCCGAATGCCACCACCAGGGCAAGAACCACCCCCTGGTAAAAAACAGCCAGCTTATCCGGATCTCGCCAGAATGGAATCCGACCGGCGGTATTTTCACCTCTTGCTTGTCTTTGCCCTGCCCCCACGTTCCCTCTCTGCCACAAATGAAACTGCGTGAAACACCCTGCCCCGGAGTCCAACCCTAAGGGTTGAACCGCCGGGATGCAGGTTTCAGATCATTTAAACGGTGGAGAATACATCAGACCGCCGTCTTTCCATTGGGCGTTCAGGCCCCGCTTGAGACCCAGTTTGGTATGAATACCGACATTCCGTTCAAAGACCTCGCCGTAGTTGCCGACGTATTTGACGATATTATAAGCAAATTTCTCATCAAGCCCCAATGCCTTGCCGTTGCCCGGGGTAACGCCCAAAAAACGCTGGACATTGGGATCATTGCTCTTCAACATGGCATCGACGTTCTTCGAGGTGATGCCCAGGTCCTCAGCCTCAATCATCGCCAGGACGCAATAGTCGACGATATCCTTCCATTGTCCATCACCGCGACGTACCGCCGGGGCCAAGGGTTCTTTGGAGATGATTTCCGGCAGGATCACATAATCCTGCGGGTTCGGGGCGACGGCCCGGATGCCGGCCAGCTGGGAGGAATCGGAGGTCAGCACATCACAACGACCGGCAAAAAAGGCCTGATAAAGCTCGGTGTTCTGTTCGATGACCACCGGCTTCATGCTCATTTTATGGGCTCGAAAATAGTCGGCGGCATTCTGCTCAGTAGTCGTTCCGGGAAGAACGCAGATACTCGCGCCGTTGAGTTGTTTCGCGCTCTCGACCCCCAATTTTTTTGGAACCAGGAAGCCCTGTCCGTCATAATAATTGACGGCGACGAAGTCCAGTCCCAGTTGCGCCTCCCGTGTCAGCGTCCGGGTGGCATTCCGGCAGAGCACGTCAATCTCTTTCGATTGCAGCGCGGTAAATCGTGTTTCAGTCGTCAGGGTCACGAACTTCACCTTGTCCGGCGTTCCGAAGATCCCCGTTGAAATAGCCCGGGCCGTGTCCACATCCAGGCCATGCCAGACCCCTTTTTCATCCGGCATACCGAAACCGAACAATCCCCCGTTGACCCCCACCAACAGATATCCCCGGGCCTTTACCGCATCCAATGTTTCACCTGCCCTGGCTGCCGGGGCTATAAACACAAGCGCCGCCAGTACCAGCATCAATCCAGCTTTTAAGAGCTTCATCCTCTCCTCCTTGTCACATTAGGGTTATGAGTTTTCCGACGGACAAATGCTGCGAAAAAGTCCATGACATCTTGCTGCCTGTTTACAAAGAACCTGAAAAAACAAAGACCGATCATTCCTGAGGCTAGCATATCCCTCTCTGGTTTACAATATTTTTCGACACGGGCTTCAGGGACAGAAAGACCATCTATGTGGTTAAAAATTTAGTGTTTTTCCCTATGCTACTCCGTGATTTCCTGTCGCCCTCCGGACACGGACCTCCTCCTTGAGATCCTCACAAGGTCGCCTCCCAGCTATCCAGTATCTCAAGCACGGAAATATCCTTGACCGGCGGACGTGTCTTCGGCGGGCAGCCATCGATCCATGCCGGAAACGAAACCTCTGCCGTCCGGTCTCCATCGATTGCATAGGTCACCATTTTTCGCTCGCGTATCTGGGCCTGGCCGTTCAGCTCATGGTGCTCCAGGATCGGCTCGAGACAGCAATCGACCTCGGAGGCCACTGCACACCACTGCCGAAAGGTTCGGGAGCTGAAGAGGTCCTTCAGCTCGGCGATAAGAACCGTTTGCGGCAGAGGATCCCGGTGGCGCTCGATCCACTCAGGCCGGTCGACCGCGCTGCAGAAGGCTGACCAGAATTTCTTCTCAATCGCCGCAAAGGCCATGAAGCGATTATCGGCGGTTTTGTATATGTGATAATAGGCTGCACCGCCGGTGAACAATCCTTGCCCCCGGTTGATGTGTACCGGGTCACGACCGGTGAGGGTCAGCCCGAACGACTGCCAGGAAAGGGCGGTCTCAAACACACTGACATCGATATAGCTCCCCTTGCCGGAGATTCCACGTCGTATCAGGGCTGCAAGGATCGTGATGACCGCCTGCTGCGCTCCGGCATGGTCGGCAACGGGCGGGAAGATTATGACCGGCTCGGCCTCCGTCCCGGTTGCGGACAATGCACCGGTCAGGGCAAGGTAGGAGAGATCATGACCGCCCCGCAGACGATACGGGCCGGTCTGACCGAAGCCGGACAGCGCGCAGTGCACCAATCGGGGATTGCAGGCGGCCAGCCGCTCCCGGTCAAAACCGAGACGCCCCATGACACCGGGTCTGAACGATTCCAGAAGGATATCGGCCCGTCCGACCAACCGCTCGAAGATCTCCCGACCGGCCGCCGTCTTCAGATCGATTCGAACGACCGACTTGCCGGCATTGACCCGTTTATAGAGGGGGGAAACACCATCCGCGTCGACAAACAGGAGCCGACGCATCGGATCTCCGGCCGGGGGCTCGACCTTGACGACCTCCGCACCGAGATCGGCAAGGATCTGGGCTGCAAACGGACCGGGAAGATACTGGCTGAGGTCGAGGACCTTGAGCCCGGCAAGACAGGGTTGTGCGGGATCCATTCCCTCCTCCTCACTCTGAAAACTCTCTGTCGATACACCCGGGACACCGGGGCTGCGGTGATCATTTCAAGCTGGCTTTGTAGCAGACATTGCCTGCAAAAGCATCCAATTTCGTCATCACAACCGGAAACGTATACCCTTTTGTCCGGTGAAATCCATTGACATTTATCGCATCTCTGCGCATTTTTTCTGCAGATGTGCACAGGCCCGACCACCCCGACCCGGAGGATTTTTCATGTCAACCTATCGCATTCATCCCATTGTCGTCGGCACAAAGATCTTCGATAAAGGCATGATGACCTATCAACACGATTACGGCACACCCTATACCATCGCCATCTACAGCTGGTATCTGGAAGGGGGCGATAAAAAGATCCTGATCGATACCGGAGAGATGCATCCGGTGCAATCGGCAGACCGGGAACGGGCCATCGGCGGGAAAATCCATACCTTCGAACAGGGGCTGGCCAAATTCGGCCTCACCCCCGAGGATATCGATATCGTCATCCATACCCATCTCCATGCCGATCACTGCGAGAACGACTATAAGTGCACCGGAGCCCGGTTCTTCATCCACGAGAAGGAACTGCGGGCCATCAAGGATCCCCACCCGCTCGATTTCCGCTATGTGGAAGACTTCATCCTGGAGATCGAAGCCAACAATCAGATTGAAAGAGTAAAACAGGACCAGGAGATAGTTCCGGGAATCCAGGTGATGCATACGCCCATTCATACCCCGGGCGGGATGACGGTCTTGGTGGAAACATCCCGGGGAAAGGCGGCCATCACCGGATTCTGCGTGATCGGAGAAAATTTCGATCCGCCGCCCAGGGTCCGTGCCATGGAGATGGAAGTCATTCCACCGGGGACCCATATCAACAGCTACGAGGCCTATGACATCATGATCAAGGTCAGGGACAGCGCCGATATCGTCCTCCCCCTCCACGAGCCCGGATTTGCAGGGACGGATACCATCGGATGATGCAAAAAAAAGCCAGTCCCCCCTCCCGTTGCCGATCATGAATCTCGCCCTCTTCGACTTTGACGGAACGATCAGTACTGAGGACAGTTTCCTGCTGTTTGCGCGGTCCCTCTCTCTGCCGCGATACCTTCAGGGCTGCCTGCTGCTGTCGCCTCGCATCATCGCCTTCCTGACCGGGCTCTACCCGAACCATGCGCTGAAGGAAGATTTCCTGGTGTATTTTCTCAAACAGAAAACCATGGCCGACATGCGGCTGCTGGCCGAGAGGTTCTGCTCGACATCAGTTCCCGTCATCCTCCGCCCGAAGGCAATTGAGCGTATGCGCTGGCACCAGGATCGGGGAGACCATGTCAGCGTCGTTTCCGCCTGCCCTCGCCTGATCCTGGAACCCTGGTGCCGCCGGAGTGCGGCCGAACTCATCGCCACGGAGCTTGAGATCGATCCGGAATCGAGGATCACCGGCAGGATCGCCGGCAGAAACTGCTGGGGAAAAGAAAAGGTCCGACGGATTCGGGCGCGGTATGCGGTGTCGGACTATGACCGGATATTTGCCTATGGCGATTCCAAAGGGGACCTGCCGATGCTGGAGATGGCCGCCCCGGAAAGCCGCTTTTTCAAGCCGTTTCGATAGATCGGCTCAGCCCTCGCCCTGCTCATGGTTTTTTGTCGCCGGCCGGCGGTTTTCCAGGGGCAGAGGAATCCGTGGCCGACCCGCCGATCTGTTCCATGAGATGGGAAGGGAGGCTGATTGCCCGCAGAAGGATATCAAACGGCGTCTTGACGATCTCCTTATAGACGGAGGTGCTTATGTGCGGATCATCGAGTTTTCCTTCGACATTCAAGGTCACCGTCGGCTGCTTGGTATCCCCCACCAGCAGATACCCCAACAATGGAATCTTGCTCAGGTATTTTTTGGTCTTGCTGATGAGATCGATCGTCATTTTGATCGAATTTTTTACCAGGTTGATCCGTCCGGTTCCCGTCATATCGAGAGCATTGGATTCGACGGCAAAGGTAGAGACATCAATACTGTGATTATCATAGAAAAACCCGGCGTAGAGTTGACTGAACGGCATACCCTGCAGGCTGTATCCCGGCAGGGAAAAGGTGATAAGATCCGGGACAGTGCTGATGAATGCCATGATATTGTTTAAAATGACTCCATTTTTCATCACCGAGTTGTCGATCTTGACTACTCCTTTGAATTTCGTCAACAATCCGCTCACGTAAAAGGAGAGTTTTCCGCCGATGAACTGGGAGTCCTTCAGCAGCCCATCGAGAAATTTTTCACCGAAATCCTGCCCCAGAAGCGTAAAATTGACATTATTCATCTCAATCTCCGCCTTTCCCTTGCCGAACCGGAGCTGCCCTGTCAACTTCCCGTTCTCGGAATGAATCTGTATCCTGTCGGCGGGAGCACTCTGATAGGGATTCAGGTAGAGCGAGCTGTTGTCGGCCTGCAGGTCGAAGTCGGGTATCTTATCGTCCGAACCATAGCCTCCATTGTTGAAATGGTCTTCCAGATAGGTGCGGAGTGCGGAAAAATTATAGCCGATCCCGCTGGAGGAGATCTGCATCCGGTCCAAATGATGGAGATGGACATCATTGTTGATGGTGGCAACCAGATTCCCCTCCGCATACTGCCCTTTGAAATTAAAGACATTGACCGGGATGTTATTCTTGACCAGGAAGGCATACGGGGAGGTGATGCTGCCGGAAAACATAACGGTCGCAGTACCCGTCTGCCAGATATCGACCGACCCTTTATCCAGATTATACTTCCGGAGAAAGGCGGAATGATCATATAATTTCCCCAGATCCTCCACATGAAGCGTCCAGTTGGAAGCCTGCTTCCTTTGAAAGGAAAGCCCCACCTCCGGAACCGTTGCCGAAATTGTCCCCCCGGTTATCGCCAGTTCCGCGGCAAGGTTCTCGCCGGAAAAATCAGGAGTATCGGCATCTCCATCGGTAACCTCCACCTGATCAAGGACGAAATCCCCCTTCCCGGCAGCAATATCGAATACCCCCTGCAGCGCACCATCGAGAACATTCTCCAGATGAACGTCTACCCGGCCGAAGGAGATCTTCTCTTTCCCATATCCCAGTTTAAAGGGGCTTAGATGCACCTTTTTTCCATTGATCAGCCAATCCGATTCCTGATCGGAGGTAATCTGAAGATCTCCGGCATAGGTCAGATCGACAGGGAAATGCTGCTGGTCGAGCCTGACGCCGCCTGTGTCCCACCCTTGAAAATCGGCCGCAAGATGGCACCCCGGTGTCCTGAGATTGTAGTCTCCTGAAAGCACGACCCGGGTATACGGAGAGACATCGATGCCGATATCCTTCAAGGTTCCGGAAAGCTCCTCTGCCTGCACCGATGTCGTAAAACCTTCCACCTTCGCCGGCACCGTCCCGATCATCCAATCGGATGCGGATGCCGTTATGGTTTCGATATCCCGGTCCCGGTGATACCGCAGGAGCAACTTCCGCTTTGAATCGTCAAGCGTCAGTCTTTTTTCGGCAAACGGCAGGTCGAACGTGTCGACGGCAATGGTCAGTTCGGCCTTTTTTGAGGCGACGGCCAGCTCACCTGCCACCTGCACCCTTGCCATATCCTTATACCCGATTGTCAGTTTCTTGATGGTCACATCGTCATCGGCCAGCAAGACCGTTGCATCGGCAACGGAATAGACCTGCCGGTCATAAAAAAAGGCGCCGTGCTCCACCATAAAATGTCCGTCGGCACGTACCCTGGAATTTTCCAAATTAATGGCAAGGGTCAACTCGGCATCCGTCAGGCCCTCGGTCTGTTTGAATGGCAGATGAATCCCATAAAAATCCAGCAGACCGAGAATTTCATCTCCCAGGATTGCCTTGGTCCTGATGAAAGCGGTAAGCACCGGTTCATCGGTGGTGAAATCAATGTCCAACCAGCTCCGGCCGGCATCAATCCCTGCATACGTGGCCTGGTGCGGATAAATTTTCAAGACCCCTTTCTCAAAGATGACATCAACCGTACGTGCCTTGATCGACGGCAATTTTTGCTCAAAGCTGTATTCGCACCCCTGAACGAAGGCCTTGCCGTACAGCGAGCGAAAGACATTCTCCGGTGCAGCATACGGTATGGTCCCCCTGATGGCATCGAGCCTATAGGAACTTCCCCTCTGGAAGTCGGTAATCCATGGCTGGACATCGGGCCCAAGGGCAAAGAGTTCGACAACGGGCCGGATATCATGGACCACGGCGGTGCCCTTGCCGGCAAAGCTCAACTGATGGCGATCGCCCTCCAGGTGAAGTTGCAGGGGCAGGGTTTGCGCCAGATCGACCGTGATGTCGCCGACATATTTTTTCTGAACGACATCCATCCTGATCTCACCGCTGCCGTGACTGTGAAAGGTGATGCTCGTGAACCGTTTGACGTCAAGTGTCAACATTTTTCCGGTATAGGACAGGGCCGTGGACAGAGAATACGCTGGATTATCGATGGTCAAGGTACCGGAACCATCACCCTTTAACGAAAAGGAAGCCGTGGTATCGTCGATCGTGATCTTTTTTATGGTGATGGATTGAAAATACCGTACGGCAAGGTCCAGATAGAGCATCGCCCTGCGAATGACGGCAAGATCGATTGCATTCTTTGATACCTGCCTGCCGTGAGCGATGACGATGTCGCCGGCGGTCAGGTTCAGCTTTTTTTCCAGACGAAGATGTACCTGCTCAACCGTCACATCACCGAACCTGAATCGATCAACGGTGATCCCAGTCTTCAACACCAACAAGATACAAGCTGCCAGCAGGACGCAGGCGACAGCCGCCACAGCGCAGCCCTTGACCAATCTGGAAATAGATTTTTTCATTTATTTCGCATCTCTCACGATCCTATGTTCAGCGGAGCCTCCCCCTGGATCTTTCAACCTACCGCACCCTTGACGATGTCCTTGTCGAAATAATTGATTGCCATGCCCGCATCGACGACAATGGTCTGGGCGGTGATTCCCGACGAACGTCCGGAGAGAAGAAAGACGGCGACATCGGCGGCTTCCTGCGTGGAAAGTGCCTTTTTTCTGAGCGTGGCCTTTTCGGCAAAAAGATAGCTCTCCACATAACCCGGGATTCCGGCTGAAGCCGAGGTCTTCAAAAGCCCTGGGGCAACGGCGTTGAATCGTATGGACGAGAAGGCGGAAAAGCTCTTGGCCAGGAAACAAACGGACGAGTCCAGAGCCGCCTTGATCGGTGCCATATACCCGTAGTTCTCAGCCGCCATCCTGGTAGTGGAGATCGAGATCGTCACCACGGAGCCGTCGACTGCAATCAGGTCCTTGAAATGATCGGCGATGGATATCAACGAGAAACAGGAAATATCGACGGCCTGCAAAAAATCCTGCCGACAGGTTTCATGGAAGGGCCTGAAACCGTCTGCATAGTTGGCATAGGCGATGGAATGGACAATGCCGTCCAGGCGGGAGCCCGATCCGGACCCAATCGCATCGGCAACCCGATCCCGGACCCGGATGATATCCTGCTCTTTTTCCACATCACAGATCAAAACGGGAGATTCGGGAAAGAGCCGGCGCACGGTCTTCTGCCGCTCGGCGGAGCGGACGACGTGTATGACCTGCGCCCCTTCGTTGATTAAGGTCCTGGCAACCGCACAGGCCACAGATTTCTTGTTGGCCATTCCAAAGACGACAAACCGCTTGTGTTCCAGATTCAGAAACCCCATGGCACCTTTAAAGAAGAAGAATGGATATTGGGACCAATATCCGGATCACAGGATACACCAGGGGAATAATTGACACAAGAAACAATGGCATTTACAATACGGTAAAATTATTCGCCGCCATTGCCGATGAAAAAACATGCCCGGCGCGAACCAGAGAGCAGTTTGAACAGAATGGACGATGAATGACGGCCGTCACCCTGTCACTGAAAGAGAAGGTCCTGTTGACCTTCTATGATGCCTTCGAGCGGTGGGCCGCCCCTCTGCCCCGTGTCTGCGCCAAGGGCTGCTCCGTCTGTTGCACTCGAAACGTTATGATAACGGCCCTGGAGGGCGAACGAATCCTCGATTTCATCCGGCAACGGGGAATGGAAACATGGTGTGCCGATCTGCTGCAGACCATCCCGCCGATCGCCCCTCCGGCACTGACCTCCAACGAGTATGCCTCTGCCTGTCTTCAGCAAATCGAACTTTCGGATACCCCGGCTCCTGAGTCCGACGCCCCTTGCCCCTTTCTGGAGACGGGCTGCTGTGCGATCTATCCGGTGCGGCCGTTTGCCTGCCGTTGTTTCCTGTCGGAAAGCCCCTGCAAATCAGAGGAGACCGCCATACTGCCCCAGTATTATCTGGCCGCCGCAACGGTTATGATGCAGTTTATCGAACATCTCGGGCAGAATGACTACTGGGGAAGCATGCCCGATGTTCTCCTCGCCCTCTGCGATATCCTGAAGTACAAGAGGCTGGCCGGTCTTTTTCCCGAGCCCTCCATTTTCATCCAGGCAAGGATCAGGACAAGAAGGGCCCGGCCCCTGCCGGGTCTGTTGCTCCTCGACGGCGAGTACGCCAGGGTCTCCCCGCTGATAGACCACATCTTTTCAACCCGTATTGACGGCAGAAGGATCCGGGACATCCTGAATGGAACAGGCCGGCGAGACTCCACCGACGGTGGGAAATAAAAGTGATCGATCAACCCTTGTCAACCGATCTATCCGGAAACGACCCGACGCCGCGCCTTCTGTGTCGAATAAACTCGATCAAACCGGGGAGCAGCGATACGGCGATGATCACCATCACCGTCAGGGTGAAATTATGTTTGATGATGGGGATGTTGCCGAAGAAATATCCGCCGAGAAGAAAGGAGGTGACCCACAGCAGTGCGCCCACGACGCTGAAACTTACAAATTTCACATAGGTCATGCTTCCCAGCCCGGCGACAAAGGGGGCAAAGGTCCTGACAATCGGTACAAACCGGGCGATAATTACCGTCTTGCCGCCATATTTTTGGTAATAGCCGTGGGTCTTGTCGAGGTACTGTTTTTTTAGAAAGCGGGCATCCTCGGTAAACGGCAGCTTGCTGCCCAGCAGCCTGCCGAACCAATAATTGGCCTGGTCTCCCAGCAACGGAGCGGCACACAAGACCGCAAACAACACCTTGATCTGCAACGCACTTCCCGCTGCCAGCGCCCCTGCGGCAAATAAAAGGGAGTCTCCCGGCAGGAACGGGGTGACGACAAGACCCGTTTCACAAAACACGATCAGAAAGAGGATACTATAGGTCAGTGTTCCGTATTGATGAAAAATTTCAACCAGATGGACATCGAGGTGAAGAACGAAATTCAAAAAATACATGAACAGTTCGATACAGGTCTTGATAATATCCATAGCAACCACAGAATACGATGAGAGTCTCTCCGGGAGAAAAGGAGATAAGAACAGCCACAATGCAGAAAATCCAGCGCGTTGCACCCTATCATATCCCTTCGCTGTTTTCAATCTCTTATATCTTTGCAAAAAATCATCAATTTACCTCACCTGTGCTCCGAACCTGAAAACATCATTTGACAAGTATTGGAACAACAAGCTAGAATCCTTGCTGTATCGTGCCGATTATTCGTTCTTGTTTGGCGCCATGAACAGGTGCGGCAGCATTCCCGTTCTTCGATTGCCGCAGAAAAGGCCCACAGATCTCATTGCTCCGGTGTTTGAGCATCAATCAACCCATCAACAGGCATGCTTAACTTGTCGGACAAGCTCACGTTCTTTCCTTCCCGGAAGAAAATTATTTTCTTTGCCGTCATTTCCGTTGTAATCCTGTTCCTGCTGGTCTTTGCAGTCGTTTACTATCAGCGCGCAAGCTCGCATATCTCCCAGATCAAAGACACGCAAACCATCGCCGAAGATATAAACAGGCACCTTGACCAGGATTACAGTCTGTCGTGCAGAGAACTCGCCCGGCAGAAGATGGTAGCCGCCGTCATCCATGACCGGGGAGGCAACACCCGAAACCGGCTCACCGATCTGTTGAACTCGGTTCGCGAAATCCTCGGCGCCTCCATTGTCTACATCATGGACGATTCGGGATTGGTCATCGCCTCATCCAAGACCCCGAACGGCTCGACGCTCTATGGTCATAATTACAAATTTCGTCCGTACTTTCTGAAGGCGATGAAGGGCTCGGATTATCGCTATGCCGCACTCGGAGTTACCACCAACGGTCGCGGGCTCTACTTCAGCAGTCCCATCAAGGCCGCCGATGATGCGATTATCGGAGTCGCAGTCATCAAGGGAGGTTTTGCGGACATCGACAAGATTCTCACCGTCAAGGATGCCGGCGGACCGCTTGCCGTGGTCTCCAAGGACGGCATTGTCTTTGCCTCGACCGAACCGGGATGGCTTTTTCATTCCGCTCTCCCGCTGACAGCTGCGAAGGTGAAAGAGATTATTGATTCCCAACAATTCGGCAACAACCCCTTGACCCCCCTGCCGGTCTCTCTCAACACCGCCGCCGCCGTCATCGGGGACACCGCCTATTCGGTGGTCGCAAGACCGATCGCCCTCGATGACTGGCAGATCATCAGCCTTCGGAAACGCAGGTCGGTTGTCGTCCCTGTGGTTCTGACCATCCTCATTTATATGTTGCCGTTCTACCTCTTTTTTCTGAAACTCAACCTCTTCCTCCGGGAACAGTCCTATAAAAGGGAAATTAAAAAACAGAATGAAAGTCTGTTGGCCCTGAATGACGAGATGAAAAAGGAGATCGCCGGCCATCATGAGGCGTTGGAACAACTGACCATTGTCAGCGAGAAAGAGATTAAATACCGCCTCCTGTTCGAGTTGTCGATGGATGCGATAGCGATTGCCACAACAGGGGGCTGGTTCATCGACGTCAACCAGGCCTTTCTCAACCTGATGGGAGGAACGCGGGAGCAGGTGATGTCCATGAATGCCAAAGAATTCTGGATATCGGAGGCGGACAGACAGGCCTGGGGACAGCGTCTGAAAAAGACCGGCTCACTGATCGACTATAAAAGCAGGCAACGAACCCTGGACGGCCGGATCCTCGATATGACGCTGACGACCACGGCGACCAAAACCCAGGATGATAGCGTGGTGTTTCTCACCATCATCCGGGACATCACCGATAAGATAGAGGCGGAACGGCAACTGATCGAGGCCAAGACCGCAGCCGAGCAGGCCAACATGGCGAAAAGCGAATTCCTGGCCAATATGAGCCATGAAATCAGGACCCCGATGAATGGAATCATCGGCATGACCACAATCCTGTTGGGAACGAACCTCGATGATCAGCAACGGAATTACCTGACGATGGTCAGCGTTTCAGCCAACCGTCTCCTTGACATAATCAACGATATTCTTGATTTCTCGAAGATTGAAGCCGGCCGGCTCGATCTTGAGGAGATAGCCTTTTCCCTTACGGACAAACTCGATGAGCTGTCGACACTGATGACGGTCAAGGCCAGGGAAAACAATGTCGTCGTCACCACCCGTCTGTCCCACGAGGTCCCGGAAATCCTGATAGGCGACCCGACCAGGCTACTGCAGGTCCTGATTAATCTGGTGAACAATGCCCTGAAATTTACAAAAAACGGCAAGGTGACCATTGTCATTTCCCTTGCCGATAAGCATGAAACGGATCATGTCATGCTGCACTTCGCGATCAAGGACACCGGCGTCGGGGTGCCGCCCGACAAACAACAGGCCATCTTCGATGCCTTCGCCCAGGCAGACACTTCAACGACCCGTCAATACGGGGGTACCGGTCTCGGCCTGTCGATCTCGTCACAGCTCTGCACGTTGATGGGAGGGGAAATCGGCATGGAAAGCGAAGAGGGGAAAGGGTCAACTTTCTGGTTCACCGCCCGTTTCCGCCTGCCGGAGGCCGACTTTATCAAAGGCACCACCGAACACGGGACCGTCTACAGCTGCGGACCCAGCCGTGACAAGATATTCAACGGAATGCATATCCTGCTGGCTGAAGATGATTTCATCAATAAAACTCTGGCGATAACCATCTTAAACCAGGTCGGATTGGATGTCACAACCGTCGAAAACGGTCTGGATGTCGTCAACGAATACGACACGAAGAAATACGATCTGATCCTGATGGATATGCAGATGCCGGAGATGGACGGATACGAAGCAACCGTTGCGATACGAAGACGTGAGAAGGAGGGGGGCCTCCCCCATATCCCGATTATCGCCATGACGGCCCATGCAATTAAAGGAGACCGGGAAAAGTGCCTGCAGGCGGGAATGGACGACTACCTCACAAAACCGATCAATGCAGCCGATCTCTACAACGTCATTGAACGGCAGCTGCTGCTCACGGTCCTTATTGCCGAAACTGACCAGGAAAGCAGGAACATCACCGGTCGCATCTTTTCAGACATCGGCTGGCAGGTCACCCTGGCTGAAAACTGGAATCAAACTCTCTATGAATACAGGCAATCACCTTCAGATCTTATCCTGCTGGATGCCGATATGCCGGGGGTCGATTTCGAAAAGGTCATCACCCTTGTCCGTGAACGTTCGCAAACAGGATCAAGACACACATCCATCATTGCCGTCCTGGGGTCTTTCACCCCGGCGTTCGAGGAAAAACTGCGGGCGGACGGAGTGGATCGTTTGCTGTATAAACCCTTGACAAAAGAGACATTACAAGCTGATATCGCTCGTCTTTCTCTTCGAAGAACAGGACCGAAAACCCGAGAATCGGCCCGAGAGGAGTAAGCGCCTTCCTTTGTCAGGGAATATGGTCCGATTTGTTTGTCGGATCCATCGGGATGTCTTTTTCCCCTTGCCGTTTTTTCTGTTTCAAAAACCACCATCGATTGCTATAGTGCCGCTATGAAAACTGCAAACAATACCAAACGGACAAAGTTCATATTCGTCACGGGAGGTGTCCTCTCTTCCCTGGGGAAGGGACTCGCCTCGGCAGCCATCGGCGCCCTTCTTGAATGCCGCGGACTCACGGTGACCTTCCAGAAGCTCGACCCCTATATCAATGTCGACCCGGGCACGATGAATCCCTTCCAGCACGGTGAAGTCTATGTCACCGACGACGGAGCGGAAACCGATCTGGATATGGGCCATTACGAACGCTATACCAGTGCGGTCATGTCCCAGAAAAACAACTACACCTCCGGCCGGATCTACTATTCCGTCATCACCAAAGAGCGGCGCGGCGAATATCTCGGCGGCACCGTCCAGGTCATCCCGCATATCACGGATGAGATCAAGGCGGCGGTCCTGCAGCTGGACGGCAGCGCCGATGTGGCCATCATCGAGATCGGGGGTACGGTCGGCGACATCGAAGGTCTGCCCTTTATCGAGGCCATCCGCCAACTGCGTGGCGATCTGGGCAGGGAATACTCCCTCTTCATCCACCTGACCCTTGTCCCCTACATCAAAGCGGCCGGCGAGGTCAAGACCAAACCGACCCAGCACTCGGTCCGGGAGCTGCGGGCCGACGGTATCCAGCCCGATATCCTGGTCTGCCGGACGGAGGTCCCCATCGAGGACAGCCTGAAGGCCAAAATCGCCCTGTTCTGCAATGTTCCCAAAGACGCCGTGATCACTGCAATCGATGTCGACAGCATCTATGAGGTGCCGCTGCACCTCCATGAGGAAGGTCTTGACACCAAGATCCTCGAACTGTTGAACGTCTGGACCGGCAAACCGAATATCAGGCCCTGGCAGGACCTGGTCAAGACCATCCGAAATCCGAAACATCAGGTCACCATCGCCATTACCGGCAAATATATCGATCTGACCGAATCCTACAAGAGTCTGCATGAGGCCTTGATCCATGGCGGCATCGCCACTGAGACCAAGGTCAACCTCCGTTATATCAGCGCCGAGGACCTGGAGTCGAACGACCCGTCCGAACTCCTGGCCGGCTGTCATGGCGTCCTGGTGCCGGGGGGCTTCGGCCGTCGCGGGGCCGAAGGGAAGATCAACGCCATTACCTATGCCCGTGAAAACCGGATCCCCTACTTTGGAATCTGCCTCGGCATGCAGCTGGCCGTTATCGAGTACTGTCGCAATATCGCCGGAATGGCCAGAGCGAATTCCACCGAACTGGACCTCACGACTCCCGATCCCGTCATCTACCTGATGAAGGAATGGTTCGATTACCGGTCCAACAAGGTACAGGTGCGTGACGAGACCTCCGACATGGGCGGCACGCTGCGCCTTGGTGCCTATCCGTGCATCCTGAAGGAGGGGACCAACGCATCGGCTGCGTATCACCGGGCCGAGATCTCCGAACGACACCGTCATCGCTACGAATTCAACAACGACTATCGGGAAATCCTGGAGGGACACGGACTGATCGTCTCGGGGACCTCTCCGGACAACACCCTGGTCGAAATCGTCGAACTGGCCGATCATCCCTGGTTCCTCGGCTGTCAGTTTCATCCGGAGTTCAAATCCAAGCCGATGAAGCCGCACCCGTTGTTTACGGCCTTTATCAGCGCCGCGGTGAAGAAACAGGAAGGATGATGGCCACACCCGTTGCAATAGATCGGCCTACCGGACAGCCTCTGCTGGTCGGCAGCGGGCAGCCGTTGCTGCTCATCGGCGGTCCCTGTGCCCTGGAATCGGAAGACCTGGCTCGCCGGGTGGCACAAACCATGCAGGACATCTGCTTTCGCCTGGGTCTTACCTATGTCTTTAAGGCCTCCTTCGACAAGGCCAACCGCACTTCCATCGATTCGTACCGGGGTCCAGGACTTGAAGAGGGGTTGCGCATCCTGCAGAGGATCAGGGAGGAGATGGGGATACCGGTGGTCTCCGATATCCATGACCAGGCCCAGGTCAGGCCGGCGGCCGAGGTCCTGGATGTGCTTCAGATCCCCGCTTTTCTCTGTCGCCAGACCGATCTCCTGATCGCAGCCGCCCGGACCGGCAAACCGATCAATCTGAAAAAAGGGCAATTCGTCTCTCCCTGGGACATGAAAAATGCAGTGGCCAAGATCAGGGCCGGCGGCAAGAGCCGGGTCATGCTGGTCGAACGGGGCAGCAGTTTCGGGTATAACAACCTGGTCGTCGATATGCGCTCCCTGCCGGTGATGCGCTCGTTCGACTGCCCGGTGATCTTCGATGCCACCCATTCCGTGCAACTCCCCGGAGGGGCGGGCGGGGCATCGGGAGGCCAACGGCAATTCATCGCTCCTCTTGCCCGCGCCGCTGTCGCCGTGGGCATCGACGGCCTGTTCCTGGAAATCCATCCCGACCCGGAGCACGCCCTCTGTGACGGGCCGAACTCGATGCCGCTGGACAAGGTGGAAAACCTGCTGAAGACAATCGTCGGCATCAGATCCGCAGTTGAAGATTGTGCCACTCAACCCGGTTGATGCTGCCGATGACCGACCCATGCACACCATCGGCTCCCGGCGATTATCCGTCCGACTGTGAGATAACGGAAGGCTACCGGACCATGGCCAGGGAACGTTCCCGGACCCAAGAACAGAATCTGCAGCGAAAGACGGCACTCGCCAAAGCGGCATCCATACGCCTCCTGCTCTTGGATGTGGACGGCGTACTTACCGACGGCTCTTTTCTTCTTGCCGATGACGGCAACGAGTGCAAGGCCTTTAATACCCAGGACGGCTTCGGGCTCAGATTGCTCGGGGAGGCCGGTATCGATTGCGGAGTGATAACCGCCCGCAGCTCCGGGGCGGTTGCCAGAAGGGCCCGGGATCTCAAGATGCGTTATGTCTTCCAAGGCGCCTCGAACAAGCTGACGGCCTTCAAGGAGATCCTTGATCAATCCGGCCTCAAGCCCTTCGAAATCGCCTATATGGGTGATGATTGGCTCGATCTCGCCCTTCTCTCCAGGGTCGGATTTGCAGCGGCACCCGCCAATGCCGTCGCCGAAGTCAGACATGCCGCCCATTATGTATCCACAAGGCCGGGGGGCCATGGAGCGGTCCGGGAGGTCTGCGACGTCCTCCTGGAGGCAAAAGGCGTTAAACAGCAGCTCCTGCAGACCTATATGAGCCGATGATCACCCGAAGAAACAGCGTCTGGCTGATCCCGTTGATTCTTTTTCTGACCTTCCCGATCTGGCGGATACCGCTGGCCGCCTTTCTCTCCCCCCGGGGGGGATACGACCCCGATTTTGCCAACCGTAAGACCGACGAACACCACTTCATTATCGACAACGCCGATATCATTCAAAGCGAAAATGGGAAGAAAACCGCGGATATCCGAGCGGAAAAGGCCTTGACGGGCAAAAAGCCCAACGATCTCATCCTGGAAACGGTCGATGCCGACATCTTTGGTAAAAACGGGGAAAAGACCAATATCACCGCCAGAAACGGCCTCTATAACAGCGTGAGCAGACGCCTGACCCTGACCGACGACGTTGTGGTCATCCGCAAAAGCGATAACTATAGACTCTACACCGAGCTTCTGGAATATTTCGATCAAAGCAAAAAGGTCATCTGTCCGGGAAAGACCAAGGTGATAGGAGACGGGGTGGAGATCGACGGCGGCAGCATGTCCTACTACACGACCAACAAGACCTATAACGTCGGCGGCCGCGTCCACACGGTCATCCAGGGGTTCGGCCGTCCCTGATTATCCCGTCTGAGATCTCCCGGCAGGCCAGGACCCGAATCCCCTCCTTCTCCACCTGCCAGCGGACGTCGATCTGCCAGAACACCATCCCATACTCCCTCGGCCTGCTGCGATGACCTGCCGGCCGAGGATCCAGAGAAAGCGTCTCACGGATCAATTCTAAGAGTTCCCGCCCCGTCTTTTGCTCATAGTCTCGACAGAAGTCCATCGCTTCCCCACTGAAAATCACCTCCGCCACCGGCCCCGGCAACGGATTTGAATAGCCGTTTGCCGCGTCATCCAGCCTGTCGGTATAGGGAATATAAGGTTTGATGTCGATGACCGGCGTGCGGTCAAGCAGATCGATTCCGGCCAGATCGAGAAACAGCCTTTTGCCTTCCTTGGCGATCCCGACCAGACGGACGACGGATAATCCGAGATGATTGGGGCGATGGGGGCTGCGGCTGGCAAAGACCCCGACCTTTTCCCGTCCTCCCAACGATGGCGGACGAACCGTTCTTTTCCACCCCTCCTCCACGGTCTGATGAAAAAGGAAGTGCAGCCAGATATGGGAAAACCGCTCCAGTCCTTTGAACATCTCCAATCGATTGCAGGGAGGCAGCATCTCCAACCGGGCGGTGGCCGATTCCACCAGTCCCGGTTGTCGGGGGATGCCGAACTTTTCAGGGAAACAGGAATGGACGATACCTATCGGTCGGACGATGAAAGCGGAGACGGGATCATTGCTCATTTAGATAAATTGCCATCGGCGCCACGTTCAAAGGCATGGTATTTTCTCAACCGGACGGCCATGACGCGAAATCTTCGGGAATAGGTCTTATAGGTCCGAAACTGATTGCCGGGAAGAAAATTGAAACCCCAGGCGGACGCCGCATCCTGTGTCTCTTCACAGCTCCAGATATCGGTCGTCCCGATATCAAAGACGGGCGAAAGATTGTCTCCCGATCTGTTCCTTTTATAGAGCCCTCTCAGTTCGTCAAGGGTCGGCAGACGCCAGCCTCCTCCTCCGATTGAAAGGGTGTTCACCCAATGTTTTCCCTCCTCCCAGCTCATATCCCTATCCGGCCCGGGCAGCCACTCCAATCCGCTGTAGCAATCACAGACCACCTTGTTCTCATAGGCCACATACCGACCGTCACGGGCAACGATCTCGGGACGATACAGGAACTGGAGATTACCGATCCTGGCAACCGTCTTTTTTTTCTCGGATACCCGTAGACCCACTTGGTGGTGCGCAACATCCTGCATACCTGCCTCATCTAAGTTTTCCTGCGTTTATCGAAAATCGTCTACAGCAGGCGATTTTCCCTTCATTGTTTCTCCACACTATCTCTTCGAGGTATGCCTGTGTTATCGGCTGATGTGCTGAAAAATTTAACATATTCATTTCTTTCACTTTCTTTTTCTTCTCCTTCCCCTTTGCCCCCGTAGCCGATGGAACAGCTATCCATTCCGGCAGGTCGTGCGACAGGCGGTCGCCTCCAAGAGGCAAAAGGTACGGACCGGCCGCTATCGCGACTCTTATCCGACCAGAAAACCACCTTTTCCATACAGGCCTTTTGGGGAGAATTTCCTTCCAGTCTCTCAGACAGTCCCGGCTGGTGAAATTCCGGGTCAGCGGATCGTCACCGCCTTGCTCTTCTGCAGGGCGGGGCTTGACGATTCGATAAGCTTTCCATCTGGCTGCCGGATAAAATACACGGCGAGATCTTTGTGCCGGGCGACCTTGTCGCCCTCCTCTTTACCAAGGCAGAGCATGGCGGTAGCCCAGGCATCACTGAAACGGGGATCATCGGCAAAGACGGTCGCCGAAACCAGATCATGCGTCACCGGCGCCCCGGTCCGTGGATTGAAGATGTGGGAATAGCGCCGGCCGCCCGCATCGTAATAATGACGGTAGGTCCCGGACGTGTTGATCGAAACCCCGTTCTGATCATTAATGGTCACAACCTTGTCGATTGACATGTCGCCAGGCAGCGGACGGACGATGGCGATTCGCCAGGCAGTGCCATTGTTACGCCGACCCTTGACATACATATCGCCACCGAATTCGACAATATAATCTCTGATCCCGGCCTGTTCCAGGACCTTGGACAGACGCCAGGCCGTATACCCTTCCCCCACGGAGGACAACCCGATCGACACCCGGGGATTCAACTTCCGGACACGATGTCCCACGACGTCGATGGCTATCTTGTCAAAGCCGACATTCGCACGGGCAGCGGCAATCTGCCCGGCGCTGGGGATGTGGAAGCTGTCGTTATGAAAACCCCAGAGATCGAAGAGGGGTTTGACGGTCGGATCATAACATCCGTCGGACGCCCGATAGACGTCGGCCGCCATCCGCAGCAGGTCAACCACATCCTTGGGCAGTACCTGCCAATCGGTGGAGGGGTTGCGATTGAAGCGTTCCAGATCGGAATCGTTGCGATAGGTGGAAATCTCCTTGTCGATATCAGCAAGGACCTCCTCAATGGCGGTCTTCAACTTGCGGGCATCGACATGGCCGGCACTCCACCAGGTGATATGGTAACTGGTCCCCTGGGCATGTCCTTCCATCTTCTGCAATTCAGGAGAATTGTTGCATCCTGCAAAAAACACCAGCGCAAAACAAAAAAGAAATACAACATAGGTCTTCAT
Source organism: Desulfocapsaceae bacterium (assembly GCA_046706325.1). Lineage (GTDB taxonomy): Bacteria > Desulfobacterota > Desulfobulbia > Desulfobulbales > Desulfocapsaceae > CAWGGS01. The sequence continues at coordinate 38,847 of JBJKPM010000058.1, read as the reverse complement.
GGTTTTCAGCCTCTTCGTGAAATGCCGCCGTCATCCACCGGCCATGCAGCGCAGGGGCGGGGACTGCAAACCTATCGTATTCATCCGCTGTTTTCAATCCTTTTCCTGCATTGAACCAAGGGACCTTCTGCGAAGGGTTTGGATCACTTCCCCCTTGCATATCATCCGCCTGAAAGATATCCTTACATATTGGGTTATTCTTACCGGATATCGATCATATCCCTTTGATATAATAATAGGATATAATGTCTAATTGGTTTGGCACGAATAAGGGATGGCTCCTTCCGAGCATCGTCGTAACCGGTACTATCTCTCTTGTCTTCTTCTACACCCTGAATCTCCAGAAGAAAAGACGCGAGGAGGCGTATGAGCCCGTCCCTCGAAGATCCGTTGAGACGGCGTTGGTAACACCCGTCACCCACCACGAAAAAAAACACGGCCTGTTGCCGCTGAAAATGAAGATCGAACCGAAGGAGCCCGCAAGAAAAATCACGCCGAAGAAGAGCCCTCCGGTGGTACGTCGGCAAAAAAAGCCCCTACCCTCCATCCCCATCGCCAGACAAAAAGAGGCGCCGCTCCCCCCCCTGAAGCTTTCCCCTGCCGAAGTGATCCGGAGTCTCGAAGGGTTGACCCCGGAGCAGAGGAAAGACCAGGAGAAGAAATTTCTCGGCCGTCATGTGGTCTGGCCCGTTTATCTCTTTTCCGGGAAGAAGCAAGGGGATGACAAGTTCTCGGTTACCTTCGATTCCTCTCCGACCGGTTTCGGGGTCATTATCGTCGCCGAAATCGATCTTTTCAAGTACATAGGGATTGTTACCGCCCGGCAGGGCGACAGGATCCGGCTTGCCGGGACCATTACCGCCATCGATACCAGCGGGACCGGGCAGATCGGAGTGGTTACGGATGCTGTTGATCCCTCTCCTGTGGATCGAAGGCAAAAAAAATAATAGAAAATCCCACATTACCCGTATAAAAACCCATGTTACAGATTACCGGCACCATCGCCATCCCCCTCTCCGAGATAGAGATAAGCCAGATCCGGGCCCAGGGGGCCGGCGGTCAGAATGTCAACAAGGTCGCAAGCGCCGTCCATCTCCGATTCGATATCAGGCACTCCAGCCTCAACGGCTTTGTCAAACAACGGCTCCTGACCCTGCAGGACCAGCGGTTGACCAGGGACGGGGCGATCGTCATCAAGGCCCAGCAATACCGGACCTATGAAAAAAACAAGGAGGATGCCCTGCAGCGGCTGGCCGAGCTGATCCGAAGCGCAACCGTGATCAGAAAAAGACGCAGGGCCACACGTCCTTCGGCCGCCTCCCGGCAAAAGCGTCTGGACCGGAAGACCCTTCACGGCCGGTTGAAAAATCTGCGCAGGAAGATAGGGTGACCGTACCCGATCCCAAAAAAATAAGTATTGCATGTTATCTCCGCTGCTGGTATGTATACCGGTTTCTATTGAGTGCCTCCCCGGAGACGGTCCGATCGACCAAGGTTCACTGTTGTGCCAGCGTTTTTTCCCGCTCGACCTGCCATTGACCCACCCCTGGTCTTCCCAGTTCGACCCGATCCCGGCAGGCATGCGTGTCGGACCAGGATATGGAATTTCAGGGCTCGTTACCACCGGGCTCTCCATGGAGATCATGCGGAACTGGACAGACACCCCTCTTTTCCGGTTAATTGAGCTCACATCTCTCTTTCTCGGGAAAACCCCAGCATGATATTCAGGAAAATCTATGTCATTCGATGATCACGCCACTCCGTCTTTTGCCGATTTCAACCTCGGCCAATCTCTCCTGCAAGCCGTCGAGGACGCCGGCTATGAATCTCCGACACCGATACAGTCGGCAATGATCCCCCATGTCCTTGCCGGTCGCGACGTGGTCGGTCAGGCCCAGACCGGTACCGGCAAGACCGCGGCCTTCGCCCTCCCCTTGCTCTCCCGCCTCGACCTTGACCGCAAGACCCCGCAGGTCCTGGTCCTGACGCCGACCCGCGAGCTGGCCCTGCAGGTCGCCGAGGCCTTCGGGACCTATGGATCCCATATCAAAAAGTTTCGAACGGCGGCCATCTTCGGCGGTCAGGACTACACCATTCAACTCAATGGCCTTAAACGCGGTCCCCAGATAGTGGTTGGGACCCCGGGCAGGGTCATGGACCATATCCGCAGGCAGAGCCTTGCCCTGGACGGGATAACGAGTCTGGTCCTGGACGAGGCCGATGAGATGCTCAATATGGGCTTTATCGACGATGTGGAGTGGGTTTTGAAACAGATGCCGCCTCAGCGGCAGATCTCGCTCTTTTCCGCGACGATGCCTGCAAGCATCCGGACGATTGCCAAGAAATACCTGAGTGACCCGGTCGAAATCACCATCGGGTCAAAGACCGCCACGGCCACTACCATCCGTCAGCGCTATCTCATAACCGACGGCCTGGCGAGAAAAATGGAGGCACTTGTCAGGACCCTGGAGGCGGAACCCTTCAACGGGGTCCTGATCTTCGTCCGCACCAAGATCCAGACCGTAGAGCTTGCCGAAAAGCTCTCCGCCCTCGGGTACGCATCCGCTCCGCTCTGCGGCGATATCCCGCAGAACCAGCGGCTGCGGACAGTCGATATGCTTAAAAGCGGCAAACTCGACATCCTGGTGGCAACCGATGTCGCCGCCCGCGGTCTGGATGTGGAGAGGATCAGTCATGTGATCAACTTCGACATCCCGTTCGATACCGAGGCCTATATCCACAGGATCGGCCGCACCGGCAGGGCAGGCCGCAAAGGCGAGGCCATCCTGTTTATCCACCCCCGTGAAAAAAAGGTCCTCCATACCATAGAGACCCTGACCCGGCAGAAGATCGAGCCGATGGGCCTGCCGACGGCCAAGGAGATCAATGCCAAACGGATAGCGGTCTTCAAGGACCGGATCACCAAGACCCTCGAACGGGATGACTTTCCCTTTTACCGTGGCCTGATCGAGGACTACCTGAGGGAGAATCAGGTCCCGCCGGTGGAACTGGCTGCAGCCCTGGCCCGGATCGCCCAGGGGGACACCCCCTTTCTGCTGCCGGAAGGGCCGGCTGAAAGACAATCCGACAGAAAACCGGTGAGAAAAACCACCCCTCCCGAGAAAGCACAGCGCAGCATCGGCAGGAGACGGGGCAAGGCGGAGGCCGAGCAGATGGACAGATACCGGATTGAAATCGGCCTGAACCACGGGCTCAAACCCGGGCATATCGTCGGGGCCATCGCCAACGAAGCCGTCATCGACGGCGAATACATCGGCCGGATCTCGATCTTTGACGACTACAGTACGGTGGATCTCCCCTGGGGCAAGCCGGACGACATCCTGTGGATGTTGAAAAAGGTACGAATAAACGAGCGCATGCTGAAGATCAGCCGGCTTGATGCCCCCCGTCATCAAGACAAGCAGACGGGGCGAGGGAAATCGTCCGGGACCGCACCGGCCGGACAGAAAAAAGCGAGGAGAAAAGGGCAGCTGAAACCACTGCCGTCACCCACCTCTTTTTAGCGTCATGACCGCCACCGGTTGTCGCACGATTGCACCGCGATTTTTTCTCACCTGCCAGGCTCGACCAAAAAACGAACGACGCGGGACGCCAACAGGGCAGGCAGGCGGAGCAAAACGAGGATTGCTGGCAGGATGCGGCAGATGAGGCTTGACAGGGCATAAGCGCGTCCTTCGGAGACCTGGCCATGCTGATGCACACCTTCTGTCATATTCAGGGGATCGGCCGCAAGACGGAGCAAAGGCTCTGGAAAGCGGGCATTTCGACCTGGAATGACTGGCGGGAGCCGCCGCCTTTTGCCCTCGCCTGCAGTTCAGGCATCGTCCCGGCCGTTCTGGACTCCTCCCGGGAGGCGCTGGCGGCAGGTCTTCCGACCTTTTTTACCAGGGACCTGACGGCTGCCGATCACTGGCGCATCTTTCCCCACTTTCGTAACCGGACCGCCTATCTCGATATCGAGACTACGGGACTTGCCGACGAGGCCGAGATCACCACCGTTGCCCTGTACGACGGAGCCAGCGTGCGAACCTACGTCAACGGGGACAACCTTGACGATTTCATCGAGGATATCTTTTCCTATAAAGTGCTGGTCAGCTATAACGGCAAGGGTTTCGATATACCGTTTCTGGAGCGGTATTTCAAGACCAGGCTGGACCATGCCCATATCGATCTGCGCTATGTTCTCGCCAGGCTCGGCCTGAAAGGTGGCCTGAAAGGCTGCGAGCGGCAACTGGGTATAAACAGGGGGACCCTTGACGGAGTCGACGGTTTTTTCGCAGTCCTGCTCTGGCGGGAATATGAACGCTCAGGCAATAAGCAGGCCCTGGAGACCCTGTTGGCCTACAATATTGAGGACACCGTCAACCTGGAGCGGCTCCTGGTCGAGGCCTACAATCGAAACATCGCCGCAACCCCTTTTGCCGACCATCTCGCCATCCCCGTCCCGGAACCGGCCGATATTCCCTATCAGGCCCATCCCGAGTGCGTGGAAAGGATAAAACGAATGGCAGGGATCAGATAAGAAACATCAGGCGCCGTCCCCGTCTTCCTATAAAACAATCTCCATTCCTTCTTTGGCAAAAAACACCTCGGTCTCACCGTACCGTCCCGGTTCGCAATACATCTTCGCCAACTCATCGATCATATCATCGGTCCGGTCGGGATCATGGTGAAACAGCGCCAGCTTCTTCACCCCGGCGCGATTGGCCGCGGCAATGGCATGCTCGAACGAGGTATGCCCCCAGCCCACCCTTCCCTCTGCGTACTCCTGGGCCGTATACTGGCTGTCATGGACCAGCAGATCGGCTCCGGCAAAAAACTGCTCGATGGCCAGGTTCTGCTCGCCTGCAACCTCCTCGCCCTCAAGGGCCATCCCCTCGTCGTAATCGGGATGATCGGGGTCGGTGATAAACAGGTTCCTGAACGGCTCGGTATCGTAACAGGTGCAGAAGGACTTGCCCTGGTATTCAAAGCGGTAGCCGAGTGCCGTTATCGGGTGGTTCAGGATCTTGGTCAACAGGATCAGACCACCGCCGAGGTCAATGCACGGATCCTCCCGCAGCCTGAAATATTCGATATCCGAGGCGAGCTCACCGACATTGACCGGAAAATAACGGTATTTCATCTGGCCACCGACCACATCCTCCAGTGTATCGTCCTCGAAGGTAATGGGCCCGTACACCCGAAGTTTCGTCCCGGGGACATAGATCGGCGTAAAATACGGAAAGCCCATGATATGATCCCAGTGGGTATGGGAAAGGAAGAGGTCGGCATCGATCGGCCCCCGGGGCAGATCATTCTGCATAAGGGAGGTGCCCAGTTCCCTGATGCCGGTACCGGCATCGATGATGACAATCCTGTCCTTATCACCGACCCGAAGTTCCAGACAGGCGCCGTTGCCGCCATATTTCTGCGTCCGCGGACCGGGGCAGGGAATTGATCCTCTCACCCCCCAAAACTTGATCCTCATCTCATATCTCCGGATTATATCTGTAGAAAAATCTGTGCTTTTTCGATTTCCTTTTCAACGTCTTCGCTTATTGCCCCATAGTCCTGCCAGCTGAGATCAATGATGTCGAGGAGCTCTTCAATGGCTTCGACCTCGGGAAAGGGATCACCGGCATAGCCGATATCCAGGATATTGATATACATGTTGGCCAAGGCCACGAAGGCGGCCTGGCGTCTGCTCTCCTGGGTTACCTTGGAGGCATGGTGGTGACCGCCGACACAGCTGGTGATGACCGTATTGAGTTTCCATTTCTCGGCGATCATGGTCCCCACCTCCTGATGATCGATCCCCATCAGCTCCCGTTCGACCTCGATCAGCGACCGCTGTTGTTTTTTTGCCACGGCCAGCACCTCGATATATTCATCCCCGAAGGGGACCTTGCCCAGATCATGGAGCAATCCCGCGATAAACATCTCCTCCCGTTCGGCAATCGACAGGTCACAGGCCGTGGCCAGAAGCTTAGCGCTGACCCCGACGCCGATCGAATGTTGCCAGAACTGCGCTGTCGGCAATGCCTTTGATTTTTTGGCGCTGGAAACGCTCCTGATGATGGCGGTACTCAAGGCCATGTTTTTGACCGTATTCATGCCGAGCATCGTAATGGCGCGGGTAAGCGAGGTGATCTTGCTCAGAAGGGAGTAATAGGCGGAGTTGATCAGCCTGAGGACCTGACCGGTCAGGACCGGGTCCAGGGAGATGACCTTGTTCAATTCGTTGGGAGATGCATCCGTTCGGCTGCAGATCTCCAGGACCTTGCCCACCGTCGTCGACAGACTGGGCATCCTGTTGATGAATTTCTCTATCTGGCGTCTCTGTCTATCCCTATCAGGTTCCATTTGCAAGGGCCCGGCGGCAAGAATCGGAAGATCTCTATCATTTCAATTATATCAAACTGATGGAAAGCTCTTTGTTATTGTATCCAAAGATTTGCATCAGGTCAAGAAACAGTGACCGCCCCTGGCGTTACTCTCCTTCGGAGGCGGCAAGGCCCTGCCCGAAACGGGCGGCGTGGAAGGCCACCGCGTCCCGGTAGCTGATCCCCTTGCCGCCGAAGATATCCAGGGCACTGCCGATGGTCGCATCGAGCCGGCCCCGGCCGATCCGATCGATCAACTCCATGTCGCCAAGGTCCCTGACACCGCCGGCATAGGTCGTGGGAATCGTTGTCCATGCCGACAGCTTCTCCAGCAGATCGACTGCAATCCCTGCACATTTTCCCTCCACATCGGCCGCGTGGATCAAAAACTCATCACAGCTGCCGGCGAACGCCTCAAGGCTCTCGCGCGTAATCCGGACCTCGGTAAACCTCTGCCAGCGATCGGTGACGATATAATACTCCTCCCCTTTTTTTCGGCAGCTGAGGTCGAGGACCAGACGATTTCGTCCGACCGACCGGACCAGACGGGCAAGACTTTCGTGATCGATCTTCCCCTTCCTGAAAACGCAGGAGGTCACAATCACATGCGAGGCCCCTTTGTCCAGCCAGAGACGGGCATTATCGGGGGTGATTCCACCGCCGATCTGCATCCCGCCGGGCCAGGCGGTCAGGGCATCGGCAGCAGCCTCCTCGTTTCCGGGTCCCAACATGATGATATGGCCCCCGGAAAGATTGTCGTTTCGGTACAGCTTCGCAAACCAGGAGGCGGGCTTATCGGCGCAGAAGTTGGTGGTAAGCCGTTCCGGCTCCCCATCGCTCAAAGTGGAGCCGACAATCTGTTTTACCTTACCGTTATGAAGATCAATACATGGCCTGAATTTCATGGAGAGGCGGAAAGTCCCGGGTGGATGGCTGCGAAGTTTTAGGCTGGAGGCTCTTGCTCGCCGGTCGGTGGGTTTGACGGTAATACCACCGGCGGTTTGCCGGTACGTCCTTGCTTTACCTGACAGACTGATAGTCTACAGCTCAAGCCACCTGTTGTCAAAAAAAAAGCGGATTACCCGACACCGAGGAACCCGCTTTCACCTTCTTTTCAAGAAACCCTCCCACCAGAGGGCCCGCTCATTGCGCCTTCATAATCAGCATCGTGGAAGGATCGAGAGCAAGGCTCAAACCGGCCTCGACAGCGCAGGAGGCGCATTTTACAATGTCAAGCGATATGCTCTCGTTCTCCGGCCTGATCATCAGCACCGTTTCGAACAGATCGGAGACCCGATGACAGGGTGCCTGCACCCCGTCGGCACTGACACGCTCGTCCTCGCGATGGCAGACAGCGGAAAACCAGACCATCTTCAGCCCCTGTTCCTTCATGAGCCTCTTCAGCCCGACCAAGGCATCCCGGTTGTCTTCATTGAAATCATACCCGTCGATGATCAGGCACTCCGGTTTGTAGATATTCTGTTTGACCAGGTCGTTGAGGCGCTCTTCCAGCTTTGCCTGGCTGAACGACGTTTCTTTGAAGGTCATGATCATCCGGTTATGGAGGATCTCGGAGACCACCTCATGGATATTCTCAATATCCGCGTCCCTGGTAATCAGGGAAAGGATGTCGTTGTACCAGCTTTTGGCCTTCTCTATGGATTCACCGATGGAAACATGCAGGACCTTGTTGCCGCGCATCATGGAGTCCAGCGCTATCTGCACCAGGATTGCGGTCTTGCCCAAGCCCGCCCTGGACATGACCAGACCCATGCTCTGGGTATCCCCTTTCGCTTTTTCCTCCAGGCCCAAGGCCCGTAACGGATTGTTCAGTACCAATTTCTCTTTTCCCATGGCAGTCTACCTCGTGTCCTCGTCGTTTTCTTGCCGCATCGATTCAGGCTGGTCCGCACCCCCTCACCCGGCGGATGAATTCAGCATACCATCCCGGTGGCGATTTAGCCCTTGTTCTTTTCCTGTTGATGTTTTTTGATGAGTTCTTCACTGACACCCCTGGGAACCTGCTTGAAGGTCGCGAATTCCATAGTAAACTCTGCTTTCCCCTGGGTCAGGGAGCGCAACGCGGTCGAATAACCGAACATCTCGGACAACGGGACCTCGGCTTCGATGACCGTATAGTTCCCCTCGTCGGTGGTACCGATAATCATGCCGCGACGTTGGTTGATGCTGCCCATGACCGCACCCTGAAACTCGGTGGGGCCCTCGACGGCAACCTTCATGATCGGCTCCATGATCACCGGCCTGGCCTTCATATACCCCTCCTTAAAGCCGCCGATTGCAGCAAGCTGGAAAGCGATATCGGAAGAGTCCACCGCATGATAGGCCCCGTCATTGATCACGCAGCGGATGCCGGTGACTGCGGCGCCGCACAGGGCGCCTTTTTCCATGCATTTCTGAAAGCCCTTGTCGCAGGAGGGGATGTACTCCCGCGGGATCACGCCGCCGACGATATTGTCGACGAACTCGTACTCGCCTTCCTCGAGCGGCTCGATGAAACCCGCCACCCGGCCGAACTGGCCGGAACCGCCGGTCTGTTTTTTATGGGTATAGTTGAATTCGGCCCGCGATGAGATGGTCTCGCGATAGGCGACCTGGGGTGCACCGACCTGGACCTCGGCCTTATACTCGCGTTTCATCCGTTCAATATAGACATCCAGATGCAGCTCGCCCATGCCGGAGATGATGGTCTCCCCGGTCTCATGGTCGACGAAGGCGCGAAAGGTCGGGTCCTCCTTGGTGAAACGATTCAAGGCCTTGGACATATTGATCTGGGCCTTGTTGTCGGCCGGGATCACCGCCAGCGAGATCACCGGCTCCGGGATGTGCATCGAGGTCATCGAATAGGAGATGCGGTCATCGGTAAAGGTGTCGCCGGAGGCGCAATCGATACCGAAGAGAGCGACGATATCGCCGGCGCCACAGGACTCGATCTCCTCCATTTCGTCGGCATGCATGCGCACCAGGCGACCGACCTTGACCTTCTTGCCGGTGCGGCTGTTATAGATGGTATCACCCTTTTTCAGCACGCCCTGATAGGTCCGGACATAGGTCAACTGGCCGTACCGGCCGTCCTCGAGCTTAAAGGCCAACATGACCAGCGGATCGCCGGGATCATTGGTGACCTTGACCTCGGCTTCTTCCTTTTTCAGATCAAGGGCAAAGTTCTCGACATCGGTCGGACAGGGCAGGTAGGTCTCCACCGCGTCGAGGAGCGACTGGATACCCTTGTTCTTATAGGCCGAGCCGACGAAGACCGGGGTAAACTGCAGGGCAAGGGTCCCCCTGCGAACCGCCTCGTGGATCAATTCGGGATCGACCTCACCCTCTTCCAGCATCACCTCCATCAACTCGTCGGAGAACATCGAAACCTCCTCCAACAGGGCTTCGCGCCGCTTCGCTGCGATCTCACTCATCTCCGTCGGAATCTCCTCGATACGGATCTTTTCCCCGTTTTCGCCATCGAAGTAGACGGCCTGCATCGTCACCAGATCGACCAGACCTTTGAGATCGTTCTCCAGGCCGATCGGCAGCTGCATCATATGGGCGTTGAGCTCCAGTTTTTCCCGGAGCTGACGAGTGACCCGCTCCGGGTTTGCCCCGGTCCGGTCGCATTTATTGACAAAGGCGATACGGGGAACCCTATACCGGGTCATCTGGCGATTGACCGTGATCGACTGGGATTGGACGCCGCCGACGGAACAGAGGATCAGGATCGCCCCGTCCAGGACCCTTAGCGCTCGTTCCACCTCGATGGTGAAATCAACGTGGCCGGGGGTGTCGATGATATTGATGTCGATATCCTTCCAGCTGCAATGGGTAGCGGCGGACTGGATGGTGATCCCTCGTTCCTTTTCGAGTTCCATGGAGTCCATCTTGGCGCCGACCCCGTCCTTGCCGCGGACCTCATGGATAGCATGGATCTTGTTGGTATAAAAGAGGATACGCTCTGTCAGGGTTGTCTTCCCTGAATCGATATGCGCGCTGATCCCAATATTCCGTACCTTGCTTAGATCTTTACTCATGGCTTCTGTCCTCACCAGAATCTACCGACTGGAACGCGTCCAGCCCCCATCGCATACTATAATGGGGAAAATGAAAAAAATAAGGAGCTACAGCAACCTGTAACTCCTTATTCAACAAGCATATTTATGGTGCCGAGACCAGGAATCGAACCAGGGACACACGGATTTTCAGTCCGTTGCTCTACCTACTGAGCTATCTCGGCACGTTACGTGAAGAGCGTTATTTACACGACATCTCCCTCGGTGTCAACACCTTTTCCTGTTCATTTCCGCCGTTATCTCATTTTTTTGGCGGCAGGGTCAAGCCCCCGAGATCAAGGTCGAAATTCAGTTCGGCATCCATATCCATCTCCTGCGGTTTAGCGGCAGACGCTGCCTTGGGAGGAGGTGGCGGTGCAGGAGCCGCCTGGTCGTCTTCTGAGGAATCCGAAAGGTCGATGTCATCCAGGGAAAGTCCGGGGTATCCCTCTTCCGCGCCTTCTCTTGCCTGCTCGGTCAATGAAAAATCCGTGTCGAGAGTATCTAGGTTCATGTCGAGATCAAGCATATCCAAACCCATCTCTGCCTCCGCACCTTTCCCCACCCTAGCGGACGGTATCTTCTCCTCGGGAGGGGGAGGCGCCAGATCGGAGAGATCGGCCAACTCACCCGGAACATCCATCGAAAATTTCTCCTGGGGTCCGTCTCCGACCTCTTCCTCCGCGGATGTATCTTCAAACTGGCTGAGGTCAATCTCAATCTCTCTGTCGTCGGATTCTTCCTCGCCGTCGTCATCCAGCGTGATCCTGTCGTCCCGATCCAAACCGGCCGGACTGCCCTTTTTCATCATGTCGTCCGGGTTGAAATCGATATCGCCGTCATCGTCCTTGACCAGGATGTTCAGATCCGGATCGACGACGTCCAGATGATCATCCAGCGCATCGGGCATCATCTCGAAATCTTCGACTTCCTCCCCCACCTCTTCGTCCGCGGAAAACTTCAGAAACATCGGAGGGGCGGCATTATAGGTGGTCCCGTGCGCCACCGAGGACGAATCTGTAAGATCTTTGCTGCAATTCAGGCAGGTTGTCAGATGATCGAATGAAATATAGCCACATTTGGGACAACGCATAAAAGGTTCCTCTTTTTTTATATGTCACTCTGTGTTCATGCCATTGCCGACAAAACCGGCGGGCAACGCCCTCTCACCAGCATGCAGCAAGTATCGCATATTTTCGTGGCAAGAAGCAAGAAATATTTTCAATTAGAGCAGTTACGTATGGTTTGTTCCTGCCGGTTTCCTGCGAAATCCGCTTACAGCCAGTCCATTCCTATATCACAGGATGGAGCGGAATGAGTAAGCCTGCCCACCGAGATGATATCGACACCGGTGCCGGCAATTGCTGCAACGCTTGCCAGGTCGACTCCGCCGGATGCTTCAACTATTGCCCGATGATCAATTAATTCAACTGCTTCTTTAGTGGTCAGCAGATCCATATTGTCGAGCATGATGATGTCGACCCGGCAGGCCAGGCACTCGCGAACCTGCTCCAGGGTTTCCGTCTCCACCTCGATACGGATGGTATGCGGTGCCTTCTTCCTGACCCGGGCAACCGCCTCGGTGATGGAGCCGCAGGCGGCAATATGATTGTCTTTGATCAGCACGCCGTCGGTCAGATTGAATCGGTGGTTGCTGCCGCCGCCCGCCTGCACCGCAAATTTTTCCAGCAGGCGCAGACCGGGCGTCGTCTTGCGGGTGTCGGTGATCCGGGCCGGATACGGTCCGATGGCATCGGCATAGCGGCGGGTGATCGTTGCTATCCCGCACAGACGCTGGAGCAGGTTGAGTGCCGTCCGCTCCGCCTTGAGCATATCGACCACCGGCCCGGTGACCGTGAGCATGACATCGCCGGCCTGGACAGCGCACCCGTCGTTTAGCATGCCTTGCATCTTGATCTCCGGGTTCTGTACCTTGAAGACCTCGGCTGCAACCCCGACACCTGCGGCAACGCAACCCTCGCGGGCCACCAGCCGGGCGCTGCCGGTCTGCAACGGATCGAATATCGCCTCGCTGGTCAGGTCTCCCCTGCCGATATCCTCGGCCAGAAAAGAGCGGATCAGTGTGTGCAGTTGGTTGGTATCCATACCATTCCCGTCCCAATGGCCAGGACCCTTATGCCCCGGCCTTTTTCAACTTGTCTTGTGCCTCGGCGATCTTTTCCAGCCGCGCGTCACAAGTGGCCTTTTTTTCCTTCTCGCGATCGACCACCTCCGCCGGGGCATTGGCCAGGAACCGGGCGTTGGCGAGTTTGCCGTTGATCTGCGCAAGCTTCATCTCGACCTTCTCCCTCTCTTTTGCCAGTTTGGCAAGCTCCGCCTCCGCATCGACCAGGCCTGTCAACGGCACATAGATCTCGATATCCCCGGCGATGAAGGTCGCAGCATCATCCGGCTTCGTGCTGACGGGCTGCACGACAAGGCTCGTCAGCCGGGTCAGATCACTGATCGTCTGAGTGAAATTTGCAATGAGATCGGCCTTTTCCGTATCAGGGCAGACCACAAAGGCCTCGATCTTCTTCGAGGGATGGATATCGGCAGCCGAGCGGATATTGCGGATGCCGGTGATGATCCCCATCAGCAGCTCCATCTCCTGCTCCGCAGCAGAGTCGAGCATGTCCTCGCGGGCAACCGGGAATGCAGAGGTCATCAACGGCCGACGTTTGCCGGGCAGCACGCTCCAGATCTCCTCGGTGACGAAGGGGGTGATCGGATGGATCAGCTTCAGGATGGTCTCGAGGACCTCGAGAAGGACACCTTTTGCCAGGTGCTTCAGACCCTCGTCCTTTCCGAACAGGTCCGCCTTGATCCACTCCACATACCAGTCGCAGAACTCCCGCCAGACAAACTGGTAGAGGGCGGAGGCCGCCTCATTGAAATGGTACTCGTCGAAACCGCGCCGGACCTCCTGGATGGTCCGGGCCGTTCGGCTTAAGATCCAGCGGTGGACCAGCGGCAGGGGCGCACGTTCCGCAGCCGCCGGCCGCTCCGAGCCGTCACGGTCGCTCAGATGCATCAGCGCAAAACGGGCGGCGTTCCACAGCTTATTGATAAAGTGGCGGTAGCCCTCAATCCGCTCCTCATCCAGCCGGACCTCCCTGCCTTGCGCCGCGAAGGCAGTCAAGGTGAACCGCAGCGCATCGGTGCCGTATTCGGCCATCACCACCAGCGGGTCGATGACGTTGCCGGTGGACTTGGACATCTTTTTGCCGTACTTGTCGCGGACCAGGGCATGGAGATAGACGTCGCGGAACGGGACCTCGTCCATGACATGCAGCCCCATCATCATCATCCGGGCCACCCAGAAGAAGATGATATCGAAGCTGGTGATCAACACCGAGGTCGGATAGAAAACGGCGAGTTCGGGGGTCTTCTCTGGCCAGCCCATGGTCGAAAATGGCCAGAGGGCCGATGAGAACCAGGTATCCAGGACATCGGTCTCCTGGACGGTGTTGTTCGACCCGCACCTCGGACAACACCCTGGATCGACGGACTCGACGATCAGCTCGCCGCAGTCGCCGCAGGTCCAGGCCGGGATGCGGTGTCCCCACCAGATCTGGCGGGAGATGCACCAGTCGCGGATATCGTTCATCCAGCCGTAGAAGTTGTTGTACCAGGTCTTCGGATAGAGGTTGATCCGTCCATCGCGTACGGCCGCCACCGCCTTGTCCGCCAGCGGTTTCACCGAGACGAACCACTGCAGCGAGGTGGTCTGCTCGACCACGGTTTGGCAGCGATAGCAGTGGCCGACGGCATGCTCGAGGTCCTCGATATGATCGACAAGCCCCTGGCTCTCCAGGTCCTCGATCACCCTCTTCCGGCAGACGAAGCGGTCAAGCCCCCGGTAGATGCCCGCCTCTTCGTTCATGACGGCATGATCGTCCATGACCTTCAGCAGCGGTAGATTGTGCCGCTTGCCGATCTCATAATCGTTGCGGTCATGGGACGGGGTGACCTTCAGGGCGCCGGTGCCGAAGTCCTTCTGCACATGATGGTCATAGACAACGGGTACGATCCGCCCGGTGAGCGGCAGCCGGATACCGGTATCAGACAGCCCGGCATAGCGTTGATCGTCGGGATGGACCGCCACTGCGGTATCGCCCAGCATGGTTTCGGGTCGGGTGGTGGCCACGACGACATGGCCGGAGCCGTCGGCATAGGGATAGCGGATATAGTAGAGCTTGCCATTGGTCTCCTGATGCTCGACCTCGTCGTCGGCCAGCGCCGTCTTGCAGCGGGGGCACCAGTTGACGATATAGTCGCCCTTGTAGATCAGCTTTTCCTTATAGAGCCGGACAAAGACCTCGCGGACCGCAGCGGAGAGGCCGTCATCCATCGTAAAGCGCTCCCGCTCCCAGTCGCAGGAGCAACCGAGACGCTTGAGCTGGTTGATGATGGTTCCGCCCTTCTCCTCCCGCCACTGCCAGACCCGTTCGATGAAGGCCTCCCTGCCGAGATCATGGCGGCTCCTGCCCTCTGCGGCCAGCTGCTTTTCAACCACATTCTGGGTGGCGATACCGGCATGGTCGGTCCCCGGGACCCAGAGGGTATTGTGCCCGCACATCCTGTGATATCGGGTCAGGACATCCTGCATGGTATTGTTAAGGGCATGCCCCACATGGAGCACCCCGGTCACATTCGGGGGTGGGATAACGATGGAAAACGCCGGCCGGCCTTCTTCCATTTTCGCCGA
The DNA here is from genome assembly GCA_046706325.1 of Desulfocapsaceae bacterium. GTDB lineage: Bacteria > Desulfobacterota > Desulfobulbia > Desulfobulbales > Desulfocapsaceae > CAWGGS01. Next base: position 23,689 of record JBJKPM010000058.1, on the reverse strand, counting down.
ATAGCACCCCTGCTCCTGCCAGTACCGCAGCCATTTTTCTTCTACTTCGGCAAAGGCATAGCCCTTGCTCAACAGATCGTTATCACTCATTCCTTCGCCTTGATCATCCCCATTCACTCCGCCCGGATACCGGACAGCCGCCTCCCATGGAAACACCGCTGCGGGACGAACGCATCGTCTCGGGCAGGAACATCCATGAATAGCCACAGACACTACCTTATGACGGCTTTGTATTTCAAGAAATTTATTTTCAATCGGAAAACCCGTCATTCGAGGCGGGTCCGCGGCAACGGATCGTCACGTCCCGGAGCCCGCCTCTTCCTTCCGCCGTCCTTCGGCACGGGTATTCAATACCGAACGGTCCAGGGTTTGGGCAGAAAGATATGTTCATAGAGACCCAGTGCATAGCGATCGGTCATACCGGCAATAAAATCGCAGACCCTGCGGTGGGCGGTCTTCTCATCGGGCCATTGATCCTTGTCGCCCATATGCTCCCAATTGAATCCCCTTCTCTTCACAAGACCGTTCTCCAGGAAATAGGCATAGAGGTCCCGGATGATCCGCTGGGCCTTCTCGAACTCCTTATGCACCAGATGAAAACGATAGACATTGTGATAGAGAAAGGCCCGGAGATCGGTGATGGCCTCCAGCATCCGCTCGCTGATATGGAGCCTGCCGTCATCGGTCGTCAGGGTCTCGACGATCAGATCACGGACCATATTGCTGATCCTCCGGGAATGGTGATCGCCGATCACCTTTTTGATCCCTCTCGGCAGGTCCGATTCCCTCAGGATCCCGGCACGGAAGGCATCATCCATGTCGTGGTTGACATAGGCGATGATATCGGCGATACGGACAATCTGGCCTTCCAGGGTCACGGCCAGCTCCGACGATTTCGTCGGCAGGATATTGTTGCGTCCCTTGGAGTGGCGTACCATGCCGTTTCGAACCTCGAAGGTGAGATTCAGCCCCTTGCCGTCATTCTCCAGAAAATCCACCACCCGCAGGCTGTGCACGTAGTGCCGGAAACCGCCGGGATGCAACTCGTTCAAGGTCGCCTCACCGGCATGACCGAAGGGGGTATGGCCGAGATCATGGCCAAGGGCGATGGCCTCGGTCAGGGCCTCGTTCAGGCAGAGGGCCGAGGTAATGGTCCTGGCGATCTGCGACACCTCCAGGACATGGGTGAGCCGGGTTCGGTAATGATCGCCGGTCGGAGCGAGAAAGACCTGGGTCTTATGCTTCAACCGGCGAAAGGTCTTGGAGTGGGTGATGCGGTCCCGATCCCTCTGGAAGGCCAGACGGATATCGGTTTCCTGCTCCTCCTCCGGGAACCGCCGCCCTCGTGAGTTCCTGGAAAGCATCGCGTACCGGGAAAAGATCTGCTCTTCCCGATCTTCCAGTTGTCTCTTGATGGATCTTCCAATAACCGGTGTAAAGCCCATGGCGCTCTCTATCTACGCAACGAAACGGAACCATTCCCATTAGTTCCCCTTCTTTTTACACATCATGCCCTGTAAGTGCAAGGAAGAAAGTCATTACAGCGACATGAAGAACATCAAGCCGGGGGGGCCACGGTCGTCATTTTTTCGAAGACAGGGTCTGCTGCAGCTGCTGCATGGCCTGGCCGAAGTCATCCCACCTGCCGGCACGCAGGGCCTCCTGTGCCTTGTCGAACCCCTTTCTGGCACGGCTCAAGGCATCGGCCTCCGCAGACGGCGGAACCGCAGGCTGTTTTTCAGACGGCAGCCCCGTTCCAAAAACCCGGCTTACGGCCTGATCCAGGGTCGGCGCCATCACCACCTTTTTCCCGGAAACCACAATGACCCTGACCAGCTGCGGGATATTGACCCCCTCGGCCAGAAGATAGACCGGTTCGACATAGAGGATGGAGTGATCGATGGGGATCACCACCAGATTGCCCCTGATCACCCGCGATCCCCTCTGGTCCCACAGGGACAGCTGTTCCGAGATGACGGCATTCTGGTCGATCATCGCCTCGATCTGTATCGGGCCGTAGGTCAGCCGCTCTTTGGGCAGCTGATAGACGATAATCTGCCCGTATTGGGGAAAATCGCATTTTGCTCCCATCCAGGCAATCATATTGTCCCTGCCCTGCGGGGTGAACGGCGTCATCAACAGGTACTGGATCTCCCTGGTGTCGGGAAGACGCATCAGGATGTAATACGGCTGAAAGGCAACGGCTTCTCCGGCATATTTTTCCTGCGGCAGGGTCCAGAGATCCTCCTGATTATAAAATACCTGGGGATCGGTCATATGGTAGGCCATGTAGGTTCGTGCCTGAACGGCAAAAAGGTCTATCGGATACCGCAGATGGGATTTCAGGGCCTTCGGCATCAGGGACAGATCCTTGAACATGCCGGGAAAGGCCAGACGATACGCCTTCAGGACCGGATCAGTCGGATCCGTCACATAGAAGTCCACCGTCCCGTCATAGACGTCGACGATGACCTTGACGGAATTGCGGATATAGTTCACATCCGTCTGCAGTGCCCAGGTGGGCTGGGAATACGGGAACCGGTCCGTCAGGGTATAGGCATCCTCGATCCAGTAGAGCCTGCCGTCTGCGAGCACCAGATAAGGGTCATGATCAAGGGACAGGAACGGAGCGATGTGCCGGATACGGTCCCGCACCCCCCTGTAGATCTGGATACGGCTCCGAGGCGTGAGATAGGAGGTGAGCATGATATTGATGTCGGACTGCGTCCAGGAAAAGAGCAGCCGCTTCCAGATGGTATCGAGAGGAATGCCGCCTTTTCCCTGATACCTGGTATAGACGTTATTGTTGCCCTTGGGGTAGTCGAACTCCTTGACCTTTGTGGAAACGATCCGGTAGCCCGGCGTTTTCTCTCCGTAATAGATGGCCGGCTGGTCGATCTTCAGGTTGTATGTGGATACCGGCGGGATATCCTTTAACAGATAGACCGGGAGGCCGCCCTCCTGCTGCCTGGATACGAAGCTCATCACCATGCCGTATCCATGGGTGAACTGCAGGTAGCGGTTGACCCATGTCCGTGCCTTCTCCGGCAGGCGAGCGGCCAGCTCCCTCGGCGCCAGCATCACCTGATGATAGCCGTCTTCCAGATGATAGCGGTCGACATCGACTGCGTAAAATTGATAATAGAGCCGGATTTCCTGGGTCTGCCTGTAGGTCTGCAGGATCGGGCGCCAATCCCAGAGACGGACATTGTCGATGGTGGTCCGATTGGCGTCGATTGCCTGACGGCTCAGGTCGTCCAGGGCCGGATAGGCCTTTTCGACGATCCTGTCCAGGCCGAAGGCCCTGCGGGTGAAATCGATGTTGTTTTTCAGATACGGTGTCTCCAGTTGCAGCTCGTTGGGTTCGACCTTGAATTTTTGCACCAGGCCGGGCAGCAGGACGAGGACCAGGAAATAGAGGAGGAAATAGCCGCCAAGACCCGCCAGGCTCAGGAAGAAGCGCTTCGTAATAAAGGCAAAACCGATCATGAAGGCCAGGACGACAGTGGCGAAGAGCATCAACCAGAGACCGGGCCGCTCAAAATGATAGGCGGTGTATCCGACACCATAGACCACTCCCCGGGTGGAATAGAGAAGGTCGAAACGATCCAGGTAACACCCCCATGCCTGCAGCGCCGCAAGGATCAGCAGAAGCAGCAGCAGGTGTCTCGACACCCGGGGCCCCATCTCTCCGGGCCGGAACTGTCCTGAACCGACGGCATCGAACTGGATATAGGAAAGCGCTACCAGGGCCAGCGTCAGCAGTGTCAGACCTAACAGACCGGTACGTATAAGCTCGTAGAACGGAAGGCGAAAGACATAGAAGCCGATATCCCTGCCGTAGACCGGCTCGGTCTGCCCAAAGACGCTTCCCCAGTGAAACCGCAGATAGAGGTCCCATTGGGAGGAATATGCCAGCGCGAACACGAGTCCGGCGACAGCCGCAAGAAGAAACACCCCCGCCTCGGACCAGGAGGCCGGAAGGCCGAAACCCTGGCGTGTATACAGGATCACGGCCCCGCTATCGGCTTTGCCATGGCGACGGAAGAGGGAGGCAAAGGAAATGCGAAGATTGATCCAAAGACTTAAAAAGGCAACGACAAAGGCCGAACCGGCCAGGATCGCCTTGGCCGAGAAGATCCGCCAGAACACCGTCACATAGCCTATCTGCTTCATCCAGAGCCAATCCTGGATCCAGGCGGCGGCAACGGAGGCGCCGATGGCCAGCACGATGGGCACCACCAGCCAGGCAGTCAGTTTCACGGGTAAAATAGTCGTTTTCATTAAAAATTTTCCTTCCATCACCTGAGATTGCAGGTGCAACGGACGAGCAGCTCCCCTAATAGACGGTAACCCCAGCCTGTCGTCCCGTCAAATCGGGCGCGGCGTTTTTCCGACCTTATCCGACGGCTAGCGCCCAGGGTCGAAGATTTTTTCGCAATGAGGCAAGGCAGCGGCCGGTCAAGACCGCCATACCCGTTTTTTCCTCTTCTCATTGCCTGCTAATTCTGCTACATACAATGCAGTAATACCATTTACAACAACGGAGAAACACCATGGAAAAGAAACCAAACGCTTCGGCACCAGGCAGCGGGAGCCAGAAAGACCCGGCCCCCGTACCGCATGGAATGCTGGTCAACCTGCTGAAAAAGCTTCTTGATATCAATTTTATCAAATGGGGGGTTTCGAAGGATTTTTAGTGATCGAAGACAAGTGCTGCGACATCCGGATCTGGACAGGGGTATTGTCTGATCCGGATGTCCTCCCCCTATTTCAGAAAGGTACGCTGATAAGATCATGGATGCCTATGCCGAAGCCCATCTCATCGTCGCCGCCATAAGGGTCTTTCAACACCAGAAGGGCATGCTGCCCAAGGTCGAAGATGTCTGTGCCATGTTGGGGATCTCCGACGAAGCGGGCCACACCGCCTGCCGCAGACTTGCTAAACTGGGTATCGTCGCTACCCTGGAGGATCCCTTTTCCGTTAAACTCTCGGTGGCCGACCATCTGGCCGTGGAAAATATCCCGAAGGACGCCGGGCAGGAGAAAGGACTTGCCCGGGAAATCGAGCGGTTTCAGGCGGAAAAGATGAAGGCGGAAAAAAAGGTCGCCGATATTCAGGCCGAAATAGACAAGAAAAAGAAGGACAAGTTTGCCGCCATTGAGGCCAAGTTCAAGAAGGATATGGAGAAATATAAAAGGACGTCCTAGATGGCGGCGGTCCCTGTCGACCGCATCAAATCCGGGAAACGGTCAGGATCCGGCCGCGTTCCCATCTTCATCGTTCCGTCTCCTGTATTGTGCTTGTCATTTCCCCTGCCGTTTCGTGATAAAAAGGTCGATGACCTTTTCCAGCTTTTCGCCGATCGTCTCAAGAGCCAGCGCCGCCGGGGCCTTCGGATCGTACTCGCAAACAGGCAGATAGGCCCGCATGGCCTCCTGGACCATCTGGTCATACGGGATCTCCCCGAGATTGGGGATGGAGATGCCGAGGTATTTCGAGGCCAGTCGCTGCAGCTTCAGTTGATTGATTTTGACATGGGGCCCCGCCATATTGGTGATGAGCAGAGGATTGAATGCTGCCAGGGCCCTCTGGGTCTGTTCCCTGGCACCGGGCCGGATCTCCTCGGCCAAGGCAAAGACCTCGGCCAGGGTCTGGAAACGCCGTTCCTTCAGCGCCTTGCCGACCTCGCCCTGGGAGAGAAAGCCGCCCAGCGCCCTGCGGATCGTTGCCAGCTGCAGAAAATTATAAAAATCCAGCACAGCGGTCGGTTCAGGGACCGCCACACAGATCTGCAGATCTGAGAACATAAAAAAATCCAGCACATGATAGCCTACACCAGCTCCGACATCAAGGAGCAGGACATCGGCATCAAGCGATGAGAGTCCGCGCAGCAGACGCTGCTTCTCCTGGAAGGTCATATTGGCGGTCTGCAGGGTATCGCCGCTGCCGGCGATAATCTTCAAATCACCGGACGAACCGGAAACCTGTTGCGCGACATCGCTCAGCGATGCGACCTTTCTGGTCAGAAAATCCGTGAGACAGCGGTCAGGCTCGAAGACCCCGTAGAGGATATGGATATCGGCTCCCCCGAGATCCAGGTCCACCACACAGACGCGCCTGCCTCTCTTTGCCAGCAGGATGCCGATGTTGGCCACAACCATGCTTTTGCCCGTGCCGCCCTTGCCCGAGCCGACCGATATCGTAATTGTCATCCGCCGTCCACCCTCCAGGCCCGAAAACGGATCTGTCCCGAACCGGCGCCCACGGCAGGGACACATGGGACATCGGAGACGACGGCAGGCCGGACACCTGATATCGGGTTCTCGTTATTTCCTGCGTTTATTCCGAATCTCACAGATCCTCCTCGCCCTGGTCAATATGGTCTCCAGCCCATAGCTTGTCTGGTCGGGAGCGCTCCAGAGCACCCAGCCCTCCGCCGAGCGTAAAACAAGCTTCCCCTCCTCATGACTCAAAACCGCATCGGCAAGCAGGTCTTGCTTTTCCTTCACCCGGACGACGGCCGATCTCTCCGGTGGTATCCCTTTTTTCAGGCAGGAGTAACACACCTCTTCATCGTGGGTGGCAAAAAGATTCAGCGCCTCGCCGCAGACCTTACAGAATATCATCAATCCACCCGGGAGGAAAACACAAAAAATCCTGCATTGCGGTTATAAACTGCGTCGCACCTCTTTGATGAAGACAGCCTCCGATCCATGGCCTGCGGACCTCCTTGTCCTATAAGGATACTGCAAACTGCCGGTGGAAGGTAGGGATAAAAACCCAGCCCGTCCGGACAATCCCGACCGGGAGGTGAAACTCCATGTCGTTACCTGCTTCCGGATGCAATACACCCCTCTGTTTATAATCGGCCGTTTTCTCGGCAGAGATTAGCGGATTTGCGTATTGGACCGCGGTCCTGCCGACCGGTCCCCAATGTTTTCAGGGAATCTTGACAAACAAAAAAGCATGCATAGTTTCACATTAAACGATTCAACGTAAAACATACAGGATCGCATTTCGCTCCGGAGACATACCGAACCGGCAGCAAAAGACAGTGGATGGATCCTTCAACCCATCAGCGAGGAAAAGAAATGAACTATAAAGAAATTACCGAAAAACGACGGGCAATCAATTTTTTCGACCCGGAAAAGGATGTCCCCGAACACCTCCTGCAGCAGGTGATTGAAACAGCTGCCAGGGCTCCTTCCAGCTTCAACCTGCAACCATGGAACCTTATCGTCCTCCGCGACAAGGCGAAAAAGGAAAAACTGAAGGCACTGGCCTGGGAACAGCCCAAGGTGGTTGAGGCCCCGGTGGTTCTTATATTTCTTGCCGATAAAAACGGCTGGCAGGAAGGCCATCCGACGGTCGAGCAGAACTGGCGGGAGATGGTGGCATCAGGTGCCATGCAACCGGCACAACGCGACTGGTTTTTGAATGCCGCCAAATCCCTCTACGACTGGAATCCCGATGCCAACCTGGCCTTTGCCGCCAAAAATACCGGCTTTTTTGCGATGAGCGTCATGCATGCCGCCACGTCTCTAGGGCTGGAGAGCCACCCGATGGACGGCTTCGACCACGAAGGCGTACGCAAGGCCTTCAATATCCCGCCGAATTACTGGATCCCGTTGCTTCTGGCCGTCGGCTACAAGAAGCCGGGGTTGGAGATGAAACCGCCCAAATGGCGCAAAACGATCGAGCAGATACTTGTCTCTTTCGATGATTGACCGTACCACCGGGGAGCATGGCCGCTCCCCGGCTGGGCGAGTCCGTGTTCAAAATGGCTCCAGGGTGACCAGGTAAGACTTCAGGGGTCTTTTCGGAACATGATGCACCCCGTGTTCATCCCTCCAGTAGCGGATATCGTCCTCATTTTTCGACTCTTCGATGATCACCGTCTCTCTCGGTTTGCCAAGCGCGATGACCAGCGAGAGTGTGAGGTTGTCGGGCATCTTGAACAGAGCGGCAAGCTTCGGGTTGAAGGCCCCGATCCGGCAGCCGCCTATCCTTTTTTCCATCGCTCCCAGCAGGAGATTCTGGCTGGCCACCCCGAGGTCGAACTGGGCCTCGGTCTCGGGGCCTTTCAAACGGTTTTGGTTGAGCAGGCAGAGGATATAGGCACTGGGGCGCTCGCCTTCGACCGGCCCCTTCCAGTCCGTCAAATAGCCTGCCCAGCCGAGATAGGGAAAAACCTTTTCGCAGAGTTCCGGGGTGTTGATAACCATGTACTGCCATGGCTGGCAGTTACGGGCCGATCCGCCCAGCCGAGCCAGATCAATCAGCTCATGGAGCGTGGTGGTACTGATTGCCTCTTTTTGGATAAAGCGGCGGAATGTCCGCGTTTTGGCGATAATCGTTTGCATAACTTACCCTAAGAAAAAATGACTGAATACCCCATCAGATGACCTCGTAACACCTCGCGGAGACTGCCGGGCAACACGGTAGATCAACACAGTACAGCGCCTAACCATCGGCCGGCGACCTTTTTCCGGTGACGGCACATATCGGATGCGCCGGTGCATGATACCATTTCCTCAACGGAGATTTCCACAGATTTGAGAGAATGAGGACCGCTTTCTCCTTTTTTCCGCCGGTCGGCTCCACCGGGAAGCGGACCCCGGCCCGGAGAACTTTTTCTCCGGGACCATCGCCTGCCGGCGCGATCTGTATTATTGTTTCGGGTGGCACAGGATGCAACACCCGCTGTCAAAGGAGGTACATCATGAATAAAACGCTGACGGATTCCTATCGCGGCTGGAATATATCTTTGAAAAAAGAGCGGAACATGTGTTCCAATTTCTGTTTTGATATCACCGACCCATCGGGTCGCAGCCACCATAATTCCCTGGGAGGCGAAACGGCCCGGCGCGCCATGGAGAGGGCCAGGGAAACCATTGATCTCGAGATCTCCTTTACGGAAGAGGACTGAGAAAAGAACAGGCGGGTTGCGCTGGATGGAAGAGTATGCTGCCTTGGCTGCTCCTGAGCCTGCCGAGGGCATATTTCCATCTCGGCCCGACCTGCAGTGTAAAAAACGAAGACCCCAATGTGCGACGCAGTCAGATGGGGAAAAACAGAATGGAGGCCTTTTCCGACAGGGTCCAGGCGATCATCATTACCATCAAACAGCGTATACTGGATTCCTTGCAGCAGCAAACCCCGTATTTCCAGCCAAAGAAGCTTTCCCTGGATTAAATGATTTTGAGATCCGGAGTGGATGCTTCTTTTTCCAACCCGATCTATCAGCTCGAAACCCAACCGACAAGATTTCGCAATTCCCGGCGGCTGTACAAAAAATTATTGGCATAATCCATAAGTTATTGTATGGTTCCGCCCACAATCGACACGCAACGATTCGGACTGCTCTAACGATCGTTAACAAATCCACGCCACGAGAAGTACCGTCCAGGAGACCATCATGCGCTACGCGGCGATCTTTCTTTTTGCGGTTTTCCTTCTCTTGTCCCCAACAACAGACAAGGCCGCAGAGATTATCGGCACCACCAATTCAAGGCCAAACAGCTCAGGCGGATCCGTCTCAATCACCAATTCCGGAACGACGGATGATCTCTATGGCAGCTTTAACACCGGATTCAACAGCAGCGGCGGGTCGAATATCATCATAAATTCCGGTACCGTAAATAATGACCTTTTTGGGAGTGTCAACCTTGGCGTCCACAGCAGCGGCGGCGGCAATTGGGTCATGAACCTTGGAACGGTTAAAGGCAGTTTGGACGGAAGCTATGTTGCAGGTCCCAACAGCTCGGGCGGGGGCAACATAATCATCAACTCCGGAACCGTTCTCAACTACATTGACGGCAGCGACATGTACGGCTCGAATGATTCCGGCGGCGGCAATACGATCATCAATTCGGGATATGTCGGCACCGATATCGAAGGAGACTGGAATGCAGGGAGCAAGAGCAGCGGCGGGTCCAATACCATCATCAACTCCGGGACCGTTGTCTCTCTGATATGCGGCAGCTGCAATGTCGGCCCGGAAAGCAGCGGCGGCTACAATACGATCATCAATTCCGGAATAGTCGATGGTGGGATCAACCCGTACGGTCTTCCCAGGGGAGGGATATACGGAAGCTTTAACGGAGCGACCGGCAGCAGTGGCGGCAACAATACGATCATTAATTCAGGCACCGTAAACAGCGATATCGTCGGCAGCTACAACTCTGGTACCAACAGCAGCGGCGGATCCAACACGATCATCAATTACGGCACGGTATACGGCAGTATCTGGGGCAGCAAGAACGTGGGGCCGGGTTCGTCAGGCGGGAACAACACCATTACCAATGCCGGATCGGTATCCGGCTCAATCTACGGCGGAGGCGGCAACGACACCATAATCCTGGTCGGCGGTTCCTTCCTCGGAGGTATTGCCGATGGAGGCGGCATGAACAACACTCTCGGATTCAACAACATGGGCACAGTCGACGGCAGCCTGCTCGGGACTAAATATCTCGATTTCCAAAACCTCGGGATTTATGGCGGCACTACCCTTCTAACCGGAACATGGAACTTCTCCGGAGGAACGACCATGATCCACAACGGCAACCTTTTTGTCAACGGCGACCTGATCACCTCGCTGATCACGGTGGACAGGGACGGCCTGCTGGGCGGCAACGGCCGCGTCGACGGGAGTGTCGTCTTCACGCCAGGCAGCATCTATTTTACCCGGTTGTATGCCGACGGCAACAGCGACCGGATCCTGGTCAACGGCCCGGTCATGATTACCGGTGCGACGGTTGAGGCCTGGCTGTCGCCCGCTCTCTACAGCAACGGTCGCAGCTGGAGGATCCTCACCGCTACCGGCGGCATCCAAGGCGCCTTCTCATCAGTCGACGTCAACTCCTCTACCATCACCCTTCAGCAGGAGATGCGGGGCGATGAGATTGACCTGGTCGTCGTCCGGATGCCCTATGCCGTCTTCGGCGCGACCGGGAATCAGTCGGCCGTCGGCTCGGCCCTTGACCGCCTTCTGCCTTCCGCTCGAGGAACGATGGCCGATTTGCTTGTGGATATGGACTTTGCCATGACCCCTGCTCAGATAACGGATACCCTCCACGGCTTGAATCCGGAAATGTATACGGCCTTCCCCGCCTCGGGACTGGAGATCGCAGCAAGCTTCAGCCGGGTGGTATCCATTCACCAACAAGAGGCCGAGGGGACCCCTTCATCGGACAGAACCCACCAGTGGAACGTCTGGGGCGAGGCCCTGGGTGACTGGCTGAACCGCGACGGCCAGGACGGGGTTTCCGGCTATACAATGTCCACCGGCGGTGCCGTCATCGGAATGGATAGGGCCTTCGGCTCCGTGACTCGGGCAGGACTGGCGCTCGGCTACAGCAACAGCACTCTGTCCTGGACTACAGCCGGCAATAGCGGCCGGATCGATGGCAAACATTTGGGCATCTACGGCAGCACCAGCCTTGCCGGATTCTATCTTGACGGCATAGCAGGCTATACCAGCTTGGACAACAGCGCATCCCGGAGCATTGCAACACCGGCTTTCACCTCCCAGGCCGCGGATACCTTCGGATCAGGCGTCTGGGAAGGCAATCTGTCCTGCGGTTACGACGTCACCTTTGGTTCCTTGCGTCTTGGTCCGATCGTCTCCATCGACTATCAGCACCTTTCTCAGGACGGCATCAATGAAAGCGGTGCCGGTGACTTCGATGTGCGAATGCATGACGGCAGCGCCGACTCGCTGATAACATCGCTCGGCCTGAGGTTGACCGATCTGTTCAAATGCGGCAGCTGGCGCTTCCTGCCGCTCGCCGAGCTCAACCTGCTGCACCAGTTTAAAAACGATGCGGTGGCTCTGATCTCGAACTTTGCCGACTATCCGGATGCGACATTCACCGTCACCGGCGCCGATCCCGCAGGCAACGAGGCCCTGGCAATCCTTGGCCTGTCGGCGGAGTACGGCAGGAACCTGTCACTGTACCTGAATTTTTCCGCAACCCTCGCCGGCAATAAGAATTCCCAGCTGCTGGCAGGCGGAGCAACCTGGACATTTTAGGACAATCTTCGTTCGCCCCGAAGATCAGACGATAAGGCAAGGACGGCCCTTTCAGGCAGAGCCGACAGTGCCTTCACCGCCGGCGGCCATACCGATTCTCCCTGCCTGCCGATCGATCGCATGCCGCCCCTTAATGCCATCAGGCCCTGATGCCCTCGGCCAGCAGCTCAAGAATATGCACGGCCCTCATCTTCAGACCGGCCCGGTTGATGGCATCCTGAAGCTGCATGATGCATCCCGGACAGGCCGTGGCGACGAGGTCCGCCCCGGATTCCCGGAGACCGGGGATCTTCCGGGCGCCGATGGCCCTGCTGCAGTCATAATGATGGACGGAAAAGATACCGCCCAGCCCGCAGCAGGTCGAGGCGTTCTCCATCTCGATAAAGTCGACGTTCGGCAGGGCCTGCAGCAGCTCCCGGGGCTCCCTGGTTATCCCCTGGGTCTTCAGGTGGCAGGGATCATGATAGGTGACCTTGATCCGTTCAGGCCATTTTTCCATTGCCGCAACCCGTTCGAAAAGCCCTTCCTGTTTGAGAAAGACACCGAGGTCGATCACCTTGTCGGTGAAATCCGAGAAGTCCGCCTGCATACTGCGCAGGTTCTCTCCGATGCCGCTGTTGCACGACGCACAGGCGGTGATGATAAAACGCACCTCGCGTCTGCGAAAGGCCTCGACATTGGCAAGGGCCAGTTGCTCCGCCAGCCTGCCGTTGCCCAGGGAATGGGCGGGGATGCCGCAGCAGCCCTGCGCCCGGGGCAAAAAAACCGAATAGCCCATCCCTGAGAGCAGCCGGACCGCAGCCTCACCTATCTGCGGGAACAGATAGGTGAGCGAACAGCCGGCAAAAAAGCCGACCGCGGGTTTATCCGCCGCGCCCGGGATAAATTCCGGCAACCTGTCGAAAAGATTGCGAAAGGCAATCTCCGGAAAGCTCCGGCCCTGCATCGGCAGATGCGAAAATCGCAGCCGCAGGCCGCTGGTCTCGGGCAACTTCTTGAACAGCAAGGGGGACAGGATCGCCCCGCCCTTGGCAGCCGTTTTCATCAGGGGGCCGGAGCCGATCACGCCGGACAGCCCCCTGTCCATCAACGACAGCCCCTGCTCGCCGGTGATCCGGCGGCGGACGGCGCCGACGATCCGATGGGTCGGGACCCTGTTGGGACAGCCGGCAACGCAGGAGCCGCACATCAGGCAGAGGCTGATATCCTGCTGCAGTCGCCGTTCCTGGTCGACATCCCCATCGAGCAGGGCCGCTGCCAGGGCGATCTTGCCCCTGGCCACCGCGCCTTCCCGTCGACTCACCAGATAGGTCGGACAGGTTGCCAGACACATGCCGCATTTGACACATTCGCGGATCACCTTTGCAAAATCTTCCAGGCTGCTGTTGCTGCTCATGGCTTACTTCTCATGGTTGTCCTCCGCCTCCGGGGAGACACAGGGGAAAAAGATCTTGCCGGGATTGAGAATATTGTGCGGGTCCAATGCCTTCTTGATCCGCATCATGGCCGAGATCGTCGGCGGGTCCAGTTCCAGGCCCAGGTACTTCGCCTTGGCAGTGCCGATACCATGCTCGCCGGAGATCGAGCCGTGCAGCTCGACCGTGGCACGAAAGACCGCATCCACCGCCTCTTCCACCTTCGCGGCCATGCCCTCCTCCTTCAGATCCACCATGATATTGACATGGATGTTGCCGTCGCCGGCATGGCCGAAATTGACGATGGGCACCCCGAATTGGCTGGAAATCCTCTCCAGGGCCCGGATCATGTCCGGCACCTTGGATCGGGGAACAACGATGTCCTCGTTGAACTTGTCGGGCCCCACCTTGCGCAGGCTGGGACTGACGATACGTCGCACCTGCCAGATCTCCTCCGCCTCCCGGTCGGTGGCGGCGACCCTGGTCTTCAGGATGCCGAAGGGCCGGATCACCTCGAGAATCTGCCGCGCCTGGTTGTCCAACGCCGCGAGATCACCATCCACTTCGATGATCAGGGCGGCCCGGCAGGCGGCTTCCAGCCGAATCCCGCTTTCGTCCCGGATACAGTCGATGGTGGCCGCGTCCATGAACTCCAGCGTGGTGGGAATGATCTTTGCCCGGGTGATGGCCGCAACCGATCTCGCCGCCCCTTCGATGGTCTCGAATTGGACCAGCAGGGTCTTCTGGGCGGCCGGCTTCGGCAGCAACTTCAGGATGATCTTGGTTACGATGCCCAAGGTCCCTTCGGAACCGACGAAGAGTTTGGTCAGATCATAGCCGACTACGTTCTTCAAGGTCCTGCCGCCGGTCCTGATGATCTCTCCCCCGGGCAGGACCACCTCGAGGCCGAGGACATAATCCTTGGTTACTCCGTATTTCACACAGCGGGGCCCCCCGGCGCATTCGGCCACATTGCCGCCCAGGGTGCAAAACTCCTTGGACGCCGGATCGGGCGGATAGAAGAGCCCCAGGCGCTCCACCTGCCGCTGCAGGTCCGCGGTGACCACCCCCGGCTCGACCTCGGCGACGAGATTGTCGCAATCGATATCAATGATTGCATCCATCCGCGTCAAGACCAGGACGATACCGCCCCGCACCGGCAGACAACCACCGGAAAATCCGCTGCCCGCCCCTCGCGGGACCACAGGAATCGTTTCTCTGTCGGCCAGCCTCATCACCCTGCTGACCTGGGCCGTCGACACCGCATAGACCACCACATCAGGCAGATACTGCCTCTGTGTCGCATCGTAGGAATGGGTAATCCTGTCGGCCCGGGCCGTGGATACGTTCTCCGACCCGACGATGGTCTTCAGTTCTTTTACAACCTGTTCATCCATGGACTCTTCTCCTCTCGCAAACCTAAGCCTCCCGCCACGGCCTTTGAGACAATAAGGATTGTCTTCTCTTTCTACAATATCCAATGCAAGTGCACATTCCTTATCTCCTCTTTTCCAGGCGGACAAAAAGGATTTCACCGATGAAAGAGCCACTTATTTCCGCTATAAGTTGACAATCCGTCTTCCCGGTTGGATAATTGAATCGGCAGGATTGCCAATGGAGCTCCAGGGCAGACCGAAAAGGGACCCACCCGAAACCTTCCCTACGGATCCCTTTTCTCTGGAAGCAACCGATTATCCCGCGAAACGAGGCCGTCTATGCTGGAACTGCGTAAATTCGTCGCCCCGGAATTTGTCTTCGGCCCCAAGGCGATAGACCTTGTCGGTCGGTATCTCACCAACTTCGGGGCCGGCAAGGTCATGATCGTCACTGATCAGGGAATCATCGCTGCCGGCTGGGTCGACAGGATATCCGGTCTTATCCGTGACGAGGGGATCGGCAGCGCCGTTTTCTCCTCCATCTCTGCCAATCCCCGCTCCGAAGAGGTGATGGCAGGGGCTGATTTCTATCATGACAACCACTGTGATATAATTGTCGCTATCGGCGGGGGCAGCCCGATGGATTGCGCCAAGGGCATAGGTATCGTTACCACCAACCATCGGAATATTGTCTCCTTCGAGGGTATCGACAACGTGCCGGTCCCCGGTCCTCCCCTTGTCTGTATCCCGACAACGGCGGGGACATCCGCCGATGTGTCGCAATTTGCCATCATCACCAACACGGATAAGGGCGTCAAGCTTGCCATCATCAGCAAGACCACCGTGCCGGATGTGGCCCTGATCGATCCGCTGCCGACACTGACGATGAGCCCCTACCTCACAGCCTGCACCGGTCTCGATGCGCTTATCCATGCAATCGAGGCCTATGTTTCCACGGCCAATTCACCGATCTATGATCTGCATGCCCTGGAGGCCATTCGCCTGATCAGCGCAAATCTCCTTCCGGTACTGATCACCCCCGACGATATCGAGCTCAGAACCAGGATCATGCTCGGCAGTCTCCAGGCCGGCCTGGCCTTCTCCAATGCCAGCCTGGGCGCGATCCATGCCATGGCCCACAGCCTCGGCGGGCTCCTTGACCTGCCGCACGGGGAATGCAACGCCATCCTGCTGGAACATGTCGTATCCTATAATTTCCCGAAGGCAAGAGACCGGTACGCCAAGATAGGTGAGGCCATGGGACTTGACCTGGACAGCCTGCGGTCCAAGGATATTCTGGCGATGATACTCTCCGAGATCAGTCGGCTGAAACGATCGGTCGGCATCCAGAAGACACTCGGGGAACGAGGGATGAAGCGTGCGGACATCCCGACCCTGGCGTTGAATGCGATGAGAGATCCGTGCATGGTCACCAACCCGCGCGTCCCGACCCAACGCGATATTGAGGTCATCTATGAAGAAGCCCTCTGATCCGGACAGCCGGAGGGAACATCTGCGCGCCTGCATCATCGGACTCGGGGAACGGTCCATGCGGAAGAGTTATTATCCCGAACTCCAGAAAAGGATCGCCGAGCTGGAAGAGGTAAACCAGGAACTCCTTCTTGAGATACACCAACGACAGCAGGCTCAGGCCGATCAGAAAAGGCTGCAGGACCAACTGCAACAGGCACAAAAAATGGAAGCAATCGGTGCCCTTGCAGGAGGAATAGCCCACGATTTCAACAACATATTAACACCTATAATCGGTTATGCAGAAATCATGCGACTGACCCTGGAGAACGGGAAGGTCCATGAAAAGTCGACAATACTGCGAGACCTGAATCAGATTCTCCAGGCGGGAATGAGGGCAAAGGACCTGGTCAACCAGATCCTCACCTTCAGCAGGCAACAGGATCATCAAGCCAAGCCCCTGCAGATCCATACAGTTATCCGGGAAGCCCTGAAGCTGCTCCGTTCCTCTATCCCCACATCGGTGGAGATCAGGGAAAGTATTGTCGATCACGATACACTTGTGCTGGCGGACCCGACACAGATCCATCAAGTCGTGATGAACCTCTGCACCAATGCCTATCAGGCCATGCGCGACAGCGGCGGAATTCTGGCGGTGGAGCTGAGCCATCAAGAAATCCAGTCCGATGGACAGGGGATCAGCGATCTCCACCTTCTCCCCGGGGCCTACCTGCTCCTGAAGATCAGCGATACCGGTATCGGCATGGAGCAAATGGTACTGGACCGGATTTTCGATCCGTATTTTACGACAAAACGGCTCGGGGAGGGAACGGGTCTGGGGTTGGCGGTGGTACGCGGCATCGTCAAGAATCATCACGGCTCCATCACTGTCTGCAGCAGACCGAAAGAGGGAACCTCATTTCATATCTATCTCCCCAGAATTACGCAAGAGGAGGCCAAAAAAGAGACGCCGTTGCCGGAACATCCGCCGACGGGAACCGAACATATCCTGATCATCGACGATGAACCGACCATCACCCTGTTGGAGCGGCGTCTGCTGGAAGGCCTCGGCTACCATGTCACTTCGATATCCGATCCTCTCGAGGCCCTGCAACTGATCTCCGCCCACCCCGATGGATGCGATCTGGTCTTGACCGATATGTCCATGCCCGGGATGAACGGCGCGGAATTAGCACAGAAAATACTGCAGATCCGGGCCGATATGCCCATTGTCCTCTGCTCGGGATTCAGTGAGTTGATCAATGAAAAAAAGGCCAAGGCCATCGGAGTGCGCGAGTATGTGATGAAGCCGTTGATCAGAAATGAGATCGCTCAGGCCATACGCAGATCCCTGGACTCATGCTGATGGTATCTTCTGCTTTTTCGCAGCATTGATTGCCGGTGTCATGAGCGGTTCCCTTTCAGATGACGATCACATCCAGTCTCTTCGGACCGTGAACGCCTACCACCAGGGTCAATTCTATATCCGCCGTCCGACTGGGGCCGGTAATAAAGGTTATATTGGTGGGCGGCATCCGCTCCTGGGCGGCAAAAAAATCATCGAGACTCTCGAAGATATTCTCTACCGCCACTACGGCAATATGATGAGGCGGCAACAGACTGGCCTGCAGGGGCGTTCCCGCCGCACTGGTGCAGACGACGGTGCCGGTTTCGGCAATGGCGGCGGACACCTCCTCCACGGTCACCATGGCATCACGGTAATCACCAAGCCGATTCGGCAACAGCGGAGAGAGCGCCTTCTCGGTCTCGGTCAGTTCGGGACAGAATACCGTCGCCCCCTGGGGGATCAACGCCAGTACCTGCAGCGCCAGCATATCTTGGCTATCGGCCCGGGACGTACCGGCCATGGCCCCGGCCGCAGCTTGCAAAAACCGTGAGACCGTCTCGTTGCCGCTCATTTCAACCTCCTGCGCAAGGGATAGCCGGCCGGCTCGGGCAATCTGCCCGCCACATCCGCACCTCCCATCCGGCGAATCGCCGGCCAGAATGTATGGACGAGCCGCTCGGCAAAGGAAAAAAGCGGGGGAGACCCGGCCGCCGCCCCGAAGAGGCGCATCCCCCAGGTCATCGCCGCCGGAGAAAGGCCGGCCGCTACCCTGTCCACCCGCATCTTCAGGATCAACTGCATCAGAGGAATCTTCACCGGGCAGACCTCGTTGCAGGCCCCGCAGAGCGTGCTGGCATCGGCCAGCGGATGCGAATGTCTAAGACCCGTCAGCAATCCGGTCAGGATAATGCCCATCGGCCCCGGATAGGTCCAACCATAGGCATGGCCGCCGATGGTCCGATAGACGGGACAGACATTCATGCAGGCGCTGCAGCGGATGCACTTGAGCATTTCCCGGTATTCCCCGTTCAGAATCTCACGCCGTCCGCCGTCGAGCAGAACGATATGCAGTTCCTTTGCCCCGGTCGTCTCCTGGGTCTTTCTGGTCCCGCTGATGATCGAGACATAGCTGGAAATCGCCTGCCCTGTCGCCGAGCGCGGCAACAGCCGCAGAAAGGTCGGCAGTTCCCGCATGGAGGGCAGCAGCTTTTCGATGGAGAGTACCGCGATATGCAGCGGCGGCAGGCAGGTGACCATCCGTCCATTGCCCTCATTGGTGATGATGACCAGGCTGCCGGATTCGGCCAGGGCGAAATTGGCCCCGGTTATGCCGGCATCGGCAGCAAGAAATTTTTCACGCAGTACCCCTCGGGCAATCCCGGTCAGGACCTGAGGATCTTCGCTGTAGCCGCAGCCGAGTCGTCGGGCGAACAGTCTGCCGATCTGTTGCCGGCTCTTATGGATGGCCGGCGCCAGGATATGTGAAGGCGGCTCTTGTTCCAGCTGCATGATATACTCGCCCAGGTCCGTTTCAATGACCTCCAGACCGTCACTCTCAAGACGCTCATTGAGACGGATCTCTTCGGAGATCATCGACTTGCTCTTGGCGACCATCCTGACCTTCCGGTCCTTCAGGATGTCGCTGATCGTCCCGCGCGCCGCCTCGGCATCCACGGCATGGTGGACGACTGCTCCCGCCTGCTCGGCGGCGGCGGCAAATCTGTCGATGAGCGTCTGGAGGTTATCGAGGACCTCCTGGCGGATGCAGGAGGCCTGGTGGCGCAGGGCCTCGAAATCGACTGCAGCCATGGCCTCGCTCCGTCTTGCTCCGATCGTTGCAGTGGCCTTGTACATGGCGGTGCGCAACGACCGATCTTCCACCGCTTCGGCAGCATTTTTGCGAAAATCAAGGCTTGTCCGCGTCTTCATAGCCCCTCCGCGATGAGTTCGGCGATATGTTTGACCTTGACGCTGCTTCCCCGCTTCTTGAGGCCGTCCGCTATGTTCATCAGACAGCCAGCATCACAGCCTGTCACGATGTCGGCCCCGGTTGCCATGATATCGTCGGCCTTTTGCTCCGCCAGGGCCATTGAGATTTCCGGCAACTTGGCCATAAAGACCCCGCCGAAACCGCAGCAACGCGTGGCATCGGGAAGCGGGACGAACTCGAGTCCCTGCATGGCCTTGAGCAGCAGGACAGGCTCTTCGACCACGCCGAGGCTCCGCGTGAGATGGCAGGATGGATGGTAGGTCACCCTGCCGCCTGCAGATAGCCCCTTTTCATGGAGGTGCAGGGTATGAACGAGAAACTGCGTCAGTTCGTACACCCGGCCGGCGGTATTCTTCGCTGCTGCCGACAGTTTGGAATCATGCCGGAAGAGATCAGGAAAATGGTATTTTACCATTGCGGCGCAGGATCCGGAAGGCGTGACTATCGGTTCATCTCCGGTAAAGACCGACAGGAAATGCTCTGCCGTTTTTCTTGCCTCCTTTCGGTATCCGGCGTTATAGGCTGGCTGTCCGCAGCAGGTCTGCCCTTGCGGAAAGGCCGCGTCGACCCCGAAGGTACGAAAGATCCGCATCATCGCCTCACCCACCTCAGGAAAGAGGGCATCCACAAGACAGGTTCCAAACAGTAGAATTCGCATGGGCCTCCTTTTGTTGCTCCAGCCCAGCTGCAAGGAGCCGGAAATGTACCTTGAGACCGATTGTCTTCTTGTAAAAAACAAGAAGGCAATCCGTAAGGCACTAAGGCGGGCAAGAGATGCCGGCAATTGCCGGATTCCGGAAAGGGACGTTCCCTGCGGGCAACAGTACAAATTTCACTGCCGTTTTTCAAGGGGAGAAGGCGAAACCCGTTGACGGTTGCCGGAATGTCAGGTAAGAATTTTTTACAGCTAACGACTTCTCAGTGAAACTTTTCAGGATATTCCACCTGAAAAGGTCTCGTTCAGGACGTCCTCGCCTCCGGAGAGGTTCATGTCGATCAATCTCGTCATCGTCGGTCTGTCGATCGTCTTTCATTTCATGGCCGCCCTTCTGGCTCTCCGGCTGATCAAGATCACCGGGGTAAAGACCGCCTGGGTTCTGATCACCGTCGCCATCGTCATCCAGCTCATCCGCAGGTTGGTCTCTCTCTGGTATCTCCTGCCCGAATCCGGCCCGGAGCCGCCTCTCCCCGATGAACTCATCGCCCTGGCCATCTCCTTTTTCATTTTTGCCGGTGTAGCCTGGATCGCCCCGCTCTTCCTGTCGATCCGCCGGTCCGAGGAAGAGATGAAGTCGGCGATGATCGAGGCGAAAGAGGAAAAGGCCAAGACCGAGTCGATCATAGCCGCCATCGGCGACGGTATCAGCATTCAGGATCGGAACCTCGATATCGTCTATCAGAACAGGATCCACATCTCCTTTTTCGGAGATCATCTGGGAGAGAAATGCCATCGGGCCTTCAGACGACTTGAGGACCCCTGCGACCCCTGTCCCCTGCTGTCCTCTTTTAAGGACGGAGACATCCACACCACCGAGCTGGCCAAATCAGGAATGACAGGCACATCTCATTTTGAGGTCACCACCTCGCCTCTCCGGGATGCCGCGGGAGAGATAGTCGCCGGAATTGAGGTAGCCCGCAATATCGACCGTCGCAAGGGGATGGAAAAGGAGCGCGAAGACCTGATCCATGACCTCAAAGATGCGCTGGCAAACATCAAGACCCTGCGCGGCCTGTTGCCCATCTGCGCCGCCTGTAAAAAGATTCGGGACGATAGGGGATACTGGAATCAGATCGAATCGTACATCAGAGATCGTTCGGAGGCCGAGTTCAGCCACAGTATCTGCCCGGACTGCGCAAAAAAACTCTACCCCGAGTTCTATAAAGGAGCCTGACCTTCTCCGGCCTTTCTCCTCTTGGCGACTCATCCCTTCCCGGACAAAGGGCTCGGCATAAAATTCGACAAGGCATGGCGCGCGCAATCAGCAGGAAATAACCCGATCACCACCCTGGCTTTTGGCCTTGTACATGGCCACATCGGCGCGCCTGATCAGGGCTTCACCCGACACTTCTCCCATGCGCTGGACCACACCTATGCTCAGTGTGACCCTGAACTCGACGCTGCTCATGCCGGTCTCATAGGGCCAGCTGTCGTTGAACATCTTGCGGATCTTTTCTGCGGTTACCGTTGCCTGGCTTAGATTGGTCTCGGGCAACAGAACAAAAAACTCGTCGCCCCCGTATCGGAAGGCCTTGTCCGAGTGCCGGGTCACGACATTGAGGAGATTTCCGATCCGCCTCAGGACATTATCACCTTCAAGATGACCGAACCGGTCGTTGCAGTCCTTGAACCGATCCAGATCAAAGCATATCAGGCTCAAGGGACTGTTATACCGTTTGACCCGGCCGATTTCATCGGCGAGGCAGGAATGGAAATGACGTTGGTTGAAGAGATTTGTCAAGCCGTCGGTGATGGACAGATTGTGCAATTTTCTCTCCATCTCCTTCTGACTCGTCATATCATGAAAAAATCCGACGCTGCCGATCTCGGTGCCCTCATCGGAAATCACCACCGCGGAAAGCCTGATCGGAATGGCCTTGCCCTCGATGTCGACGATACTGGTCTCAAACCCCTCCAATCTGCCTATCCCGCCGTATTCCTCCGAGTAGAGGGCTGCCTTGATTCCGCGGGCATGGTCACGACTCTCGTAAATTTCACCGATATCGAGGCTGCCGAGAACATCTTCCGCATTGCGCCTGGTCATTGCCGCCGCCATTCCATTGAAGACAACGACAGTGCCATGCATATCCACGCCGATGATCCCGTCCGGACATACGGCGATCATGTTGGTGATGATCTTTTCCCTGGCCATTATCGAGGCAAAAGCCGTCTGGATCATTTGATACCCTCCTGGACGATCTGGAAACAGAAGAAACCTCCCTGACAAAAATTACCAGTTACCAGGTCTGAACAGCGACCCCCGTCCCATTGTTTCCCTCAGCAGACCCTTTCCGGCAGACAGTAACACACCCATCCCGTTGCTTCAACCTGTTTTCATCAGCAGCCGAATGTGCGGTATTGCTGCCGTCAAGGCAGAGTAACATGTTTCTTTTTTTAAGGTTGCCCATCACTTTTTTGATTCACTTGATAAAGTACTTTTACTGAAACATTTTTATAAGAATCCCAATTTTTTAGGCAGCACAAACAATAAACGGCCACCTCTTTGTCGAAATAAAAACAGCCCCCACGACCTTTTACCGAAATTCTTTTTGAGAAAGGTTGTCAAGTGCTCCGCTATACAAGATTTTTTTGATAAAATTCCATGATAAAAAAAATTGCACTTTAAAATTTTTTATGTTACGTAGGGGTCATCAGATGAATTTGATCATGAAAACAGGCGCTTTTTAGACCGTCCTAAAATAGAGGGCGTATTTCTGCTGGTCGAAAATTGATCAGTAACAAGTGTTCACGGCAGAAGGTTCCAAAAAAATGTGCGAATTGTTTTTTATCATTCTCATGCCTTATTCTTTGTTTCCACCAGATGGAAATCGGGTGCTTTTTCCGATTTGCCGCATCTTTTCATTCCTGCAAAGAACATCCATCCGTCCATTGTTCACCAAGGACGGATTCCCCTTCCAACAGGGCAGTCGCTGTCCATCCCCTCGCAAAGTACATATCCTTGAAGTTTTATATACAGTTTTCAGTAACGGAAGCAAAAAGAGCCGAAACAGGGTGCCGTTCGCATACGGAGCCGGGACGGTTTTCGCCCTGGACCCGTATCTGCCCTGAAAATAACTTCCGGAAGCTGGATTCGGCAAGGATGCGGTGCATTTTCTTCAAAACAACTTATGGAGGTGACTACAAGAGATTACCACTGGGAAGAATGGGGAACGATAATTGATTCGTCCGCCGCAAACGAAATGCAATTTCCTTTCTTCTATGAATGATGTTTTTGTTGAAGACTACAAGGAGTGGAGTATTTCTTCTCCGACGGCTTGATGCAGTATCATAAAAAAACATTCAAGAGAGGGTGAATAAGATGGCAGAAACAAAA
>JBJKPM010000057.1:0-13400 GCA_046706325.1 Desulfocapsaceae bacterium | reverse complement strand
CAAGGAAATCATTTCGATCTTTGTTGTTCCGAAAGATCCTTTTCCGCTCTATTCCTCTGACGATGATATGGTGTAGCGCACCTGGTGCGTCTATACGGGCTTGGCGGGGCATGAAGGCATTGTATTAAATCTTTATGGATTCGTCAAGTTATGATTTTATGGGCGTCCCCATAATCCCTTTTGTAATTACGGGCAAATAAGAGTTACGTTTGGGAAATATGACTTGTACCGTGCAGTGTCGCGTGTAATTAATTCAAAAGCTGAGACTGTAGCGTGTGCGCCGATAAAGAAATCTGGTAGGGTTGAGCTTTTCGTGCCTTTGTTTCTTCGGTAATCGAGGAATGCTTTGCCAGCGAGAAATAAAGCTTCACGAGGTATTTCCAATACTTTGACTCCGATTTCCTCAACTGCATTTTCAACTTCTTCTATCCTGTTGAAGCCAATTGAAATTTCAGTATAAATAATTGAATTTATGAATAAAGTATTTCTTTGGCTATACTTGCCCAATATACTTTCAGACCAATTAGCCCATTTTGGGTCGTCGGTAAATAGGTCAAGCAAAACGCAGGAATCCACAAGTACTCCATTCATTATTTTGCTCTTGTCAGATTCATAATCTCGTCCGTGGACAGTTTTGCCGAAGCTATACCCCGTAGTTTCGTAAATTTGGTAGTTGTTTTCCCTTTTGATGATTTGACAATGTAAAATCTTCCATTGTCTTCTTGAAACACCACATCTGTTTCCGGGACAATCCCCAAAACCTCTCTAACGTTTCTAGGGATTGTAACTTGCCCTTTAGTGGTAACACGCATATCGCACCTCCTTGTTAGTAATACTACTATAGTATTACTTTGGCGACTGTGCAAATATTTTTACAGCGCCTTGTTCGCTTATTTTGAAGCTGAGATCAACTTGTCGAGTTCTGAATGAAGCAATCTTAACCTTTCCCTTATTATCACAGGCATTTGTTTGTCCGCCTTAATCATTTGCTCTACAATGCGTCGTGATAAAGTTTCATTTATTGGTTGGCCGACCTTTGCACTGTATATCAATTTATTTATCTCACCCGAAAGCTCCATAATCTCTTTTTCAAACTCTGATGGGAATAAATATGAGAAGGTAAGAAATATTGTTGAACGTTGAAGAAAGGAGTCAATTAAACGAGAGTGAATCTGATCCGGTGATAAGTTAGCATCCTTTACATCAGTAGATATTCCTGAAATTTTGTCGAGCCCGTTTTGCAATGTTGTAACTTGCCTTTGAAGAATTTCAATTTTGTGCTGCTTATACGACAACGCTAATTGTTGTTTAGTAATCCATACGCTAACACCAGCACCAATAAGCGCTCCGCGCTATAACTCCACCTAAACCCACTAAGGCGACTATGAATTCTACTTTCATTTATTCATCCCTTGTAAGCGAACGGGGTAGTAAGGGGCCGGCCACTGAGTTCGCCACGAAGAGCCCACAGGTTTTCCGGTCCCCTCAACTTGCTGGTTATGTTGGTATGTTATTCTTTTCGTTTAATAAATTCTAAATCTTCATCGGGATCTATTTGATGAATTAACCCAAATTTTTCTGTTTCTATTCCAAAACCTTCTTTCAGGTATTCCCATTCTTTTTGAGGATATTCGTCGCTGAATTGATTTGAGGGTATAACGAAGACAATAATTCCTTCTTCATTATCAAGGGTTACCACGTCTCCTGTCATGATTTCTTGACCGGAGATATATTGTGGTTTCTTTTTCAATTACATTCCTTTAAATCACTTACAAGAATTAATAGGCTATTTGGAATTTCATTATGACAATGCAGACCTAATTTGCTTACTGATTCATCAAATTGAACAAGCACCCTGGAGTTGATATTAATTGGCTTTACAACTTTCCCAGTTTTTCCAATTAAAGACCAATAATTTTCAGATGGATCACACTTTTCTGGTGCAGTTAACTCATTGTTGAAACTTACAAGTTTAACTTTCTTATCTACATCCATATTTTTTTAAACATAACAAGTTCTTAACTGGACGGATCCGTCCAGTCAATATACATAATTGCGGTGTTAACTATAATAGCAAAAATCATGCCTGATTTGTTATTACTACCCTCCGATACCAAAAGCTCAAAAATCAAGAAAGCAGAGAAGCCATTTCCGGTAATAAAGGTGATAGGATCCACGGACTTCTCGTTGCCTTAAGCCTTCATTAAATCGGGCTACCATATTCTCCGGAACCAGCAGCTTGTCCTTCAATATTTGGTGATAAGACATCGCTTTTTAAGGTTGCAGTAAAACCTACGGCCTGCCGTACAAAACCGCTCCATTTGCGGTAGTAAACCCTATCCCTTTCCTGCTGATCCAGCAAGATCTTATTCGGGGATAAGGAACGCTGATCACAACATGAATCCTGTTCTATTGGAGCCTCTTTTTATTCTTCTCATCTTGTGGCGTCCCTCAACCCGTTTGCAGTACCTCTTTTACACGCCCGATTTCGCCATTGACGAGTCGTACCTTTATTCCATGTGGATGCGTCGCGGATTTGGTTAAAATATCTTTCACGATCCCTTTGGTTACGGCGCCACTGTTTTGATCTTTTTTCTGCACAATGAGTACTTCCAATCCGGGATGGATCCTGCTTCTCTCAGTCCCGCTCATTCAATCTCCTCCGGCTATTTCCTTTTGGGCATCTTCTCGTCCCCTGATTTTCCGTCCTCTTGTCTGCCCCGACTTGCCTAATCTTCACCTGCCCGGGCTTTTTACTTAATGCCCTTATGTACCAGGAATAAAAATATTATTCTGTTTCATAGCATGCCAGAATTTCGCCAAAATAGAGGGTATGGTAATCTTTTTCAGGATACAGCGATTCCAGGCTTTGATCGAGGAAAGCGCTGTCCATCGCCGATTTATAGACGATCCTGCATTCATAGTGGGTGCCGGGAATGTCAACGAGGGGCGATTCGATATGCCGCGCGGGTTTCTGCCGCAGATTACATTCCTTGAACTTATCTAAATCTCTGCCTGATTTCGTCCCACAGAAGAGAACGGCCTTTTTTTGTTCATCGCCGGCAGGGATGGTGACGGTGAAATTGTCCGTCTTTTCAAGCAGCGTGAAGGTATGTCTCGAATCCCTGACGGCCACCATAAAAACAGGCCTTTGCCAAATAAATCCGATTGTTGCCCAGCCAATGGTCATGGTGTTGACCTTGCCGCCGGCCTTGACGGTGAGAAATGCGCCCTGTTTGATCCGTTCCATCAACTTGTCGGCCTGCCCGAGATATTCTCTTTCTTTCATATGCGTTTTCCTTAAAGGGGTTTTTTAAGATTCGGCCTAACCAAAATGTTTGGAATAGGACTAAGGCGTTGCCTTGCTAACATATATTTGCTCCGCAATTCCAACATACGGCAAACTCTCCAGGCACTTCCGCACTGCAGTGTGGGCATATCAAAACCTCCTTTGACTCAGGCGAATCTTTTAGCGCCTCCGTGATAATATTTTTTGCAGACTCGAAATCCGGATCCGATACCCACAATTGAGGCCAGCATTCATGGGGAGGAATTTCTCCAACAGCAATACTTAAGTATTGATTCCTGATATGGGATTCAATGTTGTGCATTTTGAGGACATCTTTCATGATTTCAACCAATGCCAATATTTGATTCGTATATACTTTTACCACGGTGGTATTTTGCAATCCTTTGGTATCAGGTTAAAACACACCCTGCGGCGCTCTTGAGCGGCGCGGCCGACTGGTTGCCTTTAAAAAAACGACGATATGTCCGCGTCCATAGTAAGGCGACAGATAACAAACAATGGAACAGTCACCACCTACCACAAAAAATGGGCCGTTCTCCAGGGTGATGGGCCTTATGCAACGGTCGATATCGGCCCGATACCGGTCAACCTAAAGAACCCGGAGGGTTCAGCAGGCCTTGTCCTTATTCAAATGTGATTACCAATGAAACTCAGCCACTATCCGGGAGACAGATTGATTTTTTCTTGAATAGCCTGAGGAGACAGATTTTTTTTCACGTCGTTTTGTGAAAATCAATCTGTCTCCCGGTTGTAAAAAAAGAAAAATAGAATCGGTCCCCTAAAGCCATCTCTTTCATTTGTATATTGCATCTGGCTGAGCTTTGTACGTAATCACATATTCAAAAGGTAAACACCTTGTCGGCTTCCATGGATAATTCGTAAAGATCGTCCATCCAGGCAATGGGGCAAGAGCTTGATCCCTCCAGACCGTGGGATTTCATGCAGACCCCTCAGACATAAAAATCGCCCGTGTAGCTATCGACCTGCTCGATCACATTGAATTGATCGCTGCTGTTCTGCCGGTAGAGGACGCCTTTGCCGAGCATGAAAACGCTGACCTCATCGCCCTTTTTTACCGCAACGTTTGCCAGCCGCATGGCATTGTAGGATGTCTCCGCATCGTCCGTGGAAATAATAAACAGTATTTTCATATCATTCCCTCGTGTGTCGGTTGTTCAACTTAATCGGGCCGCTTGCCCAATTCCAGGTGCATGCATCGGGCAAAAGCCTCCCCTGCCACGATACCTCAAAACCGGAATAACAGAAAGAAGATGTTTCCGCCCTGCCGATCGACTGCCGGCAACGAGCAGGCCTGACAAAGGGCATCGATTCTTTCGACCCGTATCCTAAAACGGATTGTCCCCTGCCCGCTATTTCCGGACAAAGCGCAGGATAACCTTGTATCTCTCGGTATCGATGTCTTTGGGCAGTTGACTTACGTCGGGGACAAGAACGGTCAGGACCCGGCCCTTTTGCGGGTCGGTGACCTTTTTCCCCCGGCGTTCGACACCGGAAGGCCCTGCTATTCCCTTGCGGGGCGGCCGGATATGCAGAAGCTGGGCCTCGATGGCGGGACCAAGTTCCCCGGTGGGCTTCTGCGGCGACGGTCCCAGCGGAGGTATTGAGCCGATGATTATTTCCATAGCCACTTCCCCTTGTGTGAGTATCCCGGAAACATACGCCAGCTCAGCGCTTAACCATACCTGCCTTCGATATAGTCGGCTGTCTTGGCATCTCTCGGAGTAACAAATATCTCCTCGGTGGTCTCGTGCTCGATGAGCCTGCCCAGGAGCATGAAGGCGCATTCATCACTGGCCCGGCGGGCCTGGGCCATGTTATGGGTGACGATCAGGATGGTATACTGACCTCTCAGGTCCCAGATCAGCTCCTCCACGGCCTCGGTCCCCTCGGGATCGAGGGCCGAGCAGGGCTCATCCATCAGCAGGACCTTGGGTTTGGCGGGAAGAAGACGGGCGATGCAAAGCTTCTGCTGCTCCTCCAGGGAAAGCGATGTCGCCTTGCGTTTCAGACGATCCTTGACCTGATCCCACAGCAGGACCTGGCGCAGGGCCTGTTCGACGACCTCGTCCTGCCGGGTCCTTTTTTCCTTCCGGGAAAACGGGGTGTGCAGCTTCTGCCCGAACAGGATGTTCTCCTTTATCGACAACGGCAGCGGATTGGGACGCTGGAAGACCATGCCCACCTGCTTCCGCAGCTGGGCGGGTTCAACCTCCGGGGCATGGATGTCGGCCCCCATGACCCTGACGTCCCCCTCGACCCGGACATAACCCAGCCGCTCATTGATCCTGTTGATGCTTCTGAGCAGAGTGGATTTGCCGCAGCCTGACGGTCCGATCAGCGAGGTGATGATCCCCCTCTTGATCCTGATGGTGACATCGGTCAAGGCCTGGAAGGTGCCGTACCACAGATTCAGGCCGACGGTCTCCACCGCATGGCGTGTCTCGTCTTTTGGCATATCTGTCCCGGGAATACTCAACCAAACCTCCCATCGATATAGTCCTTGGTCCGCCGGTCCTGCACCTTGCCGGTAAACAGCTCCTCGGTGCTTCCCACCTCGACCACCGAACCGCCCAGGAACAGGGCCGTGCGATCGGCAAGCCGCCTTGCCTGCTGCACCAGGTTGGTTACCAGAATGATGGTCATCTCCTTTTTCAGTTCCTTCAAGACGTCCTCGATGCGCATGGTGGTCACCGGATCGACCGCGATTGAAAACTCGTCGAGCATCAGCAACTCCGGTTCCTGGGAAAGGGCCCGGGCAATGGTCAGACGTTGCTGCTGACCGCCGGAGAGCAGGCTGCCGAGCGTTCCAAGCCGATCCTTGACCTCGTCCCACAGGGCGGCCCGGGCCAGGCATTTTTCAACGATGACGTCCAGGTCGGCCCGTGAGGTAACCCCTGCGAGCCGCGGCGCGAAGGCGACATTTTCATAGACGGTCAGCGGCAGCCCGACAGGCAGCGGGAAGACGACACCGATTCGCTTGCGCAGGCTGTAGACGTTGCGCCATCTGCGGATGTCCTTGCCTGAGAAGCGGATGGTGCCGGTAAACTTCATGGACGGATCGAAGATATCCATCCGGTTCAGAGTCTTCAGAAATGAGGTCTTGCCGCTGTTGGCAGGGCCGATGATGCCGAAGATCTCGTGCTCGCGGACCTGGAACGAGACGCCGTCAAGGACCGTCCTGCCGCCGTAGGAGACGGCGATATTATCCACTTCGAGTTTTACCGGATTTTCCTGAGACACAGACGGTACCATGAAACGCCCCCGGCCCTGCTACCATTTCTTCCTGCCCCGCAGATAAACGCGGAAGGCTATGGAAAGTGAATTCATCATCAACACCATCGCAATCAGCACGAAGGCCACCCCGTAGGGAAGATCTTCCGGCACGCCCGGAACCTGGGTCGCAATCACAAACAGATGCAGGGACATGGCCATGGTCTGGTCGAAGACCGATTCCGGCAGCTGCGGCAGGAAGAAGGCGGCCCCGGTGAACATGATCGGTGCGGTTTCGCCGGCGGTCCGGGAGACCTCAAGGATGATGCCGGTCAGGATGCCGCTGATGGAATTGGGCAGGACGATCTTTCTGATGGTCTGCCATTTGGTGGCTCCCATGTTCCAGCAGGCCTCCCGGAAGGCCTGCGGCACTGCCTGCAGGGACTCCTTGGTCGAGACGATGACCACCGGCAGGGTCATGATCCCCAGCGTCAGGCTCGCGGCCAGGATGCTGGTACCGAATTTAAAAAAGAGGACAAAGGCCCCCAGCCCGAACAGGGCATGGACGATGGACGGCACCCCCGCCAGGTTGATGATGGCCAGATTGATGATCCGGGTAAGCCAGTTGTCCCGTGCATATTCGCTGAGATAGACGGCGGCTGCAACCCCGAGGGGCACCGAAAACAGCAGGGCCACGCTGACCAGCCAGACGGTACCGATCAGGGCCGGAAAGATCCCGCCGCCGGTCATGCCCTTGGTCGGGTTGGTAAACAGAAAATTCATGCTGACCATCGATCCGCCCTTGTAGGCCAGGATCGCCAGGATCAGCACAACCGGCAGGATCAACAGGCCGGTCATCAGCAGGAACAATATCCTGAAAAGGGACTCTACCTGCCGGTTGCGGACATTGATCGTGCTCGCCCTGAACATGCCCGTTACTCCTTGCGGACGCCGCGCAGGGCGAGATCGGCGGTCAGGTTGATCACGAAGGTCACCAGAAAGAGAAAAATCCCCAGCGTGAACAGGGCCTGATAGTGATCGGAGCCGACCGCCGCCTCGCCCAGTTCGGCGGCGATGGTTGCGGTCATGGCCCGCACCGAATCAAAGATGCTGGTGGGAAGATTGATCGAATGCCCGGTCGCCATCAGCACCGCCATGGTCTCGCCGAAGCCGCGTCCGACACCGAGAAGGACCGCCGCAACCAGGCCGTTTTTGCCCGCCGGGATCACCACCTTGAAGATCACCTGCCACCGGGTGGCCCCCATGGCCTCTGCCGCCTCGCGGTACCGGTCGGGAACCGCCTTCAGGGCGTCCTCGGCGATGGTCGTCATGATCGGTGCCGCCATCAGCCCGAGGATCAGGCCGGCATTCAGGATATTCAGGCCGATCGGCACATGGAAGAGTCTGATGATCAGCGGGTTCATGATGGACAGCCCGATAAATCCCCAGACCACCGATGGGATGGCGGCCAGCAGTTCGACCAGGATCTTCAGGAATTCCCTCTTTCTGCCGGTGGCGAATTCACCGATGTAGATGGCCGCTCCCACCGAGAAGGGTATCGCCACCAGCATCGCAAAGCCGGTGACCGAGGCCGTACCGGCCATCAGGGCCAGGGTGCCGTAGACCGGCTTGACCTCGGAGGTCGGCGCCCATTTGGGGGAGGTGAAAAACGTCTTCAGATTGAAGGGCTGATCATGGGAGTGTGTGCGGATCAGCTGCTCGTAGGGACGGAGCTTCCCGGCCCCGATAACCGTTTCGACGGCCGTGATCAGCTCAGCCGCAGAGTGAAACGGTTTTCCCTCCAGGGGGGATAAGGCATCGAGCTGCTCCGCCGCCATCCCCTTGTCCTCGAGGAGATTGAACAGGGGTTCGCTGAGGGTATAATTGGATTTGACGACGAACCCGATCCCCTCCTTGGTGATAAAGACAAAGATACCGATGATGAAGAGGATCGCCGATATCCCGGCAATGAAGACCAGGACCTGGACCAACCTGTCGACGAACCAGGCCGCGTCCCGTCCATCCCTGGAGGTATCGGGCAGTGTATCAGCTTGGGCCACAGACCGCCTCCTTGCCCCGCATGATCTCCATCAGGTCGTGGATCTTCTCCGAGAGATGGCTGAACAGCTCCTTGAAGGCCTGGTGCTTATCACCGGCCGTTGTGATCGGCACCGCAGGCAATCCCTGCCAGTCGAGGGCAACCACATTAAACGGCAGTGCCGAAATATAGGAGGAAACCGGCCCCTGCAGGCCGACGATGATACTGTATGCATCCAGTCTCGGCAGCATCTCGATGGTGGTAAAGCCGCCTGTGTCGAAATCGATGCCGAATTCCTGCATGAATAAGGAGCACTCCGGATCCTCTTCCCTGGCCCGGCTCCGTCCGGCGCTGGAAAATTCCCCGCAGCGGGAAAAGGATTTTCTGCCTATGGCCTCGGCCATCCGGCACAGGTAATTGTCGGATTCGGCGAGAAAGAGGACCTTGACCGGCCGTCGCTTCTTGGTCTCGCCCGAGACGGCAAAGATCGTCTTCTCACAGATATTCTTGGACAGATCGCTGACCCGCTCCAGCGAATAAAAGACCGACAGCAGCCCGAGTAGATCCTTTATCGCCCAGGTGGCCTTGTTCTTTTCGTCGGCAAGATCGGCAAAGGCGTTCTGGAAGGTGTGGTCCACCTGGGTGTCCAGGAGTTTGGTGCTGCGGGCCAGCTCGACATTGTCATCGTTGAAGGAGGTGATCGCCTGATGGAGAATATGCCGTGATTCTTCCTCCAGCCGCATCACATGCCGGGTCATCGTCTCATCCAGGGGCTTGCTCAGATTGACGGCCACCTTGGAGATGCCGACGGCCTGATCGCCGATCCGCTCCAGGAAGATACAGAGGTGAAGAATCGATGAAACCCGGCGGAGATGCCCGGCGCTGGGAAGATGCCGGGCGATGAAGGCATAGCACAGCCTGGTGATCTCTTCGTTGTCCCGATTGATCACATTGTCCCTGATGATGGTCTCATACGACAGGCCATGGTCGGTGGTCAGCAGGGCGTGGACTGCATCCCTGATGGCCGTCTCCGCCTTGACCGCCAGTTCCGCGGTCTTTTGCCGGATCAGCGTGATATCGTGCTCCAGGCGTTCTTCGTAATGACTCATGGGTCCTCCTGTCTTGCCGGCAGCCGGCACGGCCGCCTCCCCTGCCGGCACCGCTTCGCCATCCTACTTACAGGCAACCGGCCGGACCGGTGCGTATCCCTTCTTTTTGATGATGCACTGCCCTTCATCGCTGAGGATCCAGTCGATATATTTTTTCACCTCGCCGGTCGGCCTGCCGTCGGTATACATAAAGAGCGGCCGGGCGATGGGATAGGTCTTGTCGGAGGCGGTGGCCTCCGAAGGTTCGACGCATCTGTCGCCGTCCTTTGCCGATATGCAGAGCATCTTCACCTGATCGGTATCGTAGGCAAGTCCGCTGTAGCCGATGGCGCAGGGCGTGTTCTGTACCAGATCGATGACATCCTTGGAGCCGGCCATATCCCGGGAACCCGACTTATAGTCCTGTCTCTTCATGATCGTCTCCCGGAAATAGGCGTAGGTGCCGGAGTTGTTCTGGCGACTGACCCGGACGATCTCCCGGCTGGGGCACCCCGGGACCTTGACGCCGAGCTGGTCCCAGCGAACGATCGTGCCTTTTTCTCCATAGATGCCGGCAAGCTTGGACAGGCTTACGGAGTTGAGGGGATTGTTTTTATTGATATAGACGGCCAGGGCATCGTAGCCGACGATATATTCAACCGGATCATGGCCGTTTTTCCTGGCCATGTTCCTCTCGATCCTCTTGATCTTCCTGCTGGCATTGGCGATATCGACGGTCCCGTTGATCAACGCGGCAAATCCGGTCCCCGATCCTCCTCCGGTTACCGCAACGGAGACGTCGGGGTTGACCTTCCGATAGGCCTCGGCCCAGGTCTGGGCGACATTGACCAGGGTATCCGAGCCCTTATTTTGCAGGACGTTTCCGGCAATCCCTCCCGAGGCCGTCACCAGTGCCGCCAGAACAACAGTGCAGAACAACAAGGCAAATCTTTTCATCGATCCATCCCCCTTTGTGACGAAAATACAACTGCTTAAGATGAAACGCCTCATCCCGGCGTTTCCGGCAACTTACCAGAACCGAAAGGAATTTTCAATTATCACCGTCAAGGTTTTCTAGAAAGGATAGTATTTCGTATCCTCGGAACGATACGTATGCAGACAGCCCATGGCGTCCAGCATCGAGATCAGAAAATTATTGGCGCTGATCCGTGCCAGTCCGCCCCGGCAGCAGCCGGTCTCTCCAAATTCAACACAGTGGTCCCTGCGGCCGCGCGGGGCATAGAGAAGCGACGGCACGGGGTCTCCGCAGTGATCGCCCAGACCGCTGTCCGTCGAATGGTCCCCGGTGATGCCGATGACCAGGTCCTCGATCGGCACGGCGGCAAGCGCTCTGTCAAACCGCTCGAGAAATTCTTTTTTCCCGACCGGGTTGAGATCGTGGGAACAGATATCGGGACCCTTCAGATGAATAAAGACGATCTCATGTCCGTTCAGGGCACCAAGCCCGGCACGTATCTTGGCGCCGATATCGGTGTCGGCAAGCGCGGTGAAGGCGGGAGCCGTGCTGACGCTGTGACCCAGAAGCCTGCCGAGACCTGCAATGGTGCAGTCTCCGGTGATCAGGGCGGCCTTCAGATGCAGGTGATGCAGCAGATTGTCAAGCTCGAGGATTTCCCCGGCACCACGGCAGATCACACCGTTGGCCTCGGGTTTTCCCTCTCTTTTGCGCCCCCTGTTGAAGGGATGATCCGAGAGCCCGGCAAAGGCGATCTCGGCAAAGCGGTTGACCGCATCGGCGGTGCGCCGGGCCCGCAGGTCCCGGCAATCCAGCGCCATGACAGGCTGCAGTGCAGGGCAGGCCCCCGACATCGGATCGGAATCGGTGATCGCAGCCGAAAGCCCGTCACCGGTCAGGTGGAGGATGGCCCTATGCTGGGTTGCCGGATGGATGGAGGCATGGATACCGTCACCCAGATCGACGTTTTGCAGACAGCGTGCCAACTCCGCCACCGCCGCTTCCCCGAGGCGGCCGGCCCGCCTGTCCTTGATCAGGAAGCCGTCGCCTGCCCGTTCGAGGGTGGCGAAGTTGCACCGCAGGGCCACATCCCCGTTTTGCAATTCCACACCCGCCCCCGCCGCTTCAATCGGTCCCCGGCGCAGCAGATGGGCGTCCTTTACCGAAACACCGGTCAGCAGGGCGGTGCCGGTATGGGTATCCACCGGGACACCGGGCGTCAATGGGTCCATGAGGCCCCCCTGGCCGCAGGTGAGCAGCCTGTCCATGGCCGGTGTTTTCGCGGCCTCAAGCGGTGTCCTGTCGCCTAGTTGCGATACCGGGCGGTCTCCCAACCCGTCAAGAATGAACATCAACGCCTTATGCGAATGCATACCCTGTCACCTCTTGACATCCGGGAAGAGTTGGTCAACCGTGGTCTCGAAATCCTTGCGCAAGGCGGCAACGATGATCTTCATAATCTTGCCGAGAACCTTCTCCTTATTATCATTGATCACCAGAGGGACCTGGTACTGGTCGGCCTCTGCCAGAAGATGGGATTGGATGGACCAGATCTCCTGAAAATTCTTCAGATACCGCTTCACCCGTCTTCCCGGTGACTGTTCTCCCCTGCCGATGATCTGCTTTTTCAGCTGTTCCTGTTTCATGACCGCGAGCATGACCATCACCACCACCGCATCGCTTGTCGGCGGGATCCGCTGCAGCAGGGTCGGCTCGACATGAATCCCCTCCAGGATCAGGGACACCCGCTCCTTCAACGCCCTGTGGATCACGGCCTCGCAACTCGTGGCAATCAGCTTCGACTGCATCGAGTACCCGTCTATCAGCAGGGCATCCGACGGCGGCCGGCCGGGATCCTTGACCCTGGGCAAAGCCTGCCAGGCATTAAAGGAGGAGATATGCAGAATGGGAAGCAGGCCCTGCGGCATCATGATCCGCATTACCTCCCTGAGCATATCGGTCGACTGGATCCTGACGATATCGAGACTGTGGGCTATCTCGGTGGCTATCGTCGATTTGCCGCTGCCCGTCGCTCCGCCGATCAACAGCAGGAGCGGCCGGCCGCTGCGCTGATAGTTTTTCCAGACCAGATAGTTCTGATCGTAGGGAGGGCCGAACTCGTTTCGTACAATCTGGTAGATCCGGCAGGCAAGACGGTCGGACCGGATCTCATGCCTGTTTTCCTGGGCCAGGGAATCCTTGAGCTTGCCGATGGCCAGCAGGGATTCATCCGAAGAAAGGCCGCAGGATTCGAGAAGACGGCGATGATCGGAGGTGGAAAAATCGGAACGCGACCCGTCATGTTCAAGCACGGTGAACGGTTCGGCAGGCAGAGATCTGTCCGAATAGCGGGAGATGACGTTGAAAAAGCCCTCTTTGGCCAGCAGGTCGACGACCATCTCCCTAAGCTCCATCGACTGGAACTCGTTTTTATGGGTCAGGCCGTCGCGGGCCAGGGAGGCAATCTCATAGGCCTTGTCGAACGGCAGGCCGCTGTCCTGCAGGGAACGGATGAGAATGCCGCGCAGAAACGGGATACGGCTGCCGGTAAGTGAATCGGTGATGAAGATCTTGGACATCCGTCAACCGACAAGGAGTGGATTCAGGCTGCATATCGGGTCGACAGGACTTTTTGCATCCGGACCGCCCTTCCTCTGCTGCTCCGCCGCCCCGCAGGGCCGCTTCCTGAATCCTTACCATATTTTATCGTGATTACCAATGAAACTCAGCCACTATCCGGGAGACAGATTGATTTTT
>JBJKPM010000056.1:0-21881 GCA_046706325.1 Desulfocapsaceae bacterium | reverse complement strand
GGCGGACCGTGGATCAAATCCAGCAACTAATGGTTTGACCACAGCAAATTCAAAGTGATACATCTGCATAAAAGCCGGGGGTAATCACCATTCAGCTTCGGCTGATTATCAATCATGTAGTTGTGTTTTGCAAAAGGCGACCGTTCTCCTGAACCTCAGGGGGATGGTCGCTTTTTCTTTTTCCGGACCCCCTGCAGTGGAAAGGGGATCACTCCCCCTCACGGTGCCCCGTCCGACGGTTAAGCCGCCGTCTGTTCCTCCTCTTCCGGACAATCAAAGCCGGCCGCGCGAAACCAGAAACTCCGGGACAAAACCCAGCCGCAAAACAGGCCCCGGTCCCTTTTTGCCCGAAACCGTTGTTCAATTGCCGCCCGATCGTGATATAGTAAGATGATCCTGGCGATCGGGGTGCCCTGAGCCGGAACTGCGCCCGCCGCCTGATGCCCTTTTGTCTATCGCCGGAAGACCATTGCCCCGAAAAGCATGAGGAGAAAAGCCATGGTAAAAGATACCGATGTTGCAATCACCAGCGGCATGCAGGACTATATCGACCGGAACAACCGGTATCTGGCCGAACGCGACCGCTATATCCACCGGGTGGTGAAAAAATGGAAATTCGACACCATCGCCGTGCACGGCCTCTATTCGGTCACCGATGCGATCAAGGACTACCAGGGGTCGATCATCGAACCGATCTTCATGTCCACCTCCCAGGCCTACACCGATTCGGACGAGATGGCCGCAGCCCTGGCCTATAAGATCCCGACCTGGTGTTATTCCCGGATCGCCAATCCCTCCACCTATTACTACGAATGGACCCTGGCCCTGCTGGAGGGCTACGGATTTGCCGGCGAGACCTCCTGCTGCTCCACCTCGTCGGGCATGGCCGCAATCATGACCGCCGTGCAGCCCTTCCTCCAGATCCGGAAAAAGGCCGGGGAGCCATGCAATTTCGTCGCCACCGCCCAGTGTTACGGCGGCACCTTCCAGCAGTTCACGGTCCGCTTTATGCAGCAGAGAAATATCGAATGCCGCTGGGTCATCGATGCAACCGACCTCGACGAATGGGCCGCCAGGATCGACAAGAATACCCGCTTTCTCTACGGGGAACTCCCCAGCAATCCCCAGCTCGGCTTCTTCGATATCCAGGCGGTGGCCGACCTGGCCCACAGCCACTCCCTGCCGCTGATCTGCGACTCGACCATCGCCACCCCGGCGTTGCTCAGGCCCATCTGCCACGGTGCTGACATCGTCGTCCAGTCGGTCACCAAGAGTCTGACCAGCAGCGGCTTCGGGATCTGCGGCGCGGTCATCGCCCGCAAGAACCTCATCTGCAACATCGACGACGACCAGCTCAAGGACGACTTCTCGCTGTCCGTCAAGTACCTGCAGAACCGCGATTTCGGTCCGAATCTCCATCCGCTCCAGGCGGTGATGAGCCTCAACGACATGCGGACCCTGCGTTCCAAGATGGACCTGATGAGCCGCAACACGATGAAGGTCGCACAGTTTCTGGAAGGTCGCCCCGAGGTCGAACGCGTCGACTATCTGGGGCTGCCGAGCCACAGGCACCATGACCTGGCCGGCCGCTATATGTGGCTCGTCGATGCCGAATTCGACGAGCAGTACGGCCGGCCGGTCAACCGTTACGGCCATCTGATGTCCTTCAACGTCAGGGGCGGGGCCGGCAAGGCCCGGTCATTTTTCGACAATCTCCAGCGGATATGGCGGGCCACCGACCTGGGACGGATCAAGAGCGTGGCCACCATCCCTGCAATCTCAACCCACCAGCAGCAGGGCAAGGCCGGGCGGGCCCTGGCCGGTATCCCGCCCAATATGGTCCGCCTCTGTATCGGCGCCGAACATCCGGACGATATCATCGCCGATCTTGAGCAGGCCCTGGAGAGGATCCGCTAAAAACCCCTTGAAAGTGCTGCCGATTCCTGCTGAGGCCACTTTCACGCATCAGCAGGCGGACCGAAGCCGCCGCCGCCGGGGGTCCTGATGATAAAGACATCCCCTCGCCCGAGTTCTATCTGGTCATTGCCGCCCAGGGCGACGACCGAACCGTCCGCCCGCAGGACGCTGTTCTCACCGCGCAGCCCCGCCTCTCCCCCGGCCAGGCCATACGGCTCGGTCTCCCGGTGCGAGGAGAGTATGGTCGCAGTCACCGCCTCGAGAAAGCGGACCTCCCGAACCACGCCGTCGCCACCGCACCACCCGCCCCTGCCCCCCGATCCCCGGCGGACGGCAAAGGATTCGACCCGCACCGGGAAGCGCCATTCGACCACCTCGGGATCGGTCATCCGGGTATTGGTCATATGGCTGTGCACCGCGCTGGTCCCGGGGTGATCGGGACCGGCGCCGGTACCGCCGCAGATGGTCTCATAGTTCTGAAAACGGTCATTGCCGTAGACAAAGTTGTTCATGGTCCCCTGCGAGGAGGCAAGCACGCCCAAGGCACCGAAAAGTGCATCGGTAATCGCCTGGGATACCTCGGTATTACCGGCAATGACCGCCGCCGGATATTCCGGGCTGATCATGCTCTTCGGGGGGATGATCAGCCGCAACGGCCGCATGCACCCCTGGTTCAACGGAATGCTGTCGGCGACAAGGGTCCGAAAGACATAGAGCACCGCCGCCTTGCAGACCGCCGTCGGGGCATTATAGTTTCCGGGACTCTCGGGCGAGGTGCCGGTAAAATCGATAACGGCCTGCCGCTTTTTTCTGTCCACCGAGATGGCCACCCGGATCCTGCGGCCGCCGTCCATCGGATAGGTAAAGCTTCCATCCCGCAGGACATCGAGGACCCGGCGCACCGACTCTTCGGCATTATCCTGCACATGCCTCATATAGGCATGGACGACGGCAATGCCGTAGGTCGCCGTCATCTTTGCAAGTTCCCTGACCCCGGTCTCATTGGCGGCGATCTGGGCGATGAGATCGGCCATGTTCCGGTCGATATCCCGGCAGGGATACCTTCCTTCGGAAAGCAGGCTGCGCGCCTCCTTTTCCCGGAGCACACCCTGGTCCACCAGCAGGAAATTGTCGATCAGGACCCCCTCCTCTTCGATGCGCCGGCTGTCGGGAGGTGAAGAGCCGGGCGTCCTGCCGCCGATATCGGCATGATGCCCGCGGGAACCGACATAAAAGAGGACCTCCTTCCCGTCTTCCGAAAAAACCGGGGTGATCACGGTAACATCCGGCAGATGGGTTCCGCCGTTGTAGGGGGCATTGAGCATATAGACATTGCCGGGCAGCATGGTGGTTGCGTTTTCCCTGATCACCGTCCGGACCGCCTCCCCCATCGAACCGAGGTGCACCGGGACATGGGGGGCATTGGCGATCA
This sequence comes from Desulfocapsaceae bacterium, assembly GCA_046706325.1. Lineage (GTDB taxonomy): Bacteria > Desulfobacterota > Desulfobulbia > Desulfobulbales > Desulfocapsaceae > CAWGGS01. The sequence goes on along the minus strand of JBJKPM010000056.1, from coordinate 18,532 downwards.
GGTTGCCGGCCGGATCGAAGAGGGCGCAGGAGAAATCCAGCCGTTCCTTGATGTTCACCGAGGAGGCGGTATTGGCAAGCGTCGCCCCCATCTGTTCGGCAATCGACATGAAAAGATTGTTGAAGACCTCGAGCATGACCGGATCGACGGAGGTTCCGACCGCCATCCTCTGCGGCCGTGCCTGTGTGCGCTCAAGGATCAGATAATCACGGCAATCGACGGTCGCGGTCCACTCCGCCTCCACCACCACCGTCCCCGTCCGCTCGACAATGATGGCGGGGCCGACGATGCATCCGCCGGCCCCCACTTTGCCCCGAAGATAGAGCGGGGTCTGCCGCTTCTTCCCCCGGCTGACCATCGGCACATGGCCGGCGGGTTCGGAGGTCTTGGAGAGAACCGGACGGACCCGGTCCCGCACCGTCTCCAGGCTGCCCACGGCCTCGACCGACACCGCCTCCACGACCAGTCCCCTGTCCCGGGAGATAAAGCCGTAGCGTTGCCTGTGCGACCGTTCAAAGGCTGCCGCCATCCGGGAAACGCCGTCCATGGCGACCGGCAGCGCCGAGTCGGTCCCCTGATAACGGAGGTGGGCCGTGGCAACGACCCGGATCCCTGCCTCTTCAAGCCCCTGGGTCAGCAACTCGGCCACCGTCTCCCGGCCGAGGGCGCGGCGGACCTCCTCCATGACCTCCAGGGTCCCGGCATCGAGGGGGAATTCAAGATGTCTCTCCCTGAGAGCCCTGATATCGGCAAGCCCCATGCCGTAGGCCGACAGGACGCCGGCAAAGGGATGCAACAGGACCCGTTTCATCCCCAGGGCATCGGCCACCAGACAGGCATGCTGACCGCCGGCGCCTCCGAAGCAGTGGAGCGTATAGCCGGTGACGTCATAGCCGCGCTGCACCGAGATCTTTTTGATGGCGTTGGCCATATTGTCGACGGCGATGCACACAAAGCCCTCGGCAACCGTCTCCGGGCTCTGTTCCGGCAGCCCGGTGTCCTCGGCAATCCTTCGAGCCAGGGTCAGGAATCGGTCCCGGACGATTTCGGCATCGAGAGGCCGGTCGGCCTCGGGGCCGAAGACCTTGGGAAAATATTCCGGCTGGATCTTGCCCAGCATGACATTGCAGTCCGTCACCGTAAGCGGTCCGCCCCGCCGGTAACAGGCGGGCCCCGGATCGGCCCCTGCCGACTCCGGGCCGACCCGATACCGGCTCCCGTCGAAGCCGAGGATGGAACCGCCGCCGGCGGCGACGGTATGGATATGCATCATCGGCGCCCGCATCCGCACCCCCGCCACCGTCGTTTCGAAACTCCGTTCGTATTCGCCGCTGTAGTGGGCGACATCGGTGGAGGTGCCGCCCATGTCAAAGCCGATAAGCCTGGTAAAGCCGGCCGCAGTCCCGGTCTTGACCATGCCGACAACGCCTGCCGCCGGTCCCGAAAAGACGGCATCCTTTCCCTGGAACAGCCCGGCGTCGGTAAGCCCCCCGTTGGACTGCATGAACATCAGCTTCGGCCCGCCTTCTGCTGCGGCCCCCAGTTGCCCGGCCACCTGATCGACATAACGCCTGAGTATCGGCGAAAGATAGGCGTCGGCCACGGTGGTGTCGCCCCGGGAGACCAGTTTCATCAACGGGCTGACACGATGGCCGGCGGAGATCTGGGTAAAACCGATCCTCCGGGCGATGGCCGCCGCCCGCTGTTCATGTTCCGGAAAGCGATAGCCGTGCAGAAAGGAGATCGCCACGGCCCTGATCCCGCGATCAAAGGCCGCCGTCATCCCGTCGAATGCCGCCTTCTCATCCAGTGTCCGTATCACCTCCCCCCGGGCCGAGACCCGTTCGGGAACCTCGAGGACTTCCTCGTAGAGCATCCCGGGCAGGATGATATGCCGGGCAAAAAGGTCGGGACGGTCCTGATAACCGATCAGCAAGGCATCGCCGAAGCCCCGGGTGGTAACCAGCAGGGTCCGGTCGCCCCGGCGCTCGAGCAGGGCGTTGGTGGCCACGGTGGTCCCCATCTTGACGGCACCGATCACCCCGGGAGGAATCGCCTCCGAAGGACTCAGACCGAGCACATCGCGGATCCCCTGAACGGCGGCATCACGGTACTTTCCAGGATTCTCCGAGAGAAGCTTATGGGTGACCAGACCGCCGTCGGGTCTCCGGGCAACGATATCGGTGAAGGTCCCGCCGCGATCGATCCATATCTGCCACATTGGTTATCCGCACCTTGGCTGAGCCGCCCGATCTCCGGGTAACCCGGTTTCCACCGGCAAGCGGCGGCCGGTTAATTTTTTTTTGAAATCCCCGCCATCGGAGGGCGATCGGCAACCGCATCCTGATGAAGAGAATACCACCTGCAACATTTCCATACTGACGAATTCATGTCAAGAAACTCTCGACGACAGCGGATGCATCGACAAATTCACAACTCCGGTATTGCGGCAGGGCATTATTTTATGATAGCTTACAGAGGAGTGGTTATACTATCTGAAGTCTCGACATTGAAAGAAGTCATTGGCAGACTGTTCGGCGTTGCAACCTGTTGAAGTCCCGTGTTATCCCGCAGCCCCTGCGGGTATTCGCGTGATCGTCACTGGTGTCGTCTTTCAGTCTTTCTCACCGTTGGAGGTTCTATGCGACGAATTGTCACCCTTTTCACCCTGCTGCTGGTCACCCTGACGTTCTCCGGCTGCGGCTACAACACCCTGCAGCAGAAAGAGGAGGCGGTTTCAAAGGCCTGGGCCGATGTCGAATCGAACCTGCAGCGGCGTGCCGATCTGATTCCCAACCTGGTGGAAACCGTCAAAGGATACGCCAAACATGAAAATCAGACCCTGACCCAGGTCACGGAAGCCCGTTCCAAGGCCTCGTCGATCCAGCTCTCCGCCAAGGATCTCAGCAACCCAGCGGCCATGCAGCAGTTGCAACAGGCGCAGTCGGGCCTGTCATCGGCTCTTTCCCGCCTGATGGTGGTGGTGGAGAAGTATCCAGATCTCAAGGCCAACCAGAATTTTCTCGATCTGCAGAATCAGCTCGAAGGAACGGAAAACAGGATCAATGTCGCCCGCGAGCGCTATAACAGGGCCGTTGAGGTCTTCAACGCCTCCATTCGCGTCCTGCCGGCCAGCATAACCAACAGTCTGCTGCTCCATCTGAAACCCAAGGCCTATTTCAAGGCGGAGCCGGGTGCAGCCAAGGCGCCGCAGGTAAAATTCAACTGACGGCAGGAAAAGATCATGACCTCCCGCCAGTACGCCGCAAGGATGGCATCATGTTGGCTGATCTGCCTCTGCGCACTCCTGGTCTCAGCCCTGCCGGCCACCGCCCTCGACGTCCCGGCCCTGAAGAACCGGGTGAACGATTACGCCCACCTGCTGTCGCCGGCCACCATTTCGCAACTCGACAATGCCCTTGGGCATTTCGAGCAACAGGAATCGACTCAGATCGTCGTGCTGACCGTCCCGAGCCTTGAAGGCGACAGCCTGGACGATTTTTCGATGCGGGTGGCGGAAAAATGGAAGATCGGGCGGAAGGGCCTGGACAACGGGGCCATCCTGCTGATCGCCAAACAGGAGAGAAAGCTGCGCATCGAGGTAGGCTACGGTCTGGAGGGAAAACTCACCGATCTCGTCTCCGGCAGAATCATTCGCAACATCATCCTGCCGAGGTTCAAACAGGGCAATTTCGACCAGGGAGTCCAGGACGGCGTAGCGGCGATGATGGCGGCGGTAAAGGGAGAGTTCCACGTTGAGGCCGGGCGACCGGGGAGGGGCCGGACCGACAACCCGCTCGGAGCGATTGGGCCTCTTGCCATATTTTTCGGTTTTCTCGGCATGATATTGAATAAAAAGACCGTTGCGGCCGGGGTAGTCGGCGCCATCGGCAGCCCGCTGCTCGGCATGTTCTTTCTCGGTTTCAGCTGGGCAACCCTTCTGGTACTGGCCATTGTCGGCTTCTTCGGGGGTTTTGCCGCCTCGGCCGTAATGATGTCGGGCGGTCGCGGCGGCGGTTTCTTCCTCGGCCCCGGAGGAGGGGGATTCGGCGGCGGTTTCGGCGACGGCGGCGGCGGTTTCGGCGGGTTCAGCGGCGGCGGCGGCGGTTTTGGCGGCGGCGGTGCCTCGGGAGGCTGGTGATCCTATGCAGACGGCAGCAGAAAAATTTCTGACCCCGGAAGAGAGGGCAAAGGTGACCGAGGCCGTCCGCCGTGCGGAATGTCTGACCTCAGGTGAGATCGTGCCGATGATCGTCTCGGCAAGTTACCACTATCCGATGGCCTCAGTCAGCGGCGGCGTTTTCCTGGCTTTTTTCCCGGTATTGTTCCTTGCCCATCCGGTTGCCTCCATTTTCTGGCTCAATGCCGACAATGTCTGGCTTTTTCTGGCCCTGTTCATCCCCATCTATTGTGCCGCCCATCTGCTTGTGAAGCACACCCCTTTTCTGAGGCGGCTGTTCGTCTCCAAAAAAGAGGCCGAAGAAGAGGTCAGGGAGGCGGCCGTCACCGCCTTTTTCTCGGAAAAACTCTATAAAACCAAGGATGAAAACGGCATCCTTCTCTTTATTTCGGTCTTCGAGCGCAAGGTCTGGATCCTGGCAGATTCAGGGATCAACGCCAGGATCGATACCGACCGCTGGCAGGGCATTGTCGAGATTATAACGGCCGGCATCAAAGACGGCCGGCACGCCGACTCGCTCTGCGAGGCGATCCGGGAAGTCGGCGATATCCTGAAAGAACATTTCCCTATCCAACCCGATGACATCAACGAACTGCGAAACCTGATCATCCGTTGACCGCCTTTTTTCCCGGATGGCCGATCTCCGGGCTGCGGCAAGCAGTGGTTTTAACGCCGCAAAAATTGAGGGCCTCGTAAAAACACAGAGAGAGACTGCAGGGGCAACACGACCTGAAATCCGTGATGAGTTGAAAGTCATAAGATATGAGAAAAGAGCTTTGTATTTTCCCACAGATCACACACCACTCATTACTGCTGCGCTGAACCACCCTCAGCAGCTTTTTACAAGGCCGACAAAATTGCAAACCCGCTTCTTTTCATGCTATGCTTATTATGGATGCCCGCTGGGCCGGATGCAAGAGTCCCGCAGCCGGCCTCTAAAGGACGGGCCTATCGGTTGCGGCCATACCAGTCAAACGGCAGGCGTTACGGGTGTGCCCTCTCGGGCACCCTTTTACGCGACTGAGCGACCGGCAATGACATCATCTGCGACTTTCTACAAAAAGTCCCTCCCGATATCGACACCCCATCCACATCCCGGCCATGGGCGATATCAAAGGCACCGATACAATCATTGCCTTCATACGAACGCCTGGCAAGTGATCGCCAGCAATGCCAACCACCACCGACGAGGAACAGGAAGATGATCATCGGAATACTCAAGGAAATCAAGGTAGCGGAAAATCGTGTCAGCATGACCCCTGCCGGTGTCGAGGTCATGGTCCACCATAATCACCAGGTGCTGGTGGAAAAGGACGCCGGACTGGGCAGCGGCTTTACCAACGAGGCCTACAGATATGCCGGCGGCAAACTCATCGACCACCCCGCGGATATCTACGCCAGGGCCGACATGATCATGCATGTCAAGGAGCCGCAACCCTCCGAATACGACCTGATCCGTGAGGACCAGATCATCTTCACCTACCTCCACCTGGCCGCCGACAAGAAACTGACCAAGGCGCTGATCAAGGCAAAATCGGTGAACATCGCCTACGAGACCATCCAGAAGGCCGACCGTTCCCTTCCCCTGCTGATTCCGATGAGCGAGGTCGCCGGCCGGATGGCCGTCCAGGAGGGGGCCAAATACCTGGAAATGACCCAGGGCGGACGGGGGATCCTGCTGGGCGGTGTTCCCGGTGTCGCACCCGGCGTTGTCGTGATCATCGGCGGCGGCATCGTCGGCATCAACGCGGCCAAGATAGCCTGCGGCCTGGGGGCCAGGGTCTATCTCCTCGACACCAATCTTGACCGTCTCCGGTACCTGAGCGAGGTGATGCCCGGCAACTGCTTCACCGTCATGGGCAGCAGGCCCAACCTGCGCAATCTCTTAAAGGATGCCGACCTGGTGATCGGAGCGGTCCTGATCCCCGGCACCAAGGCCCCGAAGCTGATCACCCGGGAGATGCTGGGAGGGATGAAGCCCGGTGCGGTCCTGGTCGATGTCGCCATCGATCAGGGCGGCTGCTTCGAAACCTCGAAACCGACCACCCACACCAAGCCCACCTTCGAGGTCGACGGGATCATTCACTACTGTGTCGCCAATATGCCGGGTGCGGTTGCCAAGACCTCCACCCATGCCCTGACCAACTCGACACTCCCTTACGCCCTTGAGATCGCCGAAAAAGGCTGGCTTGCGGCCTGCAGGGAAAACGATGAGATACGACTCGGGGCCAATATCGTCCACGGCAGGATCACCTACAAGGGAGTGGCCGATGCCTTCGGGATGAAATACGAGCCGATCGAGAAACTGCTCGGCCGGTGTTGATGCTCAGGTAGGGGTATCGCCTGTCACCTGTCAGAGGAAAAGAACAGCGCAGACCAGGCCGAGAAAACCGTATCTTTGAAGTCTTTTTCTGAAAATCAATCGCCTCCCGGCTTATGAGAAAAGCTGAAAAAACCACCGCAGGCCCCCCTTGCTATGAAGGCTTTGAGCAGGGGCCGATCCGGCCGCCCAGCGAGGCGGCGAGCCTTCTGATCCGCGTGACCCGCAACTGCCCGTGGAACCGTTGCACCTTCTGCCCGGTCTATAAGGGCCGAGACTTTTCCCTGCGTCCGGTCGACCACGTCCTCAGGGATATCGATACCATCGATCGCCATGTGCGCCTGATCCGGGAGTATTCCGGAAAAAGCGGCAGCCTGGACAGAGATGCCATCGCCGCCATCACCGCCGGGACCGGCCCCGACGAACGAACGGCCCTGAATGCGGCCCTACACTGGGCCGCGGGCGGCATGCAATCCATCTTCATCCAGGACGCCAACAGCCTGATCATCAGGCCCGAACACCTGCTCACGATCCTTGGCCGCCTGAAACACTGCTTCCCCTGGGTACGGCGGATCACCTCCTATGCCCGGTCGCATACCATCGCCCGGATCGGTGACACAGATCTTGCAAAGATGGCCGCAACCGGCCTGAACCGCATCCATATCGGCATGGAGTCGGGCTCCGATGCGGTCCTGGCCATGGTCAGAAAGGGGGCGGACAAGGCCACCCACATCAAGGCGGGACGTAAGGTGAAAAACGCAGGCATCGAGCTGTCGGAGTATGTGATGCCGGGGCTGGGCGGCAAGACCCTGAGCCGCGAACATGCCCTGGAGACGGCCGATGCCCTGAACCGGATCAACGCCGATTTCATCCGCCTGCGCACCCTTGCCATCCCCAACCAAACCGAGCTCTTCCAGCAGTACAGCCAGGGAAGCTTTCAAAAACAGAACGACTGCGAGATCGTGGCGGAAATCCTTCTTCTTCTCCAAAGCCTGGAAGGGATAACCTCAACCCTTGCCAGCGATCATATCCTCAATCTCTTCGAGGACCTCAAAGGCAGGTTCCCGGATGACAAGGAAAAGATGACGGCCATCGCCAGCCGGTTCCTGGCCTTGAACCGGGAGGAGCAGATGCTTTACCAGGTCGGTCGCAGGATCGGTCTTTTTGCCCGGCTCGACGATCTCCACGACCCGTTCCGGCGCACCCGGGTGGAAGAGACCTGCAACCGACTGGGCATCACCCCCGGGAATGTGGATTCGGTCATGGACGAAATGATGAAACGTTTTATCTGACAGCAAGCCGGGCACGGCCTGTCCGTCAGCCGTGGTGTGCCGGCGATAAGGCCGCAGAGCAGCGGCCGGAAGCGACGGGCTTCTCCGGGTTGCCGTCTCAATTTTAGCAAAACAAGCCGTAGTCGGATGAACCTTATTCATCCCAACATGTAAGGTCTCTTAACCCGACCCCACCACCTGTTCTCAAAACAACAAGGAGGCATCATGGCTACAATTCCGAGCAAGCACGCACAGTTCGCCAACAATGCACGTCTGGTTCACGACCAACTCAGCACCCAGGCGGTTATTTCCGATATCCACGAAAACCGCCGGCAATTGGACGAACGGGCCTTTTATCCGGCCCACGACGTTCGCAAGGAGTCGGCGGCCTATGCAAAGGTGCACAAGGAACTCTGCATCGAGAGCAATCTCCCCTGTCTTGTCTGCGGGGTCAGGCATTCAACGCTTGGAGACACGACCGAAAATCGATATGGAGCCCGGGCAATGGAAACCCACCACCATATTATCGAATGGGCCCTCGCCAATGCCGTGGATGTCGACCGGTTCAACAAGACGTTACGGCCGAATCTCGCCCATCGCCATCCCGGTGAGGAGGTGTACAAACAGGACATGACTGAACAGCAGGTGCATGACTGGGTCGATCACTCCGCCGACAATCTTTGGGTGCTGTGCGACGTACATCATCGCCATAAGTTTCTTGGAATCCACGAAATCAGCTATCCTATCTGGTGCCCACAGGACCTGCTGCGGCCCGATTTCGAAAACTATGTCAAGAAACAGGTAATGGGCGATGGCAACGATAAATAGGTCCTGCTCGAGAGGATCTTGATCGGCGGCCGCAACACCTTATTCCACCAAAAAACGGGATTCGGATGCATTTTCCCTGGATGGCCGTAATGACAGGTTCGTTGCACAGCCTCACCTGGCTCCGGTGTTGGCCTGCATAACAAAACAGCAGGCCTGACCGCATGCCAAAAGTTCGACTTGCAGTTTTTCACTGGAGCGACAATAATGAGAAACCGAGGCTGAGGCGTAGATTTCATCACGATGCAACCTGGAGAATTGACCCCAATGCTCTATCGCCATCTCTTTTCCACCCTGTGGGTTGGCTGGGCTCTCTACTGGTGGGCCGTATCCATCGATGTCAAGACGACCGTACGGCAGGAATCGTTGCGGTCACGGCTCCTGTATATCTGTCCGCTCATTGTTGCCGTTCTTCTCCTCTGGTGGCCGGACCCGCCCTTCCCCCTGTTCAGCCGTCGCTTCCTGCCGGTTGCCGCCTGGCCTTTCTGGGTCGGAGCGGCGCTGTGCGCAGCAGGGTTGCTGTTCACTGTCTGGGCACGCCTGCATCTCGGCAGGAACTGGAGCGCTACGGTTACCATCAAGAGGGACCATGAACTCGTCACCAGCGGCCCCTATGCCCTGGTTCGTCATCCTATCTACACCGGCATCCTGCTCGCCTTTATCGGCTCGGCAACGGCACAAGCAGAAGTCCGCGGTATCCTTGCGGTTGTGCTGGCATTCTGGTCATTTTGGTACAAGCTTCGGCATGAGGAATGCTGGATGTACGATCAGTTCGGCGAAGCCTATCGGGTGTACTCCCAGCGAGTCGCACCTTTGGTCCCTTTCGTCTTCTAACCTGTAAGTCATCAACCAGAAGGAGCAACCAATGAAGAAAACCGTGTTTTTTCCGATGGTCGTCGGACTTTTTTGTGTGATCGGTTTTACCTGGACGGCCCAGGGCCGAGCCACCTCGAAAACGGCGCCCACACCGATCCAGAAGGCGATGCTGGCACGTGCCGGCTGGCTTAAGGCCATGACGGCAGACCTGGAGACGATGCGCTATAAGATGGTGCGCAGGGATGCAAGGGCTCTTGCCTCCCAGACCAGGACCATTGCCAAGAAGCTTGCCAACCCCGAGGCCAAGAGATTGACCTTAAAGGTCTCCTCACTGGCCGGGGCGCTGGCCGATGCCGCAGGTAAAAAGAATGGCGCCGTCGCCAGGATGAAGCTGGCGGGTATCAAGGCAACCTGTGGTGAATGCCACGCCAAATTCCGCGATAAGAAATAGGCCGGATGCAGAAAAACTCCGCCTTCTCCAAGGCGTATTCCTGGGAGAAGGCGGAGATACCGGCAGCAATGACGACGTCGTAACAACCCTCAGATACTGCAGGGGCAACACGATAATTCAGCAAGGTCCAAGGCCTTACCGCCGGCGAGCCAACGTCCGCGATGCCGATAAAGGTCTGTTGGCGGGATGGGCCGGTCCGTCTCGATGGCGCTGTTCCGTCCTGCCGCCGCGAATGAAGTGCGCCTGACCGGTCAGGATTTATTGGCCCAGAGAAGGTAGGCCTTGATGAACGGATCCAGACAGCCGTCGAGGACCGCATCGACGTTTCCCATTTCCTGGTCCGTGCGGTGGTCTTTGATCAGCCTGTAGGGTTGCAGCACATAGGAACGGATCTGGCTGCCCCAGGCGATCTCTTTCTTATCCCCATGCAGCTCCTCGCTCTCTTCCGCCTTCTTCTCCTTTTCCAGTTTATAGAGCCTTGCAGCCAGCATCTTCATTGCCGTGTCCTTGTTCCGGTGCTGCGACCGCTCATTCTGGCACTGGACGACGATACCTGTGGGCAGATGGGTTATCCTGATTGCCGAATCGGTCTTATTGACATGCTGACCGCCGGCACCGCTGGATCGGAAGGTATCGATGCGCAGATCCTTCTCATTGATATCCACCACTATGGAATCATCCAGCTCCGGCAGGACCATGACCGACGCAAACGAGGTATGACGTCGTCCGCTGGCGTCAAAGGGCGAGATCCTGACCAGACGGTGAATACCCAATTCGGAACGGAGATAGCCATAGGCAAAACGGCCCCTGACCATGATGGTCACGCTCTTGGTCCCGGCCTCGTCCCCGGGCAGGATATCGACGATATCGGCCTTGAATCCCTTTGCCTCAGCCCAGCGCAGATACATGCGCAGCAGGATGCCGACCCAGTCCTGCGCCTCGGTGCCACCGGCCCCGGCGTGGATCGCCATGATCGCGTTATTGGCGTCATGTTCGCCGCTGAACATGCACTCGAGTTCCGCCAGGGTTATATGCCGCTCAATGGCCGGCAGACTTGCTGCAACCTCATGCTCCGTATCCCTGTCGTCCTCCTCTACGGCCATATCCAAAAGGAGTTCGGTCTCCTCCAACTCCGACCATTTGTTCTCCCAGGTGACGACGATATCCTGTAACACGCCGTATTCTCTGTGAACCTTTTTGGCCCTTTCCGCATCATCCCAGAAATCCGGGGCCAGGGTCTGGCGTTCCAGGCGCTCCAGTTGGTCTTTTTTCCTGTCTAAGTCAAAGATGCTCCTTCAAGGCAAGCATTCTGTTGCGTAAATCGTCTAATCTCTGTTTGGATACGGCGGAGCCGGTCTCTGTCGACATAACAATCCTCATCGCGTGTTGCTTTTTTCCGCCTGCGGCCCGAACAGCGGCAGGCTGTATTTTCATCGTACCATTATACCGGGTCTAATCGATTTCGTGAACAGGGAAATTGCCCCGTTTGAACGGTCAGGGTCTGCCCTTTGTCCTCTGCCGCACCATGAGATACATCAGCATTCCCAGTCCGAGAAAGAGGCACAAGGGGGCAAAGAGATGCCCATGGGTGACGACGAAGGGGACCTCGTCGCTGAGGACGACATCCTCCGTCGCCTGCCAGGGCACGAAGATCTCCGATTGCATCCGTACCCGCCCCAACGGATCGACAAACCCGGAAATGCCGGTATTGGCGGCCCGGACCACACTGCGTCGGGTCTCGACGGCCCGAAAGACCGTCATCGCAAAACTCTGGTGTGGGGCACTGGATTTACCATACCAGGCGTCATTGGTCAAATTAATCAGCACATTCGCCCCGGCCTTGACCCATTTCTCGGCAATCTCGGGAAAGATGCTCTCATAGCAGAGCAGCACGCCGATCCTGGCCTTGCCGAAGCGGATGGGTTTTTCGATGGTCCCCGGGGTAAAGTCCCCGACCGTCTGGACCAGGGGAGCTAGGAACCACAGGAATTTTTTCAATGGGACATACTCTCCGAAGGGAACCAGGTGCGTCTTGAAATACTGCCCGGCCAAATCTCCTTCGGAATTGATCAGCAGCGCACTGTTGTAATAGCGGACCTGCCGTTTTTTCAGGTTTATGATCGTATACCAGGGAGCCCCGGTGAGCAAACCGATCCGGCGATCCATCGTCAGCCTGCGCAGGTCCGCCGTCAACGGGTTATCCTCCGGGAAAAACGGCAGGGCCGATTCCGGCCAGACCACCAGGGACGGCTTTTTCCCGTTGAAAAGCGAGTCCGTCTGCCTGATATAGCCCATGACCGTCGCGCGCTGCTCCTCGGGCAGCCATTTCTTGGACTGATCGATGTTGCCCTGGACAACGCCGATGGGCAGGGAGGTCTCGATCCTGCCCTGAAGCGACTGCCATCGCCAGGCCGAATATCCCCCCGCAGCAAGCAGCAAAAGAACCACCGGAGTCAGCAAGGCCAGCCTGCGAGCCCACCTGCCTTCGGTCAGCAGAAGGGTCAGCAGCGCATTGACCAGGAGCAGGAGGAAGGTGACTCCGTAATGGCCGGTTATGTCGGAAATCTGGATCAGCCGGGGGACATGCCATAGCCCATAGCCCAGATCCATCCACGGAAAACCGGTGAACAGGAAGGAACGTATCCAGTCGAGACCGACCCAGATGCCGGGCAAGGCCCAGAGCGCAAGAAACGGTGAGGTCAGCAGCAGCCGGGCGGATACCGCAAAGACGACGACAAAGAGGCTCTGCACCAGGGCAAGGAGTAAAAGTGCCGGATAGGAAAAATACCAGGGCAGTCCGCCATACCGGCCGAGAACGATCACAATCCAGTAGAGAAGCGACAGATAATGAACCAGGCCGGTTGCCAGACCATACCGGATCGCCTGTCCGGGGCTTGCGGTGCGAAGGGCAAGCAGGAGCGGAACGAGGGCGATAAAGAGCAACGGCCACAGCCCCCCGCTTCCAGGCAGGGCAAGGCATAACAGGACACCTGAGACAAGGGCCGGCAGAATCGATTGCCTGCCAGGAAGTCTGATCATTCCTTCTTCCCTTCTTCCCGCAGGCGGGTGATCTCCACCATCTTTATATGCCGTTTGCTCGCCCCTTTTACAACGAGACGAAGGTTCCCGACCTCGACCGTATCTCCGACCACGGCAAGCCGCCCCAGGGTATGGATCATCAGACCGCCGATGGATTCATACGGCCCTTCCGGCAGCGTCACCGTAAACCGCTCCTCCACCTCCTCGACATCGACCCGGGCATGGACCAGTATCGTGTCCTCGTCGATCTCCTGAATGGTGTCGGGCTCTTCGGTATCGTATTCGTCGTCAATCTCGCCGACGATCTCCTCGATCACATCCTCGAGCGTAATCAAGCCCCGGACCGTACCAAATTCATCGGTGACCAAGGCCATATGCGTCTTTTGTCTCTTGAAATCCTTCAGGAGTTCGACAACCGATTTGTTCTCAGGGACAAAATACGCCGGCTTCAGGTGATCCTCCAAAAGAAAGGGTCCGCCGGCCGAACGGTTGGTACAGAGTTTCAACAGGTCCTTGGCGTGCAGGATGCCGATTATCCTGTCCGGGCTTCCCCGGTAAATGGGTATCCTGGTAAAACCCTCTTCGATCACCGCCTTCACCAGATTATCGATGCCGACGGCTACGTCAAAGCTTATGATCCCGGCGGCCGGGGTCATTATCTCCATGGCTACGATATCACGGAAATCGAAAATCGAATTGATCATCTTCTCTTCAAGACTTGTGATCAACCCATGTTCTTCCCCTTCTTCAAGGAGTTCCTGAATCTCGTGTTCCAGCGCCTCGGTAGTTTCCGGTGACCGGTCCAGTGAAAGCAGGTCCATGACACGGCGCATGAATCCTTTTTTCACCGCCGGCTCGGGCGCCCCGGGTAAGTCTTCGTCTTCTTTATTCATTCTCGTTTCGGGATCTGTTGATGGCTTAGGTTTGTCAAATTTTACCATAAAAACCGACAATTACAAATTAGAAAAATTATTTTTCTTTGCTAATGTCGATGCTGCGACTATAGTAGAAAGGTTTGCGAATCGTTCCGGAGACATTTTTTCAGGTGGCCCGGAGCAGTGAGATCGTTAAAATTGACGACAAGATCAGAGAACGAGGCACAGGTTGAACGGAAAGGTTCTCATTGCAAATCGAGGTGAAATTGCGATCCGGATTATGGAGGCCTGTAAGGATCTCGGTCTCGAGTATGTCGTAGTCTATACGGAACCCGACAAGGACTCGGAACATGTCCGCCGCAATATCGCAAGCGGTCCGGAACAGAATGCCTGGCGGATCACAAGCTACACCGATCCCAACGACATCCTGGCAGTGGCCGACCATACACAATGCACGGCCATCCATCCCGGTTACGGCTTTTTTTCGGAGGACTATCGCTTTGCCCGGCGGGTGACCATCCGGGACCGCGCCCTGACCTTTATCGGTCCGAACTGGGAGGTCATCAAGGACCTCGGAGATAAGATCAATACCAAACGGATCGCCAATTCCCTGGGCATCCCGACCATTCCCGGGACCTCCGCCCCGATCTACAATGAAATGGAGGCGGAGGAGTTTGCTGCGAGCCTGCTTGCCGACCAGGATGACAAGGGGATCTCCGATCCCTCCATCCTGGTGAAAGCGGCGGCGGGAGGCGGCGGAATGGGCATAGAAGAAGTAAAAGAAATCGAACACTTCCGTCGCGTTTATCGGCAGCTGCAGAACTATGCCAAACGTCAGTTCGGCGACGGAGGCGTCTTGATCGAGCAGTGCCTGCGCGACTATAATCATCTGGAGGTCCAATTGGTCTGTTCCCGGCATGGAGAGCGCATCCACTTCAGCTCGAGAAACTGCACCATCCAGTCCACCGGCCGTCAGAAACGAGTCGAGGCGGCACCGGGATTCGACAAATCCTGCTTTGCCTACGACTTTGACGAACAGCAGGTCCTGGACCGGATTGTCGAATACTCATTAAAACTGGCCGATCATGTCGATTATGACAACGTCGGCACCTGGGAATGGATCGTCACCCGCACAGGCGAGCCGTACCTGTTGGAGGTCAACACACGAATCCAGGTGGAAAACGACGTCTCCGCCCGGATCAGCTACCTGGGCGGCAAACATCCCAACCTTATCAGGGAGCAGATACGCCTGGCCCTGGGAGAAAAGATCGGCTACAAGCAGAAGGCCGTCAAGTTCCATGGCACCTCCATCGAGCTGCGTATCGTGGCCGAAGACACCCGGCGCGGCTTTGCGCCGTGGATCGGAACCATCACCGAATTCACCATTCCCAGCCATCCGTGGTCGGCGGTCTATACCCATGTCCCCTGCGATCAACCGTACACCATTCCCAGCGACTACGACCCGAACCTGGCCCTGGCCCTGGTCTGGGGAGACACCATGGACGAGGCAAAAGAGCGGGCGGCCCTCTTCATCGACCAGACGGTGATCCGGGGCCGGGATGCAAGCGGCCAACCGATTCTCACCAACCTGACCTATTTACGAAACAACCTGGATCGCCTGCTGGCATTCTGATCCCTTCAACCGCCGTAGACGAAACATCTCGTTATGAACGAACAACTGAAAAACCTCCTGAAAATAGAACAACGGATCAATTACCTGATGCAGATCAAGGATTTTTCCAACTGGGGAAATCTGGACGGCTTCAAGGAGACCAGCGACAGGTTGAAATTGACCATCTATGATCATACCGAAGAACAGCTCACCCACCAGATAAACAAGCTTGACGATTCAATCAGCTTCCTCGAAGAACGTGCCGAAGAGCAGCTCACCCCGATGGAGAGGGTCCGGATCGTCCGCAACGCCCAACGTTTCAGCCTCAAAGATATCCTGGAAAATGTCTACGAGGACTATACCGAACTGGGCGGCGAGGCGGACGCCAATATCGACCCCGCCATGCTCTGCGCCAAGGCCACCGTCGTCCGCCGGATCAGGAAAAAACCTTACACCGCTTCGGTGATGGTCATCGGCCAGGAAACAGGCCACGGAGAAGAGTTCAGAAACGGCGGCTCCTGCAGACCGGAGGGCAATGAAAAGGCCCTGCGCTTTATGAAGGTCGCCGAGACCGAAGGCATTCCGATCCACTTCTATATCTTTACCCCCGGCTCTTACCCGGTGGAGGAATATCCGGGGGCCGCCCAGCAGATCGCCCGCAACATCTATGCGATGACCAAACTGCGGGTGCCGATGATCTCGCTGATCTCCGAAGGCGGCTCCGGGGGCGCCGAGGCCATCGGACTGTCGGACTACCGGATGATGGTCACACACGGCTACTATTCGGTCATCTCGCCGGAGGGAGCCGCCGCCATCGAGGGCAGGGTCAATGAAGGGGCCAAGGTCCCGAAGGAATTGATCGATGCCTGCGCCGAACGCCTGAAGCTCACCGCAGAGGACAATCTGCAGCTCGGCACCATCGACCGGATCATCCAGGAGCCCCCCCTGGGTGCCCGCAGGGATGATTTCGCCTTCTTCGCCCGTATCCGTTCCGAGATGGTCAGCGCCACCGACAAGGTCGTCCTGTCCACCAAGAGTTTCCGTGCCTTCAGGACCTGGGAATTTAAGCGGAAGACGACAAAGGCCGAGGACCATGAACTGGAGGTTGAAATCCCATGGGACCTCAATGCAAAGGAGACCAGGCGCCTGCTCATCCAGCGATCGAAAAAATATCTGCGCATGGCGTCGCAGGGTTTTGCGGTAATGCCGAGCCCGACTATCCGCCTCCCAAGGTTGATCAGGGAAAAGACCGAGCAGGCGTATTACAATATCCGATACGATGTCCTGAAAAACCATAAACGCCAGGTGCATAAGGTCATCAAGGACGTCTCGGGCGAAGGCTCGGTAATACTGAAACGGCTGACCGAGCCGATAGCCGCCGTGGCCAACTTCCTGGATACAAAAGGCAAAAAGAAACAGCCCCGTCAGATTACCGCCATCGACGCCACCCAGGGCGGCGGCAAACGCACCGACCCGCTGGAGCTGACCGATACCTATACCAGTCCGCTGGCCAACGCCGACCGGACCGTCACCTGTCCGAACAGCGAAAAATACGGCTGTAAGGACCTCTGGGTACCGGACCTGTACGGCGAGTTTTCAGGGGTCTGCGAGACCTGCGGCCATCACTTTCCACTGGAGTACCAGTGGTATCTGAAAAACATCTTCGACCCCGGTTCGATCAGGTTTTTCAACTCCAGGATCTCATCGAAAAACCCATTGAATTACACCGACTTCGACGATCGTCTGCGGCTGGCCAAGGAAAAGACCGGAAAAAACTCCGGCAACCTGACCTTCACCGCCGAGATAGACGGAATCAGGCTCGTCGCATCGATGCTGTATTCGGATTTCAGAAACGGCACCGTCGGCTCGGCCGAGGGCGAAAAATTTGTCCAGGCCTGTGCCCTTGCCAAACGCAAGAAGCGGCCTCTGCTTGCCTATGTCCATACCACCGGCGGCATCAGGATCCAGGAAGGAACGCTGGGAGTCACCCAGATGCCGAAATGCACGATGGCTGTGCGGGAGTATATCGACGCCGGCGGACTCTATATCGTCGTCTACGACAACAACTCCTATGCCGGGCCGGTCGCCTCCTTTCTCGGTTGCTCTCCTTACCAGTTCGCCATCCGCTCCAGCAGGGTCGGATTCGCCGGGCCCAGGGTCATCCGCGAGACGACCGGCATCGACACCCCTCCGGATTACCACTCGGCAAGAAATGCCCTGAAACGCGGCCATATCCAAGGCATCTGGGACCGGCGGGACTTCCGGCGCAATCTACATAAATCCCTTCTGACCATGGGCAGCCCGAATCTCTATTATCGATAGCCCCTGGCGGCAGGGGACAACCGGCAGGACAGTAAGATATTCCGCCACAAACCGCCGCACTGTGCTCTTACGGCTTGACGGATCGGTTTGTCTGTGATACATAGGCCACATTCGGAAATCAGGGCCGTTAGCTCAATTGGTAGAGCATCTGACTCTTAATCAGCAGGTCCCCGGTTCGATCCCGGGACGGCCCACCAAAAAAATCAAGGACTTAAGGCGTATCGCTTTAAGTCCTTTTTTATTCGGTGCTACCTCGGTGCTACCTTGAAATTGAGAACGTGGACTTTCTGTGGAGAGTAAAAAAGGCCTGAAGGATTTGGAATGCCCAGCGATGTGTTGTGTTTCACCTAGGTTTTGATCTCCAGGGGGGTTACCGAATATCTTTATCAGTTGGTTGGGTCCTGGCTGATCCCCTTGGTTTTGGAAGATAGTAGTAATGTCAAACTAGGGTAGATTACAATTCGGCCAAGATTTGGCTTGGCAATTCAAAACAATTGATGCTTAGACCACCGCCCAAAAATGTTCTTCACCACCTTGGGTTTTTCCTACTTGTTGACCATCAGACATTGAAAAAGTCTAATTCCGCACATGACCAAAAAAAGGTTAGAAAAGTGTCGACGAAAAAAAATATTAACGGTATTCTCATGTTTCAAATTGATTCAGTTCTCAGTTGATACATTGATTATACAATGATCACCGATTTTCGCGGTTCCTTTTCCGGGTAACATCTGCAAACACACGCTAAATAGGTTCCCATCTTAACTCTCAGCTTTTACACAATATTATTTGTTTGCTGACTGCTTTGAGGAGCCTTGGATGTT
>JBJKPM010000055.1:0-36811 GCA_046706325.1 Desulfocapsaceae bacterium | reverse complement strand
CTCCGACTGCCTGGCCGAGATCACTGGAATCGGTGGCAGGCTTCCCCTGGAATGAGTGGCCGGGATCGCGTGGAATCAGTGGCCGGCTTCGACTGGATTGAGTGGCCGGATGTCGTGGAATGCGCAGTATTGTGTCAGTGAGTTCTCCACTGCACCAGTCAAAATCGAAGATGGGGTCGGACCACGATATGTGTTGAATATTAAAGAATAAACGAAGCAAGTCTCTTTGCTAACCTATTGATATTACATGAGCGGTCAAGCTATTTTGTCAAGAAAATGCTTCTTATCCTCGCAGTTGTAGTCAGGATAAAAGGTAGCAAGGAACCGATACCATGCTATAGAGAGAGCGACAACATGACGTACCATCGAGAGTCTCTTGGAGATCAAAACTGGTATTTCTGGGAATCATTTGAAATTACAATAGATCAGCAGGATAAAATGGATCTTTCTTCTTGAATTGATGGCGTAATAACAATGAGCAGCATTTTATTGGCAAAATATTAGCAAAATCGATTTTATGCTCTAGTGATATCAAGTAGTTACCTGCACATTAATTCGAAATTATATCGTAATGTCTAATAGTTATCGTGGTCCGACCCCAACATCAGTCACAACATCAGTTGCCGGTTAGAGCAAAAAAGGGAAACCTGGTTTGAAAAAATCGACTTTTAGTGCCGCTTCATCTTGGAAATTCGATGCCGATTGTTCAACGTTGTCCTATTTTGGACAGCACTGTTAGCTTGTGTCAAATTGACGTCATAGCATCATAGCGTTATAATGTTAACTAAGGAGGAAACGTTATGAATATTCAAACCAAAAGAGCCACAATCTATTTCGATCCAGAACTCCATAAAGCACTAAAAATCAAATCTTTGGAGACTTCTCGCTCAATCACAGACTTAGTAAATCAAGCCGTAAGAGAATCACTATCTGAAGACGCTGAGGACATTTTAGCGTATGAGGAACGAAAAAATGAACCTCTTATCAGCTATGATCAAATGCTAAAAAAATTGAGAAAAGATGGAAGAATTTAAGGTTTTCTTTAAAAAATCTGTAGAAAAAGATTTAACCAAAATTCCGAAAAACTATCTCGCTAAAATCCTTGATAAAATATCTGGACTTAAAACAAACCCAAGACCTGATGGTAGCGAAAAACTTACAGGCCAAGAACTGTATCGCATAAAGCAAGGTATATACAGAATAGTTTATTCAATCCAAGATAACGAACTAACTGTTTGGGGTGTTAAGGTCGGCCATCGTAAAGAAATATATAAAGAGCTAAGCTAACCATGGTGTGGAGGGGACACGAATTAACTGTGGGGCTTTTTCCTCTGCTTCGGGTGGCTCCCTTACTCGGGACGTTGGGGAGTGCCCTTTGCTCTCAATCTCTATTGGACAGCACTGACCTTTCTGGACCCGCTGGCAATCATAGTCCTTCTGCTGAACGTGGAACCGGGTTTAGCACTCTATGGACTGGTGATGGTATCAGACATTGCAATCAACTGTTACTCTGAATTTACGTATTGAAGACAGCCATTGATACAAAGCTATGGTTTAATGATGCAAATCGGCTTCTCCGTTTTTTTCATCACGACTGCACCATTTGTTCTCCGACTCGCTCACTTGCATAAGAAGCAATCGGCGGAAAACAGATAGGATATGAGCACAAATAAATGCCTCCGGAAAAATTGAATGACCTCTTGTATAGGGAAGATGAAGAAAAATAGAAATAATTCATTTAACGAATCATTTGAGCGGGAAGTACACACAACCGCCCTACCCTCAGCTCACCGTTGGGCATTAAGAAGCAGCAAAAAGTGTCGACTAGGTTTAATCTCACTTCAGGTGCATGTCAAATTTAACTTAACGGGAGATAGATAGATGACTACGACTAAGAAGACAGCGAAATCTTCCCATGCAGCAAGTCCGTCTTGGGACGGTTCTGTCCCGCAGTCCGCGACTGCGGTTGTCAAGCGCATTGAAGGATTTTTCAGCTCGCCGTACGACGACAATGGATCATTGCCTGGTGGAACTTGGACGATTGGTTACGGAACTATCGTTGATGCACAGGGAAATCCGGTCAGCCCATCGACTCCGCCTATTACTGAAGCTGATGCTGAGCAATTGCTTCGTCGCGACATGGAGGGAGCAGCCCGCGATGTAAAGCTACGCGTCAAAGTCCCACTCCTAGAATGCGAGGCTGCCGCTTTGATCTCGTGGACATATAATCTGGGTGGAGGGAATCTTGGCAAGTCCACGATGTTGACGCGCATAAACTCCGATCGAAAAGCCGACGTGCCCAGCGAAATGAGGAAGTGGATCAACCACGAAGGCAAGCCGTTAGTTGGTCTCCTCCGCCGACGTTGGGCTGAAGCAGCAATATTTGTTGGTCTTGACGCAACCAATGCATGCGTTCGGGCCTGGAAGGAAATCGACAGCCTGGATGACTGGCCAAGTTTTTGATTTAGAAAGTGAATAAAAGTGAACACTCTTAACATTTTAACTTTCCATTTACTCGATGAACGTAGATAAAAAAGTTAGAATGATGAGAGACGGAGTCAGGCCAAGCTAATCGACTGAAATTATATAATTTAAGGGGAAAATACTCCTTGAAACCTGGGCTATATTGAGGTTTTCGGCAGCCAAAAGGCCAATATAGAAGGATTTGCAGCCGGGATGCCTTTTCTATACCTTGATTTTCGAGGGCAAAAAGTGCGATACAGGCTATTAAATTACGACATTTCCAGACGTTTTTTGTAATAAATCAAAATGTTGGCTTGGCCCCCCTAGGTCTTCTATTGACTCTGTTGGTGTTTTCTATCAAAACGAAAAATTTTCTAGAGGAGTAATTATATGAAGAGAAAAGTCGCCTTGATATCTGTGGTAATTGTGGCTGTTTTTTCTATTTCATCGCTTCTTTATGCACAGCAGTCGCCGGTCGGAACGTGGAAAACCGTGGATGACAAAACCGGTAAAGCAAAATCGTGGCTTAAAATCACCGAAAAAGATGGAAAACTCTACGGTAAAATTGTGAAACTCCTGGCGGAGCCCAATGATGGTAAAGATACACTCTGCACAAAATGCACCGGCAATTTAAAAGGCAAACATATCGTCGGAATGACGATCATGTGGAATTTGAAAAATGAGAACGCCACCACTTGGTCCGGTGGCCATATACTAGATCCAAATAATGGGGAAACGTACCGTTGTCTAATAGAACTACAGCAAGATGGGGCCAAGTTGAGAGTGAGGGGATTTATAGGTTTCTCTCTTTTGGGAAGGAACCAGTACTGGTATCGTGTGGTCGGGGAGAAATCCATCAAGTCGTGACCACTGGCATATCCGGTGGCTTGAAGGCAAAAGAATAAGGGTCAACCTTCATTTTCCACATATTTCTCAGCCCTAAAGAGTTGTTGCCAGAGATGGTACCGCCCGAATATCGAGGGAAAGTCGACAGTGAATACTGCGGCCATTGCCATCATGCAACTATTGCAATGTATGTTCTTCTCGATGGAAAGACAAATGGCTGTAAAGTCCGAAAGGCAGTTGATGAACTTCAAATCAACCAACATGTGTGGAAATGGGGACATCCTTAGATAATTAAATAACCTGATTTTTAATTATTTTTTTTATTGATTATCTAAGGAAATCCCCTCTTCACTCTGCGACTTGACATGCATCATCCTGACAATTATAATTACACTTATACGATAAGTAAACCTTGAGGAGATGCGATTATGGGACAGGTAACTATCTATCTCGACAATGAGACAGAAAACAAATTGAAAAAAGCTGCAAAATCAAGCCATATATCAGTTAGCAAATGGGTTGCAGGGGTCATAGAAGAAAAAATAGCAACAGAATGGCCTCAAGATGTTGTTAATTTAGCAGGTAGCTGGAAAGACGATTTCCCAACCATCGAAGAGATAAGATCGAGCGTCGGCCATGACACCTCAAGGGAGGGCCTCTGAAATTGTATCTCCTGGACACCAATACACTTATTTATTTCTTCAAAGGCATGGGCAATATAGCTAAGACTCTACTAGCCAAGTCCCCAAAAGATATTTCTATACCTTCAATCGCTCTTTATGAGCTTGAAGTTGGAATAGCAAAGTCAAAAAACCCAAAAAAAAAGAGAAAACAACTAGAATCACTAATCTCACGTATCGCCGTCTTACCTTTCGCCTCAAAGGAAGCAGAAGTTGCCGCAATGATCAGAGCTGAACTAGAAAACACAGGCACTCCAATAGGCCCTTACGACACTCTTATTGCGGGGATAGCCTTAAGTTCAAATTCTACATTGGTCACACACAACACAAAAGAATTCAGCAGAGTCGAAGGCTTGAGCCTTGAAGATTGGTTCAACGACAAAGGATAGATTGGGTCTAAAACAAAGGGGTTACCCATTCATCACAGATTACTTCGTCTTAATGTGACATATATTGTTTATATTATATGACAAATATTCCAACCAAGCCTTTCACCAGATGAACTGGTGACGGCGGCGTTGAGTCAAATGATAGGCGATACCATCGAAAATTTGAAAGGAAAATAAAACAAATGCCTCCGGAAGACCTGAGTGACCTCTTGTATAAAGGCTAAGTTGGGGATTCTGGCCAAGGGCAGAATTGTGGCGGAAGCGGGATCCAGTTATCAACTCCTAAAGCCTACGAAAACCTCTACGCACCATTCTGGGGCCGAAAAGGTCGATATAGGGCCTGAAAATGGCTATTTTGGGAACATTAATATATGAAAATCAATGAGGTGGCGTGGTCCGACCCCAAACGAGATGAAGCGAACCCAAGCGACAAGCGAAAAAAAACAGTGCGGGGAACGAATGGATGAAGACAGGTACAGGTAGTTTTGTCCGCAAGTTGATCCTGGTTTTGGTTTTGATTCTGGTCCTGGGTGTTGGAATCATGGCCGGTATTTTTCTGGATCGGCAAGTATTGACGGTTTTTGTTCCGCTCAAGAATATACCATCAAACGCGACATCGGATTTTCGCCTCATGGCTGAAGCCTGGAACACCATCGACAAATTCTATGTCGACCGGCCGGCGGTGAAACCTCGCCATCTCGCATATGGTTCGATCTCGGGCATGGTGGATGCCTTGGGAGATACCGGGCACAGCACTTTTCTGACACCCAAGATGATAAAGGAGGAAAACGACTACATCAAAGGCCGATTCAAGGGAATTGGAGCGGAGATCCACAAGAAGGACGGACACGTGGTAATCGTGGCCCCGTTGGATGGATCTCCGGCGCAGAAAGCAGACCTGCGCCCCGGTGACATCATCTTAAAAGTCGATGGCAAGGAAATCTCGACCCTCCCCCTGTCTCAAGCCGTTGAACGGATCTCGGGTCCGGCCGGCACAAAGGTCACGCTGACCATTTATACGCCGGCAACATCGAAGCTGCGGGATGTAACCATAGTGCGGGCCGAGATCACGCTACACAACGTAACCTGGCGTCGTTTGCCGGGCACGAATATCGCCCATGTGCGCATTGCGAGCTTCAGCCAGGAAGTTACCGGGGACCTCCGGAAAGTCCTGCTGGAAATCCAGAAACAAAAGTTGGACGGGCTTATCCTTGACCTTCGAAACAACCCGGGCGGCCTGCTCGATCAGGCCATCGGCACGGCCAGCGAATTTTTGACGACCGGAAATGTAGTGCTTGAAAAGAACTCCCTGGGCAAGATCAAACCGATCGCAGTCGAGCCCGGAGGGGTTGCCCCAAAAATTCCGATCGTCTGCCTCATTAACGAAGGCACGGCCAGTGCCTCGGAAATTGTCGCCGGAGCGCTCAAGGACACGCACCGCGCCGAGTTGGTGGGCAAAACGACTTTTGGTACAGGCACGGTTCTTAAGGAGTTTTCCCTATCCGATGGATCAAGCCTCCTTCTGGCCGTCGAAGAATGGTTGACCCCCGACAAACATACCATTTGGCATAAGGGCATAATGCCGAACGTAGTCGTCGCTCTGCCGCTGAACGTAACGCCTCTTATCCCCATGGCGGAAGAGGGAATGACCGCCGGCCAGCTAAAGGCGTCAAATGATAATCAACTCCAGCGTGCCCTGGCACTGGTAACCCAATTGGCCGACAGGCCGGACGCCACGCCGAATGAGGTGACGCGGAAAAAGTAACTCGTGTCCATCCCAAAATGCCCTTTTGTGTGCACGTGCACAGGTTCAGGTCTCAATTATCAATTATTGGAAAAAGCCCACGTTTAGGCAGAAAGATAACCATTTGAGGAGGCAAGTGGAGAATATTGAAAACATGGCCAAAAGGTCAAATAGGGAGACCTGCCCCAGGTCTTTCCCTTCTTTGCGCCAGGCATAAAACAGACATGGAGGAAGAAAAATGAGCGACAAGAAATACCCCTACGTCAACCACATGGACATCCTCTGCGACGCACTGCAACTTATTGATGTTCCAAAGCTTGTAGAAGAGTGCACTGACCAGTGGCACAACCAAACATTATGTAAAGTCAACGAATCAGTGGTGCGATTAGGTATTCTCAAAGGGGAATACCATTGGCACAAACATGATAATGAAGATGAATTTTTCTTTACCTTGAGTGGTGAATTGTTGCTTGATATTGGGGACAAAGAAACCGTTACTTTAAAGCAATATCAAGGGTATGTTGTTCCCAAAGGAATTGTGCATAAAACTCGCGCACCTGAAAAGGTGGTGATATTAATGATAGAAACAGCAGGCATTATCCCAACAGGAGATGAATAATTTGCATAACCCGTCATTCCGCCGATAACAGCAAGCTGGGCGGCTTCGGCGCATTTCACATTGGGCTGCCCGCAAAAGGAGAAAGTGGATGCGCAAAGCATTAAGCACAGGGGAATTGAAAGGCATCTACGGGCATATCGCAAAACGATATGATTTCCAGCATGCGCTGATCACCTTCAACACCGACCAAAAAGGCCGAAAGATTCTGGTCGAGAATGCGGTGACTGAAGGTGATGAGGTACTGGATTGTGGTTCCGGCACCGGCCTCACCGGAATCATGGCTGCCAGGAAGGTGGGACCGAGTGGCAAAGTGACTCTTTTTGATCTCAGCGAAGATATGCTCTCTGTCGCACGGGAGAAAGTCGTTCAGGAGAATTTACAAAAGTGGGTGAAATTACAAACAGGGGATATGGTTCATCTGCCATTCGACGACAACAGCTTTGATGTCGTGCTTTCGACGTACAGCCTCTGTCCCCTGTACGATCCGGTAAAAGGTGCGCTGGAGCTATACCGGGTGACGAAACCCGGGGGCAAACTTGCTATCGGCCACTCGACGGAACCGAAGAATGTGATTGCGAAGTATCTGGCCGACCGAGTTGAGGATATTGCATGGCATCTTCCTTGGTTATCCATGGGGTGTCGCTCTGTCGATGTTCTTCCCGCTCTTGAGAATGCAGGCGGGAAAGTTGTTCTATTAAAACACATCGGGGTTCCCCTGTGGCCATTTCTGGTATTCGTAATCGAGAAGTGAAGCACAAAGGGGTCAGGTCTCAATATTTCACATTTTCCAAAGTCCGTGCTATCGCGCCCTTCAATTCCTGGAGGCAGTATATGCCAAGGAGGGTACCGATGGCGCGTCCTTAACAGCAATTTCCACGGATTGTTCAAAAAGTATAGCTTCATCATTTGACCTCCTTTTTAAAAAGGATCTCTCCAGCATCTTTATTGGAAGTGTAGGCAGGAGATCAGTCGTCGAATTCTATGAAAAAAGCGCTACTGCAAGACCCATGAAAACAGGATCTCGATATTGTCCCGATGACGATACGTATCAAAATTCTATTACGCATTGGCCGTGAGCAAGGGGACGTTCATGAATTTATACTTTTCTTCCTTCTAAAGATGTGCTAGAAATCCTTATGCTACATAAAGCACCTCGAGGTGAACCGGGCGCCCTGCACCATCTCCTTTGCCGGGGCAATGAGAGAAAAGGGCAACATGGGGAAGGGAATTAACTTATTTATTCGGCAGTTAAAATACACGGGACAGGCCGTCGGGGCCGCCCTGCCCCGTCACCGCTTGACATATTTTCCGCTTACAACGCGGAGGTGCATCTATGTTTGACAATTTTGATGAGATTCAAGCGATTCGTGACAGACAACTGACATGGGGATTTCGCGCCGTAGCGTTCATAGGCTTTTTTGCTCTTATCATCTCCCTTTCAAGGGTCTTTGATGTTGGGTGGCAAACTATCATGGCCTTGCACATCGGTTTATACGTTGTAGTTGTGGCCACTGTTATCCTGGATCGACATCTGTCGTTTTCTGTCCGGGCATGGATACTTATTGGCATAGTGTTTATCAAAGCTGTCACGGGTCTGATGGCCTGGGGCCTCACCGGCTTCGGCTCCACTGGATTGATTGTGTGTTGCATCCTGTGCACAATCGTGTTTGGCATGCGGGCCGGAATTTTTTGCGCCATCATAAGCATCATCAGCGCCGGCATCATCGGCATGGCATTTCATCTTAGGTATCTTACCCTGCATTTCGACCCCGGAATTTACCTGAATTCCCTGAGTGCATGGGCCGCCGGGGTAGTCTCCATTATTTTGTCCGCCGGTTTGATCGTCATTGCACTGGGGACCATGAATAAACAATTCTTCACGCTGATCAAAATGCTTGACCAGAAAAATTGTGAGCTCCGGAAGACAAACAAAAAACTGGAGGCTGAAATTCGGGAGAGAGAAAGGCTGTCCCAGGAGAAAATGGCACTCCAGACCAAACTTCAGCGAGCGCAAAAGATGGAGCTTGTTGCAAACGTTGCAGGAGGAGTAGCCCATGACCTGAATAATGTCCTGGCAGGTGCGGTCAGCTATCCGGATCTATTAAGCCTGCAACTCCCCCACGACAGCCCGTTAAGGAGTACTCTGGAAAAAATCAAGAAATCCGGGTTGAAAGCAGCGGCAATGGTGAGCGACCTGCTGACTCTGGTGCGCAGAGGTATTGTCACCAAAAAAATAACAAACATGAACCTTCTTGTTTCCGAATACCTGAATAGCCCGGAATTTGAAAGATTGAGATCATTCCATCCCGGGGTCACAGTGGAGCCATTTTTAGATAAGACCCTCCACAACATGAACGCATCTCCTGTCCATATCATGAAGGCGATTATGAATCTCATCTCCAATGGAGTGGAGGCCATCTCCGGCGACGGAAAACTCACTATAACGACCCGAAACCTTAAGATCAGGCAACCTTTCCTGGGATATGATGATGAAATACCGGCCGGCGATTATATCGTTTTAGAAGTAGCCGATACCGGTTCAGGGATATCACC
This sequence comes from Desulfocapsaceae bacterium, assembly GCA_046706325.1. Taxonomy (GTDB): domain Bacteria; phylum Desulfobacterota; class Desulfobulbia; order Desulfobulbales; family Desulfocapsaceae; genus CAWGGS01. The sequence goes on along the minus strand of JBJKPM010000055.1, from coordinate 27,517 downwards.
CGAGGAGTTGGAAAAGGTGTTTGAGCCTTTTTATAGTAAAAAAGTCCTGGGAAAAAGCGGCACGGGATTGGGCATGACGGTGGTATGGGGGGCCGTGAAGGACCACGAGGGACATTTTGAAATTCACAGCGCGACAGGGAACGGCACCTCTTTCCGAATCTACCTTCCCGCAAGCCGTGAAAGCATAGACGATGCGGACATTCACCTGCCGCTCGAAGCTTATAGGGGAAACGGAGAATCCATCCTCGTCATAGACGATGTGGTGGAGCAAAGGGATGTGGCTGTGGCCCTGTTGACGGTCCTTGGGTATCGAGCCATAGCGCTCCCTGATGGTGAGACGGCAGTACGATTTCTTCAGAAAAATTCGGTAGATCTTGTCGTGTTGGATATGATCATGGATCCGGGGATGGACGGTCTTGATACGTATAGGGAGATCGTTAAATTACATCCCATGCAAAAGGCCATCATTGCGACTGGATATTGCGAAACCGAAAGGGTCAAAGAGGCGCAGAAACTGGGTACAGGAAATTTGCTCGAAAAGCCCTTTACTCTTGAGAAACTGGGAAAAACAGTCAGATCGGAATTGGTGTCCCATAGGCTGATGTGAAATGGGCGGGTATGAGGGTACGTCCTATACTCCTCCTCTCTCCTTTATGCAATTGCCAGGACTGGAGAGTATCCGGACACCCCAATCCCACCAGATATCGGTTGATGCCATTCGGTGAATGATTTCCGAGGGTTTTCCCTGCAAGGCTTTACTCTACTTTTCCGCCCCAATACTATACCATGGAATAACTGATTCTTTAATCCTGCGTTTTTTTCTCAAGGTCTCAAGATACCAATTCAAAAAAGACCGATTCCTTATTTGTTTCTTGTACCTGTTGATTTCATATGGTATAGCCTGAATTAGAATTGGAGTTGTATAAGACGAAAATCCTAACAACTTAATCAAAAAGAACCTCAGTATGAAAATTGAAGAAAAACCTTCAGGTATCATAGCAAAGACAATTCCTTTTTTTGGATCGTATTTTCGTGTTGCAGTTAAAATCCCTTTTCTTCGAGGAACGGTCAAGCCGACAAACAAAGCATTGGGACGGCTTCTCCCCCATATCTCCTTCCTCGGCTTCCGCAAAGAAGCATCGTATGAAAACGCTGTTTGGAACTGGGAACTTTTTCTGAAACTCATCGGGGCTCAATATGACATGGAGGCAACCTCCCCGCAGTCAAGACTTTATAATATAAGGAAGTGTCCTGCAGGACATTGCCGGTTGGAACACCTTGATGCCTGTGAGGCTACCATGGAGCTCGATAACAGCTTGGTTGAAAGATCCGGAGCCAGGCTCATCGTTGATAAGCGATTTCCTGTTGATGGTATTTGTGTTGAAAGAATCATTCCAAAATACTGACGGCTTTGCAATAAGACAGCCTCGTTAAAACCCTCAAACACTGCAGGGGTAATACGATAATTCAACAAGCTGCAGCGTTGAGCCGTCGGCGGTGTGGCTTTTTGCGAGGCCGATAAACAAAGGCCCATGTTCATTCCCCCAATTGGGTTCATTCAGCGGAGCACGACTCACTGACACCTTATTGGCAAGCCGACCTGAAAAACATATGGGACCAGCCCCTATTTTTACAATAAGAGACCTGTAATGACAGATAATTTTACAACAGCAAGAAAGGGAAACTCATGAACATTATTTTGCATATCACCAATCGTGTTGATTGGGAATCAATGGCGTCATCCACCTCCTATAAACCTTCTTCCTTAGTCTCAGATGGCTTTATCCATTGTTCCACAATTGAGCAAACCGCAGGGACAGCAAATCTGTTTTTTCCGAATCAACAGAATTTGCTGCTGCTCTGTATTGACACGGATAAGGTCACAGCCGAGATAAGATATGAAGATCCGGCGTGCAATACCGATCACCGAGTCGATTCTTTGTTCCCACATATCTATGGACCGCTGAATGTGTCGGCCGTCGTTAAGGTTTTGGAATTTACACCTGACTCCCAAGGCAAATTTCAAGTACCTCAAGAAGCCGTTGAGTTGGTTGATTCGTAACCAAGGGGACGTTCATGAATTTATACTTTTCTTCTTCCTGCAGATGTGTTAGAAATCCTTATGCCACGTAAAGCACGTATAGATGCACCGGGGGCCTTGCACCATATCATTTGCCGGGGCGCAGAGAGGAAAAGGATATTCAGGGACAACAAGGACCGTGATGATTTTTTGCTGCGGTTGGGGCGACTCCTGGAAGAAAGCTCCACTCAATGTTATGCCTGGGCATTGCTCCCCAACCATTTCCATCTCTTGCTTAAAACCGGGGACATACCGATTGCAAACGTCATGAGACGGTTGCTGACAGGGTATGTGGTTACCTTCAATCATCGCCACTACCGGCATGGCAATCTTTTTCAGAATCGATATAAATCTGTTCTATGCCAGGAAGAGCCGTATCTGCTCGAACTGGTCCGTTATATTCATCTCAACCCGCTGCGAGCAAAGCTGATTGCCGATTTTTCAAAGCTTCTCAGGTACCGTTACTGCGGACACAGCCGCTTGATGGGAGAGATTGTCAGTGAATGGCAGGCTACAGGGCCTGTCTTACTCCATTTTGGCAACGACCTGTCATCTGCAAGAAAAAAATATGCGGAATTTGTAGAAGGTGGTATCGCTGCCGGCCCAAGAGATGATCTAACAGGTGGCGGTTTAATCCGGAGCATGGGCGGTTGGCAAGAAATTATCGCCAAGCGGAGTGTGAATGCAAGAGTTCAGGGCGACGAAAGAATCCTGGGGGAAAGCGATTTCGTCCGGAGTGTCCTCAAGGAAGCAGAAGAGGCCCTGGAGAGAAAGCAGCGATATCGTTTTATGGGGCTTGATTTTGACCGGCTTCTTGGGTTGGTTGCAGATATCTACCATCTGGATACCGATGAGATTGTGACCGGCGGCAAGCAACCGTTGCGAGTCGAGGCCAGAGATCTGTTGAGTTTCTGGGCCGTCAGGGAACTGGGATTCAGCGTGACGCATGTTGCAGCCAAAGTTGGGATGACTCAACCGGCAGTAAGTCGTGCCGTATATCGAGGTGAGCGTTTGGCCAAGGCAAAGAAGCTTTCTTTGGCACGACTCGAGATAGGCATACGGTCATGAACGCCGCGCCCCCCTCAGGGCCCACTCCCCTTCACCGGAAGCAACACCCGCTCTCTTTTTTAGGTTGAGTCTGTTGAAACGGCAATCGGGATCGCGGATCAAGTCTACCCGGTTAATTTTTCCCACCCCCTTGCAAATGCAGCAGATCTTCCCTTACATGCGGGTCATTCATTATTCTCTGAACCTTTTCCTGTAGATCTGAAAGCTGCCATACCAGGAGAGAATCAACCCCCTTCAATCGCATATTTCTCTTCAAAGGATGACCCGTTCTCGAGAGGTCTTTAACACGGATTATTGGAGGTTGTCCGCCATCTCCGCTGGGATCGATGACAAAAAGTGCATGGTCCGTAAGTTGATGTCTGACCTCGTCCGGGAGAAATAGAACTATGGCAACGCCGTCGCGGGAAATTTTCAGGTCGAGGACTCTTCCGATCTTTATCCCGGCCATCCAGACGCCCGCTCCAGGTTGTATTCCTTGGGCATTTGCAAAAACAACCGTCACCGAATTGGAGCGCAGATAGGTCCGCCAAGAGATATAAGCTGTTCCGGAACACACCACCAGCACCAAAAGTATGATGGAAAATTTTTTCAAGTCCTTCTCCTTCAATGGGAGTGCACCCGGTTCGACATAGGGGTATTCCAGACATCGGAAAAGGCCCATCGGTCAAGCCAGGCATCAATCACTCCCGGGGTCAACGGGTCTCCGTCAGCATCGATTCAGTGGAGACATATTTCGAAATCGGGAAGTCCGAGCCGACCCAAACTGTATTCCCGGAAAGCGAATCCTCTACCTGAACATGTATAGACACATTAATACAAGCTATTATTTTAACAATATATTTATTCCTATTCCCGGCAAATATTCCCGGACAATCCTTCAAGAGGCCGTCATCGGCTCAAGAGTTCTACTTCTGCCTATAAACGACGACTATTTCTCGCGAGGCCGCACGCTGGCAACACCTGAATTGACTGGAGCCTCATATGGTATGGCCGGACCCGTTTCTCCCCGAAGATCCTGCCTGCGGCAGCAGTCCGGTCTAGAAGTACTGTCTGATGAATGATGCCAGTTCCTCAGGCGGAGAAACAATCAGCTCACTTCCCAAAATCTTTTGGAAATAATAGTCATCGGCACGGTAATTGGGGACTACGTTTTGTCGATTGATCAGGCGTAATATGCAGCAAAATCCTTTGCTTTTACTGTTCAACGGGGCACTGAAACAAGAGAAATTGAAGGTCGAGAGATTGAGTCCGGCATAGGCGGAAAGCGTTCTTGCCAGACCCTCCGCCATGCCGTCCATCTCGTCTTCTCCCCAATCAAGGAAATGGTGAGCACTGGGGAGTATCGCATTGACTTCGTTGGCCCCCAAAGGAGAGTAGGCGGCAATCCATTGACTGCCGCCGATCTCCCCGATCCAGCGTTCCTGCAGGCGCCTCTCCGCTGCCGTCAGATCCAGCCAGTACGAAGTGCCGTGCCGTTCAAAATAGTCGCGGCTCCTTTCCAGCAGCGCCCGCTCATGTGTTCCCGGAAAGGGGGAACCGAGGATCTGCAGGTGAGGATGCATGACGCTTGCCCCGGCCGGAAACAGATAGTTGGCATTAATGGTGAAATGTATCGCACCCGGATCGCTCTGATAGCACCTTCGAATAAACTCCAATGACAGCGAAAAGGAATCCTTGATCAGGCTTGAGGGGAAATCGTCTAGGTACCGGCAATGCTTGTTGCCGACCATCACCACGGCATGATATGCCGCCACGGGAAACAAATTCGGGAACAATGCAACGTCATTTTTTGCCAAATACCCTTCGGGAAGGATCTTTTCCGCATAGCGGGGTGTCCTTTGCCGCCATTTTCCGTCACAGAGAAAGCACTGGCTTTGGGATTTTGCCGCACATTGCTCCAAATAGTCTCTGTCGGTCGGAGGAAACAGGGCGGCAGCCTTGCCTTTCAGCACCGCCGGAAAAACGCTTTGATGATCCAGCAGCGGATCAAGACGCACCTCGATGTCCTGTTCGTCCAGTGCACCGGCTTTCAACGGATTATGAAAACATGCAATCTGCCGCCAGCGTTCAAAGTGAATTTCTGCCATTGCTCTGACTCCCGTCGATGCTATGTCACTGTTTTTTCGAATCCCCTTAAAAATTTAACCTGCCGGGTCCAAGGTATTATATCAACATCGGGAAAAAGGAGGTGGAGTTTTTTTATAAAAAGTACCACCCTCAAGCCAAGGTCAAGGATCTTTGGGGTGCGGCAGGCGACATCAGGATTGTGCCTCCGGCCCCCCGGGGATGGGGTTGGGGAATCATTATGTACATAAATATATTGAGATACTACCAGGTTCTCTCCATGCCTTTCTCCCAAGGCTGGAAAACTCGCCAGCAGGAAGGCAGCTCAAGATGTCAGTCAGAAATCCGACAGGCCCTATGTACCAAGAGATTATTTATAGTTCTTATCTGCCGGTGAATGTGGTAGGTTTTAATCATGCAGGACAACACTGCTTCCCCTGATTCCACAGCCGGCCGAAAACACTGGCGGGATGAGGTGAACTTCGGAGGGTTTCCATGAAAAAAACAGGATGGATTTATCTTGCTGTCTCTCTTGTTGTCGCGGTGCTTCTCGGTGGATGCGGCGCGCAACAGGTGGTGCATATCAGCTCGGATCCCTCGGGAGCAATGGTCTTTTATAACGACAAGGTGGTTGGCGAAACGCCGCTCGACCTTGCCGTCGACCAGCATCCGGGCGACTACAACTACTACAGCATCCGGGTGGTGAAGGAAAATTATAAGCCGGCGCATAAGGCCTTCAAGGAGATGTATTATCAGCAGACGGTACAGGATATTATTCCGTCGAGGCTGCACTTCGTCCTGGAAGAGAGGAAGAAATACAAAATCGACATAACATCCGAACCAAGCGGGGCTGTGGTGGCATTAAATAGCGAAGTGATCGGGGAGACGCCCTTCACCTATACGGTGAGGGAGAGGATCGGAAATCCCCGGACCTTCAGTTTCGTTGCCGTCAAGGAAGGTTTCCAGCCAAGCGAAAAGGTACTGAAGGAATTCCTGCCCCAGGAAAACGGCACCGTCTTCGAATTCCCCAAGACCCTGCACTTTGATCTGGTCAAATAACCGCCGGAGAGGGGAAAGCCAACAGGATTCGGACACCGACGGGGAGGCGGCGGAAATACAATCACAATGAAGTCCTATGCATTTGAATTTCTATATGAACTTAGAGTTGAAGGTGAAATTTCAGCCTTCAAAGGTTATGGCAGGGAAGGGAGCGGGTGTCTCCATCGTATCCTTCAACCCGGAAAGAAGGTTTGAATCGTGCAAATATCCATGCGGGCATGTCTCGATGACCTGGAACGATCCGGTCAACTGCTGAGAATTCGGGAACAGGTCGATCCCTATCTGGAGATGGCCGCCATCCATCGTCAAGTGCACCGGGAGAACGGTCCGGCCATCCTTTTCGAGAAGATCAAGGGATCGAATTTCCCAGGTATTTCCAACATCTTCGGAACGATGGGGCGCATTGAGTATCTGTTTAGAAAATCGATGCGGCCGCTGCAACTCGTGCTGGAGGCCGCAAGCAGCCCACTGCCTCTTCTGCATCAGCCGAGAAAATGGCCTACCCTTGTCAGAACCGGCCTCCACTCTCTTCCCCGCCCCCTCCCCTCAGGCCTTTCCCGGGCGACTCGCCTGGGTGAAGTGACGGCAGGTCCGAATTCCGGCTGCAAAGAGAACATCCCGGTATTGGCATGCGAATGCAGCATCCGCGATCTCCCCCAGATCCATTCGTGGCCTCTGGATGGAGGAAGTTTTATCACCCTGCCCCAGGTACTTTCCCTGCCACCCACGGATAAGCCGAACATCCTGCACTCCAATCTGGGCATGTACAGGGTGCAGATGTCGGGCAACGATTATGTTCCGGATCGTGAAGTGGGCCTCCACTACCAGATTCACAGAGGGATCGGCATCCATCATACCCAGGCGATAGAAGCCGGCAAGGATCTGAAGGTCAGTATATTTGTCGGCGGCCCTCCGGCCCATACCATTGCGGCCATGATGCCCCTGCCGGAAGGGATGAGCGAGCTGACATTTGCCGGAATGCTCGCCAGCAGACGCTTTCGCTATACGATGATCGACGGTTGGGTTATCTCGGCGGATGCCGATTTCTGTATTCTGGGAACAGTGGGGCCCGATACGAAACCGGAAGGCCCGTTCGGCGATCACCTGGGATATCATTCTCTGAGGCACCCTTTCCCGTTCATGAAGGTTGAAAAGGTCTTCCACCGCAAGGACGCCGTCTGGCCCTTTACCGTGGTGGGGAGACCGCCCCAGGAAGACAGTATGTTCGGTAGATTCGTCCATCGTTTGACTGGAAATATCCTGCCCACCCAAGTCAAAGGAGTTCGCCAGATTCATGCCGTGGATGCGGCCGGAGTACACAGCCTTCTGCTGGCCATCGGCTCCGAACGCTACGTTCCGTACGACAGAAGAGAACCGAGAGAAATATTGACCCAGGCCAACGCGCTTCTCGGTTTTAATCAGGTCTCTTTAACAAAGTACCTGATAATCTGCGCCGGAGAAGACAACCAGGACCTGATTGCCTCGGACGTCAGCGCCTTTCTGCAGCACGTCCTGCAGCGGGTGGACTGGCGGCAAAATCTTCATTTTCAAACCAATACCACCATGGACACGCTGGATTATACCGGCCATGGGCTGCATAAGGGATCCAAGCTCGTCATCGCCGTCGCCGGTGAAAGCCGCCGGGCCCTTTGCAGGGATATGCCGAGAAAATTCGTCCTTCCGGATGGCTACCGCAATCCGAAAATAATCCTTCCCGGCATTCTTGTCGTCGAGGCTCCTCCCTACACCCTCGGTGAAGGCGGCCTGCAAGGCGGCTCCAAGGAGGATCGGTCATCGGAGGTGGAAACATTCTGCACCGAGATGGACGTGCTGAACCCGGCGCTGTTTACCCGGGAAGGACTCGCCTGGATTGTGCTGGTGGACGACAGCGATTTTTGCGCAAGCGTTCTGGATAATTTCCTTTGGGTCTGTTTTCTGCGCTCCAACCCCGGTGAGGACACATACGGAATCGGGGCATTTTGCAGGGCCAAGCACTGGGGGTGCAACGAAAGCCTGGTAACGGACGCCAGACGAAAACCGCACCATACGGCACCCATGGAAGAAGCCCCCGAGGTGGAAAAAAAGGCATCTGAAAAATGGCACAACAGCCTCCGCACCTCACCTATCCCAGGCAATAAATCCCGGCAGGATGCCGCAAGATGATCAACGGACCCCCTGGCAAGCCCTCCGGCCGGCGTGTTTGAACATTGGAGGAAGGACAATGCAAAGATGCTATGACAACAGGCGGTGAAAATGACCTGTCGGGCCTGCTCCTGGAAAATATCACCTTCCGCTCGGCCGAGCCCGGCATCTTCTCTGTTCCAGTCGATACCAAACCCGATACGGTGTCAGCGTTCTTGCCGACCTGGCGCGCATAACAGCTGGTACGGTGCAAAAATTTCTTGCCGAGGAAACAACCAGATGGACCTGCTCGCAATGCGGCTCACTTTTCTGTATGCACAAACCGGGGTGCCTCACCTGCGGCCACTCGAACAGGCACATGTACCAAGGCAGCTCTTGGCTCGAGTCGGTGCCCTGATGCCGGCGATCCATCCTGATGGTATCCGAAAGAGAGATCGGCAAAAAGTCAGGAATCAAATTGGATTTTACAGAATGGCCTCCTGCCCTCTTCCGGCATCCGATATCCGCCCATGGTTACGTATAACCTGAAGGTTCCTCCCATTTTTCTATGAAAAAATATTGACATATCAGCACTAACCAAATAAGTAACATATGTCGGGTCTGTTGGCACCGACAGGAAAGACATTCACAATGTCAGCAAGATAAAGAACCGCGTTAAACTCCTTTTGGGGAAATGAAGAATATGAAGACCAGCCAGAATGAAGTATTGACGACCACGAACGAAAAAAAAGGGAAACTCCTGCTGGAAAAACACAAAGACATCGCACGGATTGACCAGGAAAGCAGAAGCAACCACGGGTGGTATGTCAGGGTAAGGTTCTTGGGTAAGATGCATTCGAAATTCTTCTCTGATAAAAAATGCGGGGGGAGATATTCCAGTCTCCTGTCGGCAATATCATGGAGAAACAAGACAGAGAAGAAGCTGGGGAAAATCCGTACCGATAAGCATGTGGTGATGGTCAGCAATTCCGGTACCGGGGTCGTGGGTGTCCGCCTGAATACCAAACTGAATCGGTATGAGGTCAGTTGGGTAAACGACCTGGGCAAACAGGGAAAGACCACGGTGTCGATCAACAAGCATGGTAAAAAACAAGCGTTTGTGAAGGCCTGCGCTATCCGCCGTGAAAAAGAAAATGCCCGCCTCGGAGCATCATCCGGATCGGTCCGGATCAGGCCGCGTCAGAGAAATGTATGATTGCCGGAAACGAGATCCGGTACAGGAGACAATGACGTTTTCTGCCACAGAGAAGAACCGGGATTCTTGCCGGCAATCTGCCGCAGTCCATGACATCACTCGTCACCACCGGAACCCCTTTCAAAGGTGATTTTAATCTCGTTTCCGTCTTCATCCACAGCCTCGAGGAGGTTGAATTCATCCAGCTGTTTGATGAAATCGGTGGTTTTCTGGTATTCAGAGACCAATGTCTCGATAATTCCCTGACTATTTTTGTCGATCTGCAGAGTCTGAAAACCGGCTGTGGAACCATCAACCCGGACAAGCTTGGCAAAGATCGCAATTCTCTCCCCCGATTCGGTGAGAATCTCGATCTGGTATTCAGAGCTGGGAACCTCCACGGAAAAGGCGGTTATTGCAACCCCTCCCTGACTGATATCGATTGTCCTGGCTTTGATCGTCAGGCTGCTCTTGTTTGATAGAATTGCCTCCCCGCTCAAGGGTACGCGAACATATATTCTCTTATGCCCCATATTGGTACCGGTGTATGGTTGTGCAGGACGGGTGCCTTCCATCGGGTTGGTTGCCGTTTCGCTTTTTCCCGGCTGACCTGTTGGTCGGTATCGCAAGGACCCCTCAGCCGATGGTTCAGCATCGCAACTCGTTGAATTTCCATATTACACCTGCAGTCGTTGACGCCATCTCGAGTCATCTTATTGAATGATCCGATGAATGTCAATCAGAGTCTCACATCCATGGTCACATTCAGGAATATCCGCAGGAGCATGGATTTTTACAAGCAGACCTTCGAAGCAATACGCCCCCTACTGAGAGGAATCCCATGACGTCCTTGTCAAAATCACGATTCATTTTCCTTGTACCTCTTCTCGTTGTACCCATCCTGGCGGCATGCATGTCACCTGCAGGCAATCGGGCCAATGGCAAAAGATGGTTCACGATGTATAACTGTTCTTCCTGCCACGGTCCCCATGGAAATGACGGAAAGGCACCTCATATAGCCGGACTCAGTTTGGGTTATGGAAGGTTTCTGCACAAGATCAGATCGCCGGATTCCCCTGAAATGCCGCCGTTTCCCGAATCGGTGATCTCAAAACAGGATGCCGCCGATATCTATGCCTATTTGAGGAGCAGCAGATAAGATCGCAACCAGCATATCCGGTCGCCTGGATATGGAGGTCCGGGAAACCTCCTCCGTTTCATGATCGGGTTCCAACCCTTTCATCCCGGAAACATTCTGTTCAGTCTCGTGGTACCGGCTCCTCCTCCGGACTGAAAACCACCGCCAGTGTCCTGACGGTCCCCAGGGACAGCAACAGGACAGCGAATCCGATCAGGGCACTGCCCTCCAAGGGGATATGAGAGTACAGCTTTACAATCAACTCCCGGATGATAAATATGATTGCCGGATCGATCATGCTATGTAAACGGATGCGTTTGACCTTCAGATATTCAATGAAACTACGAAACAGTTCGATCATCACCAGAAAAGTCAGGATATCGGTTACGGCACGGGACAGATCAAGTGTAAAAAAATATTGATCGAAGAGAATGTTCAGAGGATAGAGAACCTTCAGCAGTCCCACCACGAGGATGAAGAGGATATAGATGATCAGGATATTGATGATATACCCGACTATTACATTAAACAATTCCAATGTCTTTTCCATCTGCCGATGTTGCATTCCATTCTCCATGGTTGAAGTCATCCTGAACCATACGCAGACAGAAATAGGAAAGCGTGAGTGCAGTGTAAGATTTTCATTGTCCCGCCGCAGGATGCTCCGATTTTTATTGGGGATACAATAAAAAACAAACAGTATTATTACACAATTGTAATATACGCCCTGTACCCTTGCTCCGAGATGTAAAAGGAACGGAGCATGCCACGGCACCTTATCATTTCAGATCGATTTTCGTCTCCGATCTGCATCTCGGCACCAAAATCGGGCATGATCGAATGGCTAAAGGAGCAGCCTCTTCCGGAACCTGTTCCCCACCGGCAGCTATGAAAATTTGTATCGTGACCGATGCCTGGCATCCTCAAATCAACGGTGTCGTCACCACCCTGAGCAGGACGGCGGCGACCCTGTCGACCTGGGGCCATGACGTACTGATGATCACCCCGGCAGATTTTGCCACCATTCCCTGCCCCACCTATCCTGACATCAGACTCTCGCTGGTACGACGAAAATGGATAGCCGAAATCTTCGCTCGCTTTTCTCCCGATGCGATCCATATCGCCACGGAAGGACCGCTCGGTTGGACGACAAGGTCCGTCTGCAGGAAACGAGGCTTGCAGTTCACCACCTCTTTCCATACCAGGTTTCCGGAATATCTTAGAATGCGTTTCCCCGTGCCGCTCAGGTTAAGCTATGCCTTTATCCGGTCTTTTCATCGTGCAGCGGAAAGGACCATGGTCGCACCGACGCTGATCGAGGAGTTGAGACAAAAGGCATTCAACAACCTGGTGCTCTGGTCGCGCGGGGTCGACACCGGGCTCTTTTTTCCCCGGTCGAAGGAGTATTTTACCGGGCCAAGACCGCATTTTATCTATGTCGGCAGAGTTGCTGTTGAAAAGAACCTGTCGGTCTTTCTCAATCTGCAGCTTCCGGGCTCAAAATACGTCGTCGGCGACGGGCCGGCCCTTTCGGAGCTGAAGAAGAACCATCCGGAGGTCACCTTCACCGGTGCCAAGACCGGCGAGGAACTTGCCTGCCATATGGCGGCAGCCGATGTCTTCGTCTTTCCCAGCCTGACCGATACCTTCGGGGTGGTATTACTGGAAGCGATGGCCTGTGGTGTACCGGTGGCCGCCTTCCCCGTCACCGGTCCCGCTTACCTTGTCACCAATGGGGTCAACGGCTACCTCGACCACAATCTCATGGTGGCGGCGACCAAGGCTCTGGATGTGTCCCCCGAGAGCTGCCGCGCCTTTGCTTCAGACTTTTCCTGGGATGCCTGCACCCGTCAATTCCTCGGGAATCTGGCCATTCAGAAAAACTAGGCTCACCTTCATTGATCACTCGCGATCCCGGCGGGTTGCAGAAAACGGCCGGCCTCATCCGGACCGGAACCAATGAGATCATGTCCATGAGCTTTGCCGATGAATGGTATAAGAAATACCAGGTCGGCAAAAAGGCCTCCTCCGTCCGGGATAGGGAAGGCATTGCCGCAAAAGCCCAGGCTGAAGAAGAAAAAATACGTGAACAAACAAGAGCGGCTTGGCACGCCCTCGGCTTCCCTAGAGAGATATCTCCGCCCGTATTGTTCGGTTATTGAGTTTTTGTACCGAATAGATTATATTTCTATTTACTAGCCGGTCTCCAGAAATTGGTTGGTATCGCTGATTGTCATACCGCCATTGCCGTCATCAGGAAAACGCCATGCGAAATCTCAGTATTTTGATTGTGTCGTTATTCGTCCTTTTTGCTGTCTCCTTGGCATGGCATTGGAATAACGCCAAAAAATCTCAAAACGATTTTCAGGCATACACAAGCAAATCACTTCTTCCCAAGATGCCGAATCACAAGAGATATTGAATATCGATATCCGATGTTGTCCAGACAGGTTCTTTTTTGAAGCCTGATTTTTCGACTTTGGGTGTTTTTTTTATCTTTCAGTTCCAGGGAAGGTGAATTTCAGCATTCCTTTTCCTGCGGAGGATCCCCTCCAATGAAGAGGCCTGCCCGTTCCTGCCTCTAATTTTGCAACCCAGCTGCCATACATTTCAATGTACCTGTTCTACGAAAAAATCACCTACCTGTTCGATCCGCTTCATTATGCCTGGGAACACGAGAGGATACATCGGAAGATCTCCATCGCCCTGGTGATCTTTTTTCTGATAGGCCTGCTGGTTATTGAGCTGAAAAGGATGGGATGGATTTCACCGGTAATCGCGGGGCTGATCCCGAGCAATCATTTTTATGCGGTCCAGGCAGCATTCACCGTGGTCCTGATCCTCGAGGTCGTGAGCCTTATCTTTACCCTTCCCTGTTCATTTTCTCGTTCCGTCGGCAAGCAGTTTGAACTTCTCTCGTTGATTCTGATGCGTAACGCCTTCAAATCCCTGGCCCAATTTCCAGAGCCCGTCACCTTCAAGGGTAACCATCAGGCGATCCTGCATATCATTTCAGATGGATTTGGAGCACTCCTGATCTTTGCCCTGCTCGGATATTATTATTTGATCCAGGGACGCGCCTCGGACGAAAAGATGAAGCCGGCCGACCTGTTCAGTTTCGTTGCGGCAAAAAAAGGAATCGCCCTCGTTTTGCTGCTGATCTTCATCCTGCTTGGCACCCGCAATGGCTGGATGTGGATACGACATCGGGAACACATAGATTTCCTCTATGATTTCTATACAATCCTGATCCTTGCCGATATCCTTGTCGTATTGATCTCCGAATGTTACCATCCGTCCTTCTATACGGTTTTCAGAAATTCCGGTTTTGCCCTCTCAACCATGCTGATCCGGATGGCGCTCGCCGCACCTCCGTATTTCAATGTCCTGCTCGGCACGGCCGCGGCCCTCTTTGCAATCCTTCTGACCAAGGTCAGCGCCAGGCTCTATAATGACCGACCTCCCTCCTACAAGAGGGGCTCCTCCGATGGCTGCGGCATTTCGGGCAAATAGCCCTTCTTTCGCTTCATCCGGATCAAGCGTACGTATACGCGGGAGGCGGAGTTCGTCGCTGGAAGACGCATCGGGAGGCCCGCCGGGAAACCACCTGGAGATCTCCCGTTTACCGCAGGGATGTCGGATCTGCAGGTTCCCATATGCCCTCTATTTTTCCACCGCACTGGGGACAACGGGAGCCACTGATCCTGTTGGAGCGAATATTGAATCCGAAACGGCGGATGATCTCGGTCTTACAGGAAGGGCAGACCGTATTCTCTCCGCCTTCGCCGGGGACATTGCCCTCGTAGACGAACCGAAGACCGCAGTGAAGCCCTATCTCCCTCGCCTTCCGTAAAGACTGAAGGGAAGTGGCAGACACATCGGTCAATTTATAGGTGGGATAAAAGGCGGTGACATGCCAGGGAATCGTCGGGTCAACCTGGGCGATGAAGGTGGCGATCCCCCGCAGCTCGTCCTCGGAATCGTTGAGTCCCGGGATCAGAAGGGTCGTGACCTCAACCCAGACCCCGAGTTCCTTCATCAGTCGCACGGTCTCGAGAACCGGATATAGCCTGGCACCGCATACCTTTTTGTAAAAATCTTCGCTGAATGCCTTGATATCGACATTTATCGCGTCGAGCACCGGCGCCAGGATCCTGCCGGCCTTCTCCGACATATATCCGTTGGACACAAAGACGTTGCCAAGCCCTCGTTTCTTGGCCAAAATACAGCAATCATGGGCAAATTCGAAGAAGATCGTCGGTTCGGTATAGGTATAGCTGATGGAGGCGCAACCGCTTGAAAGGGCCGCATCCACGACCTCTTTGGGACTGCGCGTCCTGCCCGCCATCTCCTCCTCGGACATATGCAGGGCCTGGGAGATGGAGTTATTCTGGCAGTGCAGACAGTGAAAGTTGCATCCCACCGTGGCAATCGAGTAGGAGAGGCTTCCCGGAAGAAAGTGAAACAACGGCTTTTTTTCAATCGGGTCGACATGTTCGGCCACCAGTTTGCCGTAAACGAGGCTGTACAGGGTCCCCCCTCGGTTCTGCCGGACGCCGCAAATACCTCGCCTCCCGTCCTTGATGATGCACCGATGGGCGCAGAGCTCGCAGACAAGCGCATCCTGATCCTGTCGATAAAGCAACGCTTTATGCAATAGGCTCATACCTTCTCCTTGTTCTCGACAGGATCACCGGAACACGGACTGTCCCTTTTGAAAAACCATTGCCCCTGCGCAGTTCCCCGGTGTACATCCCGGCCGGAGATCCGTCGGCTCCACTGATCAGATGCCCCGCAGAAAGAATGTTATGACGTTGCGAAGAACGGTGACCAACCACAACTCTTTCGATGGCTTATGGGAATAGGCCGTCGACCAGAGATACATGTGGTTTGAATCGGGAACGACAAGCTTTCTCCTGTTGATGTTGGTAACACTGATAATGCCTTCCAGATGCCATTTTTTCATTTTTCCCCCCATCTTTGGAATTCGCATTGAGCGTGATCGTCAGGCAGGTAGTGCTAGAACAAATGATATGACAGCCTCTTCCCGTAGTCAAATCGCAAGCGGCGCCCGCAGCGGGGATCCATCAGCAGATATCCCGGGCAGCAGAATGATATCCTTGCCTTTTTATCGGCTACTCATAGCAAAAACATACCATTCAGATGTCGGTACATCCCCGTTGCCATCTGGAATCCACCAGGATATAGTAGGGACGGAATCTCTCCTTATAGCTCATTGCCGGGACATTTGTGATATAGTAGCCGAGATAGAGGTAATCAATCTCCTTTTGCAGGCAATAATCGATCATCGTCAGAATGTTATACGTCCCGGGACTCCGATAGGCCTCATTCTCATCAAAGAAGAAATAAACGGCGTTCATCCAGTTTTCGCCGATATCGACAATGCCGTTGCCGATCAGCCTGCCCTGGATTCTATAGCGGAACTCAACAGTCGATGTGATCGTATTGAGAAAAAATCCCGAATAATAGCCTTTGGCGGTATTGTTCTTATGGGGATACCGACTCTGGAGAAATCCTTCGCAGAGATCGAGGCTTTCAGTACTTGTCCGGAGCGGGCCGACCTCCACATCCACATCGCTGTTTTTCTTCAACACGCGCCTCTGGTTGCGATTGGGCCGAAACGTCTTCGGGTGGAGCCGGATCGGGATACAGCCACGACACTTGGCGCAGTGCATGGTGTAGAGATAATTTCCGTTACGCCGGTACCCCGCCGCCAGAAATAATTCCATGGCCCGGCCCGACAAGGGACCCGAGACCCCTTGATAAAAGGTGGCCAGGTAGGGTTGGTTATACGGACAGTTGACCGTTATATCATAGAAATACTTATTCAGCCTGGCCTGCAGAGAGGTGAATTCCCGGGCGCATTGCTGGTCGTAAAGTGATCTCACGTCATTAATACCAATGATAGGTTTTCAGTCTGGAGCCCTTAAAAGCCTTGCTAAACCAGACCCTGGTCGAGCATGGCATTCACCACCTTGACGAAACCGGCGATATTGGCTCCCGCCACATAGTTGCCGGGAACCCCGTAATCCTCCGCCGCGTCCAGGCATGTCCTGTGAATGGATCTCATTATCTGTTTAAGCCGTTTGTCCACCTCCTGCCGCGGCCAGGAAAGCCGCATGGAGTTCTGGGCCATCTCCAGACCGGATACGGCCACTCCACCGGCATTGGCGGCCTTGCCCGGTGCGTAAAGCAGCTTGTTGTCGATAAAGATATCAACCGCTTCAGGGGTTGATGGCATATTGGCCCCTTCGCAGACCAACACGACGCCGTTTTTTATCAGATTGGCCGCATCCCGGCTGTTGATCTCGTTTTCGGTCGCACAGGGCATGGCACAATCGGCCCGATGATCCCAGAGGGGATTATACCCCAGCGTCGGATCCACCGGCGTATACACCGCGTTCTTGTATTCCGTGGCATATTCGCTTATCCTTCCGCGCCGCACGTTCTTCAGCTGTTTGATGTAGGCGAGTTTTGCCGCATCAATGCCCTGGTCATCCAAGATATAGCCGGAAGAATCGGACAGGGTCACCACCTTGCCTCCGAGTTCCAGTATCTTTTCGATGGTATATTGAGCAACGTTTCCCGCCCCGGAGACCAGGCAGAGCTTGCCTTCAATAGTCATATTTCGCGTCGCCAGCATCTCGGCGGCAAAATACACCGCCCCGTAACCTGTGGCCTCGGGTCTGATCAAGCTGCCGCCCCAGTTCAGGCTCTTGCCCGTCAGGACCCCGGTAAACTCGTTTTTCAGCTTTTTATACATCCCGAACAGGAACCCGATCTCCCGGGCCCCGACACCGATATCACCGGCCGGGACATCGGTATTGCAGCCGATATGCCGGAACAGTTCGGCCATGAAGGATTGACAGAAGTGCATGACCTCGGCATCGGACTTGCCTTTGGGGTCAAAATCCGAGCCCCCCTTGCCGCCCCCCATGGAAAGGGTCGTCAGCGAGTTTTTAAAGACCTGTTCAAAGGCCAGAAATTTGATGATCCCCAGATTGACCGATGGATGAAAACGCAGCCCCCCTTTGTAGGGGCCCAGGGCGCTGTTCATCTCCACCCTGAAGCCGCGATTCACCTGCACCTGCCCTTCATCGTCCATCCACGGCACCCTGAACATGATGACCCGCTCGGGTTCGGTGATCCGTTTCAATATCGCCTGCTGGCGATATTCCAGGTTACGGTCGAGCACCGGGGTCACCGAAGAGACGACCTCCTGGACGGCCTGATGGAATTCGCGTTGTTCCGGGTCCTTGTCAATGATGTGATTCATGATCTGGTCCATGCATGATTCTCCTTTGCAGATTGGTTGGAAAACGCCTGTTCAGACGATGACTGAGGAACGTAGAGAACGCTCTCGGATTTTTTACCGTTACAGATCATCTCAAACGGATGGGCAAGCCGGATATGCCGGACATATTTCCCATCATGCTCATAGGTGTTGCCAAGAAGCCATTGCCAATCCAGCTTATCGCCTTCGCCATCCGGTAAGGCGGCCGCTCCGGCATCCATCCTCCGGTCATTCACCGTCAGATAGGGAATCCCCAGCGAGGTGATATTCTGAAAGAAATGGGTGCCCTGGGACGGATCGGCCCGAATAAGGCCGCCTCTGACCTCAATGATGGCGCCGACCTGGGAAATATCACTCCACTGTACCGGGATCCCGAGCCAGGGGTCGGCGGAGCCCCATCGGCCCGGCCCGATCAGCAGATAGGATCGCCCGGCGGCCGACAGTTTCCGGTTCAAGATCCCCACCTCGGCGGCAATGGTCCTGGTCGCCGCCGGATGAAAGGTCTCCGGTTTGATAAAGATGATATCGGTCATGGTGGAAAACCTGCCGTGGCCAAGACATTTAGTCGAGGTGCAAAAGGCGGCGGATCTCTGCTGATCACTGATGTGCACATCCATGCGTTCGCTGCCGGTGACCATCGGCCGCAGCTGGAGGAAATAGAAGACGGAGTCCGCCGGATTCTCGTCCAATAGAACGGCGAATTCAATCTCCACCTCGCAGCCCATGCCAACACGTCCCGCCTTTAAAAGCTCGGCGACTATTTCCGGCAGTGGATACAGATCATATTTCAGTAATTGGGCGAAGGTCATAACCCGAAGCCCCGGCACATAGGTATCCCTGATCCTGTGTTCATCGGCGATAAAGGTCGAGGACAAGGTCCGGATCGGAAATTCCTTCTCCGCCTCCTGCACACCTCTCTGGACCAGGTTGGAGTTTTCCCGCCTGAACGGCGCCTGTGTGGCCACATCCAAGGCATAGAATTTTCGCTGACAGTTTGCCAGGATATCGTCGACCGTAGAAAACTGGATCAGACGTTTCGGGTGGGCCGGTGAAAAACGAAGGGCCTTCCCCCCCTCGACCACGGTCTTGCCGATCCCCAGGGCTATATGGGCGATCCCTTCCTCCGCATGCATCTTCATGACCGGATAGAAATTATGCGATTGGGCCACGCCGGAGATGGCGGGATAAAAAAAATCACCATAGCGTTTGCCGACGACCTGCTGGATGATGATTGCCATGGAATCATCATGCCCTTCGCCCGATGTCTTTGAGAAGAGCCGGGGTCCTTCGAACCAGGTGGACGCATACACCAGCTTCACCGCGTCTTCGAGCTGTCGCATCCTGCAGTCGAAATCCGGATGGTTGTTGGCCAGAAAATAGGTGGAATAGAGTCCGGCAAAAGGCTTATACAGCCCATCCTCCAACAGGGAAGACGACCGGACCGAGAGGGGAAAGCCGCAGCTCTGCAAAAAGACACGCAGGTACTCGGACAGCCATTTCGGCAGGACTGCCCGCAGAAACATCTCCTCGATCTGTCTGTCGACAAGGCCTTCGCTCCGGACGAGACCGTTTCCCTTGACAAAGGAATCGAATCCGTCCGCCGTGATCACACAGGTCTTCGGAATCGTGACATTCAGCCGGGTGAGGATGGAATTGCGGTCATGGACATTCTGCAGCCTGGCCCACATAAAGGCCAATCCCCGGGCCTTGCCACCGACTGAGCCATCACCGATCTTGACAAAATCCATAATCTCGGGATCATAGCTATCGGCGGCAAACCTGGCCACAATCCCCTGTTGCCGGAGTCTACGCAGGGCATGCACCTTGAAGACCAGGTCGGCACGCATATCTTCCGTCTTCTCTATCCTGGAGATATAGTCCTTGTGCAGCCGGCGGGCCAACGCCACCTCCGACCGGGCCATGATCCAATTGGAAAAGTGATTCCGGCTGGCATGATATCGCAGTGAAGCCTCCGGGATCACCTTCAGCATTTCCTCGAATTCCCGGATCGAATTGGCCCGGCAGATCTCCGCCTTATCCGGCAGTCGGAAGACAAAGTCGCCGAATCCCAGATGATCCATGAAAAAACTGTGGAGTTCGTCCACCACGAGGGGTGAGCTCTTATGGATATAAACAGCCGGGATTGCCTCGGCCCTGGACCGGTTCTGGGACTCCGAGGACAGGAGCAGGAGGGGAAGGTCGTGAATCTGCTCCCGGACATGGCTTAAAAATCGGGTCCCGGCCTCGCGATCCATCTTGCACTTTCTGGGAAATCTGGCATCGGAGATGATGCCGAAGACATAGGGCCGAAAGGACTCATACAGGGCCAGGGCCTGTTCGTAATCGGTTGCCATCAGGACCTTCGGCCTGGCCCGCATCCTCAGCAGCCGGTGTTTCTCGTTGAGACTCTCATCCAGAACGGATTGTGTCTGTCGAACGACCTCCTTGTAGATCAGCGGCAGAAAAAACGACCTGTCGACCGGCGAGTCTTCGATATAGATAATGACCCTGACCATGGCCCGTTTGGTATCCGCCGCAACATTGACATGATCCTCGACATTCTTGACCAGGGCCACCAACAGGTCCGAGCCGCAGCACCAGAGGAAAATATTATCGATTCCGGAGGCATCGCATGTGGTCGCAAGAGGGGTGATGGCCCGGATCGTATGGACGATCAGGATGACCGGCAGACTTGGTTTGATCTTCTTGATGGCAAGGCCGAGGTCGAAGGCGTTGGCACCGCTCATGAAGGGCATGGTGATGACCAGATCGAAGCGATCGTTTTTTATCCGCTCCAGGGCCTCCGGGCCTGATGAAACCCGGGTGACCCACGGGGCACCGCTCAGGTTCAGGCCCTGATACTCCTTGATGACCCGGGTGGCGATGGAGCCGTCCTCCTCCATGATGAAGGCATCATACGGACTGGAAACAAGAAGGATATTCATGACCTTGAAGGCCATCAGCTCATGGAATATCTTAAAGTGCGGATCAAAATCGGGGATGGTCTTTTCGCTCTCTTCAAACACAGGGTCTCTCCCGGGATCGAACATAACTGTATAACTCTGGATATATTGTATATCCGTTCACCGAAAAAATAAAATTTTTCTCTTCGCCGGCCTCTTCCACGGCGGTGCCTTCAGCCGGAAGCAGACCATGAATGGATTCGCATCAGGGCCAACGGCGGCGAGCCCGTCATAGGACGGCCGGTGTATCTGTTTGCGGCAGAGAACCTCTTCTCAAGACTTCAGGTCTTCGGGGGTGTTGACGTTGCGCCAGGAGGCGAGCAGATGGTCCGGCACCGGCGGCGTTTCGATCTTCGGACTTTCGGCAACGGCACCGATCCGCAGCCCGCCGTGTCGGACCAGGTCCTCGATCAGGATGCGGCAGCGGAGATCGTAATGGGCCAGCAGAGGCTCGACAGGACCGTTTTCCCGGGCCCGGGGAAGGGTCCCCCATATTCCGGGCCGCCGCCTGGCAAGCAGCCAGGACAACGCCTTTTCGGAAATATCGGGCATATCGCAGGCAACAACAAGCCAGGAAACGGCCGGCTGCCAGCGCATTGCGGCCAGGATACCGGCAACCGGTCCCGCCGGGCCTGGAATGTCGGGGAGTCGACTGATCGATTCCAGTCCCGTCGGGACCTCACCGCCGCCAGACAGGACAATGCCGTCGACCAGGGGGCCCAGGAGCGCAACCGTCCGCGCCAGCCAGGTGACGCCCTCCCGGTCCTTGATCAGATGCTTGGGCCGTCCCATCCTGGAACTTCGACCCCCGATCAGCACACAGGCCCAGACCGGGGTCTGAATCCAGATGGCCCCGAGCCGTTCAAGAAGACGGGCCAGGACCGGCCCCGGCCTCAGGTCCCGGCCGAAGGTCCAGACCCCGGGGCCGTCTTCCGGGCAGAGGGGATGTCCCCCGCCCTGTCGTAGTTCAATGCCACCAGGGGCCGTGTCCCGGTCGTTGACCAGGATGAGGTCGCAGGCGAATCCGGGTGCCTCTCTGCCGATGGCCAATTCATATCTCCCGTGGTCACCGGGGTCCCGTCCGACGATCACCGAGCCAAGCCCTTTGTCACCAAGGTCCCGGGCAATACGGGTCAATACCGCCTGGCGCACGGGTTCGCTCGGGCCGCTGAGCTCGAATACCGGGACGGATAAAGGTTGAAAGACCGGTGGTAGTCCATCATCTGCGATCATGGCTACCCCATGGTGAGTGGCCGCCGGGAGCCCGGAAGGACCCTTGCCGCCCGGCCCCGCCGCAGGAACTCCTCGACCGCCGCCAGACCGACCTCGCCGAGATCACGAGAGAAATCGTTGACATAGAGGCCGATATGGCTCTTGACCACATCTTCTCCCAGCTCCTGGGAATGACTGCGGATATAGGGAAGACAGCGATCGGGATCGGCCGTCGCGAAGGCCAGGCTGTTTTGTATTGCCGTATCGATACGTCCGATCAGGCCCGGTCCCAGCTTTCTCCTGGCCGCGATACAGCCAAGCGGTATCGGGCAGCCCGAAATATCCTCCCACCACTGCCCCAGATCCTGAACGCAGACCAGCCCCTGTTGCTCAAAGGTGAAGCGGCTTTCGTGGATGATCACCCCGGCATCGGCCCGATCGTTGCAGACGGCGTCGATGATCGTGTCGAAGCGCATCTCCATGAGATTCGTATATTCAGGTGCATACATCCTCAGAAGCAGGGCCGCCGTGGTGTAGCGACCGGGAATTGCAATCCGTGCCCGGCCCGGAAGGTTCATCTTATCGGGCGTGGTCACCAGCAGCGGGCCGCAACCGCGACCCAGGGCGCTGCCTGAGCGCAGGATACAATAGTCGTCCAGCACATGCCCCAGGGCATGAAACGACAGTTTGGTGATATCAAGGCGGTGTTCCAAGGCCCAATCATTGAGTGTCTCCACATCCTCCAGCCGGGGCTCCGCGAACCGGAGACCGGCCGTATCGCTTCGGCCATGGACCAGGGCATAAAAGATGAAGGTGTCGTTCGGACAAGGAGAAAAGCCAAGGGTCAGCGGTTTCATGTTCGTTCAGTCAGGTTGGTTATGATTGCGGCAGCAGCCCATGCCGCCTTATCGCAGGCCTCCTGCAGTCGCCAGCGCGCAAGGTCCCGGTCCTGGACAAGATTTGAGATGCAGCGCAGTTCAAGGAGCGGCAAGGCAAAATCTTCACAGACCCTGGCAACAGCGGCCCCTTCCATATTCTCACACTGTCCCCGCAGCCGGCCGCCAAGCATCGCTCCGCGTTTCGTGGTGGCCGAGATCCCGGCCACGGTCACGAATCTCCCGATCTTTACCTCGATGCCCAGGCCGGTACAGATAGCCACGGCCCTGTCCAGAAACCCGCGATCCATCGAAAAACAGGGCTTTCCCGTCAGATCCTCCGGCAGCGGCTCGATTCGATCCGGATAACAGATACCCATATCGCCGAAGACCTCGGTCTCGGCAAGATAGAGATCGAGAATCCCGGGGCCCCTCTCGCCCGTGGCCGGGATATACCCGCCGGCAACACCGAAGTTGACCGCGGCGGTAACTGCACCCCTTTCTCGGGACAAAAACCTGGTCAGACGCACGGCCGCCTCCACCGGACCTACGCCGGTGATGAAGGTGACGGCCCGGGCATCTCCCCCTTCCAGCGATCGCCGGAGCGGGCTGATCTCAATTTCGGTTGCGGCAAGGGCGAGAATCATGGTAGAAAGAGCGGCTCCAATGGAAAAATACGAGTGCCCGCAGAAAGGTCCTGCAGGCCCGCAAACACAGACAGACGATCGTTCCCGGAGGAATGCGTCTTCTTTTCTCTACTTACCGTAAAACCGAATCAGCATGCAACAGGATTTCATCCTCGAGTCGTATGACTATCACCTCCCCCGGGAAAACATCGCCCAGCATCCTGCCGGTCGCAGGGATGATTCACGGCTCCTTGTCCTACATCGGCATTCGGGGCATCTTGAGCATCGGCGTTTTGCAGAACTTGCCGGTTTTCTTTCGGAAAAAGACATGCTGGCGGTCAATGACACCCGGGTGTTTCCGGCCCGGTTGCCGGGATGTAAGATGACCGGAGGCAAGACCGAGGTCTTCCTCCTGGAATACCCCCGGGAAAGCGGCACCTCTTCCCCGGGGACGGCCGTCGCCTCCGCACTGCTGAAGGCATCCAAGAGGCCGCGACCGGGCACCGTCATCGACATCGGCAACGACCTCTCATGCCGGGTCCTGGAGCTCTTCGACGAGGGCAAGGCCCTCATCGAACTGCGATATGAAAAGGGGGCGGATTTAAACAAAATCCTGGCCGAATGCGGTCAGGTCCCCCTGCCTCCGTATATTGAACGGAGCACAGGGACTACGGCAGAAGATGCCGAGCGTTACCAGACCGTCTATGCCGACCGGCCCGGAGCCGTTGCCGCTCCGACCGCCGGTCTCCATTTTACCGACTCCCTCTTGCAAACCTTATCGAAAAGGGGGATCGCCATCGGCAGGGTGACCCTGCACGTCGGCTACGGCACCTTTGCTCCCATCCGATGCCGAGATATCCGGGAGCACATCATCCACGAAGAGTATGCGGTCATCCCGAAAGAGACTGCGGATCTGATCAACAGGACCAAAAAACAGGGGGGCCGCATCTGGGCGATCGGCACGACGACGGTACGTGCCCTCGAGTATGCCGCGGACGAACAGGGCCGGCTTCACCCCGCCGAAGGCTGGTGCGGCCTGTATATCGTCCCCGGCTACCGTTTCAAGGTGGTCGACAACCTGATAACCAATTTTCATCTGCCCCGTTCCTCCCTGATGTTCCTTGTCTCAGCACTCTGCGGCAGAGAGACGCTGCTCTCCTGCTACCGGGAGGCCATCGACAGGGGGTACGGATTTTACAGTTACGGGGATGCGATGGCGATCATATAAAAAACAACCGGCCACGGGTCTGTCCCGTGACCGGCTGCTAACGGCATCTGGCCGGGATTATCTAGGATGTGGAGGCAGGACATCCCGCGCACGCCCCGCCGGAACCACAGGCCGGTGCGGCAGCAGGTGCCGGTTTTTTCCCATTCCCGGCAGAGGCGCTGGCATATCCGTCGGCATACCAACCGCCGCCTTTAAGCTGGAACGAGGTCATCGACACTAACTTTTTCACCTCTGCCGCGCATTCGGGGCAGCGGGTCAGAGGGTCATCCGATATCTTTTGCTGCACCTCGAAGACCTTTTTGCAACCGCAGCATTCATACTCATACACTGGCATCTTTGCACTCCGTTACGAATAAATACTTTTATCTCAAAATACTTCACGATCGAGAAGATTTTCGAATGGGAAACCCCTTCGCAATTCCTCTTCCCAAGACCTGCGCTTACCTTAATTCCATTGCATCTTCATGTCAATATCCTGTATCCTCTCCTTTTATTTTATCTCTTACCCTAAATGTCCTGCAACCATGCTTCCTGCTTGTTGTTCCGGTAACTTTCTGTTAAAAAGCAAGTTTCAGTTTCTTTCCCAAACGGGGATTTTCTTGAACATGATTATTTTTGCCATCTTGTATGATAGGGATTTTTGATTCAGGCATCGGCGGCATGACGGTGGCCAGGGCGGTTGAACAACTGCTTCCGGGCTGCCCGCTCCTTTATTTCGGCGATATCGCCCGCACGCCATACGGGACCAAGAGCCCCGAAACCATAATAGAATATTCTTTGCGTAACACGGACTTTCTGATCAAGAAAGGCGCCAGTCTGATCATCATCGCCTGCAACACCGCCTCGAGTGTCGCAACCGACCGGCTGCGCCGTGAGTTCCGGGTGCCGATCATCGAGGTCGTCACACCGGCCGCCGAGCAGGCCATCAACCGGACCAAAACGGGGAGAATCGGAGTCATCGGCACCAAGGCCACCGTCGCCAGCGATATCTACAACCGGATTATCACCGGGCTGCGCCCGGGCTTCAAGGTCTTCTCGCAGGCCTGTCCCCTCCTGGTGCCGCTGGTGGAAGAAGGATGGATCAACAAACGGGAGACCAAGATGATTCTTCGCCGCTACCTCAAACCCCTGCAGGAGAGTCAGATCGACACCCTGGTCCTCGGCTGCACCCATTATCCGCTGCTGACGGAATTGATCCAGGCGAGAATCGGCCGGCACGTCCAGCTCATCGACTCTTCGGTGGAGGCCGCCCGCCATCTACAGAATCTCTTTTCCTCTCAGCCGGATCTGATCGAAACATGTGATGAATCGACCGTCGAACACACCTATTACGTCTCCGATCTGACCGATTCGGCCCTTAACGTGGCGGCAAGAATCTTCGGCCGCCCTATGGAGTTACACCACATATGACCCACTACATACCCATTGGACGACGGACCATCCGCTTTTTTTTCTCAATCCTGTTGATCGGTATCCTGGCCGGTTTTTCCATGACTGCTTCCGGCAGCCAGGACACACCCGCCGAGATCGGTGCCAGGCTCCAGGCCAAATACGACCGGATCAAAAGCCTTACCTTCGATTTCACCCAGCACACCAGCGGCCAGCTCACGGGCCGGGGAGGCAATGGCAGCGGCATGGCCTATTTCCTGAAAACCGGCAAACAGGCCAAGATGCTCTGGGACTACAACACACCGGACAAACAGGTCATCCTCAGCGACGGCACCACCCTGTCCATGTACTTTTCCAAGCAGAAACAGATGATCATCACCCCGGCCAATTCATTGCAACAGGACATCACCTATTCCTTTTTTTCCGGGGCGGGGACCCTGGAAGACGACTTTCTGATTCTGCCTGCCGACCCGGATGTCGGACAGACCGAAACGGATAGGACATCATACAGGATAATCAAGCTGATCCCGAGAACCCCACGGTCCCAGGTCAAGACGATCCATCTCTGGGTAACCGCCGATTGGCTGATTCAACGGATGGAGATCCGTGATTATTTCGACACGATCACCGTCTTGAATTTTACGAATATCAAGGTGGACAGTCTGGTGGGTGAAAGCGAACAGCGCCTGAAGACCTTGTTTTCGTTCACCCCTCCGCAGGGAACTGAGATCATCCGCCAATGATCCCTGCTCCCTCATCGACCTTGCTGCCGACCAGCTCAACAATGTAGGATAGCCCATGGAAAAGAATACCGACAGTTTCGCCGATCTCTTCAAGGAAACACACCAAAAAAAGGTCCGCCGCCTGAACAGGGGACAGAGGATTACCGCAACGATTGCCGAAATCAGCGGCGAATCGATCTTTCTCGATACCGGAGCCAAGAGTGAGGGGATACTCCAGGCCGCAGAACTGCGGGACAGCGACGGCAACCTGACGGTAGCCGTCGGGGATACGGTCGAGGTCTACTTTATTCAAACCAGGGCATCGGAACAGATCTTCACCACCAGGATCGGCGCCGGCGCCGGCGCCGGTAGCCCCCACCTGGAATAGGCCAGGCACGGCGGGATCCCGGTGGAACGTCTGGTAAAAAGAGAGATAAAACGCGGTATCGAGATAAACCACGC
>JBJKPM010000054.1:0-98997 GCA_046706325.1 Desulfocapsaceae bacterium | reverse complement strand
CCTCAACGCCTCCGGTTCCAGGACCTCGACATCAGGCCCGTATCTCAGGATATCGAGGGTGAGTTCCCGGTGGTCCGAGTAGGGAAGCCGCAGGACAAAGGACCCGTCTTCGAGCCACTCGCCTTTTTGCTCGGGATGCCACTTCTCGTCTGCGACCCAGCGGGCCCGTTCCGGGGAAAAACGCAGGACGGCTACCGCGGTGGCCGCCCCATCGAACAGCCCGTAGGATGCCGTGAAATTTTTATCGAGTTCCTCTTCGGAGATTTCTTGTGCCTTCTCTTTCAACACCTCAATACGGCAGATCCGGTCAACTGAAAAAGTTCGCAAGGCATGCCGCGCATGACACCAGCCGTCGAGATACCAGTTGTCCCGGTAATGGACGAGGCGCTGAGGAGAGATAACCCGGATGGAGAGGCTGTTTCCGGAGCGGCCGTGATAGTCGAGTTTAACCCGCAGTCTGCCAAGGGTTGCCCGGGCCGCCTGGTTGAAATGCTCCGGAAGCGTCGTTCTCCCGGCAACGCCGCAGATCCGGACCCGTTTCAAAAATCCGGATTCATCGATGCCTTTTGCACAGAGTATCGTCCTGATCCGCTGTCTAAAACCGGACAATTCCGTTTTTAAGAGGCCCGGCTGCAACTGATCCAGGAGTTCTTGAATGGACAGGAGCGATTGCAGTTCGGCAACGGAAAACCAGAGGCCGGGAATCTCATAGCCGGTATCGCCGTCCCGCTTAAGGCAATAGCCGTTTTGTTCCCGGTTATAGATGATGGGGGCCCCCAGTTCATGGCGAAATTTGCCGATCAGGCGCTTGACGGTGGCCTCTTTGCACTCCATCTCCTCCATCAGCCGCACAAGAGGAACAGGAGTCCGCCGGCTCGTCAAAAGGGTATGAAGCTGTTGAATACGATCGAATTTATTCATTCCGGCCCCCCGGCGCGGTGAATACCGCTATCCTTGTCAGGCCACAGTACCATCTGTGCCTATGTGCCGCAACCTCCGCCGGCTATAAAAAAGATACGACCACACTCTTGTGTTGCGGTCTTATCCTCTGATATCCTGGGAAGAGACGCAGGCAAACTCTTTCTCATTTTTCCTGGTGACAGGCAATGAACGTTCTTCTGATCTCCGCCAATACCGAAACCATCAACATGCCGACCCTGCCCATGGGCTTGGGGCTGGTGGCCGCCGCAACCCAACGGGCGGGACATCAGGTCCGATTCCTCGATCTGATGACCGAAGCGGAACCGGAAACGGCCCTGGCGGAAGCAATCGTCTCGGCTGCTCCCGAGGTGATCGGCATCTCCATCCGCAATGTAGACGACCAGGTCAGCGCCGGGCCGCGATTTTTGCTGGAAAAGGCACGTTCCGTGGTGACTTCGTGCAAGAAGCATACCTCTGCCCCGGTGGTTGTGGGAGGTGCGGGGTACAGCATGTTCCCGGAAAGCGCCCTGGCGTTTCTCGGGGCCGATATAGGCATTCAGGGAGAAGGAGAAGGCGCTTTTGTCGATATGCTGGACCGAATCCGGACAGGCGCCGACATTGCAGATGTGCCCGGTCTCTATCGGCGCGGCCAAGGGTGTCGCACACCGCGAGCCTATCACCTGCAACTCGATGATTGGCCTTTTCCCGATCCGTCCATCTTCAATGCCTCCAGGTTGGAAAATTCCTCCTCCTATCTCCCCTTTCAGACCCGACGCGGTTGCCCCTTGCACTGCAGTTATTGCGCAACCGCCGCCATCGAGGGGTCTCGAATCCGCATGCGCTCCGTCGATTCGGTGATAACCGAATTGATCCGCTGGCAGGCTGCGGGCTACAGGCGCATCTATTTTGTCGACAACACCTTCAATCTGCCCCCGGGATATGCCGGTGACCTCTGCCGCGGGATCGCCTCTGCCGGGCTTGATATAACCTGGCGGGCCATCTTCTATCCCGGCCGCACCGAAGAGGCCTTGATTAAGGCCATGGCCCGGGCCGGTTGCACCGAAGTATCCATGGGGTTTGAGAGCGGCAACGAGTTGGTCCTTGCAGGAATGGGCAAGCGCTTCACCGCCGCAGACGTCAGGACCTCGGCTCGGATGCTTGACAATGCCGGCATCGCCCGGATGGGCTTTTTGCTGCTGGGAGGGCCTGACGAGACCTGGGAATCGGTAATCGAGAGCCTGAACTTCATCGACAGTCTGGGGCTGGAGGCCGTGAAGCTTACCGTCGGCATCAGGATCTACCCCTATACCCGTCTGGCCGAAATTGCCAAATACCAAGGAATAGTAGGAGCCGATGACGATCTTTTGCACCCCCGATTCTATATAAAGCCGGGACTCGAAGACCGGCTGCGTGAAACGGTTGCCCTATGGACTGCCGACCGGCCGAGTTGGAGCGCATAGATACCGCCTAGCTTAAAGTCGGAATGAAACGTGTTGCCGCAGGAAGGACATTCCATCGCCATTCCGCCGATGTGCTTTAATCTCCATGTGTTTCGAGGTGCCGGATGCCCTGCTCCCCGCAAATTTGTTCCAGGTAGTCCTGAAAGATCTCCGGGGCCAGGTCCTTCAGCTCGCACCGGGCGGCGATCATCTCCCGGTGGCTGCCGCTGCGGCGAAAGAGTTCGGCCCGGCGCAGGGCGGCATAGATCCTGATCTCGGGGCCGGGCGGCATCCCTTGGTTGTCCACCAGCGGGAGGATGCCGGCGATGAACCCGTATATCGGCGCCAGCGCCGGCCCCCGTTCCTCGCAGAGACGCACCAGGGCCCTGTTGCTGATATCCTGCCGGCAGGTTGCCAACGGATCGAGCAGCAGCGCCCTGGCATAGCTTGGGCCGGCAAGCTCCTTCTTGTTCCGCAGCCACAGCGACTCGGCAAGATAGAGGTGAACAGGCGCTGCCTCCGGCCGTGTCTCAAGCAGCAGACGCAGGTGCCTCTCCGCCTGGTCGAACTCGCCGAGCTGCAGCAGCAGGTAGCCGCTGCAGAGCTGCGGCGGGTCATAAAAATCGGGACGGCTGCCGATCATGGCCTGCAGGTGACGAAGGACGTTTTTCCTCAGCAGCAGGTGATGTTCGGAAGTATCGAAGGCGAACCGGCAAAGGGATTGCCAGCCCAGACGGACGGCGGATTGCCGATCGACCCGCGCCATGGCATCGAAGGCATCCCGCCAGAACTGCACCTCGCGGACCCCCCGGCCGGCACGGGGATGATCCGGGATGGCCTGCAACACCCGGTTGAACGAGCTCAGGGCCTCGTCGAAGTCGAGGTGCGCCAGGCTCGCATAGCCCGAACCGACGGCGATGAGGTCCCATTCAAAGAGATTAAGCTGCATGGTTTCCTGTGATAGAGGGCATCAGCCGTCCGGATCCTTCAGGTGCGGCAGGAAGGCGATCAGGGCCATGCCGGGGACCGTGGCCAGGAAGGTGAAGCCGAAGAAGGCCGGAAAGCCGAGCCAGGCGGCAAGAAAGCCGGAGAAGACGCCGGCGAAGGTGGACGACACATTCATGATGCTGGTGGCGATGGCCATATGGGCGGCCTTGAAGGCGGGTTTGCAGGTGCGCATGATAAAGACCATGAAGACCGAGGTCCCGAGACCCGCCCCGAAGGCCTCCAACACGACGAAGACCGCGACCACCATCGAATCGGCCGAGCCCAGGTCCGGCCGACCGGCAATGCCGCGATAGCCGAAGGCCAGGAACATATACAGCAGGTTCGGCATATTCTGGGCCAGGACCAGGGGCCAGACCACCTTCTTCAACCCGAAGCGGCCGATCAGAAATCCCCCGACGATGCCGCCGGTAATCGAGGCCGCAATGCCGAAGGTGCCGTAGATCAGGCCGTACAGCTCGCGCGAGATGCCGATATCCTTCAACATCGGATAGACCATGCCGAGCAGGAAGGATTCGCCCGTCCGGTAGAGGACCAGGAAGGCCAGGATCACGCCGATGCGCGGCTGATCCAGGTAATCGACGAAGGCCCGTGCATAAAAGGAATCGGAGGCCAGCAGGCGCCGCTTCAGGTTCGGCAGGGCGAGTGCAAATCCCGCCAGCACCAGAAGCAGGCCCAGGGTGATGAAACCCGGAATGCCGATCTTTTGCAGATAGGGCGACCAGGGGGAGAGAGCCCGGCGGACCGTCTGCGTACGGCCGGTAAGGATAAGCAGGGCGACGACCGCGGCGGTCCCGGCCAGCCAGAAGATCCGCCGGGGCCGTGCCAGCTCCACGGCCAGCCGGCGCAGGCCTCTCTGCTGCTCTTCGATATCGGGGAGGAAGAGGCGGTGATACAGAAACAGGACGAGCAAGAGCCCCGCCGCCGCCAGGAATCCGACGCTCCAGCTGGTCACGCCCGAGAGCCAGATCACCCCGCCGCCGCCGGCGATCAGCGCGATGCGGTAGGACATGGCCTGGAATCCGACATATCGGGCCTGGCGCCGCTTGTCGAGGGCCTCGAGGTAATAGCCGTCAATGGCGATATCGTGGCTTGCCGACAGAAAGGCCGTCATCAGGAACAGGACGGAGCCCAGCGTCAGGGCGCCGGGCATGGCCGCGCCCAAGGCCAGGGCCACGGCCGCCAGGACCAGGGCAAATTCGGCAATGAGCAGCCATCGTCTCTTGGTAAGGAAGGTATCGGCCAGCGGTGCCCAGAGAAATTTCAGCACCCACGGCAGGCCGTAGAGCGAGGTAAGACCGACGGCCTGGAGGCTGGCGCCGAAATCCTTGAAGTAGACCGTGGAGATCTGACGGACAAGGCTGTAGGGAAAGCCTTCGGCGAAATAGGTGGTGAAGACCCAGAATGCCGGGCGCCGGCGGTCGGCATTTTCTGACTTTAGGGTCACGGGTCCTCCCTGCGGCTGGGGACATTCGGACGCGGCAGGCAACGCAGGCCACGGAATTTCCGGCCTCTTCTTCCGCTCGCCCGCCCCTCCCCGATTGCCAAAGACCCGGAGGGCCGGACCGGGCGTGGCCGGCCGCAGGCCCTGCCGTGCCTTCCTTTGGCCTTGAATCGGGCAATTCTAGCCCATCACCGCCGGCGAAGCAAGCCTTTTTCCCGCCGGTTTCGGCGGTCCCGGTGCCGGGCAATCCCTCTTGCCTTGACGGTCCCGGCATCGTATTTCGGCGGCATCGTCTCCGCGAGGACCGACCGGGGACCCGTGCCGGACAAAAAATTTCACATCGCCGGCCCTGCATCCTTCTCTTGATTCCCCGGCAGAAGAATGGTAAGAATAATTCTTGGGAAAGAAACAGGCGCAGGCTGCCTTTCTCATCGCCGGCACGCCCTCTCTCCCGGGTCCGGAGCGGATAGCGACGCTTCGTCCGCCGGAAGTACCCTGATTGCCAAAAGCCTTTGCGCGAGGACACCCGTCAAGGAGAAAAAGATGTTACGAAAGTTCTGTTTTTTCACGATCACACTGCTGCTGACCTTTGCAGTCCCCGCCCTGTCTACGCCGGCCGAGGATTCCGTGCTCAAGACGATTAACGAAGCAGTGCAGCATTATCAGGACGGCAAGCTTACCGCCGCCGTCACCAGTCTCGATTACGCCAGTCAGATGATTCGCCAGAAACGAGGACAGGCCCTTGAGAAATTGCTGCCGGAGCCGCTGAACGGCTGGAATGCCGATCAGGCCAACAGCAAGGCCATGGGGGCCGCGATGTTCGGTGGCGCCACCACGGCGGAGCGCCGCTATGAAAAAAAGGATTCGACGATCACGGTCAAATACAGCACGGATTCACCGATGATGCAGTCCATGATGATGATGTTCAGCAATCCGATCTTTGCCTCCTCCGCCGGAAAGCTGGAACTGATCAACGGTCAGAAGGCCATTGTCGATTACAAAAAGACATCGGGATCCGTCAATATCGTGATCGGCACAAACCTGCTGGTTTCCGTCGAAGGCAACAATGTCACGCGGGAAGATCTGATGGCCTATGCCAACAAGATCGATATGAATAAACTGGCAATGCTGCCCTGACCTCACTCTTTCACCGGGAAGGGCCTGATCGGTTTTTCCTCTTTGAGAGACGCCTCTGCCGTTCGTGATGAATTGGCCTTCTTCCAGCGGCAGAGGCCGTTTTTTGTACCAACCAATGCAAAGGTGCCGTAATGCCGCCGACCTCAAAAGACACTCCGTCCTCCCAGGGAAAAACCCCACCGGTTCCCGAGGAGGTCCTTCTGAAGATCAGCAAGGAGATCGCCATCAAATTCATCGAGGTCGGCAGACTGACCCCGGCGACCTTCGATCAGGTCTTCAAGGACATCCACTCCACGGTGAAGGAATCGGCCGGACGCACCTGATCCATGAATCTTGATCCCCAGCTCAATACTGCCCCCGACCATGTCGAATCCATCCATATCATGGGGATCTGCGGCACCGGCATGGCGGCCCTTGCCGGTATGCTGCATCACTGTGGTTTTCGGGTCGGCGGCTCGGACAGCCATGTCTACCCTCCGATGTCCGAATTCCTTGCCGGGCTCGGCATACCGGTAAAGGATGGGTATAGCGCTGCCAATCTCCTCCCCCTTCCGGACCTGGTCATCGTCGGCAACGTGATCACCCGGAAGAACCCGGAGGCCGGGGCCCTGGCCGAGATGCGGCTGCCGTATCTGTCGTTTCCCCAGGCACTGGCCCGGTTCTTCATCGCCGGGAACACGTCGCTGGTGGTTGCCGGAACCCACGGCAAGACCACCACCTGTTCGCTTCTTGCCGCCGCCCTGGCCCGTGCAGGCCTGGATCCTTCCTTTATGATCGGCGGTATCGTCCGGGAGTTCGGGCGCAATTTCCGCATCGGCGGCGGCGGCTACTTCATCTCCGAGGGCGACGAATACGATACCGCCTTCTTCGACAAGGAATCCAAGTTCCTTCACTACCGGCCGGATATAGCGATCATCACCTCTATCGAGTTCGACCACGCCGACATCTTCGCCGATCTCGACCAGATCAAACGGTCGTTTAAGAAATTTGTCGCCCTTCTCCCCGGGGACGGCCTGATCGTGGCCCAGCTCGATGATGCAAACGTGGCCGAGGTCGTCGCCGACGCCCGTTGCCGGGTCCGGGGATATGGGATGACCGCCTCCCTCGATTGGTCGCTTGCCGACATCTCGTACGAAAACGGCCGGAGCCGCTTTACCGTCCTGCATGACGGGCAGAAATGGGCCGAGATGGGCCTGTCCCTCTCCGGCCGCCATAACTGCATGAACGCCCTGGCCGTAACCGCGGTCCTCCACCATATCGGGATGGACCCGCGGACCATCAACGACGGGCTGTCCGCCTTTCAGGGGGTGAAGAGACGTCAGGAAGTGCGGGGGATTGAACGAGGGGTGACGGTGATCGATGATTTTGCCCATCATCCGACGGCCGTCCGGGAGACGCTTGCCGGATTGAGGACCGCCTATGACGGGCATCGTCTGGTCTGTGTCTTCGAGCCCCGGACGAACTCATCACGAAGGGCCGTGTTTCAACACGAGTATGTCGGCGCCTTCGATTCGGCCGATATCATCCTGATACGCCGCCCGGTCCCTCTGGAAAACGTCCCGGCCCGGGACCACCTGTCCGCTGAAAAACTGGCGGACGACCTCGGCAACCGCGGGCTTGCGGCACGGTCGTTTCCGTCGACCGAGGCGATACTCGACCACCTGAGAGGTATTCTGGCGACAGGCGATATCGTTGCCGTCTTATCAAACGGCGGATTCGATAATATTCATTCCCGGCTGCTGGAGCTGCTGCGTGCAGGGACCGCACCGGCATAGCACCCGTT
Organism: Desulfocapsaceae bacterium; assembly: GCA_046706325.1. GTDB lineage: Bacteria > Desulfobacterota > Desulfobulbia > Desulfobulbales > Desulfocapsaceae > CAWGGS01. The sequence goes on along the minus strand of JBJKPM010000054.1, from coordinate 91,268 downwards.
ACCGGGTCCATGCAAACCGCCCCCATTGAGAAGAAATCCGAAAAATCCGGTCCTTAGTTCCTATTGATGATCACATCTATCTTTTCCCGCAGGTCGGCCACCATACGGAGGTAATCCGCGCTCCTGTCTCCTTCCTTGCCCCGGCGCTCTATCTGCAACGCAATCTCCGCACAATCGGTCAGGCCGAGGTTCAGGAATGCCCCCTTGATCGTATGACCGGATTTGCCGAGAATGCCGGGATTCCCGCTTTCCAAGGCCGCCTCAAGGTTGGCCATATGGCCGGCAAGCGTCGAGATGAAGCTCGGCAGCATCTCCGCCACCTGTTCATCTCCCAAATTGAAGTGATCGGAAAGATATGTTTTTATCTGATCGATATACTGCTGCGAGGTCATAGCCGCTCCTCTCAAAGACCACCTGTATCATACGATTGGATATGATACAAAAATGCCATTCCGATGGAATGGCAGATTGCCCCCCTCTCTGTCCCCCGTCCGCTGCCCGGGACCGGCCTTGCCGCTCCATCGTGGTCGTGATCCGGAAGACCTGCCATCGGCTGTCGAAAGACTATTGTTACATAAATCCATGACAAAAACAAGAAGACTGATAAAAGACGGCAAAAGTGCCCCTCAGAAACCGCAAGGGCGCCGGCCCTGCCGGCCGGAGGGCAAAAGACAGCGCTAAATCAACCGCAGATCAATAAGATGCTGCACCAGTTTATCCTTGTCTATCGGTTTGGTCAGATAGGCCTCACAACGGCCTTTTACGAAGGCCGCCATAATATTTTCGGCATCATCCAAGGCCGTTGTCATGATCACCTTCACCGCATCCATGCCGTAGATGTCCCGTTGTCTCTCCATCGTCCGTATCCGGCGCAAGACCTCATGTCCGTCAAAATCAGGCAGCATGATATCGAGACACACCAGATCAAAACGCTCCTTTGTTTCGAAGGAACGATTCAGCAGCGCCACGGCCTCCTCCCCGTTGGTCGCCACGAAGCAGCTGCCATAGGCCGAGAGTATCCCGGTCAGAAGTATTCTACTGATATATTCATCCTCGGCAATGAGTATCTTCATCCCTCGCTCCGTGGTGTAAGGGGGGGCACAGACAACGATCGAGTTGCACCTTTTCACGCTAGTGCGTATCATATACCAACCATTGACCACAAATAAAACCGAAAGCAACCCCGTGATGAAAAAATTATCCGATCCCTCCTGCCGGCATCCGTTATGCGAGCGAGTGCGCAAGCTGATCCTTGATCACCGTCTTTTTGCCGAGGACGACATCGTCATCGTGGCGGTTTCCGGCGGCCCGGACTCGCTTGCCCTGCTGCATATTCTGGCAAGGCTTGATCTCCATTCCGGGCTGGTGGCGATCTACATCGACCATGGCTTGCGGCCGGCGGAAACCGGCACCGAAATCAAGATGATCGGCGAAGTCTGCACCGGGCTGCAGATCCCGTTTGCGACCCACGCGGTCGACGTCGGAGGGCACCGTCGCCGCACCGGCTCCTCGCTCGAAGAAGCGGCCCGGACCCTGCGCTATGCCGCCCTGGAGTCGGCCCGCATCCGTCATGGCGCCGCGGTAATCGCGGTGGCCCACACCGCCGACGATCAGGCCGAAGAGGTGCTTCTCCGCCTGATCCGCGGCTGCGGCAGGGAAGGCCTCTCGGGCATGGCCCTGAAGCGTGACACGATTGTCAGGCCGCTGTTGCATGAGAGAAAAATCTCTCTCCTAACCTACTTAAACGAAAACAATCTCTCTTTCTGCCGGGACAGCTCGAATCAGTCACGAACCTTTCTGCGCAACAGGGTCCGCCTGGATCTGCTGCCCTTTCTCGAACAGAACTTCAATCCCGCCATCCGTACCAACCTGCTGCAGACGGCCGAGATACTCCGCCATGAAGAGGACCTGCTCCGGGACTTGTCGCAGCAGGCCTACGGCCGTCTGGTGCGGATCTCTGAAGATGCGGCGGGTGATGAAAGACCGTCTCCGGCACCGCTGAGCATTGCCCTCCCTGCCTTTATCGACACCCATCCGGCACTCCAGCGCCGGGTCCTGGAGAAGGTCTTCTGGCGGATGGGCACAGCGCCCGGTTTTCGCCAGATAGAACAGGTCCGCAATCTGATCATAAACGGCAGCACCGGCGCCGAGATCCACCTCGGCGCCGGTCTTCGTGTCTGGAAAACCTCGGCGGCGGCGGTTTTTTCCCATCCGGACGGCAGAAGAGGCTACCGCGGAAGCGGTGTTCGACCTGCGGTCATCAGCCTGGCCGTGGAGGAACCGGGCGTCTTCAATGTGGCCGGTCATCGGCTGTCGGTGCGCCTGCTTGGCCAACGGCCGACGGAACTGGCCGGCGGCGAGCTTCTGCTGGATGCGGACCGCATCGCCTTTCCGCTGCTGCTGCGTAATCCGCTGCCGCAGGAGAAGTTCACACCCCTGGGGGCGTCGGGAAGAAGGAAGATCACCCGCTTCTTGAGCGATGTCAAGATCTCCCGCTGGAAAAGAGACTGTTTTCCGGTCCTGGTCATGGCCGAAAGAATCATCGCCGTTGCCGGTCAGCGCATCGATAATGATTTTCGGGTCCGGGACGACACCCGGCGCTTCCTCGTTGTCGGCTGGCAGGAGCTTACGCCTTCTTGCGCATGATGCGCTTGTCCCCGACCCGGATTGTCAACTTGATCCTGTCGAAATACTCAAGGATCGGAATCGAGAATTTCCTGGTCAGACCGGTGAGGTTCTTGAAGCCGGGGGCATCGATCTCGCCTTCGCGTTCGATAAAGGCCGTCAGATCGTCTCGCAGGCGTGCGATCACCGTGGCATCGTAGTACAGGGATTCGCTGATCTTGATGAGCTTCTCATCCCGCAACAGCAGGGCCAGGACCTCTTTGACCATGCCGTCCGGATAGTCGTGAAACCTCTCCAGCGTATCCTTGACCGTGGCTGTGGACAGACCTTTTTCCCGGTACCAGGACGCCAGATCGTTGCGCAATTTCTTTTCATCGCCCCTAAGCGCCACCTTATGGGCGGTGAGGCGGACCAGGGATTCCTCCTGGACGACCGTCTCCTTTTTCAACAGATCGTTGAGGCAGAAATTGAAGAGCTTCTGATCGATGCCTCTTCCCAGACCGGAGCGAAGCTCTTCCTTGGACAGCCCCTTCTGCAAGGGATTGTCACGGTGATACCCTGTCAGATGAGCGACGATCGAGGCCGTCACCTTCCCGGTTACAGCCGGGGCGAGATACCGCTGGCTTGCCGAATCGACAACGACGATCCGGCGCGAGGAGATCGGATCATTCAACGCCTTTTTCAGGCCCTTGCCGAACAGGCCCAGCCGCAGGGCCAGGTCGTCGAAAAGAAGTCCACGGGTGCCGCTCTCCTCGATGAAGAGCAGGATCCTCTCCTCCAGGCCGCCGTTTTCGAGGATATCGAGCACCCTGCAGTTGGCGTTCCGATCACGTTCACTGACCCGTTTCCTCTTTTTCGGCGACAGGTTGCCGAGCACCGTCCCGCCGCCGATGGTGGCAACCGGGGAGTAACTGCGGACCACGTACCGGTCGCCGGGCCAGACCGCCGCAGGACGCTCCAACAGCAGCTGCACCCCGGCCTCATCGCCGGGCCTCAGCTCGTCCCGGTCCAGGAGCGATATCCTGCCGATGATCTCGGCGGTCCCCAGATGGATGCGCACCCTGACCCGGTGCTTTATCGGTTTGGCGTTCGAGGCAAGATAGAGAAAGCGGCAATCGAGCATGTATGTGGGTTTCAAGGCCCCGGGAGGTGCCGCCACCATACCCCGCTCGATCTCGCCGACATCGGCCCCCTGCAGATTGATCGCGGTACGGTGCCCGGCCTCGACCTCTTCGACACTTTTGGAATGGACCTGCAGGCCGCGAACCTTGGTTACCAGATCCCCCGGATAAAACCGCAATTCGTCTCCCAGCGCCACCCGGCCTGAGATCGAGGTTCCGGTAACCACGGCCCCGAAGCCCTTCATCGCAAAAACGCGATCGACCGGCAGGCGAAAGGGCCCCTGGGCTTCGACAAAATCCTGTTTTCTGACAAAATCATCCAGGACCTGCCGGACCTCGTCGATCCCCTCACCGGTGGTTGAGGAAACCCGGATGACCGGGGCCTGGGCAAGGAAGCTGCCGGCGCAGAACTCGCGGATCTCCTCCTCCACCAATTCCAGCCATTCCTCCTCGACCATATCGATCTTGGTCAGAATGACCATCCCCTGTCTGACGCCGAGCAGCCTGCAGATCTCGAAATGCTCGCGGGTCTGCGGCATGATCCCCTCGTCGGCCGCGATGACAAAGGCCAACAGATCCATACCGGTTACACCGGCCACCATATTCTTGACAAACTTTTCATGGCCGGGGACATCGACGATACCGATCCTGTGACCGCAGGGAAGATCGAGAAAGGCAAAACCGAGTTCGATGGTGATCCCCCGTTTCTTCTCTTCCTTCAACCTGTCGGTATCGATACCGGTCAATGCCCTGATCAGGCTCGTCTTGCCATGGTCGACATGGCCTGCGGTGCCAAGAACAATTTCACGCATAAATGACTCGAATGATGGTCAACAGATATACGGGTTTCCCCTCTTCTCTTCGCCGATGGTGGAACGGCTCCCCCCGTAAGCGTGCCCGGGCCAGACAGTGGTGTCCTCGGGAAGATTCATCAATCTGCCGAGAATCGACTCGATCAACTGCTGGTGGGAGCCGCCCGGGAAATCGGTCCGTCCAAGGCCGCCGACAAAGAGGGTGTCACCTGTTATCAGATCCGGTGGATTGTACAGACAGATCCCCCCCGGCGTATGTCCGGGCGTATGGATGACCCGCAGCTCCACCTCCCCCACCTTGACGGTATCCTCGTCCTGTACGGTGATATCAACAGGCGGCGAGGGTTCCATGCCGAGCATCGAAAAATAATTCTGGATCTCCGGTTTGAAGAAGAAGTCGGCGTCGGCCTGATGCATCACGATCTTTGCCCCGGTCGCCTCTTGGATGATCCGGTTGCCGCAGACATGATCGGGATGGCCGTGGGTGGCAATGATATAGTCGATGGCAAGGCCCGCCTCCTTGACCGTTGCCAGGATCTTTTTTTCATCACCGCCCGGATCGATGACGGCCCCTTTGCCGGTTGTCTCACAGCCGATGATATAGCAGCAGACTCCCATGGATCCGACGACCAATTGTTTCAGTTTCATAGATTTTCACGACAGGTTGAAAAAATGCAATGTACGCCGATGGAAAAACCCTGCAGGCCCCTGAGGCGCTTGTTTTTTCCATCGGTTCCCGAACCATGGCTGTTCCTTCCCGGTACCCTTGCCGCCGCCTTCGCCACCGGGGGCCGCATCAGTCGAGATTGCAGCCGCCGCTGCCGCAGCCGCAGGAGCCGCCGAGATCCGCCATCTTCAGCGCCGGGGCGGGACCCTTCGGCGGGATGCGAAGCTCGAGTGCGGAGACGATTCCGGCAAAGGCCTGCACGGCCGGGCTCTTCGCCTCGGAGGACAGATACGGCACCCCGTCATCGCCTGCTATGACGACCTTGGGATCCATCGGCACCCGGCCGAGAAAAGGCAGGTCGAAATCACGCGCCACCTCTTCACCGCCGCCGGTCTTAAAGATATCGACGGTCGTGTTGCAATGGGGACAGACAAAGCCCGCCATGTTCTCGACCACGCCTGCAACCTCGACGCCGACGGTCTTGCAGAAGTTGATCGACTTACGGACATCGGCCAGGGCAACCTTCTGGGGCGTGGTTACAATCACCGCCTTGATATTGGGTATGGTCTGCGCCACGGAGAGCGGCTCGTCCCCGGTCCCGGGAGGGGCATCAATGATCAGATAATCAAGCTCGCCCCAATCCATATCGGAGACAAACTGCCTGATGGCCTGAATCTTCAACGGTCCCCTCCAGATAACTGCCTCGTCCCTGTCATGCATCATATATTCCAATGACACAACCTTCAGATTATCGTTGTAGACAAGCGGCGGGATCAAGGCATTCGGGCTCGTGGGCGGCTCAAGCGTCCCCTTCATATCGAGCATTCTGACCACATCCGGTCCATGCAGATCGACATCCATCAATCCGACCTTATGCCCCCTGGCGGCCAGACTCAAGGCCAGATTCACCGATATCGTCGATTTTCCGACCCCGCCTTTACCGCTCATTACAAGGATCTTGTTCTTGATCTTCCCGAGTGACCGGGTGATCGCGTTTTCCTGCTGGGCCATTGCGGCCTGTTGTGCCTCCGGGGTCCCGTGGGACCCTCCGCAAGATGCTGCCATTATCATTCCTCCTCTAAAAAGGGTTTACAATCCAGAAAATATCTGTGAACTCGTACTCCCCCGGCAACTGCAGGGGAACTCCGAGGCATCTCTCCGATACACCGCCGAACCGTCGGCGAGGCGATCTCTTTTCCATGCCGGCAGGTGTACTCTGCGCCCGCCTGCCGCACCGACGTCCCGGACAATTTCATGACACCCCTTACAGTAATGTCATTGTCCGTAATTGCAAACTATTTCCATATCGGGAGCACCCCGGTCTCCGAGAAATATCTGCCGGCTGCCTCCCTCGCCTCCACGGCATTCGAACTGTTTTTGTTGCTTTATTATCGCCCAGACCGTACTATGAACAATTCCCAAGACGGCGGGCGATTCCGGTCTTCACCAGAGAATTTCACGACAACGACGGAGCGTTGACCTTGCACTCCGCCTCGGGGGCTTGCCCGGACAAGACGATACGTCAACGGGCTGAAACGCTAGGCCGTCGGCGACTGATCTCGACGATGCTGACAATAGTTACCCAAAGGATAGAAACTGATGCTTGGTTGGTTTAAGAAGAAATTCAGCAAAAAAGAAGAGCCCGCCACACCGATTGCGGCCGAAGACGAACTCCGGCAGCCCGCAGCCGAAGCGGTGGCGGCACAGACGGACGAGCCGCAGCTGCAGGATATCCCTGTTCCGGAGCCGGCGCCGGTGGAGCAGGCAGATGTCGCCCAGGAAGAGGAAAAGGTCGAAGGGCCGAAGGCCGGCCCCGAGAACGGCCCGATGTTCAAACGGCTCTCCGAACGGCTGTCCAAGACCCGTAATTCCTTTATCCATCGAATGGACACGCTGTTTCTCGGCAAAAAGGTGATCGACACAAAGCTGCTGGACGACCTGGAAGAGCTTCTGATCACCGCCGACCTGGGGATAGCGACAACCACCGAACTGCTGAATGCCGCCAGGCGCAAGGTAAAGCGCAAGGAACTCTCCGATCCGGCAGCATTGAAAGGGGTCCTGAAGGACCATATCAAGGCCTTTATCGCCGATGCCGCCCAACCCGCCGAGATGCCGGCCGTCAGGCCCTTTGTCATCATGGTGATCGGGGTCAACGGGGTCGGCAAGACCACGACCATCGGTAAAATTACCCATAAGTTCATTACCTCCGGCAGGTCGGTGCTGCTGGTTGCCGCCGACACCTTCAGGGCCGCGGCGGTGGCCCAGCTGCAGATCTGGGCAGAGAGGAACAGCGTCGAGGTCGTCGCCCGCGAGGAAGGGGCCGATCCGTCCTCGGTGGTCTTCGACGCGATGGCCCTGGCCAAGGACTATGATGTCGTCCTGGTCGATACCGCCGGCCGACTCCATACCCAGTCGAATCTGATGGAAGAGCTGAAAAAAATCAAGCGGGTCATGGGAAAGCAGCTGCCGGGTGCTCCTCACGAGGTCATGCTGGTCATCGACGCGACTACCGGACAGAACGGCATCTCCCAGGCGCGGCTGTTCAATGAGGCGGTAGGGGTTACCGGGATCACCCTGACCAAACTCGACGGCACCGCAAAGGGCGGGATCGTTGCCAATATCAGCCGGGAGCTGAAGATCCCGATACGCTTCATCGGCATCGGCGAACAGCTGGACGATCTCCGCGATTTCGATCCCGACGAATTCATCGAGGCCCTCTTTCAGAAAAAAGCCGCCGATCCCGACCGACGACCGGCCGCTTAACCCAAAACAATGCCCATGAATTACCAACGACGCGAACAACCCGGCTGCGGCGGCTGCCTGCTGATCCTGCTCCTGTTCATCTTTATCACCGGAGGCGCCCGCGGCCTGATCGATTTTCTCGGTCTTTTGATGTTTTCCGGTATGGCCGGAGTACTGGCCTTTATCGCCCTCTTCTGGGGTGTAACCTATTGGATCCAGAAGAAGATCTCCACCTATGAGTCCTCCCAGACCGACAGCCACAACCGGTTCGTCTGGCTGCTGATTCAGATCCTTATCAATATCGCCAAGATAGACGGCAGGGTAACAAAAGAAGAGATCTCCACCATTCAACACTTCTTTCAATACAACCTGCGCTATTCCCAGACCCAGATGCTCTGGGTCAAGGACCTGATCAAAGAGGCCATTTCCGCGGGCACCACGCTTGATACGCTGTTGCAGGAGTTTCGTGCCACCTTCGCCTACGAGCCCCGCCTGATCCTTCTGGAACTTATCTATCAGATCCTCTACACCAAGGCGAGCGTTCCGGCAAATGAGCTGCAGATCGCCCGTAATATCGCTCATTTTCTGGAGATATCCGCCTATGATCAGCGGACGATCGAGGCAAAATATATGTACCGCAACCGGCAGAGTACCGCCGCCTCCCGGGATGCGGCGGAGCAATACTATGCGGTGCTGGGACTCGAACCGGGTGCCGACATGGAGACCATAAAAAAGGCCTATCGCAAGCTCTCCATGACCTATCATCCCGATAAGGTTCGTCACCTTGGCGAGGAATTCCGAGCAGTTGCCGAAGAAAAGATGAAGGAAATCAACGCAGCTTACGATTATTTCAAGAAGGTCCATCAAGCCTAGGGAGATGATCATGCCTGTTTCAGTAAAGATGCTGAGCTTTTCAAAACAGTCTTCGATGATCAGAAAGATGTTTGAGGAGGGGGCACGGATGAAGACCCGCTTCGGGGACGAGAACGTCTTCGACTTCAGCCTCGGCAATCCCGATGCCCCCCCGCCGGACGCGTTCAACCAGGCCATCCGGGAGGTGGCGGCCGACACGGCCCCCGGAATCCACGCCTATATGCCCAACGCCGGCTATCCCTGGGTACGCGAGGCGATCGCCGAGAGGATGTCCTCAGAACAGGGAATCACGGTCCGGAAGGACGATACCCTGATGACCTGCGGCGCCGCCGGGGCGCTGAATGTCGTGTTGAAGGCCCTGCTCAATCCCGGAGACGAGGTGCTGCTGCTGGCGCCGTATTTCGTCGAATACAGCTTCTATGTCGACAACCACGGAGGAATAAGCAAGGTGGTGGCCACCGACGACACCTTCAACCTGGACCTGGCTGCAATCGAGCAGGCCATAACCAAGAAGACCAAGGCGATCATCATCAACTCACCGAACAATCCTACCGGCCAGATCTATTCCCGGGAATCGCTGACCGCCCTCGGCGACCTCCTTGAACGGACCGGTACCCGGCTCGGTACGACCATCACCCTGATCTCCGACGAACCGTACCGCAAGATCGTCTTCGAGGGCCATACCGTGCCGAGCATCTTCAAGGCCTATACGGCAAGCGTCGTTCTCTCCTCCTACTCGAAAGACCTGTCGCTGCCGGGAGAGCGCATCGGCTACCTGGCCGTCCACCCGGACATGGATGACAAGACGGCCTTGCTGGATGCCATGACCCTTGCCACCCGCATCCTGGGATTTGTCAACGCCCCGGCCCTGATGCAGCGGGTTGTCGCCAGATTGAAAGGAGTTTCGGTGGACGGTTCGATCTATCAGAGACGGCGGCAGATATTCTGCCGGCTGCTTCAGGACGCAGGCTACACCTTTATCCCGCCCAAAGGGGCATTCTATATCTTTCCCCAATCACCGATGGCGGACGATGTCGCCTTCTGCTCCCTGCTCCAGGAGGAGAAGATCCTGGCGGTCCCCGGCAAAGGATTCGGTCTGGCAGGTCATTTCCGGCTCGCCTTCTGCACGGAGGAAACGATCATCGAACGTTCGGCGCAGGCCTTTGCCAGGGCGTTGCAGAAGGCCAAATCCTAGCGTCCCGCCCGGCCACATCCGCCGCGGCCTGCCGCTTAACGCAGCCGCAATCCGGTGACAACCCCCTCAGGGCCATCAGGTCTTGCGTTGATCCGATTTATCGCGAAAGAAGAGCTGTAAGGGCACCTTGTCAAGTCCCAGCCCTTCCCGGTAACGGTTGACCAGATACCGCTGATAGGAAAAATGCACCCCTTTTTGGCTGTTGGTCATCACAATGAATTTCGGCGGCCGGGTGCCGATCTGGGCGGTATAATAGAATTTCAGCCGTTTGTTCTTGTAGATCGGAGGTGAATGCCCTTCCACCGCATCCCGCAACAGCCGGTTCAGGGTCGAGGTTGTAAAGGTCCGGGTAAACTGTTTATACAACGAGCCTATGGCCGGGAAGAGCCGTTTGATCCCGTAGCCGCTGACGGCCGACACGGTCAAGAGCGGAGCAAAACCGACGAAGGGAACGGCCCGGCCGATTTCCTCCAGTATCCGTCTCTGCTCTTTTTTATCGTCCTGCACCAGATCCCATTTATTGACCGCCAGGATCAGACCCCTGTTCTGCTCCTGGGTATAGCCGATCACCTTGGTATCCTGCTCGGTGATGCCGTCGGCGGCATCGATCAGAACAACGGCTATATCGCAGCGCTCCATGGCCGCCAGGCTCTTCAGGATACTGAATTTTTCCAGTTTTTCCGTTGTTTTCCCTCTTCGACGAATCCCTGCGGTATCGATCAGGAGGTAGGAATGTCTGCCATGGGTGAGCAGGGTGTCGACGGAATCCCGCGTCGTCCCGGAAACCTCGGAGACCACCATCCGTTCCTGGCCGAGGATACGGTTGACCAGGGACGACTTGCCGACATTCGGACGGCCGAAAAAGGCAACCCGAATCGTATCTTCCGGGAGTAGTGCATCGGCGGTATCCCCGCTCAGATGGTCGGCCAGCCCATCCATCAGTGTGGTAAAGCCGTAGCCGTGCTCGGCCGAAACAGGCCATGGCTGCTCTATTCCCAGCTCATAGAACTGCGCCAGGAGTTGCGTTTCATTCTCAGGCCCATCGACTTTATTGATCACATGAAAGATCGTCTTCTCCGTCCTGCGCAGGAGGCCGATCACCTCATGGTCCACCGGGGTCGGTCCTTCACGGCCGTCCATCAGAAAGAGGATGATATCCGCCTCTTCGATCGCCGACATGGCCTGCCTGCGGATATGTCCCACCATCGGATCCTCGGCACTGTCGTCTATGCCGCCGGTGTCGACCAGCATGAAGAGTCTGTCGTTCCAGACCACACGTTCGTAGTGCCGGTCCCTGGTGACACCGGGAGTGGAATCGACCAGGGCCTTGCGGGTCCTGGTGATCCGGTTGAACAATGTGGACTTGCCGACATTCGGTCGACCCACCAGGGCAACGATGGAATATGTCTGCTGCGGCATAGCTGCTTCTCACTTTTCTCTGTTAAGGGCTCAAGCGCGCCTTCCGTACCCTCTTGCTGTTGGGCCTGCGAAAGGACATGCGGCCGAAAGAGTTGTTTGTACACCAGACGGTCAAACTTTGCACAGCTTTTACGATGCCGTTGCCCTCCGGCTTCCATCCCGGTTCACCGGCAGGCTATCCCCTTGAGACGGCGGCTTGGGCCCTTTCGGCCATTGCCCGCAGGATCGGAAAGTCGGAAAAGACCGGTTCCCGCAGGCGCCGGCGCAGCATGGTGACGGAAGATGCAATATACCGGGAGAAAAAGGGCTTCTTCCGCACGCTGCTGAGAAAGGAGAAGGCCCCCAGGATCTGCAGGTTGCGCTGCAGGGCAAGCAAGGGATACTGCTGCCGCAGGTCTTGGGCGGCAAAGGTCTGCCGGATGGCCGGTGCATCGAGATAGTATCCCAGCATCTCTTCCTGAAATTCGTCGGTGAGCCCGGCATAGGGATCTATCAGCAAAGAGGCCAGATCGTAGCCCGGCGGTCCCAGTCGTCCGGACTGGTAATCGATAAACCGAACCCGTCCGTCGGCGATCATTATATTTCTGGACTGGAAATCCCTGTGCAAGAAGACATCGGCAAGCCTGTTATCGATCATGGAGGCGATCTCGAAGAACTCGTCCTCAATTCCTCCGGGGGGCTCCAGTCCCAGCATATCCTGCCAGAACGCCTTCAGAAAATACCGCGATTCCCTGTCGATCATCAGATCCCGGTCGTAACGGGGCGTGTCCCAACACCATCCGGTGTCAAATCCCCGGGCGCCGGACAGCTGCATATGGACCAGCCGGTCGACGACCTGCCGGTACCATCCCCGCAGGTCCTCCTCCCGTTCCCGTTCCGCGAGCCCGTGCAGCCTGACATCCCCCAGATCCTCGAAGAGCAGCAGTCCGCTTGTCTCATCCCATCCAAGAACGGCCGGGACCGGTACCCCATGCGATGCAAGGTGGCGACCTATCAACCCGGCAGATCTTGCCTCTGCAAGGTCATCCCCGGCAGCGGTTGCCGGCAGAACGGCAAGACAGAGGCATTTCCCCTTGAGAACAGCACGAAAAAATCGGCGATTCGATCCGTCGCTCGAAAGCGTTCGAAGCTCAGCGGACCGCCGGAAATCATCGGCTTGTTTGGCCGAAATACACCCGCAATGGGACAACAGGTGGGCAATCTTCTGCTCAATTTTCTCCCCCTTCTGCTTCGTCATAGGCATGATTGTAGCGATATCAGCCGGCAAACTGCAATAAAAAAACAAGGTTATCAAATTAAAATCGACAGAATTCTCTTGATTTTTCTTACTCCCTTCTGTTAGAGTTTTTATACCTTATACGTGATCTCTATTGATATTAATCAACAAATGTTCCGGTTATGGTACAACCGGGTTTCATGCGCCTGACAGGGGAGGAAAACATGGTATTCAAGAACTTGAGGAAGGGGTGTATCTTGGTCTCAGCGGTCTGCTTATCCGTCTCTTGGCCTGTTTGCAGTTTTGCCGAGTCGGACACCGGGCATCAAACGGAACCTGTGACGGTCACATCCACCGTAGCACAACCGTCGGGGTACAATACCGACACGCAGCAGAACGTGCACAGGCCGACCGATCCGGTGACGACCACCTCGACCGTCTCGGAAAATGCTCCCCCTGCGCCGGGTCCGGAGACCACGACCACCACGGCTCCGGCCGGGGTCAGCAGCAAGACGCAGGTCATTGAAAAAACAGCCTCCATGAACATCAACGACCATGTCGTCATGATCTCGGGCAGTATCTCCACCGGCTACCTGAACGGTATGTCAAAGGAGACGGTATACGACCCGGAAAACAACCACAGGAACAGCGAGCTGGACTGGGAACTGCAACAGGTTTTCATGGTGGGCGCCGGGGTTTCGATCAAGCCGCTCAGCTGGCTCAGATTCAACGGCAATATCTGGTTCAAGGTCAACGACGGCAACGGCAGCATGGATGACTATGACTGGATGCTCTATGATTACAGCGACTGGACGGATTGGTCCCACAGCTCCGTCAACGTCACCGAGGGGCTCATCTACGACATCAACGCCGAGCTTACCGTCCTGCACTATGAGGAGGCCTCGCTCTTCGGCATCATAGGCTTCCGACACGATCACTGGAAATGGGATGCCAAGGGCGGGAACTATATCTACTCCAATTATTACCTCTACGACTCGGTGGGGACCTTCCCCGACGTAACGGTCGGCACCTATGAACAGACCTACGATGTCCCCTATTTCGGCATAGGTTTCCATGCCAATATGGACCCGGTCACCCTTACCGGCCGTATCTACGGCAGCCCCTGGGTCAGCTCCAGCGATACCGACCATCATGTGCTGCGCGACCTGATCATCACCTCAAGCATCAACGGCGGCAGGATGTATGGGGTAGATCTGGCGCTAACCTATAATTTCACTCAGCATATCGCGGCAACGGCAGCCGTCCAGTATGTCGATTACCAGGAACTTAAGGGCACCAAGGATTGGAATTTCTTCAGCGACGGTGAACAGTTCACCTACCGCGGCGGTCTCAGCAACGAATCCACCCTGGTCTCCCTGTCTCTTCTCTGGACCCTGTAACAGGCAGGCCGTGCAGATAGAAAAGAAGCCGCCCGGCGGCTTCTTTTCTACGCCGGTACCAGCGTATCCTGCAGCCTGGCGCCATCCGGCACCGAGGCGCCATCCCAAAGAACAACCCGTGTAAGCCTGACATCCCGGCCGAGCCGGACCCGTCCGGCACATACCCAGTCACCGAGAGTGACGCTGTCGTTTTCCTCCTGTCTGCCGGCCAGGTAAAAAGGGGTCTCCGGTTGAGGACCCAGCTCCGGCCACCAGGGGATCCGGCGGCCGAGAAGACCGCCGTGCAGGTTGAGATAGTCTTCGATGGTGCCGATATCCGTCCAGAAACATCCGTCGACCCGCAGGCAACGGATGAAAACCTTTCTCCTCAGCAACCCTCGATAATAGTCGATGATCGACGATGGCACGCCCGGCGGAATCGGCTCGAGCAGTTCGGGGTTTATGACATGCAGACCGGTAAAGGCAACCGAAGGTGATGCCGCCCCGGCATCAAAACTCACCACCGCATCACCCCGGGTTACCACCTTGTTGAAACGCGGAAAATCATGCATGGCCATGGTCACAGCGGCAGTCCCCTCCAAATGGGCTCGATACAGGAGGCCGAAGTCAACCGAATGATAGATATCCCCGTTGGTTATCAAGACCGGCTCGTCTCTGAAGGCGCCCAGCGCCTGCCGCAGGCCGCCGCCGCTCCCCAGGATCTCATCCTCCTCCTGAATACGCACCCCGTCGAGGTCGCGAAGCAGGTCGATGACCTGCCGGCGCAGATGATGGCAGTTGACGACGATATGATCGAAGCCCGCCTGCCTGAGGCGTTGGATGGTCAACTGCAGAAGGGGCCGGTTCACTATCGGGAACAGGGGCTTGGGTCGAAAGGTGGTGTAGGGAAGCAAACGTGTTCCAAAACCGGCTGCCAGTATCATTGCCTGCATAGGTTGCTCTCTAAAATACAAGGTTTTTGCCGACTCCATGCCGGACAAAGCCGTTGTCCGTCAGGCCCTGATCCCGACGGCAGACCATTGCGGGCAGCCTTTTCGGCCGGATCTTCAGGAAACCGCCGTCATTGTGCGGGGTGAGCGTCAAGGGTGTGATCATCGCCTTACATGCCGATCTCTTTTTTCAGATGACTGCCGGGTTCCGCCTGCCGCTCCGGTAAAAGGTCCCTTGCCGCCGAACATACGGCACAAACGGAGGCCGTACCGTCCCTGTCGAGCAGTTGAAAATAGCTTTCAACGATATCGATGGTCCAGGCCGTTTTTTTGCTGCCGGTGTCACAACTCCAGATCCAATGGATATCGGCGGCAAAATACGACCCGAAGCAGAAATCCCTGAGCATCGTCGGCGGACGCAGCAGGGTGCGCAGTTCCTCGACGCTGGGCAGTCGCCAGGTATCGTGCCCCTGCCATCGCTTCGAATTGAGGTAGTCGACATAGGCATGGGCCTTGTCCCAGGTGAGCATGAAGCCGGCCCCTTCCCGCTGCCAGATAAGAGCCGTATCGAGGCAGCTGAGCAGCTGCCGGTCTCTTAGCTCAAAACGATGGCAAATGAAGGATTTCGGGCGCATCAGTGCATCGAGATCAAACTGCCCGACAAGATCCCTGTACCGGACGAAGGCGGGTTCAAGGCGGGGCGTCCCGGCCGGAAGCGACGGCCCGGCCTGCTCCTTTGCAACAAATGTACAAAACATCTTTGCGGCCCGGGCCCAATTTTGAAAAACCTCCTCCAGCCGAATCCGCATCGCATACGCCGAGGAAAACCGCTCCTCGGGCCTGTATTTGATGCCGGTGAGCAGAAAGTCGTCCCATTCCGGACCGAGATCGGCATTCAACCTGCTGGGGACTGTGATGTTCTCTGGCCCGCCGAAGGGCAGACATCCGGTCAGCATGCGATAGGCCATAATGCCGACGCTGAAGAGATCCGCCCTTTCATCCGAGGCCCGGGGGTCTCTTTCCTGTTCCGGTGCGGCATAATAGGGGGAACCGATCTGCATGCCGGGAATCGCCATCTTCTCCTCACCCCGGACCTTTGACAGACCGAAATCTATGAGTTTCACCCTGTCGTCATTGGTGATCATCAGATTGTAGGGTTTGACATCCCGATGAACGATCCCTGCAAAATGCAGCCTTTCAAGACCGCGTAGAGCCTGTCTGACATACGCAAACGCCTTGTTGACGCTGATGATCCGGGACGGCTTTTCCACCCGGTACGTCTCCCCGATCAGGTCGCCGATGGAATGGGCAAAGTATTCGAAAACGATGAAGGGAGCCCCCGCATCTTCATCACAATCGATGACCTTGGCCACATGGTCATGGGCAATCTCTCCCATGATCCGGGCCTCCTCAAGAAATATCTCCCGCAGCCGGCGCCTGCCGACAAGATCCACAAAGACCTCTTCCCTGGGAAGCAGCACCTTCACCGCCACGATCCGTCCGGTAACCGGCGCTTGCGCTTTATAGACGGTGCTCATCCCCCCCCGGCCGAGACGGCCCAGGATCAGATATCTTCCGATCCGCATCATCTCTTATCCCAGACGCAAGGCATAGTCATCAGGAAACCCGAGGTCGATGATCTTTCTTGCCGTCGTCTGATGATCATAGGCAACAAAGACGGTCTCAATACAGGACTTCCCGGTATCCCAGAGCAGATATTTCGCCCGGTTGTCCCCGTCCCTCGGCTGGCCCACACTCCCGGCATTGACAATATATTTGCAGCCGTTGCGCAGACGGAAGATCCCTTCGGCAAGACGTTCTCTCCGCAGTTGCACGCCATCCCACCCGACGATGCCCAGGGTATGGGTATGGCCGACGAAAAAGAGATCCCCGGTCGTCTTGCTTAAAAACGAGCCGATCTCCCGGTCCGTTTTACGGCTGAGATAGATGAGCACCGAGTCCGGAGGAAAACCATGGACGAAGGTTGCGCCCTGATACGGCAAAGACCGGGGCAGATTTCGGCAAAATTCCCGACTGGCAAAAGACAGCAACTCCTCGGTTCTGCGGGCATTCTCCCGTGCTTGAAAATTGAACCACAGCAGCAGCCGCCGATCCGCCAAAGCCGCCTCGTGATTTCCGATCACCGAGATATACCCCTCCCGGCGTACAAGGCCTACGACCTCTTCCGGATCCGGACCATAGCCGATCAGATCTCCAAGGCAGAGGACCGCATCCGGCGCTTTCTTCTTGATGTCAAAGAGCACGGCCTGAAATGCCTCCAGGTTGGCATGGATATCGGCAAGGATTGCAACCAGCATCGGGGTGAGGGGTGTCTTGTTACTTTAGAACCTTGTGCCGCTTCAGCATAAGCTCTTGATAGCACCTCTTGGCATCCGGAGAGAAGGCATGGAATTTATCCAGGTGTTCGCAGGGTTGTTTACTGCAGTAGGTACAATCTGCAAGCCCCCTGGTACTACAGCATTTCCTGATGTTGCAGGCACGGCAGTAGCCGATCAACCGTTTCCCGGTGGAAAGACAGCCGTCGCAATTAATGTCCTCAGGTTTCAGGCTGAAACCGAATTTCTTGGAGTAGAGGGCCGCGGTCTTCGCCCTGGCCTCATCATCGTCATTGCGCGTTGCGATATAGGTGGGGCAATTTGAACAGATCAGGCCGCAATAGGCAATCATCTTCTGCATGGATCACATTCTCCTCTGCTGATAAAATAGTCTTGCAAAGAGCACAGCAGGCGTTCCGGTCGAACCACGCCCGCACCGCTTGCCGGATTGTTCAGGGAAGCTGCCCTTTCAATTCGATGCGAACCGCCAGGCCGAGTCCCTTAAAGGTAAACGGTTTGCGCAGGTACTGTCCGGCACCCAGCATTTGCGCCTCCCTGACGCGATCGGTCTCGGTATATCCGCTGGTAATGAGCGCCTTCTGCCCCGGATGCAATTCAAGTATCCGCCGATAGGTGTCCAGGCCGTCGATACCCGGTTCCATGATCATATCCAGGAGCACGAGATCAACGCTGTGGCTCATCAGGTAGTCAACGGCGGCCTCGCCGCTCTCGACGACTGCGACCCGGTAACCCAGCTGCTGCAGGAGAGTCTGGGCGATCTGGCGCTGTTCGGGAATATCATCGACCACCAGGATCTGCTCTCCCGCACCCATCAACACATCGATGGATACCTCCATTTTCTCCGGAAGCAGCTGCTCACGGGTGATCGGGAAATACAGTTCGAACATCGAGCCTTTTCCCTGAACGCTTTTCACATCGATAAAGCCGTGATGATCCCGCAGCGTCCCCCAGACAATGGCCATTCCCAACCCTGTCCCGCTATGGCGTCCCATGACCTTCCTGGTATAGAACGGCTCGAAAATCCGCTTGATGTCCTCAAAGGCAATGCCCGTACCGAAGTCCTCCACGCCCATGACGACATACTCTCCCGGCGGAATGGTCTCATAGCCGGTGAGTGTCTGCTCCAGGTACCGGTTACCGGTCGACAGAACGATTCTCCCGCCGTCCGGTTGCGCTTCGAAGGCATTGCTGACGAGATTGAGCAGCGACTTCCTGAGATGGACAACCGACCCTTTGACATTGAGCAAGGCCGGATCGAGATGGGTCTCGACCCTGGTTGCCGGAAACTTGGCCACCAGGCGTTCATGCTCCGGAGAGCTCAGATATTCCAAAACGATCTGACTCAGATTGACCACGTCATAGGTCACGACACCTCTGCGGGCCAGGGTAAGCAGGTCCTGAACGATCGCTGCGGCCTTGTTGCCGGAATCCCGGATGGTCTTCAGAGGTTGACGAAGAAGACTGTCGGCAGGCAGACCTTCGAGAAGGAGATCCGGATAGCTGACGATCCCCGACAGGACGTTGTTCAGATCGTGCGCCACCCCTCCGGCAAGAAGGCCCAAGGCCTCCATCTTTCTTGAACGGTTCAATTGCTCGAGAAGCTCATCCTTCTCGCTTTCAGCCAGTTTGGCAGGTGTGATATCAATATAGGTCCCCACCGCCCGCAGGGCTTTACCCTGCGGATCGCGTTTGGTAATCCGCCCCTGATCCAGGATCCAGGTCACCACGCCGTCTCCGTCCAGGAGACGGTACTCAGCCCGATAGTCCTCCCTGCGTCCGGCCAGATGATCCTCCATTACCTTCTGGGCCCTGATCCAATCCTTGGGGTGGGCCTTTACGGCGATGATCTCCCTGGACGGCGATACTGCGCTCCGGTCGAAACCGAAGATCCTGAAGGCCCGTTTATCCCAGACCAGGGTGTCGTTCTCCAGATTCCAGTCCCAGAGGCCCTGCCCGGTTGCCCCTATCGCCAGGTTCAGACGTTCCTCACTTTCCTCCAAGGCCTCCATCGCCCTGTTCCGCTCCTGCAGCATCTGGTTGGCCGGCGCCACCAGATGCTTGAACTCGGCGTAGTGGACCTTGTCCTCATCCATCTGGACGGCCTCCGAGGCAGCCCGTGCGAAGAAGGAGGTAAATGCGTTGATATTGCTTCTCAACCTGACAAAAACAAGGCGTGCCAGCAGCATGATGAAAAAGAGCCCCAAGCCGAGAATGCCGACGGTCTTCAGCAGTTTGCTTTCTATCTTCTGTTGCAATATCCTGCGCTCCCGCGACAGCACCTGGTCGATATCATCCACATAGACGCCGGCGCCTATCATCCATCGCCAATCCGGAATGCTGTCGGTATACCCGATCTTGATGCTCGGTTTCCCGGTTTCCGGTTTGATGGTGCCGGTATATTGCAAAAAACCACCGCCCGACTGCTGTGAAATCCTGATCAACTCCTGTGCCACTAAAAATCCGGTGGGGTCCCGGAGATTCCAACGGTTGACCCCGATCAGTTTCTTTATGTAATGAGCCAACGTTATACCATTGAAATCATAGGCAAAAACATAGTTATCCTTATCGAATCGAACCGTATTGATAAAAGAGAGGATGGTCTTCTGTATTTCCTTTTCCGTCCTGTCGTGGTTTTCGCTGATGCCGACAACCCATCCGATGGGTTCGAATTCCCGAGCAAAACCGAGGTAATGCGTGCTCGGGGCTGAACCACCTGCCTCCTCCTGCCGCTTCCACGACACATAGCCTTCGCCGTTTTCCCGGACCGTTTTGATGAACTCTTGGGCCGGGTAAGGGCTCTTTTCGATCTTGAGAAGGTCCGCCCCCTCCAACTCCTGGTGACCGGGCAGGATCACCCCACGTCCCTGCATGTCGAAGATGAAATAGTGCCCCTCCTTGTGCTTGAATTGTATCGGCTGCAGTTCTTTCCTGACCAGAGAAACGATCCTTTCCCTTTTTGCCTGTGGATTCCGATCCACGACATGTTGACAGATGCCGAGGACCTCGACGACCCGTGCCTTCAGTTTTTCTCTGTTTTCCTTCTCAGCTGCTGCCCTCTGGTACTTGATATACTGGATCACCTGACTGACGACATTCTTGATCTTGTTTTTCTGCCCGTTGATATAAAACTCCCGCAATGTCTGCGTTTCCTGCTTAAAACCGCTCCGTTCGAACTGGAGCCAGAAATATCCGCCACCGACAGCCATCAGGACCGTTGCCCCGATCACACTATAGAGGAAGGTAAGGTACAGGCTGTTTTTCATCCCCGGCATAACGTGACTCTCCTTGCTGCAGGTGAAAAAGGCGAAGAATTCAATCTTGCAATTTTATCATCGTTTTTCATATGAATCCAATATTTTCATGGTTACAGTGACAATACAGGAAATTTCTGCTATATCGACGAAAGACTGCAGTTCATAACCGGATCACCTCTCTTGGCTATCCGTCACAGCGGTGGAGATCATGCCCAAGCAACGCCAACTGATCGATGCGATGCAACAACCCGCCAACATTCCACTGGCGGAAAAGGCCAGGCCACGGAACATAGACGACATCCTTGGCCAGGAGGCCCTGCTCAAAGAGGGCGCCCTGCTGCGCAACATGATCGAGCGCGATGACTACAGCTCCTTCATCCTCTGGGGCCCTCCGGGGACAGGAAAGACCACCATCGCCCGACTGATCGAGAAAAAAACCGGTCATGGATTCTGTTATTTCAGCGCCGTGCTCTCCAAGATTCAGGAGGTCAAGGATCTGATGGCCCGGGCGGATTACCTGCTGCGAGGCGAAGGGAAGAGGACCATCGTTTTCGTCGACGAGATCCACCGCTTCAACAAGGCCCAACAGGATGCCTTTCTGCCCTATGTCGAATCAGGTGCGATCATCCTGTTCGGGGCGACCACCGAGAATCCTTCATTCGAGGTCATCCCGGCCCTGCTGTCGCGCTGTCATGTCTTTGTTCTGGAACCTTTGGGTGATAGAGAGATCGTGGAGATCCTCAAAAGGGCGCTGACAACGCTGCCCTCCGCCATCCATTTCGACGACGATGCGCTGCGCGAACTGGCGGCACGAAGCGGCGGGGATGCGCGCAAGGGCCTGAATCAGCTGGAGATGGTCAGCCGGACGGCCAATCCCGGTGACCAGGTTGATGCCGGATATGTCATGCGGGCGATTTCCTGCACCTCACTGTTCTACGATAAGCAGGGCGAGGAGCACTATAATCTGATCTCGGCCCTGCATAAGTCCCTGCGGGGCAGTGATCCTCAGGCGGGCCTGTACTGGTTGGCCAGGATGCTCGAGGCGGGTGAGGACCCGATGTACCTGATCCGGCGATTGACACGATTCGCCAGCGAAGATATCGGTCTTGCCGACCCCCATGCCCTTGTCCAGGCAATGGCGGCCAGGGAGGCCGTGCATCTCCTGGGAATGCCGGAGGCAACCACGGCCTTGGCCCAGCTCACCGTCTATCTGGCCACCGCACCGAAGAGCAATGCCCTCTATACGGCCTACGGCGCCGTGAAAACGGATGCACTGGCAACCAGCCATCTGAAGGTCCCGCTCCATATCCGCAATGCCCCGACAAAACTGATGCGGGACCTGGGCTACGGCAAGGACTACCGCTACTCGCACGATTTCCAGGACAGCTACAGGTATCAGAAATACTTTCCGGACCGGATGCAGGAAAAAAACTATTATACCCCCTCGTCTTTCGGTTTTGAAAAGGAGATCAAGAAACGCCTCGATTGGTGGCACGGCTTGAAGAAACAACAGCTGGACGGACAAAGGCCAAAGACCGGGACCGAAGACCGGGATACGGGGGCAAAGACGGAAAAAAAGAAGGAATAGATGCCCCATGTTGACAATCAGATATATGCCACTTACCTGTTTTTTTGTAGGTTGACCCGTTCAGCCGGCAGACAACCGTCCGCCCCTTTGCATGTCCCGGGTCGATACTGTGAAGAAGTGCCGCCTCCACCAGGAACGGCAAAAATCGGCTCCCTTGCGGGCCCGTTTGAGAGGAGAATGACAATGGCCTATATATGTCAGAATTGCGGTGTGGTCGAAGATGAGTCCAGCAGGCTCTGCAACCCGGTCAACGAAGAATACAAGAGCAAGGCATGCAGTATTCCTGCCGCCGGAGTCTGCAATGACAAACGCCTGGCAATGAAATATTCCTGCACCTGCGGCAATACCTCCGCACACCCCCAGCATCTCTGCAAGCCAAGGAAGATGCAATAATTGGTGTACCGCATGGCCGTTATGGCCTCTCAAGGGGTCTTGCGAGGCCACCTGCCATACCCGTACAGCGTGCAAAATCCTCTCTGATTCTCATCTTCTATTTCTTAAAGACCGCAGCAAAGAACGTGCGCATGTCCTGCCAGGATCTGCTGTCCGCATCTTTATCGTATGCCATCGGCAGCTTGAATTTTTTCCCGAGTCTGGTCGAATCGGGATTGGTGAAACTGTGGAGGGCTCCCGGATACACCGTTACCTTCATGATTTCTCCGGAAAACCTGCCCGCGTCAGCAGGATGCATGGTCACCTTGCCATTGCCGTACATATCCACGGCCAGGGCCGTATATCCCAGACCGGCAAGCATCCTGGCGCGCTTTTTTGCATAGGCATTCAGTCCCCACCACTCGTGGACCACCAGGATACCCGGACGTTTTTTCCGGCTCCTGTTGTCGTAGGCAAGATACCCTTTCAGCACGACGCCTTTGGCCGAGTACAGGACCTTTTTCCCGATGATGGCAGCCTTGGCCTGCCCGGATCCCGCTGTTAATACAGCTGCCGCAATCATCAAAACCGCAATTAACACTGCTACCTTTTTCATGGCGACTCCCTCCGTGTTGTAACGTATCATCGACCACGGACGATACGGACTTGATATAAGAACCCCCTTCTCGGACAGTCCCGAAGGACGTATCCCGTTGATCTTCGTCTTGCTCCAGGATCAGTGAACCCTAGTCATTCAATGGTATCCATGCAACCTTTTGTGCCGGTGACCCTGCCCGGATCTCCGCCGGAGATCCCTTCTTCCCTGGTCTTTCCCGAGAACCGATTGCCGGGGAATTCTTTGCGGGTGATTCGTCTTTTAGTATTGATCTTTGCAAAGGTCATGACCTATAGTGCAAGGCATGAAAGGCGCAGACTATGTTATTCTTCCTTCTCAGATAATCCTACGGCCTGATGCCCCCTGATTGTCCCTGCAGTTCTGCTGATGCCGGCGGGTCCTCGTTATTCCCCGTGCCGGTGACGGCTGCGTGAAAATCGGTAAAAACATGCCGGTCAATCCCGAGGTTGATCGGCGATTATGGATATGCTATGAAAAAAATGAGCAAAAAAAAGAGAGTCCTGTCCCTCCTCGGCTATATCGTCTTTCTGGCCTTGCTGTTTGAAGGTTCTGCAAGGCTGGCTTTTTTGATCCCGCAGATTTCCGATCGTCTGACAATTGGCAACAATGATTATACCTGGCGCAGCAAATGGGTTGAACGGCATCAAAAATCCGGGGTGAAAATATATTACAAATTCGACAACTATGATGCCACAAAGGGGTGGCTGTCACGGCCGGATATCAGGAATATGAAAATATTCGGCAACAAGACATTGAATACCAACGCCAAAGGCTTCAGAGGCAAGATCGATTATCCGTATGCCAAAAATACGGACAGGGTGCGGATACTCATACTGGGAGATTCGTTTACCTTCGGCGATGAGGTAAGTGATGACGAGACCTATCCTCATTATCTCCAGGAGATGCTGCCCGGCTGCGAGATCATCAACCTGGGAGTCCATGGGTATGGACATGACCAGATGCTCATCCTTCTCAAGGAGGAGGGTGTCCGGTACAAACCGGACATCGTCATCCTGGGCTACCTGACGATGGATATGTATCGCAACATCCTCGCCTTCAGGGATTTTGCCAAACCGAAATTCGTCCTCGACGGTGGCCGATTGAGGCTTACGGATACGCCGGTTCCACGACCCGAGGATATCCTGAAATGGGATTGGGCACGACCGAGAATTCTGGATATGTTGGCAATTTTACGGTATGATATCGGCATGCGGACAGGGTCTCTTGAAAGAGAGAAACAGGCCGTTACAACCGCCATATTACAGGATATGATAACAGTGATCGAGGGCATCCATGCCGTCCCGATACTGGCATATATTCCGGCGGGAGACGAAATCTTCACGGCCCCGGCGATATCACGCGACGAGGCGTATATGTTCTCCATGTGCCGGTCGAACAACACAGCCGAATGTCTTTCCACCAGGCCATTCTTCACCAAGGAATTGGCGAAAAAAGAGACCTTCAAGACTGTCGGGCACTGGGGGCCTGAAGGCAATCACGTAATTGCTGAAGCGCTCAAACAATATCTGATTGACAAAGGGCACGTTCCCGTGCCATAAGCAGGTGCGGCAGGGCTTGTTCGTGTTCGGCATGTGTAGATGATTTCCTCAAGAAGATGCCTCCAGGCCATGTCTTGCTTTTTATCGGCACCTCCCGAGGTGCCCGGCATCTCTATGCCAAGACCCTGCTTCCGGGGAGAGAACAAGAGCAGCTTTTACTCCATAAAGAGGCCTGATCATGTCCACAGACAAGAAGAAAATAACGCCCGAAGCGACCAAGGATTCCGGGCTCGCACTCGTGCTTGCCGGTCTGTTGCTCTACCAGTATTTCAAAATCGAATCCCTTTTCCTGGCCACCCTCGTTTTTTTGCTTCTCACCATGACGTATCCCGCTGTTTTCAGGACCTGGGCCAGGTTATGGTTTGGGTTTTCCGATCTTCTCGGCCGAGGTGTCTCTACGGTCGTCATCGGCGTTGCCTTTTTTTGTATCGTAACTCCCATCGGCATGATCCGGAGGGCCATGGGGAAAGACTCTTTGATGCTGAACCGTTGGAAAGACGGTTCCGATTCGGTTCTCATCGATAGAAACCACCTTTTCAGCAAAAAAGACATCGAACGGCCATACTAGTTTTTACAAAGGATACCATTATGGACTTTATCAAGGATTTGTGGGGCTTCCTCAGGGAGAGGAAAAAATTCTGGTTGATACCTATGCTCCTGATCGTCGTATTTTTGGGTGGACTCATCGTCTTGGCCACCGGCACGGCGATTGCGCCTTTTATCTATACTCTCTTTTAATACACAACTGATATGACTAATATTTTAGGCATTTCAGCCTTTTATCACGACTCGGCCGCCGCCATGCTGATGGATGGTGAGATTGTTGCAGCGGCGCAAGAGGAACGCTTTACCAGAAAAAAGCATGATGCGGGTTTTCCTGCCGGGGCCGTTCGCTATGTGTTGGCTGAATCCGGTCTTCAACTCCGTGATGTCGACAGCATCACCTTTTATGACAAGCCCTATCTCAAGTTCGAGAGGCTCCTTGAAACCTATCACTCCTTTGCCCCCAAAGGCCTGAAAGGTTTTCTGGCAGCTATGCCGGTCTGGATCAAGGAAAAGCTGTCGATGAAAAAGATGCTGTGGGAAGAACTGGAGAAACTGGAACCTGGAATCACGAATCACCGTCCCGAGCTCCTGTTCCCCGAACATCATCTGTCACATGCGGCCAGTGCTTTCTATCCTTCACCTTTTGAGGAGGCAGCCGTCCTGACCATCGATGGCGTCGGGGAATGGGCGACAACAACCATTGGGCTCGGACGGGAAAACCGGCTCTCGATCCTGAAACAGCAGCCTTTCCCGCATTCCTTGGGCCTTCTCTACTCCGCCTTCACCTATTACTGCGGATTCCGGGTCAACAGCGGTGAATACAAACTCATGGGTCTGGCACCTTATGGCAACGGCGCGTCAGCCCGCGTCAGGAAGATTACAGACAGCATCCACGAGCACCTGGTCGATCTGCGTGAAGACGGCTCCCTCCTGCTGAATATGAAGTATTTTGATTTTGCAACCGGTCTTAGGATGTGTAATAACTCCAGATGGAATGACCTGTTCGGTTTCCCGAAAAGGGATCCTGAAAGCGAATTAAACCAGGAACACATGGATATGGCTCTGGCCGTTCAACAGCTTACCGAAGAGGTCGTTTTACGACTGGCCGGGACTGCCAAAGAGGTGACCGGCTGCAAGAATCTCGTCCTCGCAGGCGGGGTTGCACTGAATTGCGTTGCCAATGGAAAACTCCTGAAATCCTCGCTGTTTGAAAATATATGGGTGCAGCCTGCGGCCGGCGATGCCGGCGGCGCGCTTGGCGCCGCCTATGCCGGCTATTATATCGGCTCCGACTTCAAGAGGCCGCGCAAGACCGATCCCGGTACGATGGACGCCATGAAAGGCTCGTATCTCGGGCCGGCCTTCGATACGTTTTCCGTGGAACGGATGTGCCGGAAATACAAGGCTGTTGCCGAAAAGATCGGGGACGAGGGAGCCCTGTGCAGCCGTGTTGCCGATCTGCTTGCAGACGGTCAGGTGGTCGGCTGGTTCCAGGGGCGCATGGAGTGGGGGCCGCGGGCCCTCGGCAACCGCAGCATCCTCGGCGATCCCAGGTCTCCGGAAATGCAAAAGAAACTCAACCTCAAGATCAAGTATCGTGAAGGATTCAGGCCCTTTGCACCATCCGTCCTGGCGGAGGATGTCGCTGATTTCTTTGAACTTGATTCTCCGGGACCCTATATGCAGCTGGTGGTTCAGGTAAAGAAAAACCGATTAAAACCCCTGCCGGAAGGCTACGACTCCCTGCCCCTGTTTGATCGGCTATATCATCTCAGATCGGACATCCCGGCCGTTACCCATGTGGATTTTTCGGCCCGGATTCAGACGGTGCATAAAGAGACAAACCGGCTCTATTGGAACCTCATCTCCGCATTCAAGAGGAAGACCGGCTACGGCCTGGTCGTCAACACCAGTTTCAATGTCCGCGGCGAACCGATTGTCTGCACGCCCGATGATGCCTATCGTTGCTTCATGCGGACCGAAATGGATTGGCTGGTGATCAACAGCTATCTTTTTTCCAAGGCGCAACAGATGAAATGGCAGGATGATGACGATTGGAAAAACATCTATGAGCTTGATTAGTACCGGGAACCCCAGGCTGCACTCGCTCGATCATCCCCGCGCCGTCGGATTGACGGCTTGGGGCAAAGGAAGCCCTTCGCCCCATGGTCCGTGCCTGCCTCTCGAACCGGTTGCCGATCCGTGTCCCTGCCAGGGATACCCGCTTCCGGCCCGCGGGGTAAGAAGCGGCTATCCGCGTCTGTAGTACAGGTCCTAGAGGACACCCCACTTACGCGTGTACTCAACCTCCAGAATATACTCATCCTTGGTAAAGCCGTGCTCGTCCAGCAAGCGCACCGCTTCGCCGAATTCACAGGATACGGTTTCCATCTGGAAATACTCTCTTCTCTCGGTAACGGCCCAGTCGTCGTGTACCTGCAATAAAATCTCCATCATTTCTGCAATCCGCTCCAGTCTTCGCACCAGATAGTCTTTCAACTCTCTGACCTTGTCCGGATCTGCCTTCGGTCCGGTCGGGTGCAGGTTCAACAGTCTCTTGCCCGACCGTTTACGATCGGCGGATCTTGAATAATAAAAGCGAAATATTACCCTCTGGTTGCAGGTTTCGTTATCTTTGTTCATGTTGTCCTCGGTTTACATCTTACTTCACCAATGCCCAGAACTGGTTCAGGATAATGGTCGAGAAAATAAATCCCAGGGGGACATTGATGGCCACACCGGCTGTAAATGCCAGGAAAGGTTTCCACCCCACCGAAGCCAGGTCCCTGAAACGTGTCGTCAATCCGATACAGAGGAAGGTGAAAATAAAGGACCAGCTTCTCAATACGGTGATGGGACTCAGGACATCTGCCGTCATGGATTTTGCGGTTGGGGCAGCGGAGGAGGCAATAATGAATGTGGTGAGAATGGAGGCAATGAAGAAACCCAGAACGAATTTAGGGAAACGGTGCCAGATCTCACTGGCATGCGGTTTCTCCCCGCCTTCGCCTTTCTCCCATTGGGTCACGGCAATCAACGCCATGATGAAACACCAGATCCCGATGAACATATCGCGGCCAACGACCTTCATCAGAGTGAAGGTATGGATGGCCTGTTCGCCGATGGAAGCGGCCGCAGCCATGCCTGCCGCATCGGCAAACTCGGAGGTGCCGATCCAGGCACCCCCGGGTCCGTCGCCGATACCGAGAGCCCTGATGGCAAACGGCAGGAAGATGACCATGACGATTGCCCAGACCACAACAAGGGATATTGCAATCGAGACATGTTTTTTATCCGCCTTAACGGCACTGCCGATGGCAATCGAGCCGGATACTCCGCAGATGGAGCCGCCGGCGGCCAGGGTTGTCGCGAAACGTTTGTCCAATTTCAATACCCTTGTTCCGACAATGTAGATTGTTATGAAAGTGGTGACCGCGATAACGGTAGCCTGGGTAAAGGCCATCGGGCCGGCCTGAATGATCTTGGTGAAGGGGAGGGTAGCGCCCAGCAGGACGATACCGGTTTTTACATAAAATTCCGTTCTCAGCGACGTATCAAACCATTGCGGCAGCTTGAATACATTGGCAACGAGCATACCGAGAATCAGGGCCCAGAGCGGAGACTCCAGATTGTAATGATTGGAAAACTTACTGGCGCCGAGGATGTAGATGACGATGCTTGATATAAAAATAATTGTGAATCCGGGAATATACTCCCCCAGGTTATATCCCAGCGCCTTGACAGCTAGGGAGAACAAGGCCGTAAAGACAAGCCAGAGAAGGACAAGATTGATTGCGTTGGCACCGAGATGGGCTGAGATCGTACTGAAATCAGTCCAGTTGCCAGGGAAGCTGACGGCAATGGATTTAATGAAATTGCTGCCTGCCGCCCAAAAAAGAAGTGCCGTAAAAACCAGGCCCAAGCCGATCCAGACGGCCCAGTAATCCTCCTTTTTCCACAGGCTCGACAAGCCGCCGGAAGGGGCTGTTTGTTTAGATGTATCGGTGGTTGCGCTCATACCAGATTCTCCTCCTTGTTTTGATAACTCCACACTGCCGGGTTGACACCGACCTTAGGGTCACGATGCCGTAAAAAGTCCGTCCAGGGAGGAAAAGCAATCCTTATGCCATCGGGAAGAAAAAGATAAAGTTTATGTTTTCAGAAAGTTGCGAAGATGAAAAACCGAAAAGCGCCGGCCGTACCGCAAAATATTATCTGCACTGCAAAATCTATTTTGCACCGGAGCGGAATTGTTGGGAATCTATCTCATATTTTCTCATCAGGTATTGCAATGACTGGCGTTCCATCCCGGCATTTCTTGCCGCGGCGGTAACGTTCCCTTGCCATTGGTCGAGAAGCTCGGCGATATAGCGTTTATCGAAATCCTCCAGCATTTTCCTCTTGGCAGCCCTGTAACTCGATTCCGCATGGGCAGGATCGCTTTTTTCACCGCAGAGAGGACGGTCCCGTACCCGATCAAAATCGGAGGATTCGATGGTCGAACCTGCGGAAAAAATGACAGCCCGCTTCACCTCGTTTTGCAGCTGCCTGACATTCCCGCTCCATCTTTTTGATGCCAACAGCCTGAGCGCCTCGCCGGAGAGCCGCTTGTCACCAGCGCCCAGTTCGCGGCATTCGACGGCAAGAAAATGATTGGCAATCATCGGGATGTCCTCGGGGATATCCCGCAGCGCCGGGGTTCGTATCGAGACCACGTTCAGTCGGTAGAAGAGATCATCTCGGAACTGGCTCGATGCCTTTTTCTTTTCGAGATCCTGGTTGGTTGCGGCAATGATACGGACATCGATCTTTCGATTCCTGTTCTCACCCAGGGGCTTGATTTCTTTTTCCTGCAATACCCGCAGCAGCTTGGCCTGCAAGGTGAGAGAAAGATCGCCGATCTCGTCGAGAAAAAGCGTCCCGCCCTCAGCTGTTGCAAAGAGGCCTGCCGTGTCGTGGGTTGCCCCGGTAAAGGCCCCCTTTCGATAACCGAACAACTCGCTCTCCAGGATACTCTCGGGGATTGCCGGACAGTTGACGGCCACGAAAGGTCGGCTGGCGCGCGGGCTCAACTCGTGGATCATGTTGGCGGCGAGGTCTTTTCCCGTGCCGGTTTCGCCGGTAATGAGGATGGTCTCATCAGTTTTGGCCACGAGTTCGATGGTCTTGACGAGAGCCTCGATGGTTCGGGACCGGCCGATAAACCCCTTCAGGATCTTTCTGTTGCGAATTCGCTGTTCCAGATCGACAGTGCGGATCAGCAGCTCGTTATGGGCCAGAGCATTGGCCACCGTGTGCACCAGCTTATCTTCATCGAAGGGTTTGGTGATATAATCGTAGGCTCCGCATTTGAGCGATTGTATGGCCGTCTCGACACTGCCGTACGCCGTCATCATGATGACGACGATGTGGGGATCCCGGGCCTTGATCCTGTTCAGGAATTCCATGCCGTTCATCTTGGGCATCCTGATATCGGCTAAAACGACACCGATCCTTTTGTCTGCCACGATGTCCAATGCCGACTCGGCATTGAGGGCAGTATGGATATTCGCCGGAATCGAATTGCCGATAAGCCGGGAAAGGAACTTCAGCATATCCTTCATGTCATCAACAATAAGAATGCCCTGCTTCATCATCTGGGTAACTCCCGTTAGTCAGCCAAAGGCAGCCACAGGGTAAAGGTCGAGCCCATGCCTTCCTCCGTCTCAAGAAAAATGCGTCCTCCGTGCTCCTCGATAATGCCGTAACTCACTGTAAGTCCTAAGCCGGTACCATATCCCGGCTCTTTGGTTGTAAAAAACGGATCGAAGATCTTTTCCCGGATCTCGGGCGAAATGCCGCACCCCGTGTCGGCAAAGGCAATAAAAAAGCCATGCCCTTCCGGATCGCGCCGCGTGGAAATGGTCAGCCGTCCTCCGTGCTCCATTGCCTGACAGGCATTCATGATCAGATTCATGAAGACCTGCTGCATCTTCCCTACATCAAGGATCACCTTGCCTAAGCTGCAGTCATACTCCGTTGCAATCAAGACATTCTCTTCGGCAAAATTATTTGCCACAACACCCACGACCGACTCCAAAGTGGCATGGAGATCGGCCTCCGTTCGCTGCGTTTTCGTCTGCCTGGCAAAATTAAGCAGGTCTTCAATAATTTTTTTGCACGCTTTCGCATTGGTATAGATGATATCGATATCCTCTTTTACGGCTGCTCCATCGGTCTCCGTTTTTAAAAACTTGGTATATCCGAGAACAACACTGAGCGGGTTGTTGATCTCATGCGCCACACCGGCTGCGAGCTGCCCGATTGAGGCAAGCCTGTCGGCCCGCCGAAGCTGGATCTCCATCTTTCGTCTCTCGGTGATGTCCTTGATCAGGCATTCGTACCCCTCACAACCCGCCCCTTCGTCCTGTTTGCAGATGGCGCTCACCAGAACATGGACCTCAACTCCGGACATTGTTCGAAAAACGGTCTCGAAATCCTTCACAAAGCCGGTTGTATCGAGGTTGCGAAAAAATTCGTCCCGCGACACTTCCGATACAAACAGCTCAGGCAGACAGAGCTTTGCCTTCATCTCTGTATCGCTTTCAATATCAAGAAGTTCCAGACCGGAATTGTTAATATCGTTGATCAGTCCACTCGAGTCGGCAATGACAATGGCATCCTTTGAGCCTTCAAAAATCCGTCGGTATTTGCGTTCCGATGTCGCCAGGTTTTCCTGAGTCCGGCGAAGATGCTCGACCATATGGTTAAAAGAATCCGCCAACTCGGAGATTTCGTCCTGGCCTTTGACCTCAAAACGGACATCAAGCCCCTTTTCCCCCCGGATGATCGATTGAAAAAATGCGCTGGCCTTCTGCAGCGGATGCTGGGCAAAGACGTAATAAAAATAATGAAGAAACACTATCAACGAAGCCACGCCTGTCAGACCGGCCAAAAAAATCGAAAAGGCTACCTGGCGAAGGCGGGAAAAGGTGGTATCCATCGGGATGGCCATGGACACGAGCCCCACGACCTCCCCAACCTGCCAGTTATGACCGTTGACCCTCCCGTAGCGAGCGAGGAGTGTCCCGGGGGATTGGAACGGATCTCCATGGCAGACACCGCATTTTTTCTCCATCTTCACACCCTTGAGATGGATGAAAAACTCCCGATTCTTTAACGTTACCAGCCCCTTCCAGTTGAGTTCTCCATTTGGATTTCTGGCAAACTTCCTGATAAATCCCGATTCAAAGGCATTGGGCTTATTCAGAGGATCCATCGGATTTATTGCCACCCGGCGATAGGTATACTCAGGAAACAAATCGGCAAATCTATCCATTACGCCCTTGTTCACAAAGGAGGTGGACATTGCCTCCAGGACAAACTGGTCCTTGGGCAGGATATTGAACATCTTCGGCCGCAACTCCTCGTCAATATATTTCATCGTGGCATCGACATGACCGAAGACAAGATCCGTTTTTTGAAATGTCTCGCTTATATAGACCCTCTTGACATATTCATAGAACAGAATCGACAGACTGCCGACGGCAAGAAAGACAACCAGACCCATTCCGATCATATATTTTGTCGAAAGCCTGATATTCATCGGCGACGCTCCAGGTGCAGGCAACCGCTCAATCAGCGGTCCAGAAAGGACATAAGCTCCTCGGTAATTTTCCCGTTGGTGGCCATGATACCTTTCTCCGGATAGGCGTCACCGCCGGAAAAATCACAGACCGTCCCGCCCGCCTCGGCAACCAGCAACACCCCGGCGGCAATATCGTAGATGTTGAGATTCATCTCCCAGAACCCATCATATTTCCCGGACGCGACATAGGCAAGGTCGACGGCCGCCGAACCACAGCGTCTGATGTCCCTGATTGCCGGCATGATGCGGTTCAGATAGGCCATGTTGTTCTTCTGCCAACCGGCGCGGAGACAGGCAAAGCCGGTTGCGAGAACGGACTCGGCCATCCGCTGTGTTGTCGACACCCGGATTCTTTTCTCGTTGAGATCGGCACCCTTACCCTTCTCGGCCCCAAAGACCTGCCCCAGTGCCGGAGCATGGACGACACCGGCCTGCAGCTGTCCACCCCGGGCAAAGGCGATGCTGACCGCATAGTACGGCTGACCGTGGAAAAACGAGGTGGTACCGTCGATCGGATCGATGATCCAGCAGCAATCGCTGCCCGTCTCAGTCCGGCCGGTCTCCTCTCCGATAAAGGCGTGATCCGGATAGACCTTCCTGATCTCGGCGATCAGATAGTCCTCCACCTGCCTGTCGACCACGGTCACCAGGTCTTTGGGATTCTTGAATTCCACATCGGAGGCCGTCAGGTGTTGTGCTCCTTCCAGGCAGATCCTGCCTGCATTCACGGCCAGTTGCTTGATAAATTTGATCATAGTCGTCCTCTGCCGTCAACTTCAGTCATCCCTCTGATTGGACGTCCTCTTCGGCAAGGCACCCCACGCATCGGCTGAACCGGCCCGTTGCGGAGATTCCCCGAACACCACCGCCATTCTCCTCTTTAATAGATAGTTGAATTCCAGGAAAGCAGTATTTTGGAACTGCCGGTGGATATCGGGAAGAAAAAACTCAAGAATCGTGCAATTTCAAATTGTTGAAGAGAATGAGAGCGAGAGAGGAAGCGAGAGCGAATGGGGTGGCGGAGACGCCGTCGGACCGTCCTACAATACCTTCATCATCAGGGTATCGACACCATCTTCGACCACGGATAGTTTCCGGGCTACACCGTAGGAGAGATCGACGTCACGCCCGGCGACGTAGGGCCCACGATCGGTAACCACTGCGATGATGGTCTGACCGGTGCGAGGATTGTTCAACTCGACCTTGGTCCCCAGGGGCAGGTTCTTGTGGGCGATGGTATCGGCATACATATTGTAAGGATCCCCGTTGGCCATCGGTTTTCCCTGAAAGTCCTTGCCGTACCAGCTGGCAACGACCTGCCTCGGCTGCTGCGGCGGCGCGTTTCTGATCTTGAGCTGTTGCCCCACCTTGATCAGATCCGGATCCTTGACGGCATTATCGCTGACCAGGTTCTGCAGGTTGACATGAAATTTGTTTACGGCCAGCCCCCAGAGCGTATCACCTTGCTGCACGGTATATTCGGTAAATTTTCCCGGGTCCCGGGCTCCTGGAGAATTGCCCGGAGTATCCGTCTTTTTCGTTGCCTGGTCGAGTATCGCGGAAAAACTCTTGGTATCGACCGCCACCTTCGCTCCCTGCCGCAAAAACCAGTGTCCGTTTTTCGTTGACCTGCCGACGGCACTGGGATTCTGCCGGCGCAGGGTCTGCCAGTCTGTCTGCAGACGACTGGTCACCAGGGCTATGGTATCACCTTTCTGTACCGTATATTCGTTCATTGAAATCAAATATCTTGCGGATATTTTACTCTTTGCGGCCACAACGGCATCAGATGCAGCCGGTCTTCAAAAATGGCAATCCCTCCTTTTTTATCGGCAAAAGAGAAAATATCTTAACCCCAGCGGAGGAAGGGCAAGAACACTCACTTCCGATCCCCGGCCTCTGCTTCGCTCCCTGTCTCTCTATTTCAGGGCCTCGGCTATGGAATCACAGACATAATCGATAGTCCTCGTTGAAAGGCCGGCCAGATTGATACGTCCGCCGGCGACAACGTAAATGCCTTTCTTTTCCCGTAGCCAGGTAACGGTTTCCTCAGAGATCCCGATGAAGGAAAACATGCCCCGTTGCTCCCTGATATATGAAAAATCCCTGGTTACCCCCCGCAGGGCAAGGCCATCGACGAGCGCAGAGCGCATGGCGACGATACGCTCCCGCATGCCGTTCAATTCGTCAAGCCACTGCCTCCGCAAACCGGAATCATTCAGGATAGTCGCGACGACAAGGCCGCCATGGGCCGGCGGATTGGAATAACAGACCCGAACCGTAGCCCGCAGATGACTCATCGCCACGGTGGATTCCTCGGCATTGGAACTGACTATGGTCAAGGCTCCGGTCCGTTCGTTGTAAAGGCCGAAATTCTTTGAAAAGGAACTGGCCACAAAAAAATCGACACCTGAATGAGCAAATTCTTCAACAGCAAAACGATCTTCTTCTATCCCCCGGCCCAAACCCTGATAGGCGAAATCGATAAACGGCATCCAGCGATTCTTCTTGGCTATGGCGGCAACCTGACACCATTGTTCCGGGGTGAGATCGACACCGCTCGGATTATGGCAACAGGCATGCAACAGGACTATATCACCTTCGGGTATGTCCCCGAGAAAGGCCTGCAGCCGGTCGAAATCGACCTGTCTTGTAGTCTGGTCGTAGTAAGGATACTCGCCCAGGGAAAAACCGGCGGAGCTGAAGACACCCCTATGGTTGGCCCAGGTCGGCGCACTGATCCACACCGTGGCGGACGGCTTGAATTTCTTCAGCAGATCCGCTCCGACTCGCAGTGCCCCGGTACCCCCGGGAGCATGGGCGGTGGCGGCGCGACCGGAAAGGATAACCTCGCTTTTTTCGCCGAAGATCAATCCCTGCACACCGGCATCATAGGAGGGATCACCGGCGATCGGCAGGTAGCTTTTCGACGTCTCCTTCCGCAGCAGGATCTCTTCCGCAATCTTTACACAACCGAGAATCGGGGTTATCCCGTCGTCGTCTTGATAGACACCGACACCCAGGTTTACCTTTTGAGGATTGGCCTCCCTGTTGAAAGCCTCGGTCAATCCAAGGATCGAATCAGCAGGTGCCGCCTTGATATTCTTCCACATATTTCCCTCCGAAACACAGCATCAATAAAAAAGCAAGACAGGAAAGTAATCTCTTTCACCAAACGGTGTCAACAGGAATAGTTTGTTTGGAGATGATTTTACTAAAAAAATACATTTGACCGGGTATTTAGGCAAGGGCCGGCGAACAAATAATTTTTGGTCGGCCTCGGAAAAACCGCTCCACCGACGGTTCAGCCTTGTACTTTGTTGAATTACCGTGTTGCCCCTGCAGACTCTAAGGATATTTACAAGGTCATCTTTTTTTGGCATTGCACATTTTACGCTAGACACTACTATTACATAGTAGTATATAAATTTTTAATATCCTACCACTATGTAGCATGACTTCAGCACCCACATAGAGGAGGTGACCACGATCATATGCTCAATAACTACTGACCATGGAAACGGTTGTGCGAGACGGACAAGAAGACATGTCAACAAATCCCTTGCCTTGGCAATTGACTAAAAAGAGAACGAACGTGACGCATGAAGCCTTGATTTTAGAAAAACTGGATAATCTTTCCAATGAGATCCACACATTGAAGGCGGGTGTTCTGGCGGAGCTGAAACAGGAGATGATGCCGATCGTCCACAGGACAGGTCCGTTGGTTTCGGATTGCCTCTCCGAACTGGACCAGGAGAACCGAAGAGAAGATCTCGTTCATTTCATGAGAAACCTTGTGCTCAATGTCGAGACGTTGAACACACTGCTGACAACGGTTAAGGGGGCCATGGAACTCAAAGAGGAGTTCGAACCGGTTGCCAAATTGATCATTCCCAAGGCAACCGAGCTCTTTTCCCAGATAGACGGACAGTACGATCCCGATGAACTGGCAGCCCTGATTCGAAATACCATAGGAAATATCAATCACTTCAATACCGCCATAGGTATGCTGAAGTCAGGGATGGAACTCAAAGAGGAGTTCGAGCCCATTGCCAAAATGACCGTTCCGAAGGTCATTGAGTTTTTCAACGGCATGTCGGGGATATGCAAGGTCGCCGGAACAGCACTGGAGTCCATCAAGGATTTCAATTGCTCCCCGGAACAGGCGGATGCAATGAGCAAGGTCATCCAGGGTATCGATTTGAGCAAATCACAAAAGATAGGATTGTTCGGTGCGCTGAAGAAGCTCAACGAACCGAAAGTGCAAGAGGCCCTTGGGGTGATGTTCGCACTTCTGGAAGCCGTCGGAGCTTTGGCCCAGGCCCATAAGGAAAACGCATAGGAAAAATGGATAGGAGGAAATAGACCATGAAAAAACTTGTCATCCTCGGTGCCGGATGCGGCGGCACCATGATGGCCAATAAGATGAGAAAGCACCTTGATCGAAATGAATGGAACATCACGATCATCGACAAGGACAACATTCACGACTACCAGCCTGGTTATCTCTTTGTTCCATTTGGAATCAACACGGAAAAGGAGATCAGAAAGACCAAGAGGGAATTCATCAAGCCGGGAATCAACTTTGTCATCTCCGAATTGGTCAATGTGGACTGGGACAAACAGGAGGTCAGCACCAGCACCTGCGGAAAATTCCAGTATGATATACTGATCATGTCCACCGGCTGCGATGCCCATCCCGAAGAGGTCGAAGGCCTGGCCGAGACCTGGAACAAGGATGTCTACGGCTATTATCGGTATGACGACTGCATCGCGCTGAAAAAGGCCCTGCCCCAATTCAACGGCGGCAAACTGGTTATCAATGTCGCCGAG
Source organism: Desulfocapsaceae bacterium (assembly GCA_046706325.1). GTDB lineage: Bacteria > Desulfobacterota > Desulfobulbia > Desulfobulbales > Desulfocapsaceae > CAWGGS01. The sequence goes on along the minus strand of JBJKPM010000054.1, from coordinate 53,496 downwards.
ATGCCGATCAAATGCCCGGTGGCTCCGTTGGAGTTCGCCTTCCTCGCCGACTGGCATTTTCATGAACGCGGCATCCGCGACAAGGTCGAAATCGAGTTCGTCACCCCATTGACGGGCGCCTTCACCAAACCGGTGGCCACCAAGGTGTTGACCGCCGCCTGCGAACAGAAGAACATCAAGATCACTCCCAACTTCGCCCTCGGCGCCGTCGACGGCGAACGAAAGGTTATCCAGGCTTACGACGGCAAGGAGGTCAACTACGACATGCTGGTCTCCATCCCTCCGAACTTCGGCTCCCAGGTCATGATCGATTCCGGGATCTCCGATCCGATGGGGTATATTCCTGTCGACAAACAGACGCTGCAGCCCAAGGATCGGGACAATGTCTGGGTCCTGGGCGACGGCACCAACGTCCCGACCTCCAAAGCCGGGGCGGTCGCTCATTTCCAGGCCGACATACTGGAAGAAAACATCATGGCCTATATCAACGGGGAACCGCAGCTCGCGCGCTCGGACGGGCACGCCCTCTGATTCATCGAATCAGGCTTCGGGAAAGCCTACGTTATTGATTTCAATTACGACATCGAACCGGTCGTCGGACAGTACCCGTTCCCCAGCATCGGGCCCATGGGACTCCTGCAGGATACGGAAATGAACCATCTGTCGAAACTCCTGTTCAAATGGGCCTACTATAACCTGCTGCTGGCAGGAACATGGCTGGGCCCGCCCGCACTGCAGCTCGCCGGAAAACGTCTGAATATGATCACCAAGAAGTAGGTAGGATCATCTATCGGACGCTGAAAATCCCTGCGGCACCCCGGTTGCCGCAGGGATTTTTTTATATCCGACTCACCCCCTGAATCATCAGTTCAACATTGGGAGAGGTGGATCCTTACAGTATGGTGGCATCGACGCAGACCCGGTGGGTCCTCGGACCGACATGGCCGCAGACAATGATCTCTGCATGTTGCAGACACCGGCCGTTTCCTTCGCATGCCCGCCGGAGCTTGGCAACGGCTCCGGATACCGCGTCCAGCGGTTGAAAATCGTAGAAATGAAGCCGTCCGCCGGAACGCAGCGACGCCAGGGCCAGCCCGAGATAGTCTTCTGCCGTCCTCGGAAGTGGCATCAGTACCCGATCGAAAGTCCTACCCAGTCGGGGCATAACCTCGAGCACGTCTCCCCGGTGGAGGATGACATTGGCTATCCGTCTATTGGCAGCCAGACTCTTCACCGCACTCTGATGCGCTTCAGGATTCTTCTCGATACCCACGATCTCCCCGGCCGGGCTGTTCCGGGAAATGACCAAAGGATATGCCCCGATACCTGAAAACATAACCAGGACCTCCTCGCCCCGACCGATAAGCCGGGAGATTCGTCTGCGTTCATTGCTGCTGCGCACCGAGTAATAGACCTTTCCCGGATCGAGGAAGAACCGCACTCCGTTCTCCCGATGTTCCGTCTCCCTGACGGCCTCTCCGCCGATCACCTCAAGAGCGATGGTCCGGAATTCACCAGCATAGATGCCCGACCGCTTTGCCACCGTTTTGACATTTTTATGGATCTTGAAAAGAGCCTCGGCTACCAGTTTTTCTTTTGTCGAAAGCGCCGGAGGAACGATGATGATGGCGATATCGCCGACGATATCGTAAGAACGGACCAGAAACCCGATCTCCTCCCTGGTCAGGACGGGTTGGAGAACATCCTTCAATCCCATGCAACGTCGGGTCTTGTCGATCAACAGCATGCCCCCGCCGGAAAGTTCATTGCCCAGGCCCCGTATTTCATACAGCCGTCCCTCCCGGTTGTCAGCGCCTTTTATCCGGTCAGGGAAAAGATCCCGTGCGGACAGATCCGGATCCACATCCCACAACCGACACATCGCTGTTCGTCATTGCCGAAAACATAAGAAATATCCAACCTGCCGTCAAACAATCCTTGCCGCAGGCTCGTTTATTTCCTTCGCCGGAAAAACACCTTCTCTCTCTCGAGCGCTGAACGGGAGGCGGAGGCGGACGGAATTTATATTGACAGGGTCCATGCTTTGAAATACAGACAAGAAAAAGATTCAAGGCCCCCTTGAAACAGGACCATCAACTCCGATGACTACTTCAATCAAAAAAGTCTTCTCTCCGATTTCCCTGCCGATCATCTTCTTTCTGTCGGTAATAATCGGGGGTGCCCTGCTGTTGCATGCTCAGTTCAGTCATCGCGCCCATCCCTTGTCGCTGCTCGATGCCCTGTTTACCGCGACCTCGGCGGTCTGTGTAACGGGGCTGACCACGGTGGACACCGGCACCATTTTCACCCGGACGGGACAGGTCGTGGTCGTCACACTCATCCAGTTGGGCGGTCTCGGCATCATGTCCTTTACCAGTCTGGCCGTCTATCTTTGGAAAAAGAAGGTCTCACTGACCGACCGTATAGCCGTCGGCCAGAGCCTGCTCAACGACGCCAATTTTCACCTGGGCTCCTTTCTGGTTCAGATCGTATCGGTCACCTTTGTCATCGAGTTTGCAGGGGCGGTCCTGCTTTTTTTCTTTGCACCGGTAAAATTCCCTCCTTTTTCCGCAATCTTCCACGCAGTTTCCGCCTTCTGCAACGCCGGCTTTTCCCTCAATCCCGACAGCCTGATGGGTGTGGCGGGCAACTGGCCGGTCAATTTCGTCATTATGGGGCTGATCATTCTCGGCGGCCTCGGCTTTTCGGTGATCGTCGAAGGCAAGGATTTCCTGGCATCGGTGTTCAGACGGCACGAGCGGAGAAAACGACTCAGCTGGCATTTTACCATTGTCGTCAAGACATCCCTTTTGCTGGTGGCGGCAGGCTGGCTGTATATCTATTTTTCCGAATTCATCGGTTTCAATAACCCCTTAAGTTTTCCCAAGGCCGTTTTGACCTCTCTGTTTCAGTCGGTCACCTGCCGGACCGCAGGATTCAATACCTTAAACATCGGGGATATGACCAATGCCTCATTGATCTTCATGATCTTCCTGATGCTGGTCGGCGGTGCCCCAGGTTCCTGTGCCGGAGGCATCAAGGTTACGACGTTTCGGGTCCTATGGGCCTTTATCAGGGCCCATATCAAGGGACGAAGACAGGTCGTCATCGGCAACTATGCCGTGGACAACGACACGATCAACAGGGCCCTTGCCCTGGTCTTTTTCACGCTGGTATTGATCTTTATCTGCGTAATCCTGCTCGATTTCTCCGAAGGTGGAGGTGTGCCGCATTCCCAGGTGCGAGGGCAGTTCCTGGAACTCCTGTTCGAGGCCGTCTCCGCCTTTGGGACGGTGGGCCTGTCGACAGGGATCACGGCAAAACTGTCACCCTTCGGCAAGTCCATCATCATCATGCTGATGTTCATCGGCCGCCTCGGACCGCTTGTTCTGTTATCCGCGATCCAGTCATTCCAGACCAATATTCTGTTTTCCCGGCCGGAAGAAAAACTCTCCATCGGCTGAGAGAAAGGAGTCGTATATGAAACTACAGGTCGGCATCATAGGATTAGGGAAATTCGGTTTGAAATTCGGGCAGATACTGACTGAACTCGGACATGAGGTTCTCGGAATCGACAGCGACCCGGCCAGCGTACAGGGGGCGCAGCGTCTTCTGACACAGGTCTTCCAGGCGGATGCAATGAACAGGGCCGCCCTGGAACAGATCAGGATTCACGACCTGGAGTATGTGCTGGTCAGCGTCGGCGATTCGATTGCGGCCAGCGCCATGATCTCGATGTATCTGAAAGAACTCGGGGTGGTAAAGGTGTGGGTGAAGGCGGTGAACAAGGATCATGAAAAGCTGCTGCACAAGATAGGCGTCGATGAGGTCGTCATCCCGGAATATATGGCCGCCAGCCAGATGGCCAACCGGATCGCCATGCCCGGATTCATCGAACACCTGCCGTTTGACAAGACCATGGGTGTACAGGAATTTCTGATCGACAACTGGTCCGGCATGAGCCTGCGGGAACTTGATATTACCAATACCTTCGATGTCCAGGTCATTGCGGTACGCAACAGCGAAACCAGTGATTACCGCTATATCCCCAAGGCCGACCAGATTTTCCGCCGGGGAGACAGATTCGTCGCCATCGGCAAGATATCCCAGCTGGCCAAGATCAAACCGTAGGCCCGCCGTTGGCTCAGGCCACGAACAGGATCAGGGTCAGACAGTGGCAGACGCTGCCCGCCAGAACGAAGAGATGCCAGATGCCGTGGGAATGCCGCACCTTGTCATCGAGAAAGTAAAAGATCAACCCCCCGGTATAAAAACATCCACCGAGAAGCAGCCAGAAAAACCCGGCCAGCGGCATGGCCGCCAGCAGGGGTTTGAGTGCTATCAGCATCAACCAGCCCATCACAACATAGATAGCGACCGAAAGCAGACGATTTTTCCCCTGGGGCACCGCTTCCAACAGAATGCCCAGGGCCGCCAGGCCCCAGACGATACCGAACAGCGTCCATCCCCAGCCGCCGCGCAAGGTTACCAGCGCAAAGGGGGTATAGGTCCCTGCGATCAGAAGATATATCGAGTAGTGATCAAGTTTGCGAAAAAACGGTTTCGCCCTGCCTTGCAGGCTGTGATAGAGCGTCGAGGTGGTGTAGAGAAAAAACAGCGAGGTACCGAAAATGCTGAAACTGACTATCTTCCAGGGATCCCCCTGCAGAGAAACAACCACCAGCATACCGACCATGGCCACCAGCGCGATCACCGCACCGACCAGATGACTGATACTGTTGAAACGTTCTCCCGTAGACATGCGGTGTATCTCCGTAGGAGAGCCGGAAGGTTGCAACCTTCCGGATCCCCTGAAATTACAGGTCATTCTTCCTGATCATTACCTGGGGTGATATCGGTTGGGAGAGAGGTCGTATCCCCCTCCGACCGGGCGATGCCCTTGTTCTTTTTTCGTTGGAGCTTATCCTCTTTCTTCTTTTTCTTTGCTAATTCCTTCTGGCGTTTTTCAAACGAAAAATTGCTTTTTGCCAATGGATCACCTCTGATTTGAATGTATATAGGTTAATGACGTTGACCGACGGCCATGACGCCCGTCCTCTTCTCATACTCCTTTTTTGCCGCCATTGGAATCGAAAACGTCCCCTTTAAGATCAGCTTCCACGGATTGCCGCCACAATCGAGATACCAATGAGCCGGTCTTTGTATTTATTTTTCTATCGAGGCCTGTCACCGTAGCCCGCCTTCGCAATTTCTTCTGCTGCTTCGAGATAAGGCGTCGGCTGGCCCTCCTGATCTCAGAAGGGTTGACATCGATCGATTTCCTTTGTTCAGGGTGCAAGCATGTGCCGTTTCCCCATTTTTTCATCTCCCCGCCTCGACCGGGGTGACTTCCAGGACTATCAGTTCTTGCCGACGGAGTATGACCAGGTCGAGCGGATCCCCAAGCATACGTTCGGAAAGGGTGCGATGGAGGTCATCAATGGTCTCCGTCTTTTTTCCGGCAACGGAGACGATCAGATCTCCCATCTTGATGCCGGCCCGTTCCGATGGCCCGTCCGGATTGATCCCAACCACTTCGACACCGTAAGTATTTTCAATGGCATGCAAACGTGCCATACGGCGATCAATCGGCCGCTGCTGGGCTGCGAGCCCCAAAAATCCGCGACGCACCCGTCCATGGACAAGGATTTCCGACACAACCCATACGGCGGTATCGGCGGGAACCGAAAAACCGATCCCCTGGGCCATGGCGATAATAGCCGTATTGATACCGACTACCCTGCCCCTGGAATCGACGAGAGGACCACCGGAATTACCCGGATTAAGGGGAGCAGTATGCTGGATGATGTTCTCGATGAGACGGCCGTCTCTGCTCCTGAGGGAGCGGCCGAGGGCGCTTACCACCCCGGTGGATACGGTGGAATTGAACCCGAAGGGGTTGCCTATCGCAATGACCAGCTGCCCCGCTTTCAGCGTGTTCGATTCCCCGAAAACCGCATGGTGAAGATCGGATCCGTTGGCCCTGATTACCGCCAGATCGGTGGCCGGATCGGTCCCGATCAACACCGCATCGAGAGTTGCACCGTCCTGTTTGGACACCGATATCCCGTCCGCTCCCTCCACGACATGGTTGTTGGTCAGGATATACCCATCCGGCGCAATGACAACCCCCGATCCCGCTCCCTCCTGTTCAAGGGATCTGCCATGTCCCGATTTTCTCGTTGCCACCATCAGGACTGCCGGTCCCACCGCTTCCACCACTGTGATGACCGCCCGAGAGTACGAATCGAGCAACTCGACCTCCACGGCATCCTCGTTTCTGATCCTGCAGCTCCCGTTGCCTGAGGCTCCGGCGGCGTTGCCCGCCAGATACCGTAAGGCCTTGCGACAGTGTTCATCCATGGTAATTTCCTAAAAACGGACAGCTCTTCCGTTGCCTGGCCTGCCCTTGAAAAGAGTTAAATGAAAGTACAGCCTTTACGATTGTATAATAACGGTTAAAGTGTCTCAGTCAAGCAAGTGACAAAAACAGGATCACATCGTATTCATTTATCATCCGCAAGGAGATGGGTATGACAAAGAAAATTCTGGTTCCCCTGGCCGAAGGATTTGAAATGCTGGAGGCTTTGAGCATCGTCGATGTCTTTCGCCGTGGTGGAGCGCATGTCGACCTGGCCGCCGTCGGCGATTCAAACCGGGTAACCTCCTCGCATGGCGTTCCGGTGCTCGCCGACACCCTGCTTTTCGACTGTATTGACAAGGACTATGATCTGATTGTCCTGCCGGGAGGGATTCCCGGAGCCTTGAATCTCAAGGAATCGAAAGAATTGGCGCAGCTCCTGCAACGCCAGCAGTTCGAGCAGAAACTGTATGGGGCAATCTGCGCCTCTCCGGCCCTGGTCCTGGAACACCACGGTCTGCTGGCAGGAAAAAAGGCCACCTGCCATCCGGGTTTCGTCCAAAACCTCACCTGTCGCGACCGTGTCGGCGAAAAGGTGGTCGTCGACGGCAACTGCATCACCAGCAGAGGCGCCGGGACCTCCATCGACTTCTCTCTGGAATTGCTCGAAATTCTGATGGGCAAAGAGAAGCGGCGGCAGGTAGCCGAACAGATGGCCATTTTTGACTAGACGCCCCTCGGAAAAAATTCTCTAGGGCATCTTCATCAGGTACGCATCCTTGACCAGCCAAAGCTCTTCAATCCGGTACATATGCCAGTAATCGTGCATCAGGATATGCCTGGCCAGGATATAAAGGGAATAGAGTTCATATTCAGGATGGGTGCCGGTCTTCCGCCATACAGCGGTATCCAGTCCTTCAAGCAGTTCAAGCTGTTTGCCCCGATAGTCGGCAAATTGGGTCAGGGCAAGGCCGATATCCAAACAGAGAGGGGTCTTCGGTCCGTCATCCCCGCCGGAGGGAACATACGGGATAAATTCCGGACTATTCTCTTTTAAAAACCTCTGAATCCGTCCCAGAACCATCGGCTGCACCTCGGCAAGATGAGTGATCTGTTCGGCAATCGTCCAGAAGCCTTCACCGCGTCGTGCAACCAGGTTATCTTCCGGAATATCGCCCACCAATCCGGACAACACCCGGGGACTTCGCCGTAATCCGCCCAAAATATCATCGATATCTTCCATCTTTCACCTTTCCTGTAATGGTACAACCCCCGGTACTTGATGATAAATCTGCAATATGTTCCTTGCCCGGGGCAAAGATACACCAGAGAATCCCTTAGAGCACCCTTCAGACAGTAATCTTTTTTTTAAGCGAGTACAAACGATGGAAGGAAAAAAGTCAGGCAAGGCAAGGCGGGAAAAAGGGGTCATTCCTTTCGGCAGTCTGCATAAGCCCCCGAAAGGAATGCCGACGTGATCAGATCGTTAGTTTGTCTTTAATCTTCTTCAGGATCTTGGGGCCTATCCCTTTGACCTTCTGCAGGTCGTCGACGGTCTTAAATTTTCCGTTCGCCTTACGAAAGGCAATGATGGCCTCGGCTTTTTTCGGACCGATCCCGGAGATCTTCGCCAGATCGGCGGCTTCGGCAGTATTGATATTGACCTTCTGTGCCACTGCAGCCATTGATGTCTTGGCGTTTTTGGAGCTTGTCGTCATTGCCGGTTTTGCCTTCGCCTCCGTTTGGGATGCGGCAAATGCCGAAACGGAAAAAACCATCGCCAGAGATACCAGCATCAAAACCAGGGTCGTTACTCTTTTCATTTTTTTCTCCTCTTTTTCATCTTGCAGCAGGCGTTATGCCGTGGCAGCTCGTGAAGAGTCCTCCACTTGCCGGAAAGGTTTGCGCCACACTAACAGGTCGATCTCACATATTTCTGACACAAAGAGGGAAAATGGTCAATCCGAACGATCAGATATCCAAACGGACCCACCGCGTACAGAATCTATGGGCCGCCTCCAGAAGTTTTTTTACATTCTGTCCGGGATGGGCAAGGATATGAAATTCCCCGCTGCCGTCACGATAGACAACAATTCCCGCCATCAGCGTTTCCACATCCTGCAACCATTCGACCGAAAGCGGCCCGTTGACGGCCGTGATCTCCACTTCTCCATCCTGATACCGATAGTAGACCGTCTGGGACATGGCCTGAAATTCATGTTTTGAGTGGGCTAGGGCCTTTGTCGTCAAGGTTTTGATATAGCCGGCCTCGGTGACGGCTCGTTCCGGGATGACGAGTGCACACGTGCAATCCGTTACCTCCGTCGCATCGAAACGAATCCTCATGGTGTCTTCTATCAAAGCTCCCCCTTTCCCAGGAAAAAATTCAACCGGAGTTCTTTTTAATATCATGGAGCGGCGCCTGCCGTCGGTAAACCACAAATACCCCCTCGGATCGTTTACCGCAACCAAAATTCCGGAACGTGCAAGGGCCGCTGCAATCTGTTTTTCAGACAGCCGTTTATCGTATCTCGGTGTTTGATCGGCAAAAATGAAAAAACACTTTTTTTCTTGAATTTTAGTTAATTATTTGTTAAGCCGAAACGATATACGAGCGGTTTTTTGACGACGGAATGTCGCTTGCTTGTATATTTGAGGGCTGGTCGTTATACTACAAATGACTACCCTCCGATCCCGAACAAAGTAATATACTCTGTTTATCAACTGACAGGAATCATCTTAAAGGAGGTTCAATGGAAGCTGTTAACGAAAGTATTACTGCCGCCTCGCTCGACACTACCTGCCAACTGATTGCCGAAATCGACCCACCTAAGGGTGTCAATCTCGAGGGATTTCTGAAAACAGCCCTCAGTATACGAGGGCGCGTGGATGCTGTCCGCGTCACCGACAGTGAACATGCGATCATGCGCATGTCTCCCTTGGCCCCATGTCTGGCCCTCAAGGAGCGGAACATTGAACCGATCATGATCATCACCGGCCGAGACCGGAATCGTATCTCCTTTCAAGCCGACCTGTTGAGCGCAGCCGCACTGGGGATTAAGAACATCGTCATCAAGGAAGGCCATGATCCTGCCGAAGGCGACCAGCCCGTCGCCCGCACCAGCGGAGATCTGAACCTCTATTCCATGCTCAAATGTATTTCTTCCCTGAACGCAGGAAAAGACCTGGCCGGAGAGACGCTCGACGGCGCCACCGATTTTACCATCGGCGTCTGCCTTGATTTGTCCGATGACGTCAAGGTAAACAGGGAACGGGCTGAATTCTTTCATGTGATGAAAGGCTACGGGGTCAGTTCAGTTACCCTCGGACCCACTTACGACATGAATATCATCGAACAGTTTGTACCCTTTGCCGAAGAAACGGGGATCAAACTCTTCACCTCGATCATGTTTCTCAAATCCATCACCATGATCCGTTACCTCAACAACCTCCCAGGTGTACCTTCCATCCCACAGGAATTCTTAAAACAAATGATGCAGTCCCCGATCAAGAAAGATGCGGGAATGCAGGTAGCGGCTGATTTTCTTAAAGAACTTAAACCCTTAGGAGACGGAACAGTTCTTCTCGCCATCGGTTGGGGGGAGAAACTACCTGAATTCCTTGATCTTATCCAGAGATAGCAGGACTGAATACTTCCAAGTTACATTGGCAAGGGTCTCTCCTCTGCCGCAATCGACAACCAGGGGAACCATCCGGCTCCCTGGTGTTCCCGGTTATGGAACAGGGACCCGAAAAAGGTGGGCGGAAACACCAGCAACGGTAAACAGCGTGGATAAAATCTCCGTTCAGGTATCATCCTATATAAAGCTCGGCGAAGTCACCCAGAAGCTTGGGTCAAATATTTATTTATACCAGATACTTGAGGAGACACCAAATGGTGTGATAATTGTTGGTCTCAAACATCAGGTCATCTATGCCAACCCTGCTGCAAGCCATTTTCTCGGGTTTAAATACGGCGATCTTGCCGATCTCTACCTGGAAGAGGTTCTCGGCCCCGGCAATACCCGGCTTCTGGATTTGATCAAGGAATTTCTGGGAGGCGTCAACAGAACGGAGACATCCCAGCTCAGGTATGAGATCATCACCGAGCCGGCCGCCGGTTATCGCTGTGTTCTCGATGCCGTTGTCGCCTACCTGCCGTCGACACCCGAATACTACCTTATCTATCTCATCGATGTCACGACAAAAAGACAACTCGAGCGGGAACTGAGACGACGCAATGCCTTCTTCCACAACCTGATAGACTCTTCCGTCGACTCGATTATCGCTGCCGATATGAAGGGAAGCATAATCCTCTTCAACCAGGGCGCCCAGTCGTTGCTCGGCTATAGCGAAAAAGAGGCAATCTCCAGCCTGCATGTGACCGGCCTCTATCAGGAAAACGTTGCCTATGAACTGATCAAACGGATGCGCAGCAACGAATTCGGCGGCAAGGGGAAGCTGCTCAGGCATGAGATCATCGTCAAACACAAGGACGGCCATGACATCCCGGTCAGTTTCTCCGGCGGCATCATCTACGACAAGGGCCAGGAGATCGCCACCTTCGGCATCTTCACCGACATGCGTGCCATTCTCCAGATAGAAGAGGACCTTGAGCATACCCATAATATGCTGATCCAGTCGGAAAAGATGGCAGGGCTCGGCAGACTCGCCGCCGGCGTCGCCCATGAGATCAATAACCCGATGTCCGGCATCATGCTCTATGCCAATCTGATCCAGGAGGCCCTGGGCGAAGATGATCCGTTGCAGGAAGACCTGCAAACGATCATCCGGGAGTCGGAGCGCTGCAAGGTGATCGTCGCCGATCTGCTGGAGTTCTCCCACCAGACGACCTACGAGATGGACCTGATCGACCCCAATGCGGTGGTCCGGAAGACCCTGGGCGTCCTGAAGAACCAACCGCTGTTCCACAACATCGAGATCGTCCTCGATCTTGAAGAGAGCATCCTGCCGATCTTCGGCAACTCGATGCGATTGAATCAGGTGATCATGAATATCGTGGTCAACGCCGCCCAGGCCATGGAAGGACACGGTGCCCTGCATATTATCACCAGGACCAGGGCCAACCAGGATATCGACGAGATCCAGATCACCGATACCGGCCCGGGAATCGAAGAAAACCTGTTGGAAAAGATATTCGACCCCTTCTTTACCACCAAGGCAACCGGAGAAGGAACCGGGCTCGGCCTCTCTGTTTCCTACGCGATTGTCAAAGAGCATAAAGGCAGCATCAGGGTCACGTCTTCACCGGGAGACGGTGCGACCTTCACCCTGCGTTTCCCGGCGGTCATGGAAAATCTAAGTGGAGAAAATCATGAACAATAACGTCATATCCCCGGAGATGGGGAATCAGAAATTTCTGAACAAACTGGAGACGATGCATATCGATGTTCATGCGTGCTACCAGTGTGGACGCTGTTCTTCCGGTTGTCCCGTTTCCGATTTTTTCGACCTGAAGGTCATGGAGGTCGTCCGCCTCGCCTCCTACGGCATGGAGGACATCCTGCTGCAGAGCAATACCATCTGGCTCTGTGCCTCCTGCGAGACATGCGCCACCCGTTGCCCCAACGACATCGAGATCGCAGCCCTGATGGATGTCCTGAGATCGCTGGCCCTGAAAAAAGGGATCCCGCCCGCCCAACCCCGGATCCCCGTCTTCCATCAGTCGATGCTCGATTCCATCAAGCGCTGGGGCCGGGCCTATGAGGTGGGTATGATTGCGGGCTACAAGCTTCGCTCCGGCGACTATCTGGGGGATATGAAGCTGGGTCTTGACATGTTCAAGAAGGGAAAACTCAACATTCTCCCGCATTCCATCAAGGAAAAAGCCGAGATCAAAGAGATCTTCTCCGGCAAGGGAAAGGAGTATGACAGATGAGACTATCCTACTATCCCGGCTGCTCGCTGCATGGGACAGCCAACGACTACGACCTCTCCGTTAAGGAAATCTGCCCTAAGCTTGACATCGAGCTGATCGAGATTCCCGACTGGAACTGCTGCGGCGCCTCATCCGCCCATATGACCGATCATGAGATCGGGATGCGCCTGCCGATACGCAATCTGATGCTCGCACAGGAGGCGGGCCATGACATCCTGGTCCCCTGCGCGGCCTGTTTTCAACGGCTGTGCGCGGCCGACAAGGCCATAAAGAAGGACCCGGGATACTGGGATATCAAGGAATACAACCAGGAGGTGAAGATCATCCATATCAGCACCCTGCTTTCCCGGCCGGAAATCCTTGCCCGGATCACCGCACTGACCAGCAGGCCGCTTACGGATCTGAAAATCGCCTGTTACTACGGCTGCCTGTCGCTCAGACATCCGAAAATCACCGGAGCGGTCAACCATGAGATGCCCGAGACCCTGGAAAGCATCGTCAGCGCCATCGGCGCCGAACCCCTGCTCTGGTCGCATCGCACCGAATGCTGCTCCGGCTCACTGACCATGGCCCGGCCGGACATCGCCCGCAAGCTGGTCGGCGACATCGCGGAGGCCGCGCGCCGGGCGGGAGCTACAGCCATGGTGACCGACTGCCCGATGTGTCAGGCCAACGTCGAGAGCCGTCAGCCTGACAATGGAGGTGTCAGACCCTTGCCGGTCTTTTTCGCCTCCGAACTCATCGCCGCCGCCTTGAGCGGTGATTACCCGAAGAAACAGCAAAAGGTCCATCTGGTTTCACCGGATGTCCTTACCGATTTCTTCCTTCATTCCCAGGCGACAAGGGAGGGTGCGGCATGACTTACGATATGAATTCAACAGGGGGGTCGATGACGATCCCGACAGGTGCGGTCATGGTAGTCGGCGGCGGCATCAGCGGCATGCAGTCCGCTCTTGATCTTGCCAACTCCGGCTTCAAGGTCCACCTGGTGGAAAGCTCGCCCGCCATCGGCGGCAAGATGGCCCAACTGGACAAGACATTCCCGACCAACGACTGCTCGATGTGCATCGTCTCACCGAAGCTGGTCGAGGTGGGCAGACATAAAAACATCGAACTCCTGACCCATAGCGAGGTCAAGGCCCTGGAAGGCGCGGCGGGAAACTTCAAGGCCACCATCGCCCGGCACGCCCGCTATGTGGACACCGTCAAGTGTAACGGCTGCGGGGCCTGCGAGATAGCCTGTCCGGTCACCTACACCTCCACGTTTCCGGAGCAGCCTGCCCCCGGCGAGAAAAAAAAGAGGCTCAAATCGGTGGACAAACGCCTCATCACCGGACCGGGCCGACCGAAACCCGAATCCCTCCAGGGCTGGACATTTGCCGTCGATCAGGAGAAATGCCAGAAGTGCGGCATGTGCTTCCGTGCCTGCCTCCACGAGGCCATCGTCTGGGAAAAGGGCGGCATCGCCAGCATCCTGCCGGAAAAATGCACCGCCTGCGGGGCCTGTTTCGTCGCCTGTCCGGAGAAATTTTCAGCCGTTGCCGTGACCAATGCCCCGGAGATGGATAAGAGTCTGGGGGCGGCTATCGTCGCCCGGTCCCGCAGCATCAAGGAGACGATTGCCGGCCAGGGGCGGCGCGATTGCATCCGCTGCGGCCTCTGCGCGATGATGTGCGAGAAGGTCATGAACATCGGGGCCTTGAAGATGGTCGCGGACGGAATCGAGGCCGGCATCGACATCTGCCAGGTCTGCGGCGCCTGCGCCTCCATCTGCCCGGTGAACTTCCTCGACGTTCCCCGGTTGACCAACAAGGTGCCCCGCCCCCTTATGAACCGCTTCAACGAGGGACTGAACACCAGAAAGCCCGTCAATATCTTTTTTCCCCAGGCGGTACCGCGTGTGCCGGTAATCGATGAGGCAAGCTGCGTCCATCTCAATACCGGGGCCTGCGGGATATGCAGCTCCGTCTGCGGCTTGAACGCCATCGATTACAGCCATACCGAAGCCGAGACCGAAATCGCCGTCGGCTCGGTTATCTTCTCGCCCGGCTTCGAGGTCTTCGATGCCAAAAAACGCGGAGAGTTCGGCTACGGCCAGTATAAAAACGTCGTCACCAGCATCGAGTTCGAGAGGCTTCTGTCGGCCTCCGGACCGACCTCCGGCACGGTGGCCCGCCCCGGCGACGGGGCACATCCGAAAAAGATCGCCTGGATCCAGTGCGTCGGCTCCCGCGACCACTCCTGCAACCGGGACTACTGCTCCTCGGTCTGCTGTATGTATGCAACCAAGGAGGCCTTTATCGCCCGGGAGCACGACAGCTCCATTGAGCCCACGATCTTCTACATCGATATGCGCTCCTTCGGCAAAAACTTCGACGAGTATGTGACCCGGGCCAAGGAAAAAAATGTCCGCTATGTCAGGGCCATGGTCAGTCGTGTCTTCGAGGATCCGATGACCGGTAATCTCGAGCTCAGGTACGTGACCGGCTCGGGAGACAAACTGTCGGAGACCTTCGATATGGTCGTCCTGTCGGTGGGCATCCAGATCCCTCAGAAAACCAAGGAACTTGCGGACACGCTGGGGATCGACATCGACGATTACGGCTTTGCCGTCACCGACACCTTCAGGCCGCTCGCCGCCTCACGTCCCGGCATCTTCGTCAGCGGTGCCTTCAACGGCCCCAAGGACATCCCGGAGACGGTGAGCGAGGCCTCGGCCGCCGCCCAGGCGGCCGCCGCCGATATCGCCGCAGCCCGCGGCAGCCTGATTACCCAGGAGACCCTGCCCGACGAACGGGTGCCGGCACCCGACGAGGAACTGCGGATAGGGGTCTTCGTCTGCCACTGCGGCGCCAACATCGCCTCGGTGGTGGATGTGGCAGGTGTTGCCGAATACGCCAGGGGCCTGCCCGGGGTCGTCTATGCCGACCATCCGCTCTATACCTGCTCCCAGGACTCCCAGGAGGGCATCCGCGAGATCATCGACAAGAACAACCTGAACCGGGTGGTCATCGCCGCCTGCTCGCCTTCCACCCACGAACCGCTCTTCATGTCGACCCTGCGTCAGGCCGGGATCAACAAATACTTCTTCGACATGGCCAATATCCGCGATCAGTGCAGCTGGGTCCATCCCACCGAACCGGGTCTTGCCACCGAGAAGTCCAAACGCCTGATGCGCATGGCCGTGGCCAATGCCTCGCAGACCAGGCCGCTCACCGAACTGGAATTCGACGTCGATTCCAGCCTCCTGGTGATCGGTGGAGGCATAGCCGGTATGACGGCGGCGCTCGAGGCCGCCAAGCAGGGTTTCGGGGTCTACCTGGTCGAACAGCAGGAGACGCTGGGCGGCCAGGCACAATCGCTGCGGTGGAGCTTTGACGGCCGGGATATCGGCACCTTTGTCCGGGCCCTGAAAGAGCAGGTCGTAAACACCGAGGCCATCAAGGTCTTCCTCAATTCGGTGGTCGTCGACCAGAAAGGCTTCATCGGCTCCTTCGAGTCGGAGATCATGACCCCGTCCGGCGGCAGCAGAAAGGTCAAACACGGCGCTATCCTTGTGGCCACCGGTGCTGAGGAGTCCCGTCCCGAACTCCACGGACTGGGCAGCCTGGAGACGGTCGTCACCCAGACGGATTTCGAGATGAGCCTGGCCCGTGCCGGGGCAACGGATG
Organism: Desulfocapsaceae bacterium; assembly: GCA_046706325.1. Lineage (GTDB taxonomy): Bacteria > Desulfobacterota > Desulfobulbia > Desulfobulbales > Desulfocapsaceae > CAWGGS01. Next base: position 37,565 of record JBJKPM010000054.1, on the reverse strand, counting down.
GGGTTTCGCATATCGTGATGCTGCAGTGCGCGGGGTCACGTGACAGCAATCATCTCGATTACTGCTCCCGGGTCTGTTGCAACCAGGCGGTGAAAAATGCATTGCACTTCAAGGAGTTGCACCCTGAAGGCCGGGTGGATGTCCTCTACCGCGACATGCGCTGCTACGGCCTCGGGGAACTCCATTACCGCAAGGCACGCATGCAGGGGATCAACTTCATCCGCTTCGACCCGGAAGAGAATCCGCCCGCCATTGCCACCGATGATCAGGGCATCGAGATCAAGGTCACCGATCCGTCCATCGGCATGCAGGTCACCCTGACCCCGGATATCCTGGTGCTCTCCACCGGTATCAAATCACGCGACACCGAAGAGCTTGCCACCATGCTCAGGATCCCCCGCAACAAGGCCGGTTTCTTCATCGAGGCCCACGCCAAGCTGCGGCCCGTCGACCTGCCCAGTGAGGGGCTGTATATGGCCGGAACGGCCCATGCCCCCAAGGATATCTCGGAGACCATCGCCCAGGCCCAGGCCGCCGTGGCCCGGGCGACCACGGTCCTGTCCAAGAAGACCCTGAAACTCTCAGGGGTCGTGTCGACGGTCGACCCGACGCACTGCGCGGTCTGTCTCACCTGCGTCAGGGCCTGTCCGTACGGGGTGCCCTTCATCAACGATCAGCATACCGCCGAGATCAATCCCGCCCTCTGCCAGGGCTGCGGCATCTGTGTGGCGGAATGCCCGGCAAAGGCCATTACGCTTGGACGATATCTCGACAGCAATATCATCGCCAAGCTGGAGGCCTACAGCGAAAACGGCCAGACGGTTTCTTAGAGGAGGACACCAATGAGCGACCATACGACTCGAGTCATCATTTTTGCCTGCCGGTACTGAGCATACAGTGCAGCGGACCTGGCAGGTTCGGAAAGAAGATCGTACCCCGCAACGACCAGTATCGTCCTGTTGCCGTGTACAGGACGGATAGAGGAATCTCTGCTGCTGAAGGCCTTTGAGAACGGCGCCGACGGTGTCATGGTCATGGGCTGTCTCGAGGGCAACTGTCATTACCTCAACGGGAATTTTCGTGCACGGGCGCGGGTTCAACGCGTGCACGACATTCTGGAGAAGATCAATATCGGTGCCGACCGAATTAAAATGTTCAATCTGAGTGCCGGCGATGGAGCCAAGTTTGCTGCCTTTGTAGGCGGGTTCGTCTCAGAAATCCAGGAGCTTGGCCCCAGTCCGATCAATATGGCTCGAATGCAAGAGGCCCCCAAAATCCCAACAGGAGAGATAACCGTATGATAACAGGTACGCCAAAACCCATTGAAGAAATTTTGCAGATGCTTGCGCCATACGACAACATCGTATTGGCGGGCTGCTACGGCTGCGTCACCGTCTGTCGCGTCGGCGGCGAAAAGGAGGTCGAGGTCCTCGCTTCAACCATTCGCCTGGCCAGAGAGGCCCAAGGCCGTAAGATCACGATCAAGGAAGTCTGCCTGGAGCGACAGTGCGATCCGGAATATGTCGAGACCATGCGCCCCTATGTCGAAGACTACCAGGCGGTGCTTTCCATTGCCTGCGGCGCCGGAATTCAGTTCCTGGCCGAAAAATACCTGACCACACCCTTGCTGCCCGGGATCAATACCGGCTTTTTAGGGGTAACGGAGCGCCAGGGGGAATGGGCCGAGCGTTGCCAGGGCTGCGGTGACTGTGTTCTGCACCTGACCGGCGGGATCTGCCCGGTCACCCGTTGCGCCAAATCGCTCTTCCACGGCCCGTGCGGCGGGTCTGCCAAGGGCATCTGCGAGGTCGACAAGAACACTCCCTGCGGCTGGCAGCTGATCGTCGATCGGCTCAAGGCCCTGAACCAGATGGACAACTACACCAAACTGAAACCATATAAAGGGTGGAACACCGCAAGAGACGGTGGTCCGCGTCGCATTGTCAGGGAGGACATGATATAATGAAATCAGGAAGCAATCTGGAAAAGGTATTGGCGGCCGGTCACTTTTCGGTCACTGCCGAATGCGGTCCTCCGCGTGGCGCAGATCCTGAGGTGGTCCGTAAAAAGGCGGCACTGGTCAAAGGCAACGTCGATGCGTGCAATGTCACGGACAATCAGACCTCTGTGGTCCGCATGAGTTCGACGGCGGGTTGCATGCTGATTAAGGAAACAGGGATAGAGCCCCTGTTGCAGATGGTGGTTCGGGACCGAAACCGCATCGCCCTGCAGTCCGACGTCCTGGGTGCCTCGGCACTGGGGATCAGGAACATGCTCTGCCTGTCGGGAGATCATCAGAAATTCGGTGACGACCCGCAGGCAAAAAACGTCTTCGATATAGATTCGATGCAGCTGATCCATATGGTCAAGACCATGCGGGATGAGGGGATCTTTCCTTCCGGCCAGAAACTCGAGGGCGCACCGAAGTTCTTCATCGGCTGCGCGGTCAATCCCTTTGCCGATCCGTTCGAGATCCGGGTTCCCCGGTTGCGAATGAAGGCCGAGGCCGGGGCGGACTTTGTCCAGACCCAATGCATCTACAATATGGAAAAATTCAAGACCTATCTGGACCTGGCAAAAAAGGAAGGGCTCCACGAAAAGGTCAAGATCCTGGCGGGCGTGACCCCGTTGAAATCCGCGGGAATGGCAAAATTCATGAAGAAGATGGTGGCCGGCATGGATATACCCGATGAGGTGATCAAGCGTATTGCCGACGAGCCGAAGGAGAAACAGGCCGCAAAGGGGATCGAGATGTGTATCGAACAGATCCAGGAACTCAAGGAGATGGAAGGAATTGCAGGCGTTCATGTTATGGCCATTGAATGGGAGGAGAAACTTAGTGAGATTATAGGCGGTGCCGGACTGTTGCCGAGGCCGGTTGTCGAATAAGAAAGAGCTGTACCTTATCAAAGCACGACTAATGGAGGAAACACATGGCTGAAAAGAAAAAAATCCTGCTGATTGATGACGATCCCGATTTCGTTGAAGCAGTGAAGGTTATAGTTGAAAACGGCGGCTATCAGGTCAACGTCGCCTATGACGGTGAAGAGGGCCTTGAGGCGGTGGCTGCCGAGAAACCGGACCTTATCGTCCTCGACGTGATGATGCCGGTCATGAACGGGCATGAATGCTGTGCCAAGCTGAAGGCCGACCCGGCAACCGCCAAGATCCCGGTCATCCTGCTGACCGCGGTCGCCGACCGGGTCACCACCAGCACCTACACCCACCGCGACATGCTGGAGAGTGATGCCGAGGACTATATGCCCAAGCCTGTTGAACCGCAGGAACTGTTGAAACTGATTAAGAACTGGCTGAAATAGCCGCCGACGCCTTACTGTTGCCCCCCTCTCCTGCGGCAGTAAGGCATTTCCTTGTGTTCGCACCGGTGGACCTGTTTCGCACCTCGGCAAGGAGCGGGATCGTCTTTACCGTCCTGCGGCTGCGGGCAACACGACAGGTCGCCGGAGGCTGACGGCTGTGATATTCTTCTACCCGGAATATACTTATGGATGAGATCCGCATATTGATCATCGATGACGAAAAGGTTATCCGCGAAGGTGTGGAGCGTTCGTTGGCAGGAAGAGGATACAGCATTGACAAGGCGGAAAACGGAGAGCGCGGCATCGAGCTGATCAAGGATAAAGGTTTCGACATCGTACTCCTGGATCTGATGATGCCCGGAATCGACGGGTTCACGGTTCTCAGCTGGATCAAGGAAAACCAACCCCACATCCAGGTTATCGTCATCACCGGTTTTGCCACCGTCTCCAAGGCGGTTACGGCGATGAAACAAGGTGCATTCGATTTTGTCGGCAAACCGTTCACCCCGGATTATATCCGGATCGTGGTTGATCGGGCGGTCGACAAGCTGACATTGCAGGCCGAGACGGAGAAACTTCGGGAAGAGAGGACCTTGAGCCTTGCGGCCATCAACAAGGAACAGAGTCGTCTGAAGACCGTCTTCAGCTGCATGGCGGAGGCGGTCTTGATCACCGACCGGCACGGTGTCGTCGTCCATCACAATCCGGCGGCGATCAAGATCCTGGAGATCCAGACGGACCCGGTGATCGGCAAGCCGTTATCCGCATCCATCAGCGATAATACGGCTGTTCTGATGGTCAGCGAGGCCATGGCCAACTCGACCGTGGTCACCCGGGAATTCGCCCCGGGTACCATCTCCAGGAAATTTCTGCGCGCCCATTGCGCGCCGGTCAAGTCGGACAAAGGCACCGTGCTCGGGTCGGTTACGGCCTTCGAGGATATCAGCACCCATAAACAGATCGACCGGATGAAATCCGAATTCGTCGCCATGGTGGCCCACGAACTCAAGGCGCCCCTGGCCTCGATCGAACAGATGATCTACGCCCTGCAGGTGGACTGCGAACACGAAGCTGCCCACTCCTGCAACAGGCTGCATACCCGGATTACGGTCCGCACCCGGGACCTCCTGCGTCTCATCGAAAACCTGCTCAACCTGTCGAAACTGGAGAGCGGCACGGTGGTATTCAACCTGGAGCCGATCAGCGGACATGAGATTGTGAAAGATATCGTCGATATTGCCCTGCCGCAGGCCAAGAGCAAAAACATCGAGGTCCTCTACGACCCCTGTGAAGAGGACTGGTGGTTCAATGTCGACTACGACCATATCCGGACCGCCTTTATGAATATCATCTCCAATGCGGTCAAATACACCCCGGAAGGAGGCAGGCTCGAGGTAAGCACCTCGGTAAACGGCGGTTTTGCCAACCTGACCGTCAAGGATTCCGGCATCGGCATCAGTAAGGAAGACCTCCCCCATATCTTCGATCGTTTTTTCCGGGTCAAGGGCAAGGCCACCCGCCATATCACCGGCTCCGGGCTCGGGCTTTCCCTGGTCAAGGAGGTGGTGGAGGCCCATAAGGGATACGTCGACGTGAAGTCCGACCCGGGCGTCGGCACCACCTTTACGCTCAGCTTTCCTATAGCAGAGATACGACAGCCGGCATAAAATTCACCACGGTCCTTCCCTTTCTCCGCCGCTCTGTGATAAAAAGAGCAGATGGTATCCAAGATAATACCCATCCGGAGTGCCGGCATCACGGTGGTACATCCGGGATGGCCACGTTTTTTATTCTGCTGATAACGTACCCCCACTACAGACTGAGGAGACCCCCGGAAAAATGAATCGGACTGATTTCATAAACCACCTGCAATGCGGCGGATGCAGCTATCGCTATTTTGATATCTACGGCCTGGAAAAAAAAGGCATTGGCACCGTGGGTCGCCTGCCCTTCTCCATCCGGATCCTGGTGGAAAATCTCCTCAGGAAACTCGACGGGCATACCGTCATGGAGGAAGATGTACGGGCCATCGCCAACTGGCAACCCGCCTATGCCGGCCCGGTGGAGATCCCCTATCATCCGGCCCGGGTACTGATGCAGGATTTCACCGGGATCCCGGCTGTGGTCGATCTCGCGGCGATGCGGGACGCGGTACGCGACCTGGGCGGCGATCCGGCCAAGATCAATCCCTTGGTCCCGGTCGAGTTGGTCGTCGATCATTCCATCCAGGTCGATGTCTTCGGGACACCGGAATGCCTTGCTGAAAATGTCGCCATGGAATACCAGCGCAACGGCGAACGTTATGCCCTTCTGAAATGGGCGCAGAAAAGCTTTGACAATTTCAAGGTCGTCCCGCCGAATTCAGGTATCTGCCACCAGGTCAATCTGGAACACCTGGGCAGGGTCGTGATCGCCGAACAGAGCCCGGAAGGGCTTACGGCCTATCCCGACACCCTGGTGGGACTCGATTCCCATACCCCGATGATCAACGGCATCGGGGTGATGGGCTGGGGCGTGGGCGGCATCGAGGCCGAGGCGGTCATGCTCGGCCAGCCGTATTATATGTCCATCCCTGCAGTCGTCGGCGTCAGATTGACAGGCTCGCTCAGACCTGGAATCACCGCAACGGACCTGGTCCTGACCATCACCGAGCTCTTACGCAAACACAAGGTGGTGGAAAAGTTCGTCGAGTATTTCGGTCCCGGCCTGAAGAATCTTCCTATCCCCCATCGGGCGACCATCTCCAACATGACCCCGGAGTACGGTGCCACGCTGGGCTTTTTCCCGGTGGATGAAACGACTCTGGAATACCTGCGCCTGACCAACCGTAAGGACCTGGCGGTCTTGACGGAGGCCTATGCCAAGGCCATGGGCCTGTTTGCAACCGGTGACGAGGCCGCCGAATACAGTGAGGTGATCGACTTCGATCTGGCAGGCGTCGAACCGTCTCTCGCCGGCCCATCCCGCCCCCAGGACCGGATCGCACTTGCCCGGATGAAGGAGGTCTTCACCAACATCCTTGGCTGCGCCTATGACCGCGATACCGCGATCAAACACATGTCCGTCTTTCACGAAGAATCAGGATGCGAATCGGTCCGGCCGCCCGATTGCACCCCGGCTGAGAAAAAACATTGCCGGATCGAGATGGACGGGAACCAGGTCCCTTTGGCCGACGGCAGTGTGGTCATCGCCGCCATTACCTCCTGCACCAACACCTCGAATCCCCATGTTATGATCGGGGCGGGCCTGATCGCCAGGAAGGCGACGGAAAAAGGCCTGCAGGTGCCCCATCATGTCAAGACGTCGCTGGCACCGGGATCGAAGGTCGTTATCGATTATCTACAGGCGGCCGGACTGATGCCGGGACTTGAGGCGCTGGGCTTCCACCTGGCAGCCTTCGGATGTACGACCTGCATCGGCAACAGCGGCCCGCTCCATCCGGGAATCGAACAGGCCGTCAAGGAATATAATCTCAATGTTGCTGCGGTTCTTTCCGGAAACAGGAACTTCGAGGCCCGTATCCACCAGAGCATCAAGTCCAATTTTCTTGCCTCCCCGATGCTCGTCGTGGCCTTCGCCCTGGCGGGACGAGTGGATATCGATATGACCTGCGAACCGTTGGCGGAAGCAAGAGATGGCCGTCCTGTCTTCCTGAAGGATCTCTGGCCCACGGACAAGGAGATCGACTTGCTGGTAAAGGCCCATGTGAAGACGGAATCCTTTGCCCGTGAATACGGACGGATCTACGTCGGTGATGCCTTCTGGGACAAACTCCAGGTGACCGAAAGCACTACCTTTGCCTGGAACCCGCAATCGACCTATATCAAGAAGCCTCCCTATTTCGACACGTTCAGCCTTATGCCCACTCCCTGCACCGATCTCCGAAACGCCCGCCCCTTCCTGCTGCTGGGAGATTCCGTGACTACGGATCATATCTCTCCGGCAGGCGCCATCCCGGCTGACTACCCGGCCGGCCGGTATCTGCGGGAAAACGGCGTGGTGCCGCAGGACTTCAACTCGTATGGGTCACGACGGGGCAACCATGAGGTGATGATGCGGGGGACCTTCGGCAATATCCGGATAAAAAATCGCATGGTGGCGTCCAAAGAGGGAAGCTATACGATCAAGTATCCGGAAAAAGAAGAACTGTACAACTACGATGCCGCTGTGAAGTATCAAAGCGAGAAGGTGCCGCTGATCGTTCTCGGCGGGAAGGAATACGGGACAGGTTCGTCCCGGGACTGGGCCGCCAAAGGGACGGCTCTCCTGGGCATCAAGGCCGTTCTGGCCCAATCCTACGAACGGATACATCGGAACAACCTGGTCGGCATGGGTGTCCTGCCCTTGATCTTCATGCCGGGTGAGGGCATCGACAGCCTGGGTTTTGACGGCTCCGAGACATTTTTTATCGAAGACCTCGACCAAATTCAGCCCCGGCAGCGGATAAAGATCCGAGCAGTCAAGACCGACGGATCCGAGGTGTCTTTCGAAGCCGTCTCCCGCCTCGATACCGATATCGAGGTCAGCTACTATAAAAACGGCGGAATCCTGCCCTATGTGCTGAGACAACTGATGAAAGAATAGGGGGCGCTGGCCGATTCGCCGGCCCCGATAGAAGGGGACGGCACCCCTTGTTCTCTTGCAGGCTGCCGTCCCTATGAAAAGACCCCCTTACAGCAACTCCATTGCCTTAAGAAGAGGTCGATATGGTAAAGATCACCGCCGGTTGAACATCGTTACCAGCGCTCGGATCCCACTATCAGATTGACATCGGTGCAGGTCTTGCGTTCCTCGTCATTCAGTCGTTCAAACTTTTTTTCATGCTGATGCTCAAGATTGGCGGTACACACATACTCCCTGCCTTCCCTGTCATTGACCCAGATCATTGAACCATAATCACCTTTCATAATTTCACCTCATAAAGTTTTAGGGATGCCTAATTCCTGCACACTATTATAAGGCCGTTTCTGCCGGCTGCAATAGCAGGCAACCAAAAAAATCCCAGCCGGACTCACGCTTGTTGTCTACAGATATCGATGATGCTTTCAATGTGGATCCGGGTGGTATCGATGACGTCGACGTCGATATCGCCTGCCTTAATGATCAGCGGCAATTCAGTGCAACCCAAAATAACGCCTGCGACATTGTCCTCTTTGATGATCCTGTCGATGATGGCCAGAAACCTGGTTCTCGTCTCCTCTTTGATTATGCCAAACTCGATCTCCGAAAAGATCTTTTCATGGATATATGCTCTTTCCTCCATGTTGGGCACCACCAGGTGGATGTTTTCCTTGGCAAACATCTGCTGATAGAAATCCGCATTCATGGTGGTTTTTGTCCCCAGCAAGCACAACTTATCGAAATTCCATTGTTTCGAATAGTTCAAGGTGGCGTCGACAATACTTTGCAAGGGCAGGAAGGTCCGCGATTGAATGGCATCAAAGACGATATGCGGCGTATTTGAGGCTATTGCTCCAAAATCGGCCCCAGCCAGTCTCAGCGACTCGAATTTGTTGGCGATGAACGAAGCGACCTCCTCCCAACCCGATCTTTCAACATGAGACATGACCGCTTTGAGGTTGACGCTCTCAATGGCGATTTCCGGAAAACCCGAGACCTCAAACGTTGGTTTGAAGGCATCTACTATACCACGATAATACGCAATTGTGGATTCAGGGCCAAGCCCTCCCACTATGCCAACCTTTTTCATAATCTCTTCCTGAAAAGCGTTCTCCATATGTTGACGGCTCTATCCCCGGGATGGGCAGACTGCCGGATCCCTCTTCGAACCGGACGAAAAAGCGTCCATGTCATCCAAGAGCCGTGTCTGATAATCAGGTAAACTATATCGTATTTCACCTCTGCCTGCCATGACAATTGATCATGGTGAAAGACCTGCAAGAAAAAAACGACATAAGGACAGAATTTTGGTATCATACCTCATGTTGCCTCACAGAGATGACGGCCTGCGCCCATATTTGCCGCATACAAAACGATCATCTTGTGAACACGGACTTTTTCTTCACGGCCTCAGCCCATGAAAAATCAGAACGAAACTTTTGTCAGAACATGTATTAAAGATACCATCAGGGGCGTCCGTGCCGGTATTTCCCTTTTTTCAGGTCCCAGCAGTGTAGCGGTCATCTACAGCCTGAAACCCGAAGGCCCCTTATGTATTTTTGATCCCCATAATCTCCTGGGAGATCATGTGTCGGTGCTGCGCAGCACCTATCTGGAAAACGACGAATGGTCTCAGAGAAAGGAGGTCTTCCCGCAGTGTTCGAACTACAACCGCATCGAATATCTTAATGATCTGCAGTTGGACGGAGTGGTATCCTTCGGTGGGAAATCGGCAACAGTCACCTATCAGATGTGGTTCACCGAGCACCACCCTGATGTCTTCAGCACCGGTCCGACGGAACGATGGCTGGAACATACGGTCCTGAGATTCTCCCACGACATGGCCAATAAAAAGAACCTGTACACCGGGATTTCAGGGAGTTTTCTTCGCGAATATGAAATGCATGCCATCCACGATCATATCAAAAAAGAGACACGAATACGCTTCGGCTCGGACGCAAAGCTGCATATCTATCCGATCCTCGATGCGATACTCGGCATCTCCAAGACACGTGAAGAACGCGCATGGCCGTCGGGAGAGCTGGTCTTTGTCGAACAGAAGTTTATCGGTGCGATCAACTTCCTGGCCAAATTCAAGATAAACGAGCAGCCTCATCTCGATCACTACAAACACGTACGCAAGCTGTTACAGACGGTCACCCAATCCGATCGCAAACTGATATCGGACGGGCAGACCATCCTCGGGATATCCGACGGCTCCCTGCCTGACTTTTGTCTGATAGCCGATTTTCAAGGCAGGACCGGTTTCTTACGGCTCAACAGGGATGGCGTCTGCAGCTTTGCCGACGGCAGATTCAGCTCGACCACCCATCAGGCCAAGCTTTTCGAGGTGGAAGAGGCATTGATCGATTACGAGCTCGATGCAGCCGTACGAACGCAACTGTTCCAGATTGTTTCCACCCTGGTTCACAGCGCCCAGAACAACAAACACGGCTGCACGCTGGTCCTTGACCTGAATCCCGAACCCGTACATATCTCAGGTCAGCCCCTCTCCTGGCCCATGGACCTGAGACATCCGGACCTTCTCGAACTGGCCTGCGCCCTGTCAAAGGTCGACGGAGCCCTGCATATCGGCGGTGATTGCAGGCTCTATGGTTTTGCCTGTCTACTGGATGGACATACGATCGACGGTGAGGATCGGGCCCGCGGAGCACGCTATAATTCAGCGCTCAGATTTTCCACCGAGCATTCCAATACCCTCCTTGTCGTTGTCTCCTCGGATCGACCGGTCTCGGTGATCCAATACGGCATGGAGGTCAAAAATCAGAGTACCTGGCGCGCATCGACCTTTCCCGCCTCCGAGCCGATGGAGTTTGAAGAATGGCTCGATGATTTCGGTTAAAGGTTTTGTTGTCCCCTGCTGTATTTCCCCAAGAGCTGCTCATGGCCATTATCTTTAAAAAAGATTTCAAATACTACCTGGTTATCTGAAGAAACACTTTTTTTAAATATGAGGCGTTTTTCTTTTTGACAGGCGGTGAATTCACCTGGAAAGTGGTCGTGAAAACACCTGGGACAAATGCAGTGGCTGACACCCTCATTCCGGACCACAATATCCGCCGCACTTTCATGTTCCCAGTACCCTGAATGATTGCGACGTTTGTTGCAATAGACACATTGGCGCAAGATGCCATCCTTGTCCTCGTTGTTCTGCCTGCTGTCCATCATGGGCATCCCCCGGTTTGTAAATACAGGTAATCGTACTGAGATTAAAAATAATTATTTCATACCACCGGGATCCTACATTTCTCCCACATCCTCCGGGAGATGAATACTCTCTGCTCTTAGGGCAGTACTGTTCGACAATACGATGATTTCCGATAAATAAGAAATTTGCCAGGCCAAAGAGTGCACGGTATGGCGCCGGACCGTTACGGATGACCATCCGGAGTTCCAACTCCGCTGCAGGCATTGCAGCCTGCCTGCCGTTTCAGGCCGATCTTCCTGAAATCCATGGTCAGGGCGTTAAAGCTCAGCAGGATGTCGGTGAGAAGCTCACCCGTCCCGGTGATATATTTCAATACCTCCGCCGCCTGGATGGTCCCCAGCATCCCGGCCACGGCGCCCAGAAGTCCCGCCTTGGAACAGACAAGAGCAATATCGGGAGGGGGGGGAGCTCTGAACACACAGCGATAGCAGGCGCTCTTACCCGGCAGAACAGTCATCGTCTGACCGTCGTAGCCCAGTATGCCCCCATGAGAAAAGGCGATGCCTGCCGATACGCAGGCATCGTTTATCAGAAACTTGGTCGGAAAATCATCCGTTCCATCGACAACGAAATCATATCCAGAGATTATCTCCCGGATATTTTCCGCATCCAGACGCCGATCACAGGCCCTGATCACAACCCCGGGATTGAGGGCTCGGAGCTTTTCTTCCGCCGAGACGACCTTCGGCCTGCCGATGTCCCTGGTGAAATGGACAATCTGCCGTTGCAGATTGGAAAGATCCACCCTGTCGCCGTCGGCAATGCCGAGCGTTCCGACCCCTGCGGCAGTCAGGTAGAGGGAGACCGGAGAACCGAGGCCGCCCACCCCGATCAACAGCACCTTGGCGGCCAGAAGCTTTTTTTGTCCTTCAATGCCGATATCAGGCAACAGGATGTGGCGGCTGTAGCGTTCCTGCTGATCCCGACTCAGGTCAGCCACATCAGATCTCGGCTGCCCAATCAGGGATATGGTGGAGGATATATTCCTGCACGACGGATTTTGCCGCCTTTTTCCCAGGAGAACCGACGGCCGCCATCACCTCATCGTAGTCAAACCAGCAGAGTTCCTTATCGTCATAACTATAGACGGTGAGGATCCGCTTGTCCTGCCGGGTGATGTCTTCCTCTTCCTGGATTGCAGCAACTATCTTCAGGGCCTCTTCCATCGACAAGAATTTTATTTCATTTTCCGTCATAACCAAACACCTCAAACAAAAAAAGGCGAGCAGGATTCACTCCACTCGCCTTGCACTTTCCAAATGGAAAATCCTTATGCGGGCTTAACCACAACCCCTGAGCGAATGCAGCGGGTGCATACCTTGGCACGTTTCGATCCGCCGCCTTCAGTCACCATGCGAACCCTTTTCAGGTTTGGAAGCCAACGCCGTCTGGTTTTGTTATGGGCATGGGAAACATTGTTCCCTGTAGTCTGCCCCTTTCCGCATATCTCACATACCTTAGCCATTGCATTCTCTCCTTCGGTCCTATCTCATTCAATCATACCGGGGACCTTTGCAGCACCCGATATGCATCGACCATCTCACTCCCTGTCGGCACCGCCAGGGACCCATCAGCCGGCTGATCAGCTTTGCAACCTGTTGATGTACTGCCTTCCCTTGCAGCCTCTGAGGTCCTTTGCAAACTCCTCATTCATTCACCGACAAGAGAGTAGAATATATTTTGTTTTCCCAGAAATGGCAAGGATAAAACGAATTCTCTCGTCATACCTCTGTGTTCACACCACCCTAAGATGCCATCTTCGAGTGGCGGCTACGGCTGAGGGTTCTCATGAAACACCCCGCTCGATAAAAAAAGGTCTATATTTCATATCCTCTTCCAGGATATGACGAACAAGCCATTCCTTCAGGTACTGCAGCAGGACCTGGGGCACATTATCGACACCGACCTCAACGGCCGAGCAAAAATCGACGGTCTTTTTGACAAAGGATTTATGTTGTTCCGTCTGTTGATCCTTGAGAGGATAGGCGTGCTCGGCCATCAATGCCTCTTCATCGCGAAAGTGCTCCAAGGCATAACTGACCATTCCGGTGAGCAGATCTGAAATTGTGATCGAACCCGTAGTTGCTCCGGGCTCCTGTATAAGCCTGTTGATCATCCCAATAAGCTTCTTATGCTGTCCGTCCATCTTGGAGACGCCGACACTGAATGCATCCGTCCAGACGATAGGTTCCACTATGCCTCCTCCCGGTTTATATGAAAGTCTCTGTAATCCCTAGCCCTTGCCATGCCGGAGTACCGAGCTTTCCTGTTTTGTATGACCGGCTCTTCCGGTCATACGGGTTCATATTGCCTGCCTTGAAAAAAAGGCCCCTCACTCAAAATCAACACATGCAAAGATTGTTACCATCAATATGCCTTAAAAGGCATAAAAACAGAAATATCTCAAGATTTATCTCTTGCAGTGGTATAAGATACGTTCCCTTGTCCGGAAAGAAGAGGGACCATAAGGATCGCACCTCTTGCTTTTTGGTTGCAATCACCGGTCATGCGTGGTAGCAAATACAACAGTCTTTTTTAATAATTATTCCTAAACTACTCTCCTTATCAATGGCCGCAACTACTTCATCAAGGGATATCCTCACGCCGATATGGAATTTTTTCGCCTCGGTTCAGCTGGCACTTGTCACCCTGTGTACGATCTCTCTGGTCTCCATTGTCGGAACGATCATCCCCCAGAAGGAAGCCCCGGATTGGTATATACAGAAATTCGGCCCGTCGACCGCCCGTTTTTTCGATCTGTTTCATTTAAACGACATGTACGGATCCCTCTGGTTCAGAGCCCTTCTGGGTATTTTATGTGCAAATCTGATCATATGCAGTATCGACAGACTCCCTGGTGTATGGAAAAAGATTACCGCTGACACCACCGCACTGCCTCCGAAAAGGCTGCCCGCCATGAAGCGGAACGTCTCATGGACGGTTTCCGCCCCTCCGGCGACCGCGAAAGAGCAATTCGCCGGGTTTCTCTTGAAAAAAGGATGGAAAACCGCAGTTCGAGAGACAGAGGACGGGCTTCTCCTCTCCAGCCAGAAAGGGGCCTGGACAAGACTTGGCGTCTATATTGTCCATGGATCGATCCTGGTAATTCTGATCGGCGCACTCCTCGGATCGATCCTGGGATTTAAAGGAAACGTCTCAATTTTAGAAGGTGAAGGCACCGCAAAGATCAGCCTCAACGATACGGGGGCCTTGATCAATCTCGGCTTTGAGGTCCGTTGCGACGGATTCACTATCAACTATTATTCCAACGGCATGCCGAAAGAATATCGTTCCGATCTGACAATCCTGGAGAACGGCAGAGAGGTTGTACACCAGGCCGTTAGAGTCAACAGTCCCCTTACCTACAAAGGCATCACCTTCTACCAATCGAGTTATCAGGCATATAAGGACTTTATCCTGTCAATCACCGACAAGGCAAACGGGGAACAAAAGACCTTTATGATGCCCTTTCAAAAGGAGACGCAGTGGTTGCAGGAAGGGTTGCGCTTCGGTGTGATCAACGAAGAATCCGTGGGAGAAAAGATCACCCGGTTAAAAATCTGGCTCACTGACCCAGGTGGCCCACCCACGGTTTTCTGGGTGGATGCGGGTGCCCGAATCCCGGTGGAACGGGGAGGGAAAAAATATCAAATCCTCGGTAAACAGCTGTATTCAACCGGCCTGCAGGTTGCCAAAGATCCCGGGGTCTGGTGGGTCTATATCGGCTGCGGTCTGATTCTTTTCGGCCTGTTCATCACATTTTTCACCTCACATCGCAAAATCTGGCTCTTTGTTTCCGAGAAAGGGACGACCACTTCGATCTGCATGGCGGGATCCGCCAATAAAAACAAGATCGGCTTTGACAAGGTGTTTTATGATCTTGCTGACGGGCTTAAGGATCTCGAGCCGAAGGTGTAGGAGAGCCGAAGAGTAAAAGCCGAACCGTATTCCAACGGATGGACGGCCACGGGTAGGGGTTCATGACCAGCATAGCATGCTATAACTGACAATTGGAGTTTTCATGACGAGTTCTCATCTTTTGGGCATTACCACTTTTGCCTACCTTTTTTCGACAATGCTCTACGTGCTGCTCTTTGTCTTCAAACTGAAAAACCTGGGGAAATTCGCCACCTGTTTCACCTTCTTCGCACTCCTGATCCATACCGCCGGAATAGGTCTGCGGTGGCACGAATCCTACCGGATGGGTATAGGACACGCCCCTCTCACCAATATGTACGAATCGGTGGTATTCTTCGCCTGGACCATCGTCGCGTTGTATCTGGCCATTGAATGGAAGTTCAAGACCCGGGTTATCGGTGCCTTCGCCGTGCCCTTTGCCTTCCTGGCCATGGCCTACGCCTCCATGTCAGGCGATGTCAGCAAAGGCATCACCCCTCTGGTTCCCGCCCTGCAATCCAACTGGCTCATCGCCCACGTCATCACCTGCTTCGTCGGCTATTCCGCCTTCACCGTGGCCGCAGGACTTGGTATAATGTACCTGATCAAAGACACAGGCAAAAACAAAAGCTCCTCGGATGGAAAAACGTTTCTCGGCAGTCTGCCGCCTCTGCCGCAGATCGAAGACATCACCTATAAGACCATGGTCTTCGGTTTCATCTGGCTGACCACCGGCATCATAACCGGGGCCGTCTGGGCCAACACGGCCTGGGGAACCTATTGGAGCTGGGACCCGAAGGAAACATGGTCGCTGATAACCTGGTTTATCTATGCCATCACCCTCCATGCCCGGTATACCCGGGGATGGGGAGGACGACGGGTTGCCTGGCTGGCCATCATCGGATTTCTCTCTGTAATCTTTACCTACTACGGAGTAAACTTCATCCTCTCCGGTCTGCATAGCTACGGTTCAAACGGATAGAGGACGGCTCACATCCGCTTTTTGAGCCGGCACAGGACCTCGATACAGGCCAGGCAAAAATCAGGCAGATCATCCGGTTTGCGGCTGGAAACGAAATTTCGATCACTGACCACAGAGGCGTTTTCCCAGATCGCCCCGGCATTGATCAGATCATCCTTGATGCCAAGCGAACCCGTCACACGGATACTCCTGTAGACCCCGGCCGATATCGGAATCCAGCCTCCGTGGCAGATCGCCGCCACCAGTTTCCCCTCATCTTTGAAGTCCCGGATCAACTGCAAGACCTTTGGATCACGCCGCAGCTTGTCCGGCATATATCCCCCGGGGCAGAATACACCGTCGAAGCTGCCGGCGTTCATATCGTCAATCATTGCATCCGACCTGCACGGGTATCCGTTTTTGCCTTTATAGACCGCACCGGCGACGAGTCCCGCCACCACAACCCCGGCACCCGCCTCGATGAATCGAAGCTTGGGGTACCAGAGTTCCAAATCCTCATACAGATCACCGACAAAAGTCAAGATGTTCATGCCTGCCAACGGTTTGGTATCCGTCATGACTCCCTCCTCGTATCAAGGCCCAGGGGCGCGAGAATCCGGTCGTTGAAGCGGCACAGGATCTGCTCGTCCGGATCGTTGCCGATCATCGAGGAAATCTCCTGAATCTGCCGTGCTACTCGCCCATTATTCTGCCAGCAGGAACTCCGCGCCTGGTCGATATGCGTCCAGTCCCCATCGGCGAGAAACAACTGCCAGGCTTTTGCTATCTCGGGGAAGAGTTTCTCCCGGAGACCGTCAAGGAACGTCAGATAAAAACCGAGTGAAGATTCCCGTTGCTCCCTGATGACATAGGCCAGAAGGCCCTGCGGGTGCGTGTCGGCCAGGATATCCTTTACCGCCCGGCCGACGAATTCGATGACCGTACCGGGGAAATGGCCGATGATTGCCTGGAGCAATCCGGAGGGAAAAGAACGTTGCAGCATCTCACCGATCTCATGATAGATGAACAGGTTCATCTCCCCGTCAACGATCGTGTCCAGTGCGGATGTAAGCAGCCCCCGGTCAACCGTGCCGTCTTTGACCACGCCGTAGGAGAGCAGTGCCTGTTGCAGCGAACGTCTGCAGGAGGAACGGACTTCCTGGATCTGGTCCCAAAAAAAGAACCGCAACGATTCCCGGCGAATTATGATCAAGCCATCCTGAACCATGGCAAAGGGACTGGCCATCTCCTGGGCCCACTCCTTGCCTAAAATGATTATCGGACAGCCCTCATCAACGCGTTGATCAATCTTCTCGGCAAGAAAGAAAACGGTCTTCATCGATCGTCCATACCCCGCACCGTAGAACAATGTGTCGTCTTCCAGAAACGCATTGATCTCCTCGAGATCCAGCGGTCCCAGCGTTTTTCCTGCGGTTGTAAGGGGACGGAACGACTCCCCTGCTATGGTTGCCCAATAGCTCTCCTTGGCATCGATCCAGTCGAGCAGATCGGTCGGCTCAGGCTCTTCCCATGGCTGAAGGCCTTTTTCCCATTTATACAGATTACGAAGTTTCAGCACCATGGTGCACATCGAATAGATGCCGTGATCACGTGCGTCTGAAATATCACAGTTATGCTGAATATCCTGGATGAATGGCCCGAGTTCGGATAAGGATGACATGATGGATCTGCTTGGTTTGAAGATGAATGTAAGAACGTGTTTCCGCTCCGAAAGAATCCCGATCCTCCGGGACACCACGAACGGCATCAGTATTTTTTCGTCACGCTGGCTTGCCGATGACCACCTCCTCTCGAAGCAATGGCTGCATTGACGGTTGACGTCTCGACTTGCCGGGACATTCATAGCAAGAGCAGGGAAACGCCCTCTGCCGTTGAAAAATTCACCACGGAAAAGCAAAGCCCTCTATCTTGATATACTCCCGGGAGCGAACCCCTGTATCTCTGAGATTCTTCCCCGCCACCAGATGCCGGAGCGTCCCGGAATCGATCTTCCTTGCGCGTCGTAAAATCTGGCATCCTTCAGGTGAATATAGGAGGGGGTTTCGGTCTGTTCCGATGGGGAAACACATGTGCACTGGTCACCGATCTTCTTGAACGTTGCTTTGATTTCCTCGGAATTCCTGGCGGAATCAAAGGGCCCGGC
This sequence comes from Desulfocapsaceae bacterium, assembly GCA_046706325.1. Taxonomy (GTDB): domain Bacteria; phylum Desulfobacterota; class Desulfobulbia; order Desulfobulbales; family Desulfocapsaceae; genus CAWGGS01. The sequence goes on along the minus strand of JBJKPM010000054.1, from coordinate 19,374 downwards.
AAAATATTCGCCCAGATCATCGAAATATCTTCTGACACCTGAGAGCGTCCCGGATATCAAAAACCCTCCAACCGTAAGCGTCAACTCCAACTCAAATGTATTCTTGTTGGCCATGTTTACCAAAAATTGCAGAAACCAGTCCTTGGAGGGTACGGCATCCACTGCCTGTACATTTTTATCATCGCCTACCATTTGCATCTCCCTCCGGCCCCCCATGAGGTGGGCCCATTGCTTGATCCGTCCGAGGCGGATTATCAAAAAACATTAGCGTCCATTTTCTTCAATTGAATCGTCACTGCATTTAAGCACATTGTAATACAGCGCATTCCCAGGTCAATCTCTTTGACTCCCCCGCGAGGCATCTGATTTCCCTTTTCAACGACCATCACGACATCGGTCTGTCCCTCACCCTCAGGAATCGTCGGCTTTCATCCACTTCGACAAGCCCAGATTACCAATGGTATCAGAGTAATTTCAACAGACTCCCCTCTAATCCCAAGCGATATCCAGCAACCTGACAGCACCTCAGGATCGAATTGTCAATCAGTCTTAAAACCCGGCGCAGCCTTATCCTGGCAAAAAAATACGGAATCCGATGCCCATCCCCCTTCTCCTTCCAGACAACGGGTAGGATTTTATATTGATTTATAATGTTTTTCTTTACTTTACAGCTTGATCTGTTTTTATGTGGAAATCAAGAGTGTTTGAATTTGCTATCCTTCATTCAAAGAACTTGCAGTCGAATGCAGCCACGGACAGAACCTATCAGTGACGCGCGCCTTCAACGGCAGCCGGTAAAAAAACGGCATATGATATCCCGCCTGCTGTTAATAACGGCAGGTATGCTGATAGGAATGACGCTGTTTGAATCAGTAAACCAGGTATTTTTCCCGGAAATTGCCGTCTGGCAGTTGCACATAGTCACAATATTTTTCAGCACAGGTGTTGCCGTGGTCGTCGCCTTTTTAGTAACCCGCAGGACCGACCTGATGTTTGAACAGATCTCCGAGGAAATACAGGCTCGACGGCAAACGGAAACCGACCTGCGTCTGTCGAAGGAAAAACTCTCCAAGATCTTCCACGCCAATCCCGACTGGATTATAATCAGCAGCCTGTATGAAGGCCGGTATATAGACATTAACGATGCCTTTTGCCGAATGACCGGGTACAAGAGAGAAGAAATCATAGGGAAGACATCACTGGAACTCAATATCTGGGCCGAACCCGACGAACGCAAGGAGATGATCCCGCTTCTTCTGCGCCAGGGGAGAATCAGCGATCATGAAGTGATATTTCGTATGAAATCAGGGGAAATTCGCCATATGCTCCGGTCGGCGGAACTGATTGATCTTGATGGCGAGGCAGCAATCGTTTCCGTCTCCAAAGATATAACCGAGCGCATCAGGCTGGCAGCAGATCGGGAGAGGCTGATAGATGAACTCGAACATTCCCTGTCCAAGGTAAAGCTCCTGAGCGGTATGCTGCCGATTTGTGCCTCCTGTAAAAAAATCAGGGATGACAAAGGATACTGGCTGCAGATCGAATCCTACCTGAGGGATCACTCTGAAGCGGTCTTTACCCATGGGTTGTGCCCGGATTGCGCCGATAAACTGTTTCCGGGATATGACAAGAAAGACAAGATTTCATAATCAGCGCATGGGATGCACGCCAATAAGGCCATTTATGAGGGGATCAAGTGAGCAGCCATAGGCCATCTCTTTGTTTCTTGATTCCTTCACTTGACCTCTTCGGTGACAGCCCATACTATTCTTGTATCGCTTATTTCCGCCTTGTCCAGCGGTCCAGAATTGCCCTGTTGTAATCTCACCTGGAAAATCGAGAGGGTGCGTTATGAAGAAACCAACCAAGAAATTTCGCGATGCGATCTTCATCGTCATTGAAGAGCGTTCCTGTCCCATCTATAATGTCGGAGAAGAATTCAAGGTCGAGAATTTCACCCTTTCAGTCCCGTCCTTCAAACCTGATTGCCTTTGCCTGGCGCAAAAAATCGCGGATATCATCTCATCGAGGGATAATTTCTACGGATTTTCAAGACTTGAAAATCAGAAATCGAGATTCGACTGTGGGGGTTGCGAGGGGTTGATCCATTTTGAATTCAAAAAGGATAGGGACTTTGCCACCCGGCAGATGAAATTGCTCAATGAGACCGAGGAGCGGCGGAAAAGACAACATCTAGATAAGTTTTTCGGTGTCTTGCGCAATCTCGATATCTTCGAGCCCCTTGACGACGATGCGCTGAGCGACCTGACCCTGCTGCTCGACGTAAAGACGATTCCGATCGATAAGGTGGTTATCAGAAAAGGGGACCCCGGCAGCAATCTCTATATCGTTCTGAAGGGCCAGGTTGCGGTCCTGGCCGATAACGGCTCACGCGTTGCAGAGATGGGAACGGGACAGATCTTCGGCGAAATGAGTCTTCTTTCGGGTGAACCTGCGACCAGCTCCATTCATACCCTCACAGCCACCCAGGTGGCCATGTTGAGTGTCAAAAATTTTAAACATGTTCTAAAAAAATATCCGGCATTACAACTCTTTCTATTCAAACTTCTGGTCAATCGGGCTCAGGCCCTGGCCCTGCGGGCAGGGATTGTCTCTTCAGGGATGAACGGTGAGCTGAAGGAGATATCCACTGTCGATCTCTTTCAGCTGATCAATTCTGCACGCAAGACCGGGACCGTCCAGCTTATTCTGGAACAGGGGAAGGCCCTGGTCTTTTTCAGGGAAGGCGAAATCGTCCATGCCCGCTTCCTCGATCTTCGAAACAAGGAGGCGGTCTTTGCCCTGATGGCCGTGAAAAGCGGTCACTTCTCCTACTCCAAAGGCATTCCGGTTGAACTTGAACCGCTGCAACCCATTGCCGGCTTCATCGGAATATTGATGGAGGGCGCGCAGAAGCTGGACGAGAAGAGACCCTGACGGCATCGGATGTCACCCCTGTCAGCGGGAAAGGTGCCGGACAGCGCGGTCTGCTCATGAACACCCCCTGCCGGCAGAGGGAGCAAAAAAGAATCCGGTTCTAAATCCCGGTTGGAAACCGAAAATCGAACGGAACCGGAGGTTGCGGCTAGCCAAGGGAGGAACGGACATGCCAATCAATATGGGCGGGATCTTTGCTCAGCGGGCCTTTTTTTTGCCGGACCTCCTGGCCTGGGTCGGGCGCAACTACCGCGCTACCTTCCATGAGGCGAATCAGCGGATCAATCGATGCGTCGGTTTCCTGAAGGCCTGCCGGGTGGCCAGGGGAGATGACGTTATTTGCCGCCCCAAGGCATGATGGGCACTGTGGAGATCGAATTCTCCGGACTCCCTTCAACCAATTTCTTGCTGATTGCCAAATATATCAGGGTATTATGCTTCTTGTCGAACATACGTATGACCTTGGTGTTCTTGAAGAAGATGCTGGTTTTCTCGCTGAAGACATTTTCCTGATTCGGCAGTTTTTCAGGCAGAGAGATGGGACCGGTCTGTCTGCAGGCAATGGAGAAGCGGGAGGGGTCTTCGGTGAGACCGACCAGGCTGCCCCAACCACCCTTTCGCGCCTGGCTGATATGGCAGGTCACACCGTGCACTCTCGGGTCTTCGAATGCTGAGACGCAGACCGAGTCGTTGGGACTAAAGAATTTAAAGGTCGTATCCAGGCATCCGATATCGTTGGCCCGGGCCGAAGTAACACCTGCAAGCAGCACGTAAAAAAACACTGCCCAGAGTGTTGTTTCCAAACGTTTCATATTCCACCTCCCGTCGTCTGCAACTCCACGTGAAATCACAATTGCCTACCACCTTGGTTTTGAATAAATATCTCTTCTAGCACTTGGTTATATCTTCCTGGCAGGCCGATTCCTTCCGCTTCTCGGACAGCCGCAAGGCCCGACGGGCCATCGCTTCCCGGTTTCTCCGGTAATCGTCACCCGTAACAAGATCCAGCGGCGGCACCGCCACCGGACGCCGTTTATCATCCAGAGCGACGAAGGTCAGATACGCCGAGGCGAGGTGGGTGACCGTGCCGGTCATAAGGTCTTCCGTTTCAACTCTGACCCCGATCTCCATCGATGTCGTTCCCACCATGTTGACGCTGGCCTTGACTGTCACCAGGTTGCCGATGAATGCAGGTTTGTGGAAATCGAGCCGATCGATGGAGGCGGTGACGCAGATCCTCCTGGTATGCCGAACGGCCACCACCCCGGCAGCGTTGTCGATTTCCTTCATAATCACGCCACCATGCACGATGCCTGCCGGATTGGCGTCCTCGGGCAGCATGACCCTGGAAATGATAACGCTTGAATTGCTTGCATCCCTTATGCCCTGCATTGACCTCTCCTCTCTCCTCCTTCAGCCTATTTCCAGAATCATCCCGAGCTTCTCTCTTTCCCTGCTTTCCAGGTCCTTGTCAAGAGAAAACCTTCATCCCTATTCCGGACCATCTGACCAAACAGGGCCATCGGGATGGAAGATGTGAGGCACCCTGCATCCAGCTCAACACCGGGTCCCTCGAGGGGCGGATTGCCGCCTTTTCAATTGGGTGAAAATAATCCCGCCATTCTTTTTGACCATTTTAAATGACAGCCCGGCCCGAATCCCCTGACCGACTTTTTTCATATCCGTCACCACTGATCCGCAAAGATAATCCGCCCCATGGCTGAACAATGCAGGGGAAAACGGGGTGGTAGGGCCGAGGAGGATGATCTTTGCCCGGTGCGCACGGGACAGAAACCAGGCCATTTTCCGTGTTAACAGAGCGGTCCCCGTGACAGCAAAGACATCGAGACCCGCAATCACGCTCTCCCATTGATCATGAGGAACTGCTCCCGGGACATCCCTCAATTCAAATAAATGAAAGGTGCCCACTCGGTTTTTTAAGGACTCCACAAAAGGGAACTCTCCCACAAGGCCTGTGATTTTATCTTTGCCAAGCCTGGCGACCAGGTCTTCCGCCGGGAAATGATCGCGTTCAACCGTCTTCGGATCCGGCATATTGCCTGCGTTCAAGGCGGCAAAACCAAGAGAGATGGCAAACGGAGACGGCCGCCTGACAAGGTCGGCCACGTGTTTGACATCTTTGCCAATCATTTGATATTCCAGTTCCTTTTCATGCTCACGAGGTGTTGCCCCCAGCAGGGACGACAGCCCCATGCGACCGCCGGCCTGCACGGCGATAAATTTGGATCCGGCTATGATCTCTTCCACAACAGCATCCGGCCGGAGAAGAGCGGACAAGAGGTTGTCCACCAGGTTTTTTTCTTCGCCGTCAAGGGGGCGGTCAGGAAGATACTCCGGAGTCCGACAGCATGAATGTGTACTCATAGTAATGAACTTCCCGATTTCTAATGGTTCGCTGTTGCACGTTACCACATGCTCCTTTCAGAGCCCCTTTCCCATTTCTACACCTTAAACCGCCCCACAAGCTGTTGCAGATGTGCTGCCAGCTGCGCAAGGTCCTTTGCATTCGTGTCCACCTGAGAGCTGTTTGCGGAAATATCCTGAACCCCCTTATTCACATTGGCAATGTCGTTGCTGATACTCGAGGAAACACTCGATGTTTGATTGACATTCTGATTCACCTCCTCAATCCCCTGGGAAGCCTGGGCGATGTTATCGGATATCTCCCGGCTGGATACGGATTGCTCTTCAACGGCAGTAGCTATGGAACCTACAATGTCATTGACCTCATCTATGACCTTGGTTATCTGACCGATTTCAGTAACAGTCTGGCTTGTAGAACTCTGGATGCCGTCGATACGGGCTTTGATTTCCTGGGTGGCGGTAGAGGTCTGCTTCGCCAATTCTTTGATCTCGTTGGCAACAACGGCAAATCCTTTTCCGGCTTCACCGGCACGGGCCGCTTCTATGGTCGCATTCAGAGCCAAGAGATTGGTTTGTTCTGAAATTTCCGTAATGACTTCGGTTACCTTACTGATCTGCAAGGCCGCTTCCCCCAGCTCATTGACCTTGGCCGAAGCGCTATTGGTGTTGACAACCGCCTTTTCGGTGATTCCTCTGGCCTTTCCTGAGTTTTGGGCGATTTCCCGTACAGTGGAGGTCATCTCTTCGGAGGCAGCGGCCACCATGTTGACATTGGTGGAAGCCTGCTCGCTGGCCGCGGCGACATTGTTGAGATTTGTGCTCATTTCCTCGGTTGCGGCGGCGACTCCGGTGGAGCGCGTCAACATATCTTCCGCTCTTTGTGCCAACTGCCCCGCAATGGAGGTCAGGCTGGCCGATGAGGTTTCCAGGGTTTTTGAATTGCCTGAGATCTCCTTTATCAGAGACTGCAGCTTATCCATAAAATTATTAAACCATTGGGCCATCTCACCGATTTCATCCTTGGCCTCGGTAACAACTCGCTTGCTGAGATCGCCCTCCCCTTTGGATAAATCCATGAAGAATGTCACCATCGAGTTGACCGGCTTGAGAATCGCCGAACCGATACTGTAACTTAAGAAGCTGATAACTACCAGCAGCAGGAGGGTGAAACCGATCAGGCCTTCGAGCACCCATCGCTGAATATCGGCCGTTTTTTTCTCAATCTGAGCGCTCTGTTGGTTGGCAGCAGTCACCACCTGGTCGATTTTGGCACGGTGTTGCTCGTAGAGGCCGTCAATTTTGCTCTCTGCTGCATTGGCTTTTCCCATATCGTTGTTTGTGACGGCAGGAATCAACTCACTATCGACAATACTGAAAAATTTTTGTGCCGGTTTATAGGAATCAACCAGAAATGTGTCACGCATCGAACCTGGAGGAAGACGTGAACTCCAGAAATTGTGCCGGTCCTGATAATCTTTTTCAAGGCTGGCTAAGCGCTTGATAAGCTCCTGCTTTTTGTCCTTGTTGCTCTCTGCAATCATTTGTTTGGTTACAAGATACGCCTCAATAATATATTCAGGCGGGGGCAAAATATCGGCCACCAGATCCTTATTGTCAACGATTGAAGTAAATAATGACCCGTTGACGGCTACGATTTTCATAATCTGATAGGTGAAGATAAAATAGCTGGCAAAACCGATGATTGCTGCGCCTGCCAAGAGGCCCAATTTTGCTTTCATCCTCAGTGTATTGATAATTTTCATTTTGCCTCCTCATCTGGATTATGGACCGTGAACAGGTTAGACTTGGCTTAACAAATACGTCCCTCCTTGGAAGGAACCAAGCGGACAAAAGCCGGTGGAATGCCTTGCATTACCCGGCATTTTACTGCCACCGCGTGGTATCTAAAATTGATTTTAAGCCCTCGCCAAAATTGAAGTCAAGACATTATTGGGATGAGTGGCGATCAAGTTCCGGACGGTTTTAAAAATGCCTGCGCATGATGCTGCTTTTGCTCCTTGTCCTGAGACACCGCGCAGTAAGATTTCTTTCCCGGTTTATGCCTTGGAACAACAGGAATAAACGGCCCTGTTTTCTGACCATTTATCAAGCAATCCTATCGAAGAATCTCACTATTCGACCCCTGAGTTTCGACTCCGTGACTTCATAGGCGGATAAGCTGCCAAGGTTTAGATACTATTCGACGGCCGGAGAAATAATCATCATGGTGCCTCCCTGTTTTAGTAATCTTCAAAAATGCTGTATAATCAATTCAGATGATTTCCGGCCCGTTTCCTGAAACGACCCATGATGCATGAATGTATTTTCTTCACAGGGGTTGATCGATGATTCTTCAAACTCCCGGTGGTCTTAACGCAAAATTTCCTCAACTTCTTCAAGGCATCCCGGTTCTTCTTGGCTGCCTTCTCATGAATCTGCTTATCTCCTCCGCCTCTTCTGCCCAACCATCCAATCACACAAAACTTCTCTTTCTCGGCAATAAGAATATAGCTCCGGTAGTGTATCTGGACAACGGCATCCCATCCGGAGTCGCTGTTGATATAGTACATGCGCTCGCCAAGCATATGCCGCAACCTGTCGAAATCAGAGTCATGGACTGGTCGGAAGCACAGGCGCTTGTCGCCGGGGGGAATGCCGATGTCCTGATTCAAATAAACCCGACTGAAGAGCGTAAAAAGATTTATGATTTCTCGGAAACACTCCTCGAGTCCCAATTTTCAATCTTCATCACGACAAATCGGGGCGGGATAACAGGGCTCTCAAGTCTTCGCGGCCTGCGGGTCGGGGTCGAATCGGGGGGCCTGCCGCAATCGGTTTTACGACAAGACCCGCGCATCCAAATGAGGATCATCGCCAATTTTCTTGAAGGATTCAGACTCCTGGATGCAAACGCCCTTGATGCCGTTGTGGTTGACTACCGAGTCGGTTCTTATGTCCTTGCTGAGAACAGGATTCGAAATATCAAGGTGACCGGTACACCTATTGCAACTTCTTTCTCTTCATTTGCGGTTAAAAAGGGAAATCTGCACCTGCTTGCTGAAATCAATACGGCCCTGCGAATCATTAAAGCCGACGGCACGTATCAAAAAATTCTCGACAAGTGGGAGCCCAAGGAGAGCATATTTTTCACCCGAGGGCTCATTACCCGCATCATCTCTTACATCACAATAGTCTTCTTTCTCATTCTGTTCCTGATTGCATTTACATGGATGGTGACCTTAAAAAAGGAGCTGACCAAAAAGAAGGCTGCTGAAGAGAGGCTGCGGGAACAGTATGTAACGTTACGCGGTATCATTGACAGCGCCAATGCACTCATCTTCTCGGTGGACAGGCAATACCGTTACACCAGTTTTAATCTGAGACATGCCTCGGCAATGAAAGCGCTCTACGCTGCGGAAATCGAACTGGGCCAGAGTCTTTTGGGGTATATGACGGTACCGGAAGATCGGGAAACAGCCAAGCGAAACCTTGATCAGGCCTTGACGGGACAACAAGTCGTTGATGAGGCCTACTCGGGGGAAGAACCTCGATCTCGGCACTTTTTCCAGATATCGCACAGCCCCATCAAGGCTATGGAAGAAATCATCGGGGTAGCGGTTCTTGCCCAAGACATTACCGAGCGCAAAAAGGCCGAGGAGAAGGTGCTCCGGTCAGACCAGCGATTACGTTTGCATAGTGAACAATCCCCTTTGGGTTTTCTGGAATGGGATGACAATTTTCACGCCATCGAGTGGAATTCCGCATGCGAGCGGATTTTTGGCTACACCAGGGAAGAGGCCATCGGCCGGCATGCCAAAGATTTGATATTGCCTGTCGAGGTTCACGAGCTGGTTGACGGGATTTACCATAACCTGATGAGTCGGACCGGCGGTCAGCACAGCATAAACGAGAATGTTACCAAGGATGGCCGTACCATCATCTGCGAGTGGTTCAATACAACTCTGATAAACAATGCCGGCAAGGCTATCGGCGTCGCCTCAGTTTGCCGGGACATCACGAAGCAGAAGCGGGATGAAGAGGCCTTGTACCGTTTGAATCGCGAACTGCGGGCCATAAGCAGCTGTAACCAAGCTCTCCTGCGATCCGAAGACGAACAGAGCCTGCTGGGCGACATCTGCCGAATTATCTGCGAGGAGGCCGGGTATCGCATGGCCTGGGTGGGCTATCCGGAGAACGACGACGCCGGATCGATCCGTCCGATTTGCTGGGCAGGGTTCGAGGCAGGGTATCTCGCCAATGCCGGGATCACGTGGGCCGATACGGAACATGGTCAAGGTCCTGCCGGACGAGCCATCAGGGATGGCGTCAGCGCCTGCATCCAGGATTTTGTCACAGATACCCTTGCTGCGCCCTGGAAGGAGAGCGCCCTGCAACGCGGCTACCGTTCCAGTTCCGCCCTGCCCCTCAAGGACGAAAACGGTGTCCCTTTCGGCATTTTATGTATCTACTCCTCCGAACCCGGTACCTTCACACCTGAAGAATTAAAGCTCCTGGATGAGTTGGCGGCGGACCTGGCCTTCGGGATTACGGCGCTGCGAACCCGCGCTGCACGCAGACAGGCGGATCAGGACCTTGCACTCTTGAGCTTCGCCCTGGATAATGTACGTGAGGCGGCCTTCCTTATTGATGAACAAGCGCATTTCGTCTATGTGAACCTCGAGGCCTGCAGGGCACTGGGATATTCCCGCGATGAGCTGCTTGCAAAAGGGGTTGCGGATATCGACCCCGATTTTCCGATGGGGCGATGGCCGGATCATTGGCGCGAGGTTGCAAGCAACCGGGCGATGACCTTCGAGAGTCGGCACCAGGGGAAGGACGGCCGCATTCTGCCCGTCGAGATCAACGCGAATTACATCGAATACGGTCAGAAGAGCTATAACCTGGGGCTGGTGCGCGATATCACCGAGCGCAAGCAGGCGGAACAGGAGTTGATATTACGGGAACGAAATTATCGTACCTTGCTGGAGAATCTCCCGGACCTGATCGTCCGTTATGACTTGGATCTGCGAAGGACATATGTCAATCCCGCCTGGGAAAAGGCGAGCGGCCTGTCGGCAGCGGAAGTCGTCGGGGTGATGTATACCGATATTCCCAAGGTCCCCAGTCCTGTCAACGTCGATTATGTGGAAAAACTCAGGCTGGCCTTGGCAACCGGAACTTCTCAGGTGGCGGAGTTCACCTGGACAAATGCCTTCGGCGCGGAACTTTTTCTGCAATATGTCATAGTGCCGGAATTCGACCAGAATGAAAAAATTGCAGGAGTTCTGGCGGTCGGCCGCGACATTACCGAACATAAGCAGATAGAACGGGAACGTCTGGCACATCTGAGCTTCCTTGAAAACATGGACAAGGTCAATCGGACCATTCAGAGTGCGGATGATCTCGAAAAAATGATGCGGGATTTGCTGGGGGCCGTGCTTTCTATCTTTAACTGCGACCGGGCGTTTCTTCTGCATCCGTGCGATCCGGAGGCAAAAACATGGTTCATTCCCATGGAGTGCACCAAACCGGAATATCCCGGTGTGTTAAAACTTGGTGGCGAAATGCCGATGGGCTCACAAGAGGCGGAGACGCTTCGAATCCTGTTGGCCGCAGATGGACCGGTGACGTTCGGACTGGGAATGCAGCATGCGCTGCCTGGAGGTGTTATATCGGAACAATTCGGCATCAAATGTTTTCTGTCGATGGCCATATATCCGAAGATCGGCAGCCCCTGGCAATTCGGAATCCATCAGTGCGCCTATGCCCGTACCTGGACTGAGGAGGAGATCCGGCTCTTCCAGGAAATCGGCAGGCGTTTGGCAGACGGCTTGAGCATCATGCTGGTACATCGCGATCTGCAGTACAGCATGAGGAAACTCGAGGAGGCGCAGTACCTTGCCCATATCGGCAGTTGGGAGGTGGATTTTAGAAACAATGCACTCACATGGTCCAATGAAATTTATCGAATGTTTGAGATCGATCCAAGAAAATCTGCCGCATCGTATGAGACTTTTTCGGCTTCAATTCATCCTGATGACCGTGAAGCCGTCAATACTGCCCATGCCAGATCAGCCAAAGATCGGACCTCCTGCTCAATCGAATATCGCCTGCTTTTCCCCGACGGTAGGACCAAGTATGTTCATGAGCAGTGTGAAACCTTCCATGAGAATGATAAGCCCATCCGATCGGCAGGAACCATTCAGGATATCACCGAGCGCAAGCGCACCGAGGCGGAAGTAGAGCACCTCAAGAACTACCTGGCCAATATCATTGAGTCCATGCCGTCCATCCTCGTGGGGATGGATTGTGACGAATGCATCACACAGTGGAACAAGAAGGCGGAGGAATCGACCGGCATCTCCCCGGCAGAGGCCCTCGGCCGGCCAGTCAGCCACCTGCTGTCCGACTTCACCCCCTGGATCGACGCCATGCAGAGCGAGATCCAACAGCGCCGTGCCGCCTCCATGGAGAAGCTTCTCATCGAAAAGGAGGGGGAACGCCGGTTCTTTGACCTCATGCTCTACCCTCTCATCACCAATGGCGTGGAAGGGGCCGTGCTCCGTATCGAGGATGTGACCGAGCGCACCCGCATCCAGGAGCTGATGGTGCAGACCGAGAAGATGATGTCTCTGGGGGGACTGGCTGCCGGCATGGCCCATGAGATCAACAACCCCTTGGGAATCATCAGCCAGGCGGCCCAGAACATCGAACGGAGAGTATCTCTTGAGCTGCCGGCCAACCGGCAGGCGGCGGAGGAGCTGGGGGTCAGTCTGGAGGGGATCAATGCCTACTTTGAGCAGCGCCAGATCCTGGAGTTTGTCGGCAGTATCCGCACGGCATCGCTTCGGGCGGCCAAGATCGTGGCCAACATGCTCCAATTCAGCCGCAGGGCGGAGACAACGATGCAGCCCGCCTCCCTCTCCGGGATCATGGACCAGGCTGTAGAACTGGCCGGGAGCGACTATGACCTGAAGAAGAACTACGACTTTCGAAGCATCGATATCGTCCGTGACTATGCCCAGGATGTACCTCCGGTCCCTGTGGTTTCAGTGGAGATAGAACAGGTGGTACTGAACCTCCTCAAGAATGCGGCCCAGGCCATGCACCTCACCTCCCCGGACCGCAGGCCCAGGATTACCTTACACCTTCGTTGTGAAGCCCGATATGCGCTCATGGAGATAGAAGATAACGGGCCGGGAATGGCGGAGGACATCCGTCGGCGGGTCTTCGAGCCCTTCTTTACCACCAAGGAGCCAGGCATAGGCACCGGGCTGGGGCTGTCGGTATCCTACATGATCGTCACCCAGAACCACAAGGGACTGATGGAGGTGGAATCGACACCCGGCAGGGGGGCCTGCTTCAGGGTCAGGCTGCCGCTGGATAAAAGGGAACTACTATGAGTACAATACTGATCATTGAAGACGAATCTGATTTCCGCTTGACACTTGCCGCATATCTGGAGGACAGCGGTTACACCATCCTCGAAGCCGCCGACGGCCGGGAAGGGCTGGAGGTCTTCACCCGCGCACGACCGGATATCGTCCTGACCGATCTGCGCATGCCGAAACTGGACGGCTTCGGGGTGATTGCCGCCGTCAAAGCAGAAAATCCCGCAATGCCGGTTATTGCCTTCACCGGTACAGGCGATCGTATTGCGGCACAAAAGGCGATTACCCTTGGGGCAGCGGACTGCCTGTTCAAACCGATAGAGAATTTAAGTGTTCTTGATGTTTCTGTCGCCAAGGCACTTGAACGATCCGACACGAGGTAGGAAGAGGAGGAAACTTATGAGCCGGTCGGCTAAGGTACTGATCGTGGACGATGAGGAATTGATCCGTCTGAACCTGCGGGCCCTCCTGGAAGATCTCGGCTATACTGTCATCGAGGCCGCCAACGGCAGGGAAGGATTGGCAACCTTTGACCGGGAGATCCCGGACCTGGTACTGGCCGACCTCAGGATGCCTGTAATGGACGGGCAGTCGATGATTGTCAGCCTCAAGGAGAAGCAGCCGGACACACCCGTTGTTGTAGTCTCCGGCACCGGCACCGTCCAGGACGCAGTAGGTTCGCTGCGTCACGGAGCGTGGGATTACATCCTCAAGCCGGTGACTGATATTGAGGCTTTCAGCATAGTCATTGCGCGGGCCCTTGAAAAAGCACAGCTTATCAAAGAGAACCGGCGGTACCAGGAGCATCTCGAAGAAATAGTCCAAGAACGGACCAAGGAGCTCCACTACAGTGAGGCCAGGTACAGGCGTCTTCTCGAATCGGTCTCCAGTTATGTTTATACCGTCACCTTTAAAGACGGACATCCTGACAAAACGGTCCATCGTCCCGGCTGCGAGGCGGTAACGGGATACACTCCCGAAGAATACACTGCTGATCCGCATCTGTGGCACCGGATGATAGTCGATGAGGACCGGCTCTTCACGGCTGAAATGGTGCAGAGAATTTTTAACGAAAACCTCTCTCTTTCTTTTGAGCACCGGCTTTCTCATCGGGACGGCACGGTCCGGTGGGTGCAGAATACACTGGTTCCTCATCGAACAGCCGCGGGAGAACTCCTGTCCTACGATGGTATTATTGTCGATATCACCGAGCGCAAAGAAGCAGAAGCAAGGCTTTCCCAGGCAACCGAAAGGTGGGCGCGGACGTTTGATGCGGTGCCGGATCTGATCACGATCCTCGACACCGATTACAACATAGTACAGGTCAATAAGGCCATGGCCGACCGTCTGGGACGTACAGCCCAGGACTGTGCCGGGCAAACGTGTTACAGCCTCGTCCACGGAACGGAATGTCCCATCTCCTGCTGTCCCCAAAAGCTGACGCTTCTGGATAAGCAGGAACACGTGGCGGAGATGCATGAGCCACGTCTTGGAGGTGATTTTATTGTCAGTACGTCGCCAATCCAGGATGCGGCGGGAGTAATGATCGGGAGTGTTCACGTTGCCCGTGACATCACAGAACGCAAGCGGGCCGAACAGGAGAAGGAGAAGTTGCAGCTGCAGTTCCTTCAGGCGCAGAAAATGGAATCCGTGGGGCGGTTGGCGGGTGGTGTCGCCCATGACTTCAATAACATGCTGGGGATTATCATCGGCTACACCGACATGGCACTGGAACAAGTGGACCCGGGTCAACCACTCTTTGCTAAACTCCAGCAAATCCTGAACGCCGCCCAGCGTTCTGTCGATCTGACCCGGCAACTGCTGGCGTTTGCCCGTAAACAGACCATCTCCCCCAGAGTCCTCGACCTGAATGAATCCATTGAAAGCATGCTGAATCTGTTGCGACGTCTGATTGGCGAGAACATTGGTCTTGCCTGGCTGCCGGGCAAGAAATTGTGGCCCGTCAAGATGGACCCTGCCCAGATCGACCAGATATTGGCCAACCTGTGCGTCAACGCCCGCGATGCCATTTCGGGTGTCGGCAAGATCACCATTGAGACGGGGAAAGCGACCCTTGATGGAGCCTCTTGCTCCGACCATCCGGGGTTTCAACCAGGTGATTATGTACTGCTCGCCGTGAATGACGATGGCCAGGGTATGGCTAAACAAACTCTCGACAGGATATTCGAACCGTTTTTCACCACCAAGGGGATGGGCAAAGGGACTGGCCTCGGACTCGCTACGGTATATGGCATAATCAAGCAGAACAACGGCTACATCAACGTCTCTAGTGAGCCAGGTCATGGAACGTCCTTTAGGATCTACCTGCCTCGTTCTAGGGGTCCAGCCGTCGATGCCAGAAAAGAAACTGCTGCAAAAACCCCTTTGAACCGCGGTGAGACGGTATTGATAGTGGAGGACGAACCGGAGTTCCTGAGAATGGCCGGGATAATGATGGAAAATCTAGGCTTTCAGGTGCTGACTGCAGGCACGTCCGGAGAGGCCGTCGCGCTGGCTGAGCAACATACAGGCGAAATACAGCTTCTCCTTACTGATGTGATTATGCCCGAGATGAGTGGCAGGGCTTTAGCGGAACGGTTGCAGTCTTTTTGTCCCGCTATGAAGGTTCTATTTGTTTCCGGCTATACATCTGACGTCATCATCCACCAGGGGGTGCTCGACGAGGGGGTGAATTTTATCCAGAAGCCATTCTCTTTAAGAGACCTTGCTGTCAAGTTACAGGAAATATTGATGAAAAAATAACTGGTCCCGCTGGCCAGGGTGAATCAGCAGACAGTGGATCTCCCCAAAAGGTTTGTGGCCGCTGGGAATAATTATGGATAAGAAATTAGTACAGATCATTGACGAATCCATATATCTTGAATTGAATGTTTCGAGATTATACAGGATATTCGCTTTTGCATTTTCAGAATATTATATCTTCTGGTGGCGGCTGGTCATGGAAGAGCAGAACCATGCGGCATTGCTGAAAAGCGTGAAGGAATGTTTCGTCCCGATAAATAGGGTGCCTATTGATCTGCTGGCACCTGAGGCTGAATTGCTTAAGGACTCCAACAACAAGATAGAACTGCTTATCAAGGCATACGAGTTGAATCCCCCTTCCTTGACAGAAGCCTTCAATACAGCTTATGCCGTAGAGCAAAGTGCCGGGGAAATTCATTATCAAACCTTCATGGAAAAAAGGCCGGAACAACCGGTTGAGAAAATTTTTCAAAAGCTCAATGGCGACGACAAGGATCATGCTCAAAGAATCATCTCGTTCATGAGTCCCTTTCAGGGGGGTGGATCGGGGGGTGACGGGGGGGTCCGGGGGGGGGGTCGGGCCAAGAATGTCCGGGTGGGGTCGGGCCAAGCTAATATGCTGAGATGAAATAAAATATTGTCGAAAAAATAGCCTTTTTGGTGTCTATATCGCTCTTTTTGGGTGCAAAAACGCCAATGTAGACAATAACCATGGCTAGAGCCAAAAGAAATTACTTACCCGGATACATTTGGCATATCACTCATCGTTGCCATAAGAAGGTGTTTCTGCTCAAGTTTTCCAAAGATCGTAAGCGGTACTTGCAATGGCTTTACCAGGCAAGAAAACGTTACGGTCTAAGAATTCTGAATTACATGGTGACCTCTAATCACATTCATCTGCTTGTAGCTGGTGATGAGAGGCGTGATGTCATTCCGAAATCCATGCAGCTGATCGCGGGCAGGACTGGCCAGGAAGCAGTGTCAGCTTTCCAGGGAACAAAGCCAGCCTACCCGATGTGGCCACACTGCGTGTGCCGCACCTCGGGGCTGGTGAGGGGGCTTTGCCCCCTTCAATCCCCCTGAAAAACCCAAAAGATAAATGCGCAATTTCCCTGCCTGGAGCAGAATACCGGAATAGCACCCGCTCGTACACTTTACGGCAAAGATGAAAGTATACGTTTATTCTCTTCCCCCCTTCGGGGGGTTGTGCAAGCTTACTCTCTTATGGAAAAAATTGGGGGGGGAAGATTGAGGACTAAAAATGTGTAAAAGGATTTTGCACACATGCCTTTCTTAGAAGAAACCACCTTAATAGTCCAGCCTTTACCATGCTTTATTTTTCATTTTCTAAGATGCCCATATTTCGGCCGGTTGCCACAACGATTGACAAAATAATACTTTTTGTCCAATCGATTACGACAACAAAACAAGAAAGCCTCCCCTACCGAAAACACTTATTCAGCTTAGGTGTCCTTAAACCTGTTAAAAGCTAGAGATAGTCTTTTTTGCGTCGTTCGCACATCAATCAATAAGGTAGATAGAATTCAGTCCAGCCACCTGTTTGTTCCACACTCGAAGATGGCCATGATTGCTTACGAAAAATTGACCAAATGAATGCCGGGAGCTGAAGATTATTTTGTTGAGATAAGACCCTTTTCAGGATAGAATTCTATAACCATTTCTTGCCATTCACCTTAACTCATACCCAAAAAAGAGGGGGAAAGAAGTGAGGAAGACCGCCATAGAACTGATGCTTTTACTGATTGCAATAGCGTTTCAATTAGCTTCATACGTTCCTGCAGAAGCCGCTGTCATGTATGATTATACTGGAAATTCTTATACTCAGACAGAAGACGCTCTGTTAGGAAATTTCATCACAGCTACAGTGACTTTTGATACACAGACATGTCAAATGCGAACGGAAATGTTACGGCTGACGTGATTGCGTGGACAATAACCTCTGGCACGGCTACGGCGACAAGCGTTAATAACGGAGGAACCCCATATATATTTTTCGATATGAGTAATGGATCCATCACCGCGTGGAAGATGACAATCAATTACAACATGGACTCGAATTTCTTTGGTACCATTTCCACCTCCTATTACCCCGCCATTGGCGGTATCGATTTCGCAATGACGTACCCTGGTCCGACTAATCAAGTATTGGAAGATCCCGGCCACTGGACCTCGACGGGAGCCCCCGTTCCTGAGCCATGCACTTTGCTCCTCTTAAGCTTCGGCTTGATAGGTCTGGTTGGCCTCAAGAAGAAGCATTTTTGATAATTGCGATCGAAACGAGCATATCCCCCGCCGGGCGCTAGCCTACCTCTTCCGTTCGACGATCCGCACCAACTCCATCAATTCGGTGATTGCATTTTTTCGCACACACAAATAATTAATGCCGCCGACCGTCTAACGGCAGGAAGAAAAGCTTGCTATACGATAGCATATGCACTATCATATAGACATGAAAAACATGTTGATCGGAAATTCAAAAAATATTTCGTTCAATGATCTCATCGAGGTTTGCCGACAGCATTTCGGGGAGCCCCGTATTAGAGGCAGTCACCATATATTTAAAACCCCATGGAAAGGAGATCCACGCATCAATTTGCAAAGAGACGGGAAAGCGGCAAAGCCCTACCAGGTCAAGCAGGTGCGAAAAGCCCTGGAGAAGCTTGAGACCATGCAAAAGGAGGTTGAATCAAATGGCTCAATACATTGAAAAATATACATATAGAATCGGATGGTCTGAAGAAGATCAGGCGTTTATTGCGAAATGCCTGGAGTTTTCGTCTTTAGCAGCGCACGGGGACACGGCGGAAGCGGCGTTGCAGGAAATCAAGCTTGTCGTTGCAGAATCCGTTAAATGGCTTCAAGAGGACGGCGAATCTATCCCTGAACCTTTTGGTTTGAAAAAATTCAAGGGCCACCTTACCTTGCGGGTCCCCCCGGAAAAACACCGTGAATTGTCGATCAAGGCGGCTGAGGAAGGGGTGTCTGTCAACCAGTTTATCTTGGCCCGATTATAACCCCAAAAGACTTTTTCCCCAGGTCAGCGCCGCGCAGATCCGGACCAGTTCCACCGATCCGGTGATTGCATTCTTTCGCGCACGGAGAAATTTACCACTGCCAACTTTTTTCACGTTGCCTGATCACCGGACGAGTTTCCAAACCACGACCACATCGCCTTTCCGGAGATGCATTAATAGCCGATGCTACTCCGTTTTCTCCCATCGACCACCAGAGACCCTATCCTGAAAGGTCTGTTCACATCCAGCGTTCTTCCGTGCGGCGATCTGCGCTTTCGTATCCTGATCCCGGGTTGAACTACACATGCGTAGCTGATAGGGATTGCTTCCTCCATTTGTTCAAACCTGGTGCAGTTGTATAGCATTTTGCACCATAGTGTTTGCAACACGGGAAGCCTTAATTTATCGAAGACCTTCACTCATTACGCAAACGACCGTTTCTGCAATGAGGAAAGTACAAAGGGAGTTGAAAAATCGCCGCGCATCGGGATGGCCTGCATTCCACCAGGTACGTCAAGATGCGCTTTCCGGCTTTCGGGACACCAGCCGGGGGGGGTCGGGCCAAGCTAATATGCTGAGATGAAATAAAATATTGTCGAAAAAATAGCCTTTTTGGTGTCTATATCGCTCTTTTTGGGTGCAAAAACGCCAATGTAGAAAATAACCATGGCTAGCGCCAAAAGAAATTACTTACCCGGATACATTTGGCATATCACTCATCGTTGCCATAAGAAGGAGTTTCTGCTCAAGTTTTCCAAAGATCGTAAGCGGTACTTGCAATGGCTTTACCAGGCAAGAAAACGTTACGGTCTAAGAATTCTGAATTACATGGTGACCTCTAATCACATTCATCTGCTTGTAGC